>CAMBMO010000009.1 GCA_945868805.1 Singulisphaera sp. GP187
TCCGATCGCCGAACGGAAGGCGCTTGGGATCCTCGATTCGCTTGTACGACTTTCAATCGGAATCGAAAACCCGCAAGACCTGATCGCGGACTTGAAGCAAGGTCTCGACTGAAGCACTGAAGCGAAGGAACGCGATCACTTCGCGCCTGTTGCCGGGGAATCTCGATCGCGAATCGCCCAGCCGCTCGGCGTCCAACGATTGCGACTTGAATCCACCCCAAAGACTTCCTCCGCTGTTCCAAGTGGAGCGTCGTAGGTCGGACCTCCCCTTCCAATTGCGAGCGCGTCCGACCACCTGGTGCTCTTGGGACTGAGGAGCGCGTGTTCTAATCTCAGGAGCGCCATCATCGTCTCGGGCGACAGTAGTGGTGGATCGCCACTGACATAAACCGCTGACAGACGATCGAATTCTTCGATGCCACCGGGGATCGACCTCATGATCGACTCGAAATACTCGCGCACTTGTGGCTTCTTGATTCGCTCGATCGCCCGCCTTCCGAACCCGCGGCGATACTGAACAAGCGCCTCGACAGCGCCGAGTCTCACTGCTGAACCGACCGAAACAACTCCTTCGTGGGTCTGCGATTCATCCGCGCGCGGACAATCGCTCCAGCGCTGTGAACTTGCCATCCAGCGAAGTGCGGCGACTCTTCCCTCTGGGGTTTGCTGGTCTTCGAGGGCTTTGATTCCGAGCGCGGCCGACGCGCCAAGTCGATCGGGATCGAGTCCGCCGGCGAGCGCGAAGAGCTGCCTTGCGAGCATTCGAGATTGCGCATCTTGCGAAGAGTCCGCGACTTCTTCCGCGAGTTCGAGATACCCGGCAGGTTGCGTCGGCGAAAGTGCCTCGAGTCTCGCACGCCATGGATCGGTCACTCGCGACTGCATCGGAGCATCCCACTCCATGCCGCCTCCACCCATCGACTGATTCTCCGACTCAATATCTCCTGCCTCCTGCTGCAATCCTGAAACACCGAGCAAGATGGCGTCGAGTCCGAGCATCCCACGAGCGTTGACGATCGCCTGACCGAGTGCCGTCGAAGCATCAGCACGCTCCCTCGCGGCGACGCTCACGACTCGTTCGATGATCCGCTCATCGGGTGGACGACGAGCTCCGAGTACGGCAGCCTGGTCTCTCAGGAGAGCCGTACCGTTATGCACAAGAAGTTGGAGTACACCATCGTCGCTACCACCTAGGCCAATCATCCGCTGCGTCGAATCTTTCGGATTGATCGATCGCAGCAACTCTGCGACTTCGTCCGGAGGCTTGCGAATCCGTAATTTCACAGCGATCTTGTGCAGAATCGTCGCGATGTCCTTGGTCGCACTGTCGAGTTGGTCAACACGGGATTGGTGCGCAGCGATGATCCGTCTCAACATTGCCGCTCGCGAGGCTGACGGACCCTCGATCGCATTTGGATCGACTCCGCTGAGCGCCCGAAGGAATCCCGCAAGCGCGGGGTCACCGGCCAATTCCGAGAAACGCTCCTCGACTGCTACGAGGACTTCGAGCGCGTCCACCCCGCGATCAATCAGAATCCCCTGTGCGATCGTTCGACTTCCTCGACTCGGCCCCTTCAACGCCTCTTGGATGAGCGTCTGTGCATCGAGCCTTCCGGGTGATGATGGTCGCGTTCGATAATTGCGGAGCAGTGCGATTCGACCCTGACTCGATCCTGGAAGACGTTGGAGCGCCTTGGCGAGCTCCCCGTCGAATTCCTGAGCGACTGCGCCTGCGATCGGCGGGAGCAAAGTGAGCCCGATTGACGAACTGTTCGAGATTGTCTCGAACAACAACGACGCGGATCGATCATTTCCCGATTCCAACTCGCGCGCGATGAGATCGAGCGCGACGAGCCGCTCCAGCAGAATGCACTGACGAAGGGATTCGTCGAGCGGATCGAATCGTCCCCAGACAACTGGTGGCACCTCGACGATCGGAATCTCCACCGTGGTTCGCGCGACCCTTTGCCAGCGATTGCGCAGGGCGCGAGCGGCAGCACTCGAAGCGCTGACTTCGTGCGTGCCCGACATTGACTCGGGCGCGGGGTTCGCCAAGTCAGGTTGTTCGATCGCTCGCTCGCCGAGATCGACTCCCGCAGAAGATCGTGGCATTGGATTCGTAGCCTCGCCACCATCGGGGACCGATCGATCGACCGAATCAATTGTCCCTTCCCGCGAATCTGACTCTGCCTCGTCCGACCTCATGCTCTCTTCGGACTCGACTTCCGCCTGCATCTGCGAACGCAAATAGAGAACTTCTGCGATCAACCCGGTCAGCGAGAGTGCCACAAAGACCGCCAAGAGCCACGGAACTTTCTTGGACTCGTCAGGTGCTACGACAATGGCGACTGCCACGGGGTTGCTTGCGGGCCGTCGGTCGTTCGTAACCCGTGGGCTCGATCTCTCCGCATCGACTTTCATCCGCGCCAAATAGAGGTGGGCGAGTCTTGGATTGCGCCGCATCAGAACCGCCGCGGCGATCGACCCGAATTGCACTGGAGAAGCGTGCGAAGAGATCTTCTGCCCGATCTTGTCCGTAGCATTGACCAGTCTCTGTGACGCCTCTCGAATTTCTTGCTGCGCGAGCATCACTGCTCGACTGCCGTATTGCGAGCATGTCGCGACCGCTTGGATCCGCGCTTGAGTCGCATCAACGATTTCTGTGCGTGTTGATCCTCGACCGACGCCGATCAACGCATAGTCGTCCGAATCCTGTGGAAGTTTCAATACGTCGCGAGCAACGCTCACTTCGCACTCCCCTTTTCAGGAAGAGTCTGCGGCACTGCGACTCCGAGGCGGATCGCAAGTGCCTTCAATCGCTCTCCCCCGGCGCCAGGACCCCAGTCTGGAATGAGCACCAGATGCTGTGCCAAGATCTTTCGGACCTCGTCCGGATTCGACTTCACCATCAGTTCGCAGAGGTCTGCCTTTCGGCCGAACCACTCGTCCGAACGAACTGGCAGCGCGCCGACCAGACGTGAAAGTGCTTCGAATGCCGCATCGAAATCACCCGATGCCATCGCGGCATCAGCCATGAGTGTGTATGCCTGCGCGTCATCTGGACGATTCGCCAACAGCTCGCGCGCGATCGTGAGTGCCTCCTTGGACATCAACTGAGCATCCGCGCCTCGCGGGGCACTCTCCCCAAGCGCATCGAGCGCGCGAATCGATCGCGCACTGCTGAGCAGCGCCAGTCCGAGCTGAATTTCGGCCGCGGCTGCTCTCTGGGTGTCGCCGGACTTCCGTGCGGCATCGCGGAGCGCACGGCGAGATCCAACGATTACCCATCGACCCGACGCCACTTGCTGAGGGGTTAACTGACCACTCGCAATCATCGATTCCATTCCGCGCACGAAGAGCCCCTCCGCCACTGGCCTCCATTGCAAATCGGCGATCGCTCGGATGGTGCCAATCGCATCAATCCCTGCGACGAAATCGCGCCGTGCGAACGCGAGCGCCAGCCTGCGCACAGCGATTTCGGATCGAATCTCGATCGGCTCTTCGGCGATTCTGTACTTGGTCGCGACCAATTCGAGAAGTCGAATCGCATGATCAACACTATGGACAGCGGGATCCAACGATGCTTCCAGCTGTTGGCGCACGACGATGTCCACCGACCCGGTCGGCCAGACCTGAATCGGCGCGGGAGGGATGCTCAGAAGTCGCATCGCTTCAACCCGTCGATCTTCCGCTTGAGCAGATCTGAACCTCCGGTAGAGCAACGATCCCACGGTTTGACGGGTCGAACTCCGATCGCCCTCGCGCAGTGTGTCGCGCAGGAGACGGTCGACCAATCCAGAATCGCGTTCCGCTCCTGGAGCTTCGCCGAGAATCGTCGCGGCGCTCGTCGCGTGACTCCCGGATTCGAAACGCAAGAGGTACTCCCGAGCCAAGTCAAATTTTTGTGGCCGACCGTCGCCCTCAACGATGCATGTGCCCGCCGTTGCTGACTCGATGGCCATCCAGAGTGCTTCGTCCGCGCGATTGCCTGAGAGCTGATTCGACGCCGCAACGAATGAAGCCGATGCTTCGCAGCGATGATCCGCCCCGAGCTGAGACCACGCCAGCAGTTCGAGGATCGATGCAGAAGTCTGATGGTCGGGTGGCGAGTTCTCGACGGCGAGCGCGAGTTCTCGCGAAGCAGTGTCGAGCGCGGAACGTCTGACGGTTGCGTCTGTTGCCGCCCGACCGCGGTCGTACTCCTGGATCCCGCGCGCCAAACACGCGGAAAACTTCGAGCCGACCGTGAGGGCCGGCACCCTTTGCGCGATTCGGCGAACGGAACCAAAGTCGCCCTGGAGTGCCGCGATCAAGAGTGCGTCACGTGCGAATTCAATCGCCTCCGCACTCCCCGATGATTCTTCAACAGCCCGCACTGCGGCGCCAACGACGGCAGGACAATTCAATCGATTTCCCATTTCTCTCAGAAACGCGGTCGCGCGCGAGTACGAACCCGTATCGACCAAGGCCTGCAAATACCAACTCGAGTAATCGGCGAGTCCCTCCCACACCCCGCGTTGTTTCAGCAGGTCAAACCAAACCTCGGCCACTTCGAAGTCGCTCTGAAGCGCCTTCGTCATCGCCATCCCAAGTATCGACTGTGCGTAGTACTCCTCACAGAGCAGGTCAATCGAGCAATCGACTGGTTCAGGAAGCGCCTTGCCCGTCTCCAGCAATTCGGACCAAGATGAAACGAGCGCCGTCGCCCTCTGCATCCATGGCGTTGACGGGTCGCGGATTGAATTCGCGATCGGCCGGTCGATCCACAACAACCAGTAGCGACAGAGCGCGCGAATGAACTTGGTCGTCAGCAGGAGATCCGACGACTCGTCGACTTGAGCTCCCACGGAGATTCGCTGCTGTTCATCCGCTCCTGCGACAAGAAGCCTGCCCTTCTCAATCGACTGCGCAAGTTCACCGGCAAGTTGATCGAGTGATTCCAGTGCGTGGAGGAGAGACGCCACGGTTCGCGCTCGGTCATCCTTGTCGACCTGACCCTGTCGCAGGCGCTCGATGCCTTTGAGCGACATGCGGTACTCCGCGCGACCAAGGGCAAGTCGCAACTTGGCTTGGTCAGGAACGCTTTCGCGCTTCAGTAGTTGCCCAATCCGTGCGCGCAAATCGGAAACCTTCTCTTCGTCAGTCGCTCGATCAACGAGGCGTATATACGCGTCGGACAATCTCGCGATCGCCGATGGACTGGAGGCTGTCGACTTGCGGACCTGCTCGTCTAGCACGACCGCGAGAATCTCGTCGAGCCCCGCCTGCGAAAGCCACGCTGTCAGTGCCGAAGTCTCGTCAGCACGATCCGTGTCATCGGACAACGCCACCTCCGTCCCGGTCACATTCGCACTCGAAACCACCCCGCGGGCTGGCGCAGGGGTCCATCCCCAGCACAAAAAGAACGCGACCAACCAAAGGCCTCGCCGGACCATCATCCCTATGGTCACCATGATCCTGATGATCGATGGATCAATTGCTTGCGCTGACATACGAGACCTTTTCGAAGCCCGCATCCTTGGCCGCTTGCATCGCGGCCGCAACCGCCGCAACTTTCGGTCCCGGATGCACGCGAACCACGATGCCGAGATCGCGGGGTAATTGTTTCAAGACCGAAGCGAGGGCATCACGACTGCGCGTCTCACGTGCGCCAATTCGAAACAGGTCGCCGCTCGCATCACTCTCGACATCGACAATCTGCGGGCTCAACGCCGATGCGCCAACACCGGAACGCGCGGCCGTGGGATCGGCGAGAAGTTGTGATTCATGCCCCCCTGCGGAAGTCGTAAAGATGAAGTACGACAAAAGCAGAAAGGTCGCATCGATCATGCTCGTCATGCCGAGCGAAATCGGAGAACGCGAGTTTCTCCGTGCCCTCTCTCCGACTTTCATTGGACTTCGCCCTTCGAACTCGTGGTCGCAACCCGGACCGATCGAAACCCTCCGCTCCGAAGTCCATCGACGACAAGATTCAATCTTGCGGCGTCGGCTCTGCGATCTGCGCGGATGATGGGAACAGCGACTGGATCCTGCGCTAGCACCTCTTTCGCTCGCAGAGCCAATTCGTTTGGTTCGACGACATCGTCGACGACGGTGATCACTCCCGCCGCATCGACATTGACGACCATCCCGGCAGATCCGGTTGCCGCGTCTTCATTTCCCGCCTCTTCAGGCAGCTCGACCGGTGTCGATGCCATCTGCGCGAGTTGCGCAGTCGTCAGGAAGAAAATGAGGAGCAAGAACACGACATCGATCATCGGTGTCATGTCGAGAACGAAAACTCCATAGGGCCTTCGCTTAATCCTCATGTCGGCTTGTCTTCTTGGGAGACTGTTGGAAAACTTGGACCAATGCGTTCCAGAGAGAGTGCCAGGGGTTCGAGTGCCCGACTCGCGTCCGATGCCGCGCGATCAATGCGGTTTCGCAACCACGAATGAATCATAACGGCGGGAATCGCAACAACGAGTCCTTGAAAAGTCGTAATCAAAGCGATGCTGATGTTGTACGCAAGCGTTTCGTAATAGGTACTGCTCTTCGTCGCAGCGCCGGCAACCGTCTCGAATGCCCCAATCATCCCTTGCACGGTTCCAAGCAATCCAAGCAATGGAGCGACGCTCGCGATCACTGCGATCGGATCGATGGCACGAAAGAGTCGCGCAGTCTCGTCTTCGCCAGCGTCTTCCATCGCCGACCGAGCTTCCAGCCCCCCAAGTGGAACGCGAAGCGATCGATCAATGCCAGCGGCTGCGATGCGCCCGAGGAAAGTGTCGCCCTCGGGAGTCTGACAATCCTCGAGTGCCTGCTGAAAGTCGCCTGCGTCAGCCTGCATGCGAAGTTCCTTCACCTGCTCCTCGGGGACAAGCTGAGCTCGACGAGTCCTCAACGCCGCGGAAATTGCGTAGGCCATTGCGATGATGCTCAAGCCCAAAATGATGTATCCAATGATGCCGCCGCCTTCGATGTACTTGAAGAAACTCACGCTCAATCTCCTTTGGTGGGGTATATCGTCGGCGGATTGCCTGCCGGGGTTTCGACGACTGTCGTCTCGACCCTACTCCTAAACTGACTTTCGTATTCACTTCTAATTCGACGCAGGGTCGCCGCCGATTCGTCATCTTGAACTTGGGCGAGAGCAATCGCGGACTGTGCGAGCGCTGCATCCGCGAGTCGGGGCAGCTCTGCCCCATACGCCGCTGGCACCATCAGCATCTTCCCGACCCCTCGTCGAATCTCCTCTGGATCGGATTCCATCGCAAGGCTCCGTCCTTCGGCGTAGATCGCCCATACTCGTGCCAATCCCTCTTCGTCTCGCACGATTTGCGCGAGCGATTGTCGACTCCGTTTGCGAACTGCCGAATCCGACGAAACGGAATCTGCCCAGAGTGCGATCAATTTCGCTCCCTTCTTCGCTGCGGTCCTTGCAGCGACGGACGAAGATCGCGTGCCTTCCGCCCCGACTGAATCCTTCGCATTCGTCGTTCCTTCTCGAACAGTCATCGCCGGGGGGCGTGGCAAACCCGCATCCGCACCTGCGATCCTCGCGACATCCGCGATCAACTGTGAAAGCCGGAGATCATTCTCGCGGCGCGCACGATCGGCCGCAGCATCGAAGAGGTCCTGCGCCCGCTTCGCAGATTCCCCATCCGTCCATGCGGGGGCGACGGACAAGAGGAGTCCATATTCACGATCGAATTGATCGACGCTGCCCATCCACGGCTCTGGAATCGCGATGCGACCCCGAAGGGCGGAGACTGTCATGGCGGCCTCGATTGATTCCACCCAATCTGCATCCGAGCTCGCCGCCGTCGTCGCGATTCCTTCGGCAGCCATCATCCGCGAAAGTTCTGCGCCGGCTTCAATGCGATGAGCCGCCGCCGCGAAGCACTTCCGAGCACCAGTCGCATCTCCATGTGAGAGTCGAATCCTTCCGCGCCAAAGCAATTCGCCAAGCGCGACTCTCTGCATTCGGAGCGGAGACGATTCATCACCGGAAATGGTTCGGATCTGATCCCACCGCAGGAACTGCGAGAACGCGACCGCGCCATCATCCACGCTGATCTCTATCCCATCGGGCGACTCCATCACGATCTTCGCTTGTTTGGACCCCGCTCCACCGCGAAGTTCGATTGTCGCAAGCCCCTGCCCGTCCGCAAAGGCGAGAACAGCAAGTGCCCACGGCGCACAAATCGCGATCACGGTCAGTGCTGTCGTCACGGCGACGACCTCGATGCAGAGACGGAAAATGTTCCACCTGTTTCCGCGGCGATTCGTCGCAGTGGCGCTGTCGCAGCTGCTTGTCCGAACGCGATGCAATGAATCACCGTGTTCGGACCGCGTCGATTCATTCGAAGAATCTCATCTGCGGCATCAGGGGGGATCTCGCCATCGCTCATGAAGAAGACAACATCGGGGCGTTCGGGACGACTCAGGACGAATTGGAATGCAGAAACTGGATTCGTTCCACCACCCTGCCCTACATCCATGATCCAACCCTTCAATCTTCCAACCGACTCGTCCCGACACTTGATGAATCCGCCTTCCTTGTCAAGCGTGATGAAGTCATCATCGAAGAGCGCGACACAGACCGACGCGTAATCTGGAAGCGAGACGATGCTGCGAACCAGCTCGACTTTCGCTTGAAGCATGCGATCGTCAATCCCCATCGACCCGGACTTGTCGATGACATACCCAATTCGCCTCCCGCGTCCGCCGACTCCGAAAAAGGTCGTGCCACCACCCATGCCGTTGCCAATCCCGCCACTGCCCCCGCCGCCACCCGATGCGAAAAGCCCTTCGGCACCCTCCGCCACCACTGCGGCGTCGCCTTGAGAATTCCCAGTCGGATCGGGCAGTCCTGCAATCATGAACTCTGCGCCACCAAAGTCTGTTTCGGCGGCACGAACCTCCGGAGTCGACTCACTTCCCGACGAGGTCGAACCCGTGGAAGGACTGAGGGGCTCTGCATCGACTAATGCAATCTCGATCGTTTGGATAGAAGTCCCGGTTGTTCCACCCACACCAACATGAATGCTCGACAAGACCGCCAACAAGATCCCGTGAAATGGCGCCGAGACTGCGAGCCCGATCCAGATCCATGCAACGAATCGACCTCTCGGTTCGCTCGTCGACGAATGTTGACTTCCTTGCGTTGGATTGGCCACCGTCGTCATTCAGTGAAGATTGTAGTCTTGCGGTCAATGCCCATGAGCCCGACAGACGCTCGCCCCCGATATAGCCGAGTCCTTCTCAAGCTCAGCGGAGAGAGCATGACTTCAGATGGATCGTTCGGGATCGATCCAGGCGAACTCACGAGCATCGCGACCGAGATCGCATCGGCAGTGCGCGATGGACTTCAGCTCGCGGTCGTGATCGGTGGCGGAAACATCATTCGTGGAGCAAAGCTCGCCGCGGTTGGGAAATTCGATCAATCCACCGCGGATTACATGGGAATGCTTGGAACGGTCATCAATGGCCTCGCGCTGAAAGAGGCGCTTAAGTCGGTTGGCATCGAGAGTCGAGTCATGAGCGCGATCCATGTTCCGAGCGTTGCCGAGTCCTTCATCCGAGCACGTGCACTCCGGCACTTTGAAAAAGGCCGAGTCATCATTCTCGTCGCGGGCACTGGGAATCCATTCTTCACTACTGACACGTGCGCGTCGTTGCGCGCGATTGAGCTTGGTGCTGAGGTTCTCCTCAAGGCGACAAAGGTGGATGGCATCTACTCGGCTGATCCTCGAAAAGATCCCAAAGCGACTCGATATGAAACCCTCAAGTTTGCGACCGCAATCGAACAGAAACTCGCAGTCATGGATCTCACGGCGATGACCATGTGCATGGAACACTCCCTGCCGATCGTCGTATTCGATTACAAAACGCACGGAAATATTCGTCGCGTCATCAGTGGCGAGCGAATCGGAACACTCGTGACCGCCTGACTTGATCGTTGACCAGAAAGGGACCCCACCATGGATATCGATACCGTCCTCCTCGAAACGCAAGAGAAGATGACCAAGAGCATCGAGTATCTGCAACGGGAGTACCGAGGGGTTCGCACGGGACGCGCCAATACCGCGCTCTTGGAGTATGTGAAGGTCGAGTACTACGGGAGCTTTGTCGATCTTCGCGAAATCGCGGCGATCAGCGTCCCCGAACCGACACAGCTCCTCGTCAAGCCATTCGACCCTGGCGCAAAGGCCGAGATCATTAAAGCGATCGAGAAGAGCGGCCTCGGACTCAATCCCCAATCGGAGGGAGCTCAGATTCGAATCATGTTGCCACCGCCGTCGTCGGAAAGACGAAAGCAACTCGCCACCCAAGTCAAAAAAATGGCGGAAGAGTGTCGCGTAACGATCCGCAATGAGCGTCGCGATGCCAATAAAGCCATTGAAGCGCTCGAGAATGATTCGAAGTCGAAACTTTCCGAAGATCAAGTCGAAAGCGCCAAGGAGTACGTCGACGAGGTCACAAAGAAGACCACTGCGAGGATCGACGAATTGACGAACAAGAAGGTTTCCGAGGTCGAAGAGATTTAGTGCCATGACACCACGCGATTCGATCGCAGCGATCGTCGTTCTGCTTTCCATCGCGACGGTCGCTCCCGGTCACCAGACTTCCCCGCCGACCATCCCAGTCGCAGTCGAACTTCCTCAGGACGTGGTGGCAGATGACAACACGCGCATCACCCGATCGTGTCGCCTCATCCTTGCTCCCCGCCCCCTCGTCGACGCTGGGAACGATGGTGTCATTCAGATCGATGGCGACGACATCACGGTCGATCTTGGTGGACAGACGCTGATCGGATCGGACCCGGGGACACCTCAGAATCAACTGCGTGGCATCGGCATCCGCGTGCGTGGAAAACGCGTCACGATTCGCAATGGCGTCGTGACTGGCTTCCGCGTGGGAATCTCGGGATCAGGATGCGATCACACGGTCATCGAGCGAATCGAATTCATCCGGAATTTTTCCCAGCGTCTCGGATCGACTCCTGAGCAAGAGGATTCAAAGGACTGGTTGTGGCCGCACAAGAACGATGCGGATGAGTGGGCAACCGAGTACGGCGCCGCGATATCGATCCGCGATGCGCAAGGAGTCATCATCCGCGAGGTCGGAGTTCGGCAGTGTCAGAATGGCATCCTGCTCTCGCGCGTTTCGAATGCTCAGATCTATAACTGCGATGCCTCATTCCTCTCGGGATGGGGGATTGCGCTCTGGAGAAGCTGCGCCAACACGATCTGCAGAAACTCATTCGACTTCTGCGTTCGCGGGTACAGCCACGGCATTTACAACCGCGGACAGGATTCGGCGGGGATTCTCTGCTTTGAACAGTCGAGCGACAACACGATTGCGCTGAACTCTGCGACCCACTGTGGCGATGGATTCTTCGGATTTGCAGGACGCGAGGCGCTGGGTGAATCGGAAGGTGAATCGGAACGCGAATCAAAACAGGTAACGCCAGATGCTTCTTCGGGCGATGCGAACTGGCATCTCGGCCGAGGCTGCAATCGCAATCTCGTCGCCTTGAACGACTTTTCCGACTCCGCCGCGCACGGCCTGGAGATGACATTCTCCTTCGACAATCGCATCCTTCGAAATCGATTTGATCGAAATGCGATCTGCGGAATCTGGGGCGGATACTCCCAGCGACTCGTCGTGCGCGGGAACCAGTTTCGCGCGAACGGCGACGTTGGGCGCGGTCTCGAAGGCGGCGGGATTAATGTCGAGCATGGGCGCGGGACGCTGATCGCCGACAACCAATTCTCAACCAATTCGGCGGGCGTTCGGCTCTGGTGGGATGAAGATCAAAGCCTCGCTTCCACCCCTTGGGCGAAAGCGAACGGGACCGCGTCTACGGGAAACAGCATCATCCGCAACGCCTTCAACGCAGACACGATCGGAGTTTTTCTCCGCTCCTCTCCTGATGCAACGATTGCAGCCAACACGATGATCGATGTTCGCGAGGCGCTTGTCTGTGATGAATCAAGCGGGGCAAAATTGACCGACGAAACCACCCTTGCGCCGCCAGACTGGACGGAACTGGTTGCGCTCGAGAAATCGCTCCCGGGAGCCGGAAACGCCGTCGATCTTGTCGATGGATTCCCAATCTCTAAGCGAAATCCGCTCATTGGGCGCGCCGCGATCGTCATTGGCGAATTCGGACCATACGACTTCATCGCGCCGATGGCTGTGGCGGAACCCGGACCGACGAATGTCCATCGCTGGAAGCTTCTCGGGTCGCGACCGATCCAGTTTCTCCAGGCGAGCAAGGGACAAGGCGACCTTCGAACAAACATTGATCCCCCGGTGAACACGGCCATCGTTGAGACTGAGACTCTCGGGCAACTCACGAATTACGAACTCGCGATTTTTTGGGGTCGCGCCGCGGACCAAGTCCAGCGTGTGCGCGGCACTCTCTTGAATACGAATTGGCGACTGGACATCTTTCCACTCTCGAAACCGGTCGTACCAGGAACCCCTCCAGATACCAAGACCTTCGACGATGCGTCCAAGGGCGCCTACCGGGTTTATGTGGAGTCGCTCACGTTCCCCTTCGGAACCGGAGGACCAGACTCCGTAAAGCTCATGCCGACAGGACCGACCGTCCCGAAGGATCACTTCGGAATTCGCGCGACAACCACCTTCCTCGCAGCGTCTGGCGATTGGATCATCCGAACGCGCTCCGACGACGGCATTCGAGTCTGGATCGATGGCAAAATCGTTATCGAACGTTGGACGCACCATGGGACGATGACCGACGAAGGGCGATTCTCGATCCCAGAGCCAAGGGATGTGACGATGTCCGTTGACTATTTCGAGCTCGACGGGGACGCGATTCTCGACCTGCGCATCGTGCCGGATCCGGCATCCGTTGCTTCTCCCCAGAAGAGTGCGCCTTGACGGTCTCCCCCCCTGCATGGAAGATGCACGCACGGCGAATCCCGCCCAAACATTCGTGAACTGCCCATACTGCAATAGTTCGGACGCTCGAGTCATTGACAGTCGCCCTATCGAGAGCGGCCATGGCATCCGACGCAGGCGGGAGTGCCTGATCTGCAAGAAGCGCTTCACCAGTTACGAACGAGCGGAGCGCTTGACTCGGATCAAGGTCATCAAAAAAGATGGTTCGCGAGTTCCGTTTGATGTTGCCAATATCCTCCGTGGCATCCAGGCTGCATGTGGCAAACGTCCCGTGCCAGAAGCGGTCAAGCAACGCATCGCCGACGAGATCGACGAAGGCATCCACAGAGATTTCGAACACGAGGTCCAAAGCGTCGAGGTCGGACGGCGCGTCGCGATCGCGCTTCGCAATGTTGATCAGGTTGCGTATGTTCGATTCGCTAGCGTCTATCACGATTTTCAGAGCGTGACCGAGTTTCAAGCTGAGATCGTCGGCCTGACCGAGAAACCACCGACGCCTTCCAATCATCCATCGCTCTTCGACCACCAGTAAGCCGGCGCTCAGTACTCTTGCGCCCCCGAGTTCAAACCAATGCCAAAGATCACGTTGCCTGACGGCAGCATTCGACAATACGACGCTCCAACTACTGCCGGACAGATCGCTGCTGACATTGGTCCAGGGCTTGCCAAGGCTGCGCTCGGTGCGAAGATCGACGGCACGCTCTGCGATTTGTCGACGCGAATCGAAAGTGATTGCACGTTGGCGCTTGTCACGCCAAAGTCTCGCGATGGGCAGGTCGATCCAGATGGACTCTTCTTGTTGAGACATTCATGTGCACATGTCATGGCGGAGGCGATCCAACGCCTTTTCCCGGGAACGATGCTTGTGTATGGCCCACCGCTCGACACTGGGTTCTACTACGACATGGCTTTCCCGGATGGTCGTGCCCCGAGCACTGATGATTTCATTGCTATTGAGGCAGAGATGGCAAAGATCATCGGCGAGAATCTCCCCTTCACTCGACGCGACCTCTCGATCGCCGAGGGGATGGACAAACTCGCGGGTGAAGGGAGCAAGTTCAAACTCGACAACGCTCAGCGCGCGAAGGACGGCGGATCTGCGACGCTTTCGTGGTACACGACTGGATTGCCCGGGACGAATTGGGAAGACCTCTGCCGTGGTCCCCACGCCCCATCGACTGGACGAATCGGCGCATTCAAAGTGATGAGCCTCGCGTCGAGTTACTGGAAAGGTGACGAGTCGCTTGATCGACTCACGCGTGTCTACGGAACCGCATTCGCAACGAAACCAGAACTGGAGGCGCACCTCAAGCAACTCGACGAGGCGAAGAAGCGTGATCACCGGATGCTGGGAAAGCAACTGCGACTCTTCCATATTGACGAAATGGTCGGCCAAGGACTCGTGCTCTGGACTCCCCGAGGTGCCGCGATTCGGCAAGAGCTCCAGACATTTATCAGCGAAGCCTTGCGCGATCAGGGGTACCAGCAAGTTTTCACACCCCACATCGGCAAGCTCGAGCTTTATCGAACGAGTGGTCACTTCCCCTACTACCGCGAGAGCCAGTATCCACCCATCGTCGATCACGATCAGATGACCAAGCTCGCGGCGGAGGGTTGCTCGTGTGGCGACCTCGCGAATCGACTCGCCAGTGGCGAAGTCGAGGGCTATCTGCTCAAACCGATGAACTGCCCGCACCATATTCGAATCTTCGCGAGCGAACCGCATTCCTACCGAGACCTTCCCGTACGACTCGCGGAATTCGGCACGGTCTATCGATGGGAACAGTCGGGCGAAATCGGCGGATTGACTCGCGTTCGCGGATTCACCCAAGACGACGCGCATCTCTTCGTCCGAGAAGATCAGGTCGCAAACGAATTGCTCGGGTGCCTCTCGTTGGTGAAGCTGATCTTTGGAACGCTTGGAATGAACGATTACCGAGTACGAGTCGGACTTCGCGATCCCAAGAGCGACAAGTATGTCGGCGAGCCATCCAACTGGGACAAGGCGGAGGAGGCGTGCAGAAATGCAGCTCGATCTCTCTCGGTCCCCTTTACCGAAGAGGCGGGCGAGGCTGCCTTCTATGGGCCAAAGATCGACTTCATCGTGCGCGACGTGATCGGGCGGTCGTGGCAATTGGGAACTGTGCAGGTGGATTACAACTTGCCAGTCCGGTTCGATCTTTCGTACATCGGCGCGGACAACGAAAAGCACCGTCCAGTGATGATCCATCGAGCGCCATTCGGTTCGATGGAGCGATTCGTCGGGGTACTCATCGAACACTTCGCCGGCGCATTCCCGCTCTGGCTCGCTCCGGAACAAGTTCGAGTCCTGCCGATCAGCGAAAAGAGCGAGGAATACGCACAAGAAGTTCTCACGGCAATCCGCAAGATCGGCTTGCGCGCGACGATCGACTCGGGGAATGAACGCGTCCAAGCGAGGATCCGCGACGCGAGCGAGGCAAAGATCCCATACCTCGCGGTCGTTGGCCCTCGGGACGCCCAGCAGCGCGTTGTCAGTCTCCGTGCCTTCGGAACTGAGGCGAATCTGGGCGAATTGCCCCTTGAACGCTTCATTTCAGGTTTGAAGTCCGAGTACAAGACGCGAGGCGCAGAGTCACTCAAGAGTTCCTTTCCCGCCTGAAACTAGTTATTTTCTTGAAGTCCATTGGGCAAAGACCTGTTTGCGTGGTAGTTTTCCACCAACTCGAAATCCTTCGAGTTTGAACTGCGCACCCGAGAGAACTTCCAGACTCATGAGACTCTTGATTTCTTCCCCACTCCCCTCCGCATGACGGCGGGTTCTCACAATCATCACACCGGAAAGCGTCACCCCGGGGCTTGCGTAGCACACCGTAGTCAGACTCAATGCAAGATCGTTGCTCTGTGCTCTTATGGCTTCCAAGTCATCGGATCACCGATTGCCCGTCCATCGCGCTCATATTCATCCGCCCACTGAGGAATTCACAATCAGCCAATTCAACCGTCGACCTCCATTCCGCGATTCTCGAGACTCTGGTCCTCGTATCAATGATCGCATTCGTGTCACTCCGATTCGTCTGATTGATCAAGACGGGCAAATGGTTGGTGTTGTGGAGCTTGAAGAAGCGAAACGCCTCGCATCTTTGGCGGGACTCGATCTCGTCGAGATCGCTGCTGATTCCCGGCCTCCAGTTGTGCGCATTATGGATTTCGGCAAGTTCAAGTACGAACAAGCGAAGAAGGAAAAGCAGGGCAAGACAAAGTCGAAGGCGGGCGAGATGAAGGAAGTCCGCCTCGGTCGTTCGATGAAAATCGACCCACATGATGTCGCCATTCGCGTCGCACAAGCCCGGGGGTTCTTGATGGAGGGATACCGTGTCGTTTTCGTCCAGAATTTCAGAGGGCGCGAGCTGGCCTATCGAAACAAGGGCGATCAGCGCATGGAAGAAATCGCTCAAACACTCGCCGATATTGGGCGAGTGGAGATGACCCCCCGTCTCAATGGCAAGCGGATGTCGATGATCATGGTTCCGGATCGATCCAAGATCGATTCCGCGAAGAAGAAAACGGGAGGGGCCGCGAAGCCACCGAAAACGGCGCCAACGAAAAAGATAACACCATCGGATGCTGTCGTACCTATCGCGAACCCGGTCGATCCGTCGACCGAACCGACGACAACAATTATCGCTGCTCAGCTCGCCTAACAGCCTGCGCATCTTCCAACCTTCGGCCGGCCATTCTCAGTCGCGTGCGAGTGACGGCTGTCCCGACGTCGCAAAAAATGTTCGACACCCCTTGACATTTTATTCGTTCCACTGCATAATCATGCATCATGATCGCCAAAGTTCGACGCCACCGCCAGATCGTCAAGTTGATCGAGTCGGGGCGCATCTCAAGTCAATTCGATCTCGCCGCACAGCTCGCGCGCGTTGGCATCGTCACGACCCAAACGACCCTTTCACGCGATCTCACCGAACTGGGGGTCATGAAGTCCGCGTCCGGCTATCGAATGCCCTCAGCTAGCGACGATGCGCCTCCTGTCGACCGCATCGCGCTCTTTTCCACAACGGTTCGGAGACTCCTCGTCGAAGTCTCGGTGGGCGGAACGATCACGATCGTGCACACGCCTCCCGGGCAGGCGAGCGCGCTCGCGGTTGAAATCGACCGCTCCAACATGCAGGGCGTCTTAGGAACGATTGCCGGCGACGACTGCATCTTTATCGCATGTACGACTCCTGGAACTGCCCGTGGCGTCGCGCGTCATCTGCAGGCGATCTCGCAAGGCACACCCGTCGACGAGCGACCACGCGCCCGTCATCGGTTGTCCGCTCACTCTTGAAACGATCCATGAACAACGATTCACTTCCTGCGCTGTTGGCATCTCGTCGTTGCCGTGCCGTCGTCGTCGGTGCCGGTGGCTATTCCGGATCCGAACTGGTCGGCATACTCCTGCGCCATAACTACGTTGAGGTCGTCGGACTCTTTGGATCCGCCTCCCGCGTCGACAACGTCGTGCGATTCGACAAGCTCTTTCCTCGCTATCGGGGATGGACGGACCTGGAAGTTCGAGCGTCAAATGGCGCAGAAATACTTGCGCTCGAACCTGATCTCGTCTTTCTCGCGACCCCCCATGAGGCAAGCCATGAGTTGGCTCCGTTGCTCTGCGATCGAGGGGTCACGGTCTTCGATCTCTCGGCAGCATTTCGACTTCGAGACTTGAATTCCTATCCGAAGCACTATGGATTCTCCCACGAACACGCGCGCTGGCTCGATCGAGCGGTCTACGGAATCGCAGAGCTCAACCGAACCGCGATCGCTCAGGCGTCACTGATCGCGGTTCCTGGGTGCTATCCGACGAGCGTGATCTTGCCGATGCGGCCAATCGTCGAAGCGGGAGTTCTCTGCGATGAATCGATCGTCGTCGATAGCACGAGCGGAGTGAGCGGTGCCGGCCGTTCCCCGACGCTCAAGAGTCTCTTCTGCGAAGTCAGCATGCAGGCCTACGGCGTCCTCAAGCACCGCCACGAGCCCGAGATGATCCAAGAGACTGGCGTCGACGTGATCTTCACTCCACACCTCGGTCCGTTCGATCGCGGAATTCTCACGACGATTCACGCGACAATTCGTGCAGGTTCGAGCGAGGCGGACATTCGTCAGATCCTCTCAGATCGGTACACACGTGAACCATTCGTCTCCATCCTCCCCGCTGGAGAGTGGCCGTCCATCGCATCGGTCGAGGGTTGCAATCGCTGCGACATCGGACTTGCAGTCGATTCGAAGCGAAACCACTTGATCGTCTGCTCCGCCCTCGACAATCTGATCAAAGGCGCCGCCGGGCAGGCAGTCCAATGCATGAATATCCGCTACGGTTTCCCAGAAACAGCTGGCTTTTCGACTCCGTTCGCCGCGTCGGAAATTCCAGCGCAGGTGTGCTCATGACTCAACGAACTCTTTTCGTCGTCAAGCTCGGCGGTGCCCTGCTCGATGACGCCAGCGCACTTGCAGCGACCATCAAATCTGTGTGTGACCTGCACATAACTCACCCAGGATCGGTTGTCGTAGTCCATGGCGGCGCAAGCGCGGTCGACCGACACCTCGCTCGGCTCAACATGCCGACCCAGAAGCGAGAAGGCATCCGCCTGACACCATCAGATCAGATGATCGAAATCTCCGCCGTTCTGAATGGTCGCGTCAATTGCACGATTGTCGCGGGTCTGATTGCGCGAGGTTCGAGGGCGGTCGGACTCTCGCTCGCAGATGGGTTCACGGCATCCGCCGAGAAAACAACGCGCTATTCATTCGACCCCGGGTGCGTTGGAGAAATCGTCGGTGGCGACCCCAAACTCCTGCACATGCTTCTCGAGAATGGATTCCTACCCGTCATCTCGAGCGTCGCGGTCGATTGCGATGGGGAGCTCCTCAATGTCAACGCCGATGATGCGGCTTCGGCAGTCGCACGCATCGTGGGAGCGACCCGGCTCGTCTTTCTTACGGATGTCCCAGGGGTCCTTGACGGTTCGGGACAACTCGTCCCAAATCTCACGATAAGTCTTGCATCGAAGTTGATCGACGACGGAGTCATTCATGGCGGAATGATTCCAAAGGTCCGAAGTGCGATCGATTCGGCCGATGCCATTGGCATTCCCGTCGTCATCGCGGGGTGGGCCGAGCCTGACATTCTGACGCGCATCGCAGACGGCGAGCCTATCGGTAGTACTCTCTCTCCTCCGATAAAACCGAGCTTCCCTGCTCTTCACGCTCGCACGGCCACAAGATCGGCGGAGGAGTTCGCCCAAGCATCCGAGGATCGAATCCGATGACTCTCGCTGCCCCCATACTTGCGACGCGCAATCTGCTTCAGGTGGTAGACCTTTCAGCGACCGAAATCACACAACTCTTTTCGCTTGCGAGTCGACTGAAGGCGGACTACTCGCTGTTTGCCGGCAGTCTTTCGCAGAGATCGCTCGTGATGCTCTTCGAAAAGCCCTCGCTGCGAACGCGAGTCTCATTCGAATTGGGATTCCAAAAGCTCGGTGGCGGTGTCTCGTTTCTCGACCATCAATCGTCACCCATCGGCGCGCGCGAACCAGTCGAGGACTACGCGCAGAACCTTTCGAGATGGGCCGATGTCGTTGCGATCCGATGCCGTTCGCACGAACTCCTCTCGCAATTCGTCGCCGCAAGTTCCATTCCCGTCATAAACGCACTCAGCGACCTGCATCACCCCTGTCAAGCACTTGTTGACATCTTCACACTTGTCGAGTGTGGGATTCCCGTCGATCAACTCCACCTCGCATGGGTGGGCGACGGAAACAATGTCTGCAACTCCCTAATCGAGGCCGTCGCAACACTGGGAGGACGAATGACCGTGATCACTCCCCCTTCGTGTCGCCCGCACGCCGATGTCGTCCGCCTCGCGGATGCTCGTGCGTTCCGGAGCGGCGCTCGAATCGTCTTTACAGACGATCTCACGGCGGTCGAAGGTGTTGACGCGATCTACACCGACGTTTGGATTTCGATGGGAGACGAGAGTCGCGGGGTGGAAAAAACGGCGCTTCTTCAGCCCTACCAAGTCAATTCTTCGTTGATGCGACGCGCCGGATCGAAGACTCGGTTCATGCACTGCCTTCCAGCCAAACGAGGAGAGGAAGTGACCGCAGAAGTCATCGATTCACCTGCATCGATCGTTTTCGATCAAGCGGAAAACCGCATGCATGTCCAAAACGCGCTCATGCTCGCATTGCTCCGCCCCGATCTCGCCTTGCGTTGTTCGTCATTCACCGTTTGATTTCGTTCCTTTGATTTTGTTCACAGTCCGCCCACAACACACCGCTTCAGAAGGAGTCACCAATGAGTCAATCATTCAAACCACGCCGTGTATCACTCGCCTACTCCGGAGGCCTCGACACATCCTGCATCATTCCGTGGCTTGTTGAAACCTATGGTTGCGAAGTCGTCGCAGTTGTGGCGGATGTCGGCCAGGGCGCACGCGAGCTCGAAGGAATTGAAGAGAAGGCAATTCGCTCCGGCGCGACGAAGTGTGTCATCAAGGATCTCCGCAAGGCATTCCTAGAGGAATTCGCATATCCGATGGCGATCACTGGATCTGTCTACGAAGGGAGATACCTGCTCGGAACATCAATCGCACGACCGATCATCGCTCGTGCACAGGTCGAAGTCGCACTCGCCGAAAACTGCGATGCGCTCAGCCACGGATGCACCGGCAAGGGAAACGACCAAGTCCGCTTCGAGTGCGCATTCGCTGCGCTTGCACCGCACCTTCCAGTCATCGCACCCTGGCGCCTGTGGGACCTGAAGAGTCGCGAACAGATGCTTGACTATCTGAAAGTGCGCTCGATTCCATGCGCTGCGAGCGCCGAGAAGATCTACTCCCGCGACGCGAATATTTGGCACATCTCGCATGAAGGTGGCGAACTGGAAGATCCATGGAAGGCGCCGCCGGAAGATGTTTGGATGCTGACTAGCGATCCCACGCGCGCACCCGAAGCTGGCGCCGAGGTGACTGTTTCTTTCAAAGCAGGATTCCCCGTCGCGCTCGATGGTGTCCCAATGGACTCTGTCACGATCTTGGAAAACCTCAACCGTATCGGCGGTGCCCATGGAGTTGGTCGAATCGATCTCGTCGAGAACAGACTCGTCGGGATGAAGAGCCGTGGCGCGTACGAGACACCAGGCGGAACAATCTTGATGGAGGCACTCCGAGGGCTCGAGCAGCTTTGCTACGACCGCGAGACTCTCCACTGGCGTCAGAAACTCGCACTCGACTTCGCTCGAATCGTCTACGAAGGCACATGGTTCACTCCAGTGCGCGAAGTGCTCTGGGCGAGCGCCGAGAGCGCGGCGAGGGTGCTCGATGGCGATGTGCGTGTTCGCCTCTATAAGGGAACTGCAACGATCAGTGGCCGCCGGAGCCCGCATTCGCTCTACAGCCAAGACTTCGCAACCTTCGGCGAGGACGAGGTATACGACCAGACTCACGCTGAGGGATTCATCAGACTCTTCTCACTTCCCTCGCGAATTCGCGCTCTCCGTGATGCAGCAACTCCGGCGCAAAAATCTCAAGCGAAGCCGAGTGGCGGTGGTGCTCGCCCAACAGCGGCGCAGGTCACTCGATGAGCGTGACCTGGTCCGGTCGATTCACGAAAGAGGCAGACCCACTCTTTCGAGAATTCAACGACTCGCTCTCGTTCGATCGAACTTTGCTTCGAGAAGACATCGAAGGAAGCGTGGGCTGGGCGCGTGCGCTCGAACGTGCAAAGGTGATTTCGACTGCCGAAGCTGAATCGCTCGTCGCGACTCTCGGCGAAGTCCTTCGCCATGGGATCGATCACCCAGAGTCTCTGGATCAAGCCGGAGACGAGGACATCCACTCGTGGGTCGAGCGAGAACTCGTCGCACGCGTCGGATCACTGGGCAAGAAACTGCATACCGGTCGCAGTCGAAACGACCAGGTCGCGACGGACCTTCGCCTCTGGACGATGAAGCAGGTCGCGCAACGCCAGGAGGAGATTGAGTGCTGCGTTCGATCGCTTCTCGGGTTGGCTGATCGCGAGCGCGAGACGCTCTTCCCCGGTTACACCCATCTGCAGCGAGCACAACCCATCCTCTTTGGACACTGGTGCATGGCCTATGTCGAGATGCTCCTACGCGACCGAGAACGCTTTCACGACGCCGCGATTCGGATGGCACTCTGCCCACTCGGTTCAGGCGCCCTGGCTGGGACGGCCTATCCGATCGACCGCAACCGATTGGCGCGCGATCTTGGATTCTCCGCGCCGACAGCGAACTCGCTGGACGCAGTGAGCGACCGAGACTTCGTCGTCGAGACACTCGCGACAACCGCGCTCGCGGCGGTCCATCTTTCGCGACTCGCTGAGGACCTTATTTTCTACAGCACCGGCGAAGCAGGACTCGTCGAACTTTCAGATTCGGTCACCAGCGGATCGAGCTTGATGCCACAGAAAAAGAATCCTGACGCGCTTGAACTGATCCGCGGAAAGACGGGTCGCCAGATAGCCAATCTCGTCAACATCCTGACAACCTTGAAAGGACTTCCACTCGCATACAACAAAGATCTCCAAGAAGACAAGGAGCCACTCTTCGATGCGATGGAGCACCTCTCGCTCAGTCTGCGCATGATTCCACCGGTTCTCGACGGGCTGACAGTGAACCGCGATCGTGCTCGACTCGCCGCGAGTGGTGGGTACTCGAATGCGACCGAGCTCGCTGACTATCTCGTCGATCAAGGAATTCCATTTCGCGATGCGCATCACTCCGTGGGTCGCCTCGTGCGAGCTGCAATCAAAGAGTCCAAGCCACTCGAAGGACTTTCGGTCGAGGAAATGCAAGCAGTCGAGCCACGCATTGGAAGTGATGTCTATGTTGCGTTGACGGTCGATCGTGCCGTCGCCAAGCGCGATGTCCGAGGCGGAACTTCCCCCCTGCAGGTTGCAGATTCAGTCGAAGCGGCTCGCCGCCATCTCGATGGTTCCATATTGGAAGCGCGTGTCGAACGCCGTGAGTGCGAAGCGACGATCCGAGAGGCTCACATCGAAGACCTCGACGCGATCTGCGCGATCATCGAACACTGGGCGCGCGCGGGCGAGCATCTTCCCAGGTCTCGTGATGAAATCCTGGAGTCGCTCTCGGAGTTCGCCGTCGCAGTGGAGGATGGAACTGTTGTCGGATGCGGATCACTCTGGATCTATACACCCCAACTGGCGGAGATCCGATCACTTGGCGTGGTGCCTGGACGCAAGGGTGGCGGATTGGGGTCGGCACTCACCCGCTACTTCGTCGATTGGGCCGCAGATCTGGGAATTCCAAAGGTCTTCGTCCTGACCCGGGCACCGGAATTCTTCACGCGCTGTGGATTTAAGACCGTCAGTGTCAGCGTCTTGCCAGAAAAGATCCTCAAGGACTGCGCAACATGCCCGCGCAATGATGCGTGTGACGAAGTGGCGATGACTCTCGAAACCGGCGCGGCGACAAAGGGATCGACCTGACCCATGTCGACGGCAACCCCGAGCGCATCTCCCACGGTCACCAAGACGCCATGTTGGCCACTCGGGTTCTCGTCTGCGGGTATCGGCGCAGGAATCAAGAAGCTTGGTGTGAACGATCTTGCCTTGCTCGTGGGCGACAGCGAGCTCTCCGCAGCGGCTGTCTTTACACGCAACTTGATCGTCGCAGCACCGATTCAGGTCTCGAAAGAAAACCTCGCGAATTCCGCCGGCCGAATTCGCGCGCTCCTCATCAACTCGGGTTGCGCAAACGCCGCGACCGGATCTGACGGGCTCGTCCGCGCTCGCAGTTCGATCGACTCGCTCGCGGCAACTCTTGGAGTCACTCCTCGATCAATCCTCGTCAATTCGACCGGTGTCATCGGCGTGCAACTTCCAATCGATCGGATTGAGCATGCGCTCCCTGCTCTCACCGCCGCGCTCAAACCAGGTTCTTGTGAGACATTCGCGCGGGCGATCATGACGACCGACACGCGACCAAAGTGGTCGAGTCGCGTTGTTCACTGGACAGACGGCACGAAGGAATGTGAGTGCACCGTCACCGGCGTGGCGAAGGGGGCTGGCATGATCCACCCGAACATGGCGACGATGATCGCTGTTCTCGCCACCGATGCCGCTTTGACTCCAGTCGAGCTCGATGGACACTTGCGTGCGGCCGTCGAGACCAGTTTTCATCGCATCTCCGTTGATGGCGACACGAGTACCAACGACAGTGTTTTCGCCCTCGCGTCCCATGTCGCGGGAAAGGCGCCGCCTCATCTGCTCGCGGAGGCGTTCAAACAAGTTTCACAAGAGCTCGCGCTCATGATCGTCAGAGACGGCGAGGGTTTCGAACGCGGAATCGAAGTGCGCGTGCGCGGAGCCCTCACTGACACGGACGCCCTTCAGGTCGCACGCACGGTCGCAACGAGCCTTCTCGTTCGAACCGCCGTCACTGGGGGAGATCCAAATTGGGGGAGAATTCTGGCGGCCGCGGGTCGGGCAGGAGTGCCATTCGATCCATCAGCACTTCGAGTGAGCGCGGGAGGGATCCTGCTCTTCGAGCGCGGTGCTCCCGCGAGTGTGGACTTGGTCAAGGTCCGAAACGCATTCACGGCCGACACGGTCCGAATCGAACTCGATCTCGCCATGGGATCTGCATCCGATGTCTTCTGGTCGTGCGGGCTCACCAAGCGATACGTCGAGATTAACGCCGACTACACCAGCTGACTTCGGAAGTCCGATCTCAATCAGGGTTGCTCACTCGATGCCCCCATCGCATCGAGTCTTTTTCGAGCGACCTCGAACAATTCGCGCCAAGTTGGGTCGAGCGTTCCGCCGACGGTGATCAATCCGCGCCGGATTTCCAATCGTGAGATTCTGGTGATCAGCGTGCCGTCGAGCGCGAGAGCCCCTGCGATGGCAACGAGATAGCAGAGAAATGATCCAAGCGCTTCCTGTTCACCCGCATGCAGCTCGCCCTCGTGAATACTGCTTTTCGCAAGGCTCTTCCATGCCATCCACCCCTCGATCGTCCTCGGGCGAGGACCGCGGGTCGCCAAGAGTGCGGTACTCCAGGCGAGACCGTCTATCGCTACGCATCGAGCGACTAAGCGGTCAATCGGTTGGGCATTCGGTCCAAGCATCGCCGAAAAGAGCCGAACTGCGACACTCGGCGTGATCTCCGAAGCCCCATCGAACGAATCATGGTCGAGATTCATGCATCGCCTCCATCATCGTTCGCAATTCGAAATCAACTTCGCTCACAAGCACTCCATCTCTTCGAAGGATTCCAGCGAGGATACTTCGTAACTGCTCGGCAACCGCGAAGACTCGTTGTGCAACTTGAGCAGGCGACAACTTGTGCATTTCGCCGAGCTTTGCGTGAGGCAATCCCTGAATGTGATGGAGCCAAAAAATATCCCATTCGCTTCTTCTACCCTTCGCCTCAAGTCGACGGATCGCCTCCTTGATCGCCAGATCCAGAGCCGACTTTGCCCACGCACGTTCAAACACCTGGTCTTGATCCGAAATGTCAGCAGCAAGCTCATCATGACTTACGAGTTCTCCGGCATGTGCGCGTTCAGCTCGTCGCAGTTCGTGAACATAGAGATGAAGCCCGTTGCGGAGCCAGTTGCGCAATCGCAATTTGCTCGCAAGCCAAGATTTCAAATACTCGGGATCCCCGAGACGATCGGCGAAGAACTCGTGCACCAGCTCATCGCACTCGCGACGCACTGACTTCCCAAGGTCGATCGCCCTGCAATAGGTCGTCAACGGTCGAAGATAGTTTTCCATCAGATAGACGTTGGCAACGGACATCCCTCCGTCGCCATCTGATAGGCATTCGGCGATCCACTGGCTCCGGGTCTCTGGAAATGCCTGAACGGGAGTTGGGGGATCTGCGGCAGTACTCATTTTTTGCCAGAAAAGTACGTTTCGCTCTCGCTGAAGAATAATCTACAAGTTTTTCTCAATACCCACCCCAAAAAAATCTATCTCCTTTAGTTGAGCCCTTCCAGGGTTTCTCTTGTTGGAAAGAAATTCCATGTCATCGATCCAAGATCGATTCAAGATCGATCTGAGGTTGGTGACGTGTCGGGATTTGCGAGAGCATTCTGGGGCGCTTTTCGGGGGTGTTTTGAATTCTGGGGAGAATCCCTTCGGCTGTCGGGGCAGCTTGATGGCGGGATCGCCGACGGGTGTCGGGATCGCAGCCTCGGTCGAACACCCCCGAGACTGCGATCCGACCCTGACGGAGTAACTGACCGCGTGAGCGTCGGCCGTCGCGTGGTCGGCGCCTCTTCAACCCACTTCATACACTCCCCCGCTTCGAGGCATGCCCTCGGGTGTCATCCTCTGGCAGCCGTTCTCTCGCTCGCTCAACCTCATTACTGGATCCCACCCATTGACTGAAGGAATCGATGAACTTGGACGCAGCGCAGAGAGTGAACTTGCGACAGCAACCTCGGTCGCTGAAATTGAAAAGTGGCGGACGCAGTACCTCGGTGCCAACGGGAAACTGAAGGCATTCATGCTTCGACTCAAAGATGCGCCGGGAGACGAAAAGCCCATGCTCGGGCGTCGCCTCAACGAGCTGAAGTCGCAACTTGAGATCTCGCTGGAAGCACGAAAGAGCACCCTCGCACAAGCTCGAAGCAGCCAGGGTCCGAGCGGTCCTTCGATCGATGTCACCGAGCCTGGCACAATGTTGGGGAAAGGTCGACGTCACATCCTCTCCCGCACAATCGACGAGATCATTGATGTTTTCGGACAGATGGGTTTCGCAGTCGCTGATGGTCCCGAGGTCGAGGACGAATGGCACAACTTCACGGCGCTCAATATTCCCGAAGGTCACCCTGCGCGCGACGCGACCGACAACTTCTACATGGGCGAGCAGTCAGGGGTGAAGCGACTTCTTCGCACCCAAACTTCGACCGTTCAGATTCGAGCGATGGAAACGCAGTCGCTCCCCTTGAAGGTCGTTGCAGTCGGTCGCGTCTATCGACCAGACACGCATGATGCGACACACTTTTCGATGTTTCATCAGATCGAGGGACTCTGCGTCGAACGAGATCTCTCCCTCGTCGACTTAAAAACCGCACTGCTTCAGTTCGCACATGCGTACTTCGGGAAAGATGCCGAAGTCCGAATGCGGCCGAGTTTCTTCCCCTTCACCGAACCATCGGCTGAAGTCGATATGAAAATGTGTATCCGAGGTCAGTGGCAGTGGGTCGAAATCGGCGGATGCGGGATGGTCGATCCGAATGTTTTTACGGCTCTCGGCATCGATCCAGAAGTGTGGCGGGGCTACGCCTTCGGATTGGGGATTGAACGAATCGCGATGCGACGCTACGGGATTAGCGATATCCGATGGCTCTTCGAAAACGACGTGCGATTCCTGCGCCAGTTCTAGAAGCGTCTTCCCGACACCTTGGCAGTCAATTCGACGCGTCTTCGAATCTCAACTCGTCGCGGATTCGCTCGCAGGAGCTGGCTTGGTCGTTTCCTTGCGAATCTTGGCCGCGAACGATGTACGCCTATCGGCGGTTGTTCGACGACCTGATGATCCGCCGGAGACTTGCGACCCACTTTCTCGACCAACGAGTTGAAGAACGACCAGATTGGTCGCATCGCCGATTCGTCGTCGATCCAATTTCACAATCCGGGTGTAACCACCAGGCCGATCGGTAAAGAGTGGCGCAACTCGGGTCATCAAGTGATGAACCAGTCGCGGTGACTTGCGCAGTTCGCCGAATCGGTTGAACTCGATTTCGCTTGCCGCAGGAAGCGTCCAGTATGCGCTGGTCTTCCGCTCCTCCTTGACATTGGGATCAGCAACCCACGCAAAGACAGCTCGGTCCGTCAGTCGACTGTGGAGCAGTCGGCGGGCGGCGAGTGACTTGTGGCGCGCAATCGTAATCAAGCGTTCGACATACGGCTTCACGGCCTTGGCTTTCGTCAAGGTCGTGACGATCTGACCATGTTCGAAAAGTCCAGCGGCAAGATTTCGCAGCATGGCACGACGATGATCGCTTTCAAGGCAGAGTTGTTTTCCAGCTACACGATGTCTCATAATTCGATACTCCTGGTGTAATTCAAAGAAGCGTAATTCAAAGAAGCGTAATTCAAAGAAGCGTAATTCGACCAACGATTCAAACTTCTGATCCGCGCCTTTCTGGCGGGATGACTCATCCTCTTGAAGCGGCTCCGTCTGTCACTTGCATTCCGAGCGACAATCCGATCTCTTGCAACCGCCCCTCGATCTCATGGAGCGATGTCTTGCCGAAAGCACGAAGTTCCATCAATTCGGACTCCGTCTTCTGGATCAGCTGACCTACTGTCGTGATTCCAGCCGTTTGAAGACAATTCGTGGCCCGAACCCCAAGATTGAGATCGACCAAAGACATTCCAAACTTTCGATCGAGATCGGCGTTTGCCTCTTGATCGCAAGCGAGTCCCTGCTCGACCATCTCGTCGCCTGCGGAGTCGAATTGCACGAATGGATTGACATGCTTGCGAAGGATTTTTCCAGCTTCAACAAGTGCCATCTCGGGCGTCACGGTTCCGTTTGTCCAAACATCGAGCACGAGTCGCTCATAGTTCATCCGCTGGCCGACTCGGGTGTCTTCGACGCGATATCGAACGCGCTGAACAGGAGTGAAGATCGCATCGAGCGGGATTTCTCCGATCACTTGATCCTCTTCGGTGTTGTATTGCTCGCTGGCGGGTTGGTATCCACGTCCACGGTTGACCGTGAGATCGACATCGAATCGAACCTTGTCGTTCAGACGACAGATCACATGATCTGGATTGAGGATCCGAACCGAAGCGTCGGACTCAATTGATGCGCCCGTCACATCGCAAGGACCTTCGACTCGAATGCGCACGGTCTTCGTTTCGTCGCCATCCATCTCAACGATCAAACCCTTGATGTTCAGCAGGATGTCCGAGACATCTTGCACGATGCCCGGGATCGATGAAAACTCGTGGGTAATGCCCGCGATCTGCAACTTAGTGATCGCCGCGCCTTCAATGCTCGAAAGCAGAATGCGACGAAGGCTGTTGCCGATGGTGGTGCCGAAACCGCGTTCAAACGGTTCCGCAGAAAAACGGCCAAATGTCGATGTCAGGCTGCTCTTGTCAACCGTCACTCGACCCGGTAGTTCGAGACCTCTCCAGCGAATATGCATGATTCAAATCTCCTGTGGCGGTATCCAGACCATACTGAACAGGCTCTGCCTCAATCGGAAACGCGGTACCCCGCCACAAGGTCCGCGCCCCTGCTATGGGGCAGAGCAATAGATGATGTTAGACGCGTCGCTTCTTTGGCGAACGACATCCGTTAAACGGTAATGGCGTCTGATCCTCGATGGTGAGGACCTTCAGCCCATTTGCCTGCAGGGCTGTCACGGCCGATTCTCGGCCAGGACCCGCGCCACGGACACGAACTTCGACCTCGCGCATGCCGACACGCCGAGCCTTCCCAGCTGCGCGCTCGCTCGCACGACTCGCGGCGAATGGGGTGCTCTTTCTCGCGCCCTTGAATCCCACGGTGCCTGCGGAGTCCCAGCAAATCGTCTCGCCGTTGGTATCGGTGATCGTGACGATCGTGTTGTTGAACGTCGCATTGACGTGCACGATTCCTTTGATGACATTTCTTCGAATCTTTGGTTTTTTCGACATGGTGTTTTTTCCTAAATGGTCAAGGGAGCGAGTCCGATGAATTAACCGTTCACGCCCTTCTTGCCTGCAACGGTCTTCTTTCGACCCTTGCGAGTTCGAGCATTCGTACGAGTGCGCTGACCACGACATGGAAGCGAACGACGATGTCTCTCGCCACGGTACGCATGGATGTCCTTGAGTCGTTGAATATCTTGAGCAACCTGCCTGCGCAATGCTCCTTCGACGATGTAACTATCGTCGATCTCTTTGGAGATGGCGGCAAGCTCCTGATCGCCGAGTGTGTGCGTCCGACGATTCGGGTCAATACCCGTCTTCTCGAGAATCGTGGCGGCGCCCTTCGGACCGACGCCATGGATGTACTGGAGCGAAAAGAGGATTTTCTTCTTGTCTGGGATGTCGATTCCGGCGATACGTGGCATGGTGTGTGTTCTCCGATGTTTCTGGTGAGGCCTGGCTGAGGTCAGCCCTGCCGTTGCTTCAGGCGTGGGTTCTTCTTATTGATGACAAAGCGCTTGCCCTTTCGGACGACGATCTGGCAGTCGAGTGTGCGGCGCTTAATACTGCTTCTGACTTTCATGTGTGACTCCGTGATTCCTATTGCTTGAGTGGTGGACGAATTTATGTGATTGCGTGTGCGCTTCGAGTGTCTTCCGAACTACTGTCGGAAAGTGATTCTGCCCTTGGTCATGTCGTATGGACTCATTTCGATTGTGACTCGGTCGCCTGGAAGAATTCTGATGAAAAACTTCCTCATTTTGCCACTGACATAGGCCAGGATTTCGTGGCCATTCTGAAGCTTCACGCGAAACATCGCGTCGGGAAGTGCCTCAGTGACTTCGGCTTCGAGGGTGATTTTCTCTTCTTTCGCCATATTTTATCCTGCTCGATCTCTCTGTGAATTCGTTCGGGCAGGTGAATTCGTTCGGGCAGGCGATTTCATGAGCGTCGGACGTTCCACATCAAGCATCTCGCATCCCGACCTCGTGATCACCACGGTCCGCTCCACCGCGCAACCATGAGCACCGCTTTCGGTTCGCATCGTCCATCCATCCGGACAGACGACGAGGCGACAACCGATCGCATATCCATCCGCATCGATCGAGCGAATTCCATCGGGCCGACTCACCACGGTTGGCTCCACGGAAAGAACCATATCGGGAAGGAGCGTAAAATCGCCGCGCTCCACGAATCCTCTTTCGATCCCACATGGCGCGATCGGCGCCTCATGCATTGCGCGTCCGATGCCGTGCCCAGAGTAACTCGTGACGATGCCCAAGCTTCTCGCTTGAGCGACTTCCTGCATCCGCTGCGCAACTTGCGACCAACGCACTCCAGGTGCCATCGTCGCAAGCGCTACGTCGAGCATTTCATTGCAGCCAGCGAGCGTCGCATGCGATCGTGCCTCACCGCGTCCTACGACGACGCAGTCCGCGATATCGGCGCACCAGCCACCGAGCCGAACGGCCACATCGACAGTCACAAGATCGCCGTCGCACAATGGTTCGTCGGTCGGAACGGCGTGGACCAATCGATCATTCACACCGATGCAACACGCAGCAGGAAATGGAAGTTGACCGCCATTTTCAGATTCCATCGATACGCATTGGACGAGACTTTCCGCTCGTGCCGCAGCGATAATCCCAGAAGCGATGGACGCCAGCGATGAGGGCGTCGCTGCGACGACTGCGAGACGAAGCGCGGCATCGACGGCCGCGCGTGCCACGAGTGCGGCAGAACGAATTGCTTCGATCTCATCGGGCATTCTTAGTTCAACTTGTCGACCGCCACCAACCCGCGGCCCAGATCTTTCGAATCCGCGGCGCAGAGATGGCGCGTCACCCAATCGAACGGTCGCGACGATCCCGCCCCGCCTTGCATCGGCGGCGGTGAGAAGTTCATCGGTCGTTGTTCGGATGGTCACCATTTTCTCAACCTCTTGCCGATCGGATGCGTGGTCCGGACTCGCTCGTTCCGGCGGAAAGGAACCCAGAGTAATTACGCATGAGTAGATTCGCCTCGATGCGTTGCACGAGATCCAATGCCACACTGACCACGATCAGGAGTCCAGTTCCACCCAGGAACTGCGCCACGAAGAACGGAATTCCCAGTTGTTCGCTGACGATCGTCGGGATGATCGCGATGAGAGCAAGCGCACCGGCACCGACATAGGTGATCCGCGAAATCACCGTTTCCAAGTACTCGGCTGTACGAGGACCGGGGCGAAGTCCAGGAATGAACGACCCATGCTCCCTCAATTGCTTCGACATGTCCGAGGGCGACAATTGCACCGTCGTCCAAAAGTACGAGAAGAAATAGATCAAGACAATTTCAATCAGCACATACGGGTAGGACCCGATCTGCAAGTTTTGCGCGATAAAATTTGTGATCGACGACCATGTCGATGATGCATCGACAGATGCGGCGCGCGACGCCAGCCAGGCACAACCAGATGCCGGGAACATCATGAGCGTGCTTGAGAAAATGATCGGCATCACACCGGCGTGATTGATTCGCAGGGGGAGATAGTGGCGTTGGCCACCGAAGACCTTGCGACCTCGTGTGTGCTTCGCCTGCTGAATAGGGATTCGTCTCTGTGCCACCGTAATGATGATCGCGCCAGCGACCACGAAGAGGAATCCGGCGACGAGCACGATGAGCCCAATCAGTCCGATCTTTGATTCGCCACCCTGGAGGCTGGCATCAAAGTTCTTGACCAACCATGTTGCTGCGCTTGGCATGCGCGACAGAATCCCCGCGGTGAGGATGATCGAAACACCGTTGCCGATTCCATACTTGTCGACTTGCTCTCCCAACCACATCAAGAACAGACTTCCAGCGGTCAACGCCGCAATGCCGGATATGTAGAAGATCACCAGTCCGCCGCCGATTTGGAATTGCGGCTGAACGAGGTTCTGAGAACGAAGGAATCCAAGCCACATCAAGCCTTGCAGGAGGCAGAGCCCGACCGTCGCGTAGCGCGTCCATTCCATGATCTTCTGCTGACCCGACATCCCTTCCTTCTTCAACTCCTGAAGTGAAGGAACGACCGCCTGCAACAACTGGAAGATGATGCTCGCCGTGATGTACGGCATGATTCCGAGACCGAAGATCGTCGACTGCTGCAACGATCCTCCCGAGAAAATCGACGCGTACTCCAAAAGCCGACCGAATCCACTCTGATCGACTGAGGCACGTTCAGCTGCTTTCGCGAGCTCGGACTGATCCACGCCAAGGAGAGGAATCCAGAATCCAATTCGGTAGATGACCAACACCCCCAACGTGAAAAACACCTTGTTTCGGAGGTCACGGATTCGGAAGATGTTTGCGAATGCTTGCAGCATGTGTGTAGTTGGTGTGGGTCTCTTGACTACTTTTACTCTTGGTCTTTACCTTGGTCTTTACCTTGGTCTTTGTCTTTGTCTTGCTCGTTCTCTAGTTTCTGCTCTGACTTCTTTTCTGACTTCTTATCTGACTTCTTATCTGACTTCTTATCTTCGCCCTTCTTTCCTTCCACTACAGGCTCGGCGCTCGCCTTGACCTTCGACGCGTACTTCGCAGCGTTTGCCTTCTTGAGTGCATCGGCCTCCGCTTCGGTCTGCGCCGTGGCCGCAGCCCTTGCCGCTTTCGGAGTCAGAATCACCGTTCCACCTGCGGCTTCGATCTTGGTCTTCGCCTGTCCGGAGAACCGGTCCGCGGTCACAGTCAACTTGACCGCGATATCGCCGTTGCCGAGGACCTTCAACGGAAGCTTTCCATCGCGCACAAGACCGACACGAACGAGTCCATCGACATCAACCTGCGCGCCTGTGGCGAAATGCTTGGCGAGTTCCGCGACATTGACGACGTGGTAGTCGACTCGAAAGTCCGCATTCGAAAATCCGCGCTTCGGAAACCGTCGGAGCAGAGGCGTCGATCCGCCCTGATATCCGGGACGGCTCGTCCAACCCGCGCGACTCTTGGCGCCGTTGTGACCGCGACCGCTGGTTCCCCCCTTGCCACTTCCCTCGCCGCGACCGACGCGCATGCGAAGCTTGTGCTTTCCAACTCGACTTGTGACATCATGAATCATCATTGTTCGATACTCCTATCTAGAAAACTGAAAAGTAACGCTACGTATCAAGCCTGAACTGATGCGGATGAATCTCCAGACCCTGCATCCGACGCCGGTGCCGGTGCCGGGGCTGGTGCCGGGGCTGGTGCCGGTGCTGGTGCTGCCGCCACCACTGGAGCATCGGCGATCGCTGACGGCGCGTGAGCATGCGGAGCACCTCGATCGCCACCATCACTGCGCGGGCGCCCGCCGCCTGATCGACCGCCACCACCGAAGCCACGTCCGCCGCCACCGCCTCCACGTCGACGTTCATCGCCAACGGTGTTGACTGGAGCTGCGGCGCGCTCGCCGGATCGCTGTGAAGGCATCGCTGCGACTCCGCGAGCGATCGCGTCTTCGACAGTCGTTGTTCCGAGTGTGACACCGCGGAGTTGTTCGATACGTTCACGGGTTCGAAGCGAGTCGAGCGCGACAAAAGTTGCCTTCACCAAGTTCTTGGCGTTCGTCGATCCGTACGCCTTCGTCAAGCAATCCTGCACACCAAGCATGTCAAGCACGGCGCGAACGGATGCTCCCGCAATAACGCCCGTTCCGGGGCTCGCGGGCACCAATCGCACCGTCGAGGCACCGAAGCGACCCTCGACCGAATGCGGCAAGGTTCGACCCTGCAATGGATAGGCACGCAGTTTGCGACGACCTTCCCGCGTGGCCTTCTCAACGCTTGTGGGAACCTGGTTGCTCTTGGCGTAACCAACGGCGACCTTTCCGTGTCGATCGCCGACGACGACGAGCGCTCCGAAACTGAAGCGCCGCCCGCCTGCGACAGTTGACGAGGTCCGGAAGACCTTTACTGTCGTTGCATCAATGCCACTGTCATCAAAGTTGTCGTTCATAGTTGTTCTCTGAAGCTTTCACTCGATCGAATCGATTGATTTCCGTTCGTCAAAACTTGAGACCTCCCGCTCGTGCGGCTTCGGCTAGTGCCTTGACCCGACCGTGATAGAGATAGCCACCTCGATCGAAGACGATTTGACTGATTCCCGCCTTGATCGCGCGTTGCGCCACAGCCTTTCCGACGGCGATTGCGGCATCTGAATTGCCGCCACTCTTGCCAGCACTACCGTCGGTCAGTTCGACATCCAACGAGGAAGCCGCGCAGAGCGTCTTTCCTGCGAGATCATCGATGATCTGAACATAGATGTGCCTCGGCGAACGAAAGACTGCAAGGCGAGGTCGCATGGGAGTCCCGCGAATTGTCTTGCGAAGTCCCTTGCGTCGGCGACTGCGACGCGATCTTTTTTGTGTGCAAATGTCCATGGTAATTCCTGTGGCTTTCTGTAAGTTTCACTCGCGCCTTAGGCGCCGAATGCCTTGCCCTTCTTCCGCTGAATCACTTCAGTGGAGTATTTGATGCCTTTTCCGTTGTATGGCTCTGGCTTGCGCTGACTTCGAATCAAGCTCGCGAAGGCACCGACTTGCTGGGCGTCGACGCCTGAAATCGTGATGATCGTGTTGTTCTCGATCACGCAGGTCACGCCCTCTGGAACCATCAACTCGATTGGATTGCAGAACCCGATCGAGAGGGTCAACTTCTTGCCCTGGAGCTTCGATGTCCATCCCACACCGATGACCTCGAGCTTCAGGGAGTAACCCTCCGCGACGCCCTTGACCATCTTGTTCAGGACGGCTCGCGTCGTACCCCAGTACGCCCGCCGATTCCCCTCGTCGATGCGACCCATATCGTCGAGCGTGCAGGTGATGGACTTGCTCTTGTCGTCGTACACAACGATCACTTCGGAGCGATAGACGAACGAGTTCTTGCCCTTTGGACCTTGAAAATCCACTGTCCGGGTCGCCGCGTTGACCGAGACTTTGACTGCGGCTGGGACGGCAATGAGTTGTTTTCCGATGCGGCTCATGGTGTTTCTTTCTGGGGTATTGATTCGAGTCTTCTTCTTGTAGCTAGTTCTTGTATCTAGTTCTTGTATCTAGTGCTTGTATTTAGCTTCGTTGTCTTTGCGTAAAGATCGTTGGGGCCTTGCTCGATCACGAGACGGCGCAGACAACCTCTCCGCCAACGCGCATTTCGCGTGCTCTGCGATCGCTCATGACTCCGTGACTGGTCGAGACCACCGTGATCCCGAGGCCTTCGAGCAACCGAGGCATCGCCTCCGCACCGCAATAGACGCGACAGCCCGAATGTGAAACCCGATCAATGCGATTGATGAGCGTCTCTCCGCGCGGTCCATATTTCAATTGGACGCGCAGGAGTCCCTGCCGACCATCTGGAATGACCTCGAATCCTGTGATGTAACCCTCGTCGCGCAATACCTCTAACACACCGCGGTTTAGGCGGTTATTGAGGCAGTTCACGCTCTTGCGGCGGATCGACACCGCATTACGGATGCGGGTCAACATATCGGCTGTGAGATCTTGAAGTGACATGGATGGATCCTTGAAAATGATTGACTGACACGGACTGAGCCTAAAAAACTCACTAACACCTCACCAACACTTCACCACGATGCCTTGCGCATCCCTGGGATCATTCCCAGGAGCGCCAATTCGCGCAGCATGTGACGACTGATTCTGAACTTTCGGTAATACGAACGAGGATGGCCAGTGATCTCGCAGCGATTTCGCTTGCGAGTCGAGAACTTCGGCGTGGCCTTCATCTTTGCGAATACTCGTTTGCTTGCCATGGGGCTCCTTTAGACAGCGGGCGACGACGGGGGCGACAACGGGGGTGATGACGGGGGTGACAACTTCGGTGACGACACTTCTGGTTTCACGAATGGCATCCCAAGCTCGGCCAGGACAAGCCGGCTCTTCTTTGGGTCGCTCCGCGAAAAAACAATGTTGATGTTCATACCGTGCGTGTGATTGACGGCTGCCATATTGATTTCCGGCCAAACCGCCTGTTCAGTCAATCCCATGCCGAAGTTTCCTTGGCGATCGAAGGTCTTGTCCGAAACTCCGCGGAAGTCCTTGATACGAGGCATCGCGAGATTGATCAGACGATCGAGAAAGTTCCACATCCGCTCGCGCCTGAGTGTCACCATGAATGCACTCGGCGCGCCCTCTCGAACCTTGAAGTTCGAGACAGCTTTCTTCGCGATCAACATGATTGGCTTCTGACCAGAAATCGTCGAAAGGGTGCTGACCACGGCATCGCGATACTCAGGCTTGAGCTTCTGATTCTCAAGGTGTCGACCGACTCCAACATTGATTATGACCTTCTGAATGCGTGGCAATTGATGGGCATTCTTCATGCCGAATTCCGTCAGCACGCGTGGCGAGACTTCATCGCGATAAACCCGACGGAGTCGCGGCTCTGGAAGCGACGCAGGAACTTCTTTTTTCTTGTTTGTCGTTGTCATAAATTGCTCCTTCAACCCTTCCGCTTCGTGGCGCCACGCAACACATGCAGTTCACTGCCATTGCGCGTGGCAATCCGTACTTTCGAACCATCGGCCTTTGTGACGAATCGAACCCGTGATGGCTTTCCATCGACCACCGGGCTGACATTCGAAATGTGAATCGAAAGTTCCTTCTCGATCACTGATCCCTTCGGTTGCTGCTGGGTTGCCTTCATGTTGCGTCTCCGCACATTGACACCCTTGACAATCACGCGCATCGACTTGAGATTGACTGTGAGGATCTCGCCAGATTCACCGCGGTGATTACCCGATGTGACCAGCACGACATCGCCTTTTTTTACATGGAGTGGCATGGGATTAGACAACCTCTGGCGCAAGGGAAACAATTTTCATGTAGTTCTTTTCCCGAAGTTCACGTGCGACTGCGCCGAAGATACGCGTGCCCTTGGGATTACCATCGTCATCGATTAGAACGCATGCGTTCGAATCAAATCGGACATACGACCCGTCGTTTCGACGCACGGGATACTTGACGCGGACGATGACAGCCAGAGCCTTATCGCCCGACTTGACATCTCCGTTGGCGATCGCAGCTTTGATCGCGACCCGAACTCTGTCGCCTACCGACATCGACAGGCGTGTGAATCGACCACGAGCGGTGCTCGCACCGAGCACGCCGATCACCATGGCCTCGCGTGCGCCGCTATTGTCGGCGACTTCAAGTCTGCTTTCTTTTTGAATCATCTGAGTGTTCTCCGTTAACCTTCTAAAACTTGTTTCACAAACTTACTTCTTGTCTGGTCGCTCGCTAACGCTCGTCGCCACGGGAACCGCCTCGCCGTAGACAACTTCTGTCTTGAGTGGCGCGTGTTCCACGATTCGAACGAGCGCCCATCGCTTGGTTCGAGAGACTGGTCTGCACTCGGCGATCTCGACACGATCGCCCATATGCGACTCGTTCGATTCGTCGTGAACATGGAGCACGGTGCGCTGACGAACATACTTGCCATATCGCGGGTGACGAGCAGAGTAGGAAATCACGACGCGACGGGTTCGATCCTGACCATCTCGGTCGACCATGCCGACGAGACGAGGACTCGTGGGGGGAATCACCACTGGGGACTTGCGACTCAAGACTTCACCTGCTTTCGTGCGACTGGTTTACGGGCGACTGGTTTACGAAGGGCTGGGGACTTGGCAACAGTTGTCGCGGGTGAACGACTACCCACGACTCGACGGGTCGACACTTCTGTCAAAAGCCGAGCGAGATCGCCACGTAGCTTTCCGAACTGCGAAGAGTCCTTCACTTTTTCTGTGACGACTTGGGAACGCAGGTGGAAGATCGCGCGACGAACTCGGGTGCTTTCAACCCCGAGTTCTTCGTCGTTCAATTTCCTGATTTCATTCATATCCATGATTCGGTTCCTTACTGGTGAATGCTTGCTAATTGACCGTGACTTCGAATTACACCGCGAGACGCCGCGAGACCATCCTGCATCGAACCGGCATCTTGTGCGCCACGCGCGCAAGCGCCTGCTTCGCGAGATCTTCCGGGACTCCTTCGACTTCGAAGAGAATCGTTCCGGGCTTCACGCGCGCTGCCCAATACTCCACTTCCGCCTTTCCAGTACCCATTCGAGTTTCCAATGGCTTCTTCGAAATCGGCTTTTCAGGGAAGACTCGGATGTAGAGCTTTCCTTGACGACGAAGGAAGTGCTGCGCCGCGATACGACCCGCGTCGATCTGGCGACCGCTCAGCCACACCGTCCCCAACGACTGCAAGCCGTAATCTCCGAACGCGACATAATTGCCGCGCGTCGCACAGCCCTTCATCTTGCCGCGCTGTTGCTTGCGGTACTTGACTCGTGATGGAAGTAGTTTCATTGCTTATCTCTCAAGGAAGTAAAGAGCGTGAGTGAAGGTCATTGGGTTCGATACGAAGCGAATCAGCGACGTCCTCGTGCACGAGCCTTGCCGCCCGCTGCGGTGGACTGGTACTCGGGCTGGGTTTCCTGCGCTGAATACATCCCGCGGTAGACCCAGACCTTTACTCCGAGCGCTCCGTAGGTTGTGAATGAATGGGCGAGTGCGTAGTCGACATGGGCCTGAAGAGTCGACCGAGGAATCGATCCAAGTCTCATGTCCAGCGTTCGACTCATTTCTGCGCCACCCAAACGACCCGCCAGGAGAATGCGAATGCCCTTCGCGCCGTTCTGCATCGCACTTTCGCAACGTTGCTTGATCAAGCGACGGAAGTTTGCGCGCTTCTTAAGTTGTTCGCCCATCGTCTCGGCGATCAGGCGTGCGTCAATTTCTGGATTGCGGACTTCAACCACGCTGACGGCGACCTTGCGACTCGTGAGCGCTTGCAATTCGTTGATCAGTTGCTCTTTGCCCGAACCCTTGAGTCCGAGCACTTGGCCTGGCCGCGCAGTCTTGATCACGACAGTCAGCTCTTCGCGAGTTCGCTCGATCAGAATGTCACTGACAGCGGCAAACGGAGGAGTTCGGTTCAACCGCTTGTCGATGAACTTGTGGATCTTGTAATCCTCGACGAGCAACTCACCGAAGAGCGCCTTGGGGGCGAACCATCGGCTCTTGTGCGCCTCGGTGATTCCGACTCGAAAACCAAATGGATGTGTTTTTTGACCCATAATTTACGACCTCAGGATTTGCGCTCGGCGACGGTCACATAGATGTGGCATGTTCGCTTCTTGATTGCGTGAGAGCGCCCACGGTCTTTCGGCTGAAAGCGCTTGATGATTGGACCTTCGTCCACTTTGGTTTCCTTGATGAAGAGAGAACCGACATCGGCCGACCCTTCCTCTGCATTGGCAATGGCGCTCTTGAGAACGACCTTCACGAACACGGCGCCTCGGCGGGGACTGAAGTCGAGCGTCGACATCGCACTGGCGACATCGAGACCACGAATCATGTCAATGACAAGGCGGACTTTTCTCGGCGCGATTCGACAGTGACGATGGGTCGCTGTGAACGCGTCTGGCGCTGCTTTGGTCTTTGTTTCGGTCTTTGCCATGATTTCCTTCGGTGAATTCCAGTTCGTTCAGAGATTCAAGATCAGCTCGAGGACTTCTCGCCGCCGGCGATGCCTTCCTTCTTATTGGTGTGACCGCGAAACGTTCGCGTCATCGAAAACTCGCCAAGCTTGTGTCCAACCATGTCTTCGGTGACGAAGACATCGATGAAAGCGCGACCATTGTGGACCGCGAAAGTCGTGCCGACAAATTCCGGCACAATCGTGCATGCTCGGCGCCATGTCTTAATGGGTTGCCGACGGCTACCAGGTTGAACTGCTTCGACCTTACGGAAGAGCTTCTCGTCGACTGCTGGACCTTTTTTCGATGATCGAGACATGTTCGTGATCTCCTGAGTGCTGAAACTGATTCGACGCTTTGTTGATCCTGTGGATGAATCTTTGAATTACACCTTCAATTGCCCGTAACGACGACTGAATCGCCGACGGAGAATTCGCTCGTCACTCGCCTTGCCACGAAGTCGCGTGCGACCGCCCTTGGAGGGAGTGTTGCTTGCATTGGATGGAATCTGACCGCCCTTCGAGCGACCTTCACCACCTCCGTGCGGATGCTGATGATGGCTCATCGCCATTCCTCTGGTGCGCGGTCGTCGACCGAGCCATCGAGCGCGACCAGCCTTGCCCAACTTGACGAGTGCGTGATCCGCGTTGCCAACTGGGCCAATCGTTGCTCGGCAGTCGAGCGATACCTGGCGAATTTCACCAGATGGCATAACGAGCGTCGCGAATCGGCCTTCCTTGTTTGTCAGTCGAGCTGACATTCCCGCCGATCGAACCATCTGAGCACCGCGTCCCGGCGCCATCTCGATCGCGTGGAGTTCGAGTCCTGTTGGGATGTGACGAAGCGGCATGCAATTGCCGACATCTGGATCGATCTGCTTCGCGGAACTGAGAACCTTCGACCCAGCGCGAATCGCCTTTGGTGCAAGGATGTAACGAACCGTTCCGTCTTCGTACTTGAGCAGTGCCAAGTGGCATGTGCGATTTGGGTCGTATTCGATTCCAACCACCAACGCGGGCTCGTCGTCCTTCTGTCGGCGCCAGTCGATCATTCGATAGCGTCGCTTATGTCCGCCACCCTGTTGAATGACCGTCAATTTCCCTTGGCAGTTTCGACCACCCGTCTTGTGCAACGGGCGAAGCAGACTCTTCTCGGGCTTGGTCTTCGTGACTTCGGCGTGGAGATTGACCGACGCATTGCGGCGGCTGTTCGTGATTGGTTTGTAAACGCGAATCGGCATTGTTGAGTTCTCCAGTTCGATCAGAAGAGTTCGATTCGGTCCTCAGGATGCACGCGAACGACCGCATGCTTGACCCACTTGCCTGGAATCAGTCCAAATTTCGCACGGCGATCCTCGCCCTTGCGATTCATGACGCTGACTCCGAGGACACGCACCTTGTAGAGCGTCACGATGGCGGACTTCACATCTGTCTTGTTGGCGCGCTTGTCGATCTCAAAGGTGTAGCGATTGACATCACTCGCGGCTCCGTTCGCCTTCTCGGTAATCAGTGGACGACGAATGACTTCAGTCGGATTCATGACTTGACCTCGGCGGTTTGTGCGAAGCATGACTCATCAAGAAACGCGTTCAATGTCGCCCGATCAATCACGAGGAACCGGTGATTGAGCAACTCGAACACATTCAGCTGATCGATTCGAATGGTCGAGGAATAGGGCAGATTGCTTGCACTCTGTCGTGCGACCTCGTTCTTGGGATCGAGCGCAATGAGACAGGTCCGGTCGATGCCGACTGCGCGAAGCAATTCTGCGAAGACCGTCGTCTTTCCCGAAGCGAGATTGAGGTTTTCGAAGCACTTCACTTCGCCGTCGACAAGCTTCGCGAGCAACGCGTTCCGATTGGCGAGGCGACGCATTTTCTTTGGAAGCGACGAACGAAGATCCTCGCGCGTTCGGGTCTTCGCGAAGCAAACGCCTCCACCCTTTCGAATCGGTGTGCGAGCTGCGCCTGCGCGCGCTCCTCCCGTTCCCTTTTGCTTGTAAATCTTTCGGGTCGAACCGTGGACGCTTCCGCGACTCTTCGTTCGAGCTGACCCCTGTCGTTGGTTCAAGTGAACCGCAACATAGGCCTGCTTCAGCAGTGCGAAGCGAACTTCGCCGCCGAGAGTGATCGGGTCGATCTGGAGGGAGTCGACCTTCTTACCGTCATGAGAATAGATTGGTAAATCAATCATTTCATTGTTCCTTCGGCGGGATTCCGCCGTTTTCGCCTTGCTCTCCCGGCGCCAATCACAACAGGCGGCGGGAAGAGTTCGACTTGGATTTCGTTCGAGTTGTCCTTGTCGCGCGGTTCCTTCAAGTCTTCACCCTCGGGATAAACCCTTCGGGATCGACCTTCCGGCCTTCGCGACAAAGCACGACGTACAGGACGTCTATGCCTTGGCCTGGAGCCTTGCCTTCGGTTTGTAGAGCCGGATCGCGGCTCGAACAGTGAGGTAACCAGAATTCGCGCCGGGGACCGCCCCCTTCACGATGAGTAAATTCTTTTCTGCGTCGATACTGACGACGTCGAGACTTCGGACGGTCACGCGCTCGTTGCCGAGTCGACCAGGCATCTTCTTGCCCTTCTTGATCTTGGCACCGTGTCCGCGGTCCGTTCCGTGGCTTCCGATCGATCCTGGGGATCGATGCTTGCGCTCGGTACCGTGCGATGCGCAGAGTCCCTTAAATCGATAGGCCTTCATCACACCGGCAAATCCCTTGCCTTTGCTTGTTCCGATGACATCCACGAACTTCACGCTCTCGAATGCGCCTGCGTCGATGACCTGTCCAAGAGTAAATGCGCTGGCTTGTTCGTCTGATTCAAGACGGATCTCGCTGTGTACACGCTTCGGCGTGACCCCCGCCTTTGCGTCGTGACCAATGACTGGCATCGAACTACGACGAGGCTTCACATCCTCGTATGCGAGTTGCACGGCGCTGTATCCGTCCTTCTCGACTGTCTTCACTTGCGTGACGAAGCAGGGTCCAGCAGAAATGACGGTCACTGGAATATTGCGACCATCATCGAGAAACCAACGAGTCATGCCGACCTTGCGACCGAGTATGGCTGTGTGGATGACCTTCGATGTGTTCTTCTGGGACATTTCGTGCGACTTCCTGGGGATTAGGCCTTGATTTTCACGAACACGCCTGCGGGAACCACCAAGCGGTTCAGTGCATCAACGGTCTTCGTGTTCGGATCGGTAATGTCGATGATCCGCTTGTGCGTACGGATTTCAAACTGCTCGCGACTCTTCTTGTCGATGAATGGCGAACGGTTGACGGTGTAGATTTCCCGACGAGTTGGCAACGGAACGGGTCCCGCCACACGCGCGCCGCTAATCTTGGTTTGCTCCACGATTTCTCTGGCGCTCGCATCGAGCACCTGATGGTCGTACGCTTCGAGTCTTATGCGAATAGTTCCGTTCATAGTGATTCCCCTTGACAAGGGGCGAATCGGCGATATTAGCGTCTCGCCGAAAACTGTCAACTTGGGGCGATACATTGTGAATTGTCGAATCGGTGGAGCGCTGATAGTCGCGATCGGCATGTTTTGTATTGCGGTTCCAGCCGCTACCTTGACCGAGTCCCGGGAGACCGAATCCCAGACTCAAGGCACTAAGTCCGATAATAGCACGCCTGCAAAGAAAATAACGCCGCCAACAAGAAAGTCGGTATCAACAACCACGCCATCTGCGATTCCACAGAAACCAGTACCACCCCCTCCCGTAAAACCGCCACCGCCAATTGTGGTTACTGACCCAACCAAGACGAGTGCAACGGAAGATCTCGAGCAAGAACCCGTCACTCTCGAATCGCTGGGAGTCCGGTTTCGCCCCCCCGCCGGCGCCATCGTCACCAAGCCTGTCACTGGCGCGATGCCGATCTATACGGTCGACGATTCGCAGGATCCGAGTCGTTACCACATGCAAGTCCAAACTCTTGTCTCTGGGTTAGCCGAACCAACTCCACAGGCTCAGGTGAACGAGTATCTCGAGTCCATTAAGAAACACAATCAAAAATTCACAGTCGTTGTGAATGAGCCGTGGCTTCATCCGAAGGTGGACGGCCACATCTTTTTCACTCGCACCGACTTAGGTGAAGGAGTCGTCGCGATCCAAGGATGGCTCATTCTGCAGACTGGTCCGTTCGATTTCCTCGTCTTCAATACCCTCAGTTCTGACGACGATTTCCTCGCGATTCGTTCACTTCTCGAGCGGAGTTTTTCGACGATTCAACTCGATGACCTTGAAGCGATGGCCGCGAATCGCGTCGCGCGACTTCGTCGTGGCAACGAGTTACTGCGAGCGATGACGCCCGAAAAACTCAAATCACTCAGCGGTGGCGAACCCCGCCTCTTCAGAGTCTGGCAGACGGATGAGCGCGGAAACGAGAAGGAGATCGGCTACTACCGAGTCACCGTTCGCTCCGGTGACATGAGCGATGCGAGCGGCGAAAAAGAGCCGAAAACGACGGAGAATCCGACAGGTTTGCTCGTACTCGTCCAGGGACGAACGATTGTCGATTCGGAGAGCGCGAGATTTGCGGACATGGATGCGCGCTTCTGGTCGGCCTGGGATCGTGGCAGCGAGGCGTGGACGAGCAGAGTGACGGAGCGTGGCGGACCGATTCCAGAGCGGTCCATCGCTCAAACGGGACTTCGATCTGCCCGAGGAGTTGGCAATCCACGACAGACCCTGACCGTCATCACTGGCAATGCACAGGCTCGTACTCGCGAAGAACAGGAGTGGACGGTGCCTTCGGGAATCTATTTGTCGCAGGCAGAGTCGCTCCTCCTTGGCGAACTCTTGCCACGCGACGCGGAGCAAAACGCACTCAATTTTGCGTACTACGCATTCGACCCGCGTTCGATGCGGATGCCTCAGCGCGTCGATACGTGGATGCGTGGCGCCAACGAACAGTGGATGCTCGTCACCCAACCAGGTCTCGACGAGACCCCAGAGATCACCTGGCACGATGCGAAGGGTCGGAGAATCCGGCGTTCAGAACCTGGTGGCATCGCGACCGAACTCTGCCTCCCACGACAACTTCAGCAGGTTTGGTCGGAAAAAGGGCTCCCAACGCGATGATGCGGGCGCGACTGAAGATCAGTATTTTCATCGCGCTCACAATGCAAATTTCCTGCGCGACTTCCATCGGTATTCATGACTCTCTTCCGCAAATCTTCGTTGTGCTTGGCACGAATCGATGCAACACAGCTCTTCGTGCAACCGACCTCTTTGCGACCCCTGGCAGCGATTGTTCATGGCAGATGATCGACGCGACCGGACGCGCGATCGACGCGCCAATCATTCGATTGAATTCGATTCAGAGCAGTTTGTATGGAGCAAATTTGGCGATTCCAATGGTCAGTGGTGAGATCGAATTTCTCGCGACGGGTCCATCAGGCGAATTCTCGCTCGTGGCGGTCGAGGCTCCAAATGATCAGGCAACGAGCGTCTTCGACCCGCCACTCGCGATCGCGCCTGTCCAGATTTCCCCGGATCAGAGTTTCGATTCATCGACATTGATGCGGGTTGATTGGATGGACGGGAGGGGCGAACGCGATCGCGGCGTGGGAACTAGGACGATGCGGATCGTCGGTACTGAGCAAGTTCGGACTCCGCTGGGGGAGTTCGAAACGATCCGCCTCGAAACGAAATTCGACGCCGTGCTCCGCTTCGCGAAGGCCAACCGGACGACGACGCTGTGGGTTGCGCCAGGCATCGGACCAGTCGCAGAAGAGTGGCACGAAAGAATCACCGTCTTCGGAGTGCCAATTTCAACTGAGTCTGGAATCGCACTTCGAATTTTGCCAATTCCATCCACGAAAAGCTCTCTCGTCCCATAGAGTTCATCCACGCCCCATGAACACCGAACCTTCCGTCCTGATCGCGATCCCCGCTCATAACGAAGAGCGCTACATCGATCGCGTGCTGCCGCGCGTGCTCGAGTACGGACTACCCGTGCTCGTCATCGACGATGGATCGACCGATTGCACCGCGGCCCGCGTGGCAAAATGGCCCGTTGAGCTCGTCCGAAATCCCGTCAACGCGGGATATGGTCGAGTCATGCGAGACATCCTTGCTTGGTCGAGCATGCGCGAGTTTGACTGGGTCATCACAATGGACTGCGATGACCAACACGAGCCCGCCTTCATTGCCCTATTTCTCGAGCACATTCGGCGCAACGATGTCGACATTGTCTCGGGGAGCCGATACCTGAAGTCTCTCGCTGGCGACACAGTGGCGCCAGCGGACCGAAGCGAAATCAATCGCACATTGACGATTGAAATCAATCACGAGCTCAAGGGAGCATTCGATGGCGGGATCACAGACGCATTCTGTGGATTCAAGGCGTACCGCGCGGTGGCGTGTAGCGCACTCCCTCTCGACGCGGATAGATACGACTTTCCCATGCAGTTTTGGGTCCAAGCAGCCGCAAATCGACTGCGCGTCCGAGAAATCGCAGTTCCTCGAATCTATATGGACTCGACTCGCACATTCGGCAATGGACTCGACGACCCCATTCAGCGCCTTCTCGTTTATCGAGCGACCTTCCGCCGCGAGCTTGAACGATGCAAGGGGCGATTGTCGCATCTTCGCAGACCGCCATGCGTCCGAAGCTGATGGGGATGGCTGAAAACAACCTCGTTTGCGATCGCGCTGTCGGATTGGTCAGCGTTGAAATCCAACTGCCTGCCATCGATCTGGGCGAGTCGGCGGTTTCGCCATCGACATCGACAATTCGACGGAGACTTCGCAATTCGCTCGGCCTCACCCACGGATTTCTCTGCGGCACTGGGCACCAACCGGTCTTCTGGCACTCTGGAATTCTCGCGAAGTTCATCGTGGCATCGACCGTTGCCAGCGCGGGCACTCCTGGCGGACGCTGGGTGCACTTTCTGAGCGACCAAGACGATGTTGATCCCTTTCGCATCGACCTTCCTGTGCGCGATCGCGCTGGTTCGGTGCGACGATCATCGATTCGAATCGCGGCTGCTCAGCCTCGATTCGCTCGTGATGCCCTTCCCTGCTCTCGAACGGCGATGCACCTGCGTCGCCCGGAAGGCGTGACGATTGCGTCACCAACTGCGTCATCCGCGCTTGACCGAGTCATCGCTGCCGCGTCGACCTCAACTTCGCAGACGAGCGCAGCACTCCAAATTGCCCACACGAATCAAACCTGCGCAACCCGGTGGGTTGATGCACCGTGCGCCATCATCGAGAGTGGATCGTTGCTCAAGTCAGATGCCGGAGGCGAGATCTTGGAACGCATTTTCACAAACCCGCAGGAGTGCGCCATTGCCTTCAACGCGACTCTGCGAGTCGACCCGCATGCCGCTCGCCCACTACGGGAAAATGGGGATCGGAGCGAAGTCCCGCTCTGGGGGATTCGCGACGATGGGAGTCGCGAGCGACTCAATGCGGTCGAAGCTTCCAGGCGATGGAAAGAGGGACGACCACTACTTCCCCGTGCTTTTCTCGCATCCGGCTTGATGCGATTGATCTGCGACACCTTTGTTCACGGCGTCGGTGGAGTTCGGTACGAGCGCGTCGGTCAGCGGTGGTGGAGCGACTTCCTCAAAATCGAACTTCCTCCATTCGCATTGGCGACGGCGACGGTGCTCCCTGATCCGCATGATCTCGGGCTTGATTTCGACGCACGATCGCTTCCGGAAATTTCCTGGCGCGAGGCGTGGTGGGATCCGACCCGCCTCGATTCGCGCGAACGCCCTCCTTCGCAGATCGAACCCCGTCGGGCAGCACTCCTCCAGCGAATTGCGGACGCGCCGCGCAAGTCATCCGACCGCCGCAGTGCATACCGCGACCTCTGTGGTCACATTGAATCGCTCCGCGATTCGCACCGTGCAGAATTGTCCTCGCTCGAATCCGTCGAGGCGCAAGTCCGATCGATTCGCGCCCAGATCGATTTGGCAGAAGATCGAACTTGGCCATTCGTCTTGATGCGAACGGAAGCGATCGACGCCCTGGCACGTACGATTCGCGACCGGATCAAGATCGAGATGGCTGGTGGCACGAAACCGGGCAACAAGTCCAGTTGACCTCCTTGACATTCCTGCTTGTAGAAACGTGGAGACTGCTCGCCACGCAACGACACGCGGCACGGCAGTGATCATCTTCGCACGCTGACCGTGTGAGACGTTGAAAAGTCCCTCTCGTTTGATCGCTCATACGACGAAACTTGTGCGCTGAACGAGCGTTCCTTCAGCGTCTGGCCAGGGCACTTCCGCGATCTATCAAGGCGACGCAGGCTCGCGGGGAATCAGCGGATCGGGCCGATACATCCGCGTATCGAGACTCCAGACTCGCTCCGTAAAGTCCGCATTCCCAGCGTGCAACCGTTCGCGTGCGACGGCGCGGATCGCAACGGTCGTCTTTGCTTCGAGATTGTCGAGCATCGCGACGAAAACGGCCTCTGGAGTCGAAGGGAGCTTTGCAGCTCCGTGCTCAAGGAGTCCATGATGGGAAATGACGATGTGCTGGAGAACGGTGATCGCCTCCGACGGCAACCGAATCCCACTCGTCCGCGCTGCCATCGCCGCCTTGAGTTGCAACCAAATCGCGCCACGAACGAGATGGCCGACAAGTTGACCGTCCATCGTGTAGTTGAACCCCTTCTCCCATTCCAACTCGACCGTCTTGCCGAGGTCGTGTAGGAAGAGTCCCAGGAGGACGATGTCTCGGTTGAGTTGCGGATAGAGCGGCAACATTCGATCCGCGAGGTTGATGAGCTGATTCGTGTGCTCGAGCAATCCGCCGATCCACGCGTGATGCACATTCGTCGCCGCTGGCGCATGCCGAAAGGCTGCCATCATCGCTTCATCGTTCAGGTATGCATCCGCCAGTGCCCGCATTCCGGGGTTGGTCATCGAATGAAGCGCCGCGCTGACCTCGCGAAACATCGCGTCAATATCCTTGTGTGTGGTAGGCAGAAGCGAAGCGAGGTCGCTCGCATTGACTTGAACCCCCTCGATTTGATCAAGCACGATCTGATTCTGACCGTTGTAGAGCTCGACTCGTCCTGACACCTTGGCGTAACCGGTCGCACCGACCTCGGAGAGCGCGGATTCGTCGAATGTCCACTTTCGCGCAGCCACTTCGCCCGTCGCATCCCGAAGCAACGACTTGAAATAGCACTTTCCGCCCCGTGTCACGGCAGTCTGCGGATTTACGAGGCTGTAGACGCCATCGACAAATCCACCAACTTTGAGATCACGAATGTTGACATGCGATATGGGGTTCATTTCGAAGACCTTATCAAGCTCACCGTTCCTATCGAAGCGAGTCTAGCGGAGTCTCCTAGGTCGGTTCATCCCGCATTTCGGGGGCACGGCGCAGTCCCGCGAGCACCTCTGGAATCGCATCGCAAAGTTCCCCTGCAAGCAGTCCAGCTTCCCCAAACCGATCACTCCAACCCTGCGCGACGAGTCCATGAATGGCGACTCCAAGCCTCCCGCAGTCGAACAGGCTCATCCGATGCGGGGGGCGCGCGAACTGCGCGACGAGTGAACCGATGACGCCCGCAAGTGCGTCGCCACTACCGGCTGTTGCAAGCGCAGCGTTCCCTGCGCGTGCTGACCAACTACGCACACCATCGCTCACGACGGTACGCGCCCCCTTCAGAACGACGATGCATCCGACACGACGAGCGAGCGCGTCAGCCGCATCACCCCGACGCGATTCGTCAGTCGCGGCTGTCGGATCAAGTTCGAGTGCGACGGCAAGTCGCTGATACTCCCCTGGATGAGGAGTCACAATGACAGATGCATCGCGCATGTCCCTCGGAAAGTCCACCAGACGCGCGAGCGCATTCAGACCATCGGCATCGATCACCAGTGGACTGCGGACATGGGAGAGGAGTCGCACGACGACTTGTTCCACTTCGAATCCTTCGCCGAGCGCGGGTCCCAATACGACCGCCTGAGCACGAGCGACGAGTGGATCGAGCAATTCCGCGCACTCGGACGGAAGCAAACTCCCACTTTCGTCGACGGGAAGTGCGTGTGCCGTCGCGGACTCGAGCGCCACAAGGGCCGATGGTGCGAGAGGGCGAGGAACTGCAAGTTCGACCAATCCGCAACCTGTTCGAAGCGCGGCACGCGCGGCAATGACCGGACCGCCAAGCATCACCCTCGGCAATTTCGCGCACCCACCAATGACGAGCACCGTCCCAAATGTCCCCTTGTGGCCGAGTGGATCCCGAATCGGCAGGGTCGGACATGGCATCGTGTCATGTCCGCATCGTCCGTCGACACGATCATCGATCGACATCGACGACCTCAATCGAGATGTTTCCGATCGTTCCAAGCAAGGCGGAAAAGTCCGAGTCGAGTTGCGCATCATCCTGCGCGCTTGTCGCGATCAGCAAGTGACCAGGGTGGAACAAACTCGACGCAAGTGTCGCGTCGAGGTCGACCCAAGCACCTTCAATTTGAGCTTGCGTCCACATATGCCACGCGAAGACATTGCGCCGCCCTCCAAACTCCTCGGCGTACACGAGCCCACTTGCGACTCGAGCGGGAATGTGCTGCGCTCTCAAGAGTCCGGCAAGCAAGATCGCATGCTCGGAGCAATCCCCCGCCTTCGACTTAGCGACGGCACTTGCGCCGGCGAATGCCGTGGCGAGGTCCTTATGCACGATGTATCGCATCACGAATGCACGGAGTGCTTCGGCGCGCTCGTTGGTGGCGGACGATTCGACGAGCCCGGCGGACTTCAACGCGCGCGTCGCGAGCGACTTCACGGCAGGGTCGTCCGCATCGATCAAGATTGTCGATGCGAGATAGCGGGAATCCGCAAGATCCTCCGGTGTTGCGGGTGAAGATCGACCTGACTCGATGTCGGCGAAGAGCCCTCCCGCCGGATTCGTAGTGATGCGTTGCGCGCCTGCATCTGGGAGCGAAAGTGCGCCAGCATCCGACGATCGCACTGCCAGACGAGCATGCTTGGCCAAGAGCAATTCGGGGACTGGTTTCGTGAGCGAAACCATACTGCGGTCAATGAGGTCGATCGTCCCTCCAACGCCAGCCTTCTTTGCACGACTTTCCGTCGCGATCCTTGCCACCATGTCTCCAAGAGCGATTTTCGTCCGCGAGATGACGATGCGTCCGGTCGCGTCGACATCCTCCTCCGTCAAGAGCGCAACTGCGCTATTGGCGGTTCGCCACCGAGTCGTCTGACCTTCTCCTTCTCCGATTCGAGTCGAGGTCATCTCGACGACGCTCATTCCACTGGAGGGGTCAACCGTTGTATATCGGATCTCGGTCGCGCCTTCCTTTCGTTTCGCGTTCACGTGGCGTTCGACTTGTCCAGGGGTCAACCACTTTCCAGTTGGTGACTCCATCACGCGACTCTTCGTTCTCCCTCCTGCGGATTCCTCAACGACAACTTCGCTCGGCGAAAATCGGTATTTCGCTCGCGACTTCTCGGCACCAGAATCCTGTTCGACGATGCACTCCACCGGTGTTCCATCGCCAGCTTCGACGAATCGCCACATCGCCTGCACAGTCGATGTCGCTCCAGCGCGCCCAATGGTCATGCGCATTTCGTTGAATGTCTGCACGCGATCGCCGGAAACTTCGACGCGTTCGTGCAACCAACCGCACTCCGTTCCCCCGATTGAAATAATGAACCAAGAATCCCGAGGCAGAAGTGTCTCGTCAACGGCGTGCGCGGAAGACGGAGCGAGCATCGCCCCAAGCGCGATGACCACCCACCACAATCGGTTATGTCGAGACATCGGGCGAACCTTCAGAGCGCATCAATGGAAAGAGAATCACATCCCGAATGGACGGACTATCCGTCAGAAGCATGACCAGTCGATCGATTCCCAGTCCAACACCACCCGCTGGCGGCATGCCAGTGCGGAGCGCGGTGATGAAATCGTCGTCGAGCGAACGAAAGACACTTTCCTCTTCATCGCCACCCTGCAATTGTTGGTTGAACTTCGCAAGTTGAATGTCGGGGTCATTGAGTTCTGTGTACGCGGGACCGAGCTCCATTCCCCCCACGAAGAAATCCCACCTTTCGGCGACGTCCGGCATCGACCTGCTCGGTCTGGTGAGCGGACTGACCGCGCTTGGATAGTCGAGCACGAATGTCGGGCGACATGGATCGATCAGAGACTCGGCTTTGCGTTCAAAGAGTTCGTTCACCAGCAGCCAGTGATCGCGGGTCGTCGCCTCTACCAATCGATTCGCAACTGCTGCCGCTCGTACCCGAGCTTGGTCAAACATCGGACACCCAACTCCGTGTTCGAAGAGATCCGAGAAGCGAACCTGCACGAAGGGCTTGCGGTAATCGATTCGCATCTCGCCCCAAGGAAGAATCGGACCCTCTTCCGCTCTCGGGTTCCATCCGCGCGCGTGCGCCTCGGTTGCGCAGTGGTGGACCAGCGACTCGATTAACTCGAGCATCGTGCCATAGTCCCCGAACGCTTCGTATGCCTCCAGAGCCGTGAATTCGGGATTGTGACTTCGATCGACACCCTCATTGCGAAAATTCCGGTTGATCTCGAAGACTTTCGGAAGCCCGCCGACGAGCAGACGCTTCAGATAGAGCTCCGGTGCGACACGCATGAACAGTGGCATACCCAAGGCATTGTGTGTCGTGATGAACGGCCTCGCCGCGGCGCCACCGGCGACTGGATGCATCATCGGGGTCTCGACTTCGAGATATCCGCGAACTTCCATGAATCGCCTGATCGTGCTGACGATATGAGAGCGCGCTTGAAAAGTCTTGATCGTCTGCGGATTCGCGAACATATCGACGTAACGCCTCCGGTACCTGAGCTCCGCATCTTCCAATCCATGCCATTTCGATGGCGGTGGTTCGAGATTTTTCGATTGGATCGAGATCCCGCTTGCCCAAACGCAGACCTCGCCCTTCTTCGTTCGGCCGATTCTTCCCTGCACAGAGATGATGTCACCGTAATCGATCCCCTTCGCGACTTCGAAATCCTTCGCCGGAACCGCCGATTTCGAGATACTTGCCTGGAGATCTCCCGAAGCGTCACGGAGCCCTACAAAAATAATCTTCCCCATGTCGCGGTGCTGCATGACTCTGCCTGCAACGATGGCCTCGGCCCTCGTATCGACCACGACTGCCTGTGGGTTTTCCTTAGACGCCGCCACAGATTCGTCGTGGGCGGTGTGTGCCACGAGATCGAAGAGATTGCGCGCCACAGCAAGCGATAGGAGTCCGTCTATGCGCTGCCCGAACGGTTCGATTCCGAGCTCATCGCGCAAGTGCGCCAACTTGACCCGACGGGCAGCGATCAGTTCCGACGCGGATGGATGCGCACCCGCATTGGAAGGCTGCGACCCAGATGGTGAAGGCTCTTCGCTCTGCATCGATTGATCATAATCGACTCAACGCACAGCGATCGGACGATGTACAGTCTCGCCATGCATTTCGAAACGCATCAGCCGGTCCTCGACGAACTTCAGGCGCGGATTTCAGCCATCCGCGACTCTCTTTAACTACCCTGACAAGGTTTCACAACGATCTCGTCTTGAGGCACTCATGGGAGAGGGCGATTTCTGGAACGATCAGAAGCGCGCCCAGAAATCGATCTCGGATCTCAAAATCGTTCGTGCATTGATCGATCCGCTCGAGGATCTGATCCGTGGTCACGGGGATGCGTCGGTTGGACTCGAACTCTCACGCGAATCGAACGACAAGGAACTTCTCACCGAGGTCGACGAGAATCTGCATGCGCTTCTCGAAAAGATGAAACGCGTGGAGTTGCAAAGCCTCCTCTCCGAACGGCACGATCACAGGCACTGCTTCTTCTCGATCCAAGCGGGCGTTGGAGGCACCGAGGCAAACGATTGGGCTCAGATGCTCGAACGCATGTACTTGTACTACTGGGCTTCGATGGACTTCAAAATCGAGGAGATGAGTCGGACTTTCGGAACCGAGACTGGCATCGCAGAAGTTTCCTACGCAGTTCGAGGTCCGTTCGCGTATGGCTATTCCTCCTGCGAAGCTGGATCGCACCGACTTGCACGTGTCTCGCCATTCAACGCTGAGGGCAAACGCCAGACTTCTTTCGCGACTGTTGATGTCACGCCCGAATTCGAGGAGTCCGACATCGAGATCCCCGACCGCGATGTCGAAATCATCGCATTCGTGCGCGCGAGTGGTCCAGGAGGTCAGAATGTCAACAAGGTTGCCTCCGCAATCCGCGTGACGCATCATCCGACCGGTATTCAGGTTGTCGCGAATACTTTTCGGGATCAATCGCAGAATCGAAAGCAGGCGCTCTCTGTGCTGATGTCGAAACTCGAACAGATCGCGCAGGAAAAACGCGATGCGGAGATCTCAGAAGCCAAGGGTGGCAAGGTCGAACGCGGATGGGGAACGCAGATACGGTCATATGTTTTCTATGACAATCGAGTCAAGGACCATCGAACCAACTACGAGGAGCCCAATCCGCAGCATGTACTTGAAGGGAACATCGGCGCTTTCGTCGATGCCGAATTGAACCGACGCCGACGCGATCGCGAAGGCGTCCAAACCGGATAGGAAACGCATGAGCGCATCCGACGACACCAAGACTCATCGGGCAAAGATTCGGTTCGTCGATTTTGGTCGGGTCGTCTGCAACACGGACGAGGCCTTTCGGCGTGAATGGCTCGTTACAAATGGACTCGGTGGATACTCGTCGGGAACGATTGGTGGCGTGCGTACGAGGCGCTACCACGGGATGCTTGTCGCCGCGACAGTCCCGCCTGCGGTCCGAACAATGTTGCTCGGCGAGACTTTCCCAACAGCGATCTATCGTGGCACTCGCTATCCGCTTTCCTCGAACCAGTGGAGGGATGAATCCATTTCGCCAAAGGGACACCTGTGGCTTCAGCGCTTTCATCTCGATCGGCAAATTCCAGTTTGGCGATGGTCGTTCTCCGACGCCCTGCTCGAGCGACGAATCTTCATGATTCACGGCGAGAACACTCTCTGCCAGCACTGGACCCTCGTTCAAGGGTCGAGTCCAATCCAACTCCAGATCGAAACGCTTGTAGACAATCGAAGTCACCACGACATCGGTCGACTCGACGCACAGACGCCGACCCTTGAGCGAGCGCCGCGCGGCATACGACTCGTATGGACCAACAAACTCCCGGGGTGTGGCTCGGAACTCTTCGTCCAGTGCGATAAGTCGGTGCCGACTCCAACTGGAAAGTGGTGGAAGGACTACCTGCTGACCGAGGAACGGGCGCGCGGATACGACTCGATCGACTGCCTCTGGCATGCTGCCACATTCGAGGTCGTACTTCCTCCAGGAGACTCGACGCTCTTCACAGCTTCGACGACTTCACAGCCATCATCGCCTCCAAACCGACTCCTCGACGCAGAGCTTGATCGATTGGACGCACTGCTCGCGTTGTCGGCCATCCCCGATACATATCCCGTGATTCGGCAACTCGTCCTCGCGGCAGATCAATTTGTCGTTCGACGCAATCGAAAGGGATCGCCAGAGGCCAATGGAATATCGATCATTGCTGGGTATCCGTGGTTCGCGGACTGGAGTCGCGACGCGATGATTTCTGTTTCGGGACTTCTTCTCGCAACCAATCGTGTCGCGGATGCGCAAACCCTGCTCTCGACCTATGTGGACTACATCGATGAGGGCATGCTCCCGAATCGATTCCCAGACAGGGGCACTGGCGCGATCGAATACAACAGCGTCGATGCACCACTCCTGATGATCATCGCGGCGGAGAAGACCTTTTCCACGGGGATGGACGCCAAGTGGCTCGCCGAGATTTGGCCAGCTCTCCATTCGATCGTTGTGGCTTTCACCAAAGGCACGAGACACGGAATTCGCGTCGACCCAGCGGACGGACTCCTGTGCGCAGGCGAAAGAGGACTGCAACTGACCTGGATGGATGCGAAGGTCGGCGACCGAGTCATTACTCCGCGGCAAGGCAAGCCCGTCGAAATCAATGCGTTTTGGTTTCAGGCGTTGGTGGCGATGGAAAAGCTCGCCAAGGCAATGGGCGTTCCTTTCAGTCAGTACGCGGACGCAGCAACCAAAGTCCGGGGGTCATTCAGCAAGTTTTGGAATCACGCATCCTCATGCTGTCTCGATGTCATTGACGGACCCAACGGTTCGGACGGATCAGTGAGGCCAAATCAACTGTTCGCGTCGGCGATTGGAGACCCACTTCTCCCGCAAGGTCAGCGCAAGGCGATCATCGACCTGTGCATGGCTCGACTCTGGACACCGCAGGGCTTGCGCACAATCGATCCGAGGGATCCCGCCTACTGCGGGAACTATGGTGGAGACCCAGCCACCCGCGACGGCGCATACCACCAGGGCACCGCCTGGCCGTGGCTCTTCATGCCACTCGTCCAATCACATGTCGGCGTCCACAACGACCGCAAGGCGATCGATGATTTTCTCTTTCCATTCGCCAACCATCTGCGCGAAGCGGGACTTGGATCGGTGAGTGAGATCTTCAGCGGAGATCCACCTCATCAATCCCAAGGATGCATCGCCCAAGCATGGAGCGTTGCCACACTTCTCGAGTTGCTTCGTTGGATTCACACCATCCCACCCTCGCCGTCATCGACACCATCACAACAAGTTCCCGAGGCGGTCCGAATTCCATGAGCAAAATCTCAGCGTCAGTCATCACCGCGGAGCAACAGCGACTCGACGATAAACATGCCGGTCGTGTCGCTTGGCGTAGCTTCGGCCCCTTTCTCTCTGATCGTCAATGGGGGACCGTGCGCGAGGACTATTCCCACGATGGGTCAGCTTGGGACTACTTCACGCACGACGAAGCGCGGAGTCGGGCGTATCGGTGGGGAGAAGACGGCATCGCTGGGTTTTGCGACCAGGAGCAATTGATCTGCATGTCGCTCGCACTTTGGAACGGGCAGGATCCGATTCTCAAGGAGAGGCACTTCGGACTGACCAACACTCAAGGCAACCACGGCGAGGATGTCAAGGAACTTTACTGGTTTCTTGATGCGCTTCCAAGCGGGGCGTGGCAGCGGATGCTCTACAAGTATCCGCATCGACCATTCCCCTACGAAGAACTCGTGCGGGTCAATGCGTCGCGAAGCAAGCTTGAGCGTGAGTTTGAACTTCTCGACACGGGCGTATTCGACGACGACCGATACTTCGATGTCTTCGTCGATTATGCGAAGGAGGGAGTTTCGGATGTCCTCATGCGAATCGAAGTTTTCAATCGGGGTCCTGAAGCCGCGACGATCCATATCTTGCCGACGACGCTCTTTCGCAATACGTGGACCTGGACGAATGCTCCCGATCGCCCTTCGATGATCGCGACCAAACAAGGTGTGGAAGTTAAACACCCGAAGTTTGCGCCGATGCAGTTGCAGTTCGATGGGAATCCCGAGCTTCTCTTCTGTGAGAATGAGACGAATATCACCCGAATCGACGGACTACCGCGCAATGGTCGATTCTTCAAGGATGGCATCAACGATTTCGTCGTGAATCACTCGAAGGACTCCGTCAATCCTGCGAAGACTGGCACCAAGGTGTCAGCGCACTTCGCAGTCGATATTCCGGCGGGCAAGTCGCACATCGTTCGCGTTCGTTTGAGTCCCGCGGGAACGCGAGGAGGATTTGCCGACTTCGATGCGATCATGACAAAGCGCAAGGCCGAGGCTGACGAGTTCTATGCGCAGAAACAGGCCCGCATTGACGATCCCGAACTGCGCGACATCCAGCGGCAGGCGTGGGCTGGACTGCTGTGGAATCAGCAGACTTATGTGTACGAAGTTCGAACATGGCTCGAAGGTGACTCCGCGATGGATCCCCCTCCGGAATCCAGAAAAACCGGGCGCAATTCAGAATGGCAGCACCTGAACAACCACTTCGTGTTCTGCATGCCCGACTCCTGGGAATATCCGTGGTACGCATCCTGGGATCTCGCGTTCCACTGCGTCGCACTTGCAGAGATCGACGCAGAAGAAGCGAAGGTGCAACTCTCGCACCTGATGATCGATCGTTCCATGCACCCGAGCGGGCAGATCCCCGCGTACGAGTGGGCGTTCGGCGATGTCAATCCTCCAGTACACGCATGGGCTGCGCTTCGCATCCACGAAATCGATTGCGAACGAACAGGGCAGTCGGACGACGTGTTTCTGCGCAAGATCTTCCATCGACTGCTATTGAATTTCACATGGTGGGTCAATCGCAAAGATGCGGACGGTCGGAATCTCTTCGCTGGAGGATTTCTAGGACTGGACAACGTGGGTGTTTTTGATCGAAGCGCGGACCTGCCATCAGGTGCAGTGCTTCAGCAGGCCGATGGAACTGCGTGGATGGGGATGTTCGCACTCAACATGATGCGAATCGCGGTGGAACTGTCGCTCCGCGACGGCGTCTATCAAGACATGGCCATGAAGTTCTTCGAACACTTTTTGGGGATCGCATCCGCAATGGCAGATTTCGCGGGAACGGGCGAAGGGCTCTGGGACGACGCGGACAAGTTCTATTACGACCGCCTTCGATTTCCTTCCGGGGAAACGATTCCGATGCGAGTTCAATCAATCGTTGGACTCCTGCCGCTTACCGCCGTTCAAGTCATGAAGCCTGAAGGACTGGACAAGCTCCCGCTCTTCAAAGCGCGAATCGAATGGGTTTTCCAGTCTCGACCGGACTTGGCAAATCTTGTCTCCCACTGGAATCAGGGTGGAAGTGGCGATCAACGACTCTTCTCGTTGCTCAGAGGGCACAGAATGAAGTGCCTTCTTCGCAGAATGCTCGATGAGAGCCAGTTCCTTTCCGAGTATGGAATTCGTTCGATGTCCCGCGCACTGGAAAACGACCCGTATGTCTTCTGGCACAATGGCCAGAGTCTTTCTGTGCGATACACCCCGGCCGAGGGTGCGAGTGGAGCGTTCGGTGGCAACAGCAACTGGCGTGGACCGATCTGGTTCCCGGTGAATTTCTTGCTCGTCGAAAGTCTTCTGCGATTTCACGACTACTACGGAGACGACTTCAAGATCGAGTGCCCTGCGGGCTCGAAGAATCTCGTCACCCTTTCCGAAGCTGCGAAGGTGGTTGCAGAACGACTCATCAAACTCTTCCGCAAGAACGCGCAGGGAATTCGTCCCTGCCTCGGTGACCATCCGAAAATGCAGTCAGATCCGAATTTCAATCGTTACCACCTCTTTCATGAGTACTTCGACGGCAACAACGGTCGCGGTTGCGGTGCATCCCATCAGACCGGCTGGACCGCGATGGTCGCGCATCTCATTTCGCAGTTCGCGTCGACCACAACGGGCGCCAACAAGTAATGTCTCCCGCACGAACCCTCTCGTTCTTGTCTGCCGGAGGAGCGTTGGTCGCTGGCCTCGCGTTCCTCGCTTCGATCGTGACCAATGGCGCGCACGGCGGAATCGAGTCGCCGTCGATCCGAGCACTCACGGCGATCTTGCTGATGGCGAGCGCACTCATCGTGGGTCTTCCACCATGGAGGTGGTGGGTGCTCACCGCCCAAGTGCTCTCGGTCGGACTCTTGATCACCGCATGCGCGGGGCTCGCCATGCCAAACGGTACGGAGAGCACTGGATTGATGGCGGGATTGACATTGCTCGCTCTCTCATGTGTTTCAACCACGCTTTCAGCGACATCCGGTCGCTGGCCCGCCGCGCTCTCGTCGAGTGCGGTGCTGGGATTGACGCTCTATGCGACACTCGCGCCCGACGCTCCTGTCTTCAACATCCAAACAGCCGACCGGTTCGCGGCGATTGATCGAATTCCCGCTATCGCTCTCGCGGCGGCTGCGTTGGCACTGCTCTCGCGCGCATGGTTTGATGCTCCCGCTCGAAGCCTGCGATTGCCACGTTGGATTGGACTTGCGATCACCGTGATTTTTCTCTCGCTCTCCTTGACCGCGTGGCATCAGCTGACCCATGCGGAACGGATGAGCACGATGCGCCAGTCACAAGCCGGCGAAGATGCAATCGGGTTCATCTTTCAAGGCGGGTTGGATCGGATCATCCAAAATTTTCAAAGACTCGATCATTCGTTTAGTTTGCCATCCACGACGACCAATGGCGCGCTGACCGACCAAGCGAACACAATTATCTCGACGAATCCGGGATTGATCGCCATCGAGTGGGTCGATGCGAATGGTCGCATCGGGTGGGCTGCGACGATGGCGGGCCTTCTTCATCCGGGCGAAGCTGGACTTGCGCCACTTGCACTCCGGACCGATGTCATCGCTGAAGCGCGCGAAAGGCGTGGCATCGCGATCGCGGGTCCGATCGATATTGGCGGGAGACGGGCGACGATTCTCGTCTCGGTCCCTCCTGATGACGATGGTGCATTCATCGCGCTTGTGAATATTGACCGCACGATGAATTCACTGGCCCCGAGTTTCAAGAATGCTTTCGAGGCGGAGGTCTTCTTCAAGGAGAAACTCCTCTACGAACTCGGCGGAGCCGTAGGACCGAGCATCCTCGGCGCGGGGCAGTCGATCCACGTTGCTGGCGAAGAATTCTCGCTGAAGGTTCGGCCGATCCTGGCCGCAGACGGCGCGCTGTTCGTGCAACTCCCGCTCCTCCTTCTCGCTGCGATGCTCGCCGTGTCCATTTTACTCGGGATGACACTCTTCTTCGCTCAATCATCTGCCCACCGTGCCAATCTCTCGTCCCGGGCCCACAGTCAGATGGAACAACTGATCGAAGGAGCGCGCCAAGTCGCCGTCATTGCGACCGACCGAACAGGGCTCGTCACGATTTTCAATCACGGCGCGGAACGGCTGACGGGTTTCCGCTCCATCGACATCCTGCGACGCAAGGAGGCCACTTGCCTATTCGATCCAGACGAGCTGAACGCAATTGCGCCGACGGCCCCAGCGCCGGCATCGTTCGCATCGCTCGCATTGCTCGCGGACGAACAACGAGCCCACGAGCGCGACTGGACATGGAAGCGACCCGATGGCGGCCAGCGTCGCGTCAATCTCGCCGCGAATCCCTGGAGGGATGCGACGGGTGAGTTGGTGGGCTACTTGTTCATCGCGGTCGATGTCACGGAGCGCGCGGCGGCGATGCGAGCGCTCGATCATGCGAGGAAGATCGCCGACCGCGCGAGCAACATGAAAAGTTCGTTCCTCGCCAATGTCAGTCATGAGATTCGCACTCCAATGACGGCCATCCTGGGCTGCGCGGACCTTTTGCTCGACCACGAAACCACCGAAGCCGAGCGCACCGAGTTCGCTCAGACCGTTCGCAGGAATGGGGAGCACCTGCTCGGGGTTCTCGACGACATCTTGGACATCTCCAAGATCGAGGCTGGACGACTTCGGATCGAGATGATCGAGGTGCGCCTGACCGAAATCGTCGATGAGGTCATTCAGCTCATGAGAGTCCGCGCACACAAACGCGCGATCGAATTGAAAGTCGTTCGGGAGGGCACCGAGACCGATCGGCTCGTGCGGACGGATCCGCTTCGGGTACGACAGATCCTGGTCAATCTCATCGGGAACGCGATCAAGTTCACTGAACGTGGTGGAGTGACGGTTCTAATCCGCACCCAAGTCGACGGAGACGCCCTCAATGCAGAAATCGAAGTTCGCGATACAGGCATTGGCATCTCCGCAGAACAAATCAAAGTGCTCTTTCAGAATTTTGAACAGGGCGACTCCAGCACGGCAAGGAGATTTGGCGGAACCGGGCTGGGACTTGCGATCTCACAGCGACTTGCGAGAATGCTTGACGGATTGATTGGAGTCCGATCAACAGTTGGGGAAGGAAGTTCATTCACTTTCTCCTTCCGGGCACCGCTCGCCTCGGACTATGTCGAGCCGGCAAGCACGTCGGAGGGAGCGAGTCCAATCGTGATCCGACTCGACGGTCGGCGCGTGCTACTCGTCGACGACAGTCTCGACAATCAGCGTCTGGTTTCAACGATTCTGCGAAGAGCAGGTGCGGAAGTAGAGGTCGCCGATCATGGTCGCCACGCTCTTGAGGCCGTCGCGCTCGGGCGATCGCGTCGCGAGTTTGATGTGATCATGCTCGACATGCAAATGCCCGAATTGGACGGGTATTCGACCGCGCGCGAGCTACGTGCGAGTGGCTATAAGGGCCGGATCGTCGCGCTGACCGGAAATGCCGGCGAGGACGATCGTGGGCGGTGTCTCGACGCAGGATGTGACGACTACGCGACGAAACCGATCGAACGACTCAAGCTTTTGTCGCTCTGTGCCCAACCCCCGCTCGACACCGAGTGAATTCGCTACGATTCGATTCCCCTTGGTGGGGTGGCAGAGTGGTCGAACGCGCCTGACTTGAAATCCGGTATGCCCTCAAAGGCATCGTGGGTTCGAATCCCACCCCCACCGTTCTCGGTTGCTTGGTTTTTTGTTTCATGGTTTTGTCCAGCATCACCCGTTTCTCTGGATCAACAGCATCAATCCCTCTTTAGGTTCTCCCATGCTCCAATCAATCTCGATCATTCTCGCCACCCTCTTTACGGTCGCATCCTCCGCACAAGATGTTCCGCCAAACGCGACGATGCTGCGCTATCCCGACATCAGTCAAAATCGAATCGTCTTCTCGTATGCGAATGGACTGTGGAGCGTGGACAAGAACGGTGGAGTCGCCCAACCCGTCGCGGATCCGCCAGGCGCCGAGACTTTTGCGCGATTTTCGCCGGATGGAAAGTCGATCGCATTCATCGGCAACTATGAAGGCAATAAAGACATCTATGTGACGCCAATCGGCGGTGGAATCCCAACGCGTGTGACCTATCACCCGTCATCCGAAACTCCCGCCGACTGGCTGAGTGATGGGCGCATCCTCTTCAGTTCACAGGGGATGGGGACCTATCCAAGGGCGCCGCAAATATTCGCCGTCAGCGCTGAGGGCGGACTGCCAATGGAGTTCCCAACCCCCTATGGCGCGAACCCGACAGTCAGCGCAAACGGAAAGTTACTCGCGTACACCCCTCACTCGACCGATACTCGAACTTGGAAGCGATACCGCGGCGGAATGGCGACTGATATCTGGGTCTACGACCTCGACGCAAATACGGCAAAGCGCATCACGCAGTGGGAAGGAACCGACACGATTCCAATGTGGCATGGCGACACGCTTTACTACCTCAGCGACGCTGGACCTGAACACAGACTCAACATCTGGTCGTGCGAGGCGCAAGGAGGGAATCGACGTCAGATCACTCGATTCGCAGAGTTCGATGTGAAATGGCCGTCGATGGGTCCAGATGATGGATCAGCCGGCGAAATTGTTTTTCAGAACGGAGCACAACTCATGGTGCTCGATCTCGGCACCCGCGAGTCACGCTCGGTCGAGGTCAAGATCCCCGGAGCGCGCTCAAAGTTGCGACCTCAGACGATCGACGCAAGCGGATTCATCGATGGGTGGGATATTTCGCCTTCTGGGAAACGCGCAATCGTTTCAGCGCGAGGCGATGTCTGGACTCTGCCAGCTGAGAATGGGATTCCGCGCAACCTGACACAAAGCGACGATTCGGCCGAGCGCGAACCAACATGGAGTCCCGACGGAAAGTGGATTGCGTGGTTCGACGATTCCTCCCACGAAGGCTATGAAATCTACATTTCTTCCGCAGATGGAACGGGGTCGAAGCGAAAGCTGACGACGACCGATGGGTCGTACAAATCGGACATCAACTGGAGCCCAGATTCAAAATGGATCGCCTTTGCCGGCAAGGCGAATTCGATGTTTCTCGTCGACGCGACGACGGGCGATACAAAACTCGTCGACCGTGAAGAATTCGACGATCGCGCGCCACATCCAAAGTGGAGCCATGATTCGTCTTGGATTACATATCGCAAGTCCGATTCGACTGGAAGGTCCGCGCAAGTCCTCGTCTACGACGTTGAATCTGGCGAAGTGCATGCGGTCACTTCGCCCGCATTCTCGAGTGGTTCACCGACCTTCGATCGCACTGGAGATTGGCTCTACTACACCAGCGATCAGGAGTTCAAGCCGAAGTACGGATCGATGGATACCACGTGGATCTACGACGACTCCGAGGTCGTGCTCGCTGTGCCCCTGCGAACCGATGTCAAAGCTGCGTGGCAGACGAGCGAAAGTGATGAGGAGGTTCCCGCCCCAGAAAAGAAACCAGAAGCTCCCAAGGACGCGAAACCAGCTGACGAAAAACCGGCTGATGCAAATCCAGACGCCTCGAAGCCTGCGGATCCGTCGGTCGTTGTGCCCGCTGCAACTGTCCCTCCCGTGGCCACGCCCGAGGTCAAGCAAGAGACTCCTGCGGCAGCGCCAGCGACTCCGAAGCGAAAAGGATTCGTGATCGATTTCGACCGACTCGAATCACGCGCGGTTCGAGTTCCCGGCGTCACGCGAGGTGCATTCGGAAACATGTCGGTCAACGACAAAGGGAATCTGATCTATGTTCGTCGGGGCGACACCGGAGGCATCAAGATCATCGATGCTCGCGAGAAGAAACCATCGGAGAAAGCAGTGACGGGTGGCGGTGGATTCGCGATCACGCCAGATGGGAAAAAGCTCTTGATTCCCGAGGGCGGTAAGGCGAGAATCGTAGAAGCATCCGCTGGCGGTGCGTCGAAGGATGTCGTGACAAAGCCGATGCTTGTTGAGATCGATCCACGCACCGAATGGCGTCAAATGGTGAGTGATGCATGGCTGATCTTCCGAGATTTTTTCTACGACCCAAGTATGCATCATGTCGATTGGCCGACGATTCGAACGAACTACATCGCTCTCGTCGACGATGCGAATAGTCGTGAGGACATTTCATTCATCATCTCCGAGATGATTTCCGAACTCAATGTCGGGCACGCGTACTACCGCGGTGGCGATGTCGAGGGAGGTCCGACATCGAACACCGGACTCCTCGGAGTCGACTTCGAGTTGGGTTCCGCACCTGGTCCCGACGGCGCGTCGGTCACCGCATACAAAATCAAGCGCATCTATGAAGGTGCGCCCTGGGATTCAGACGCGCGCAATCCGCTCCGCGCTCCCGGACTCAATATCAAGGCGGGCGAGGAGTACTTGCTCGAAGTCAATGGGGCGCCACTCGACATCCGCAAAGCTCCGTGGGCTGCATTTGTCGGACTCGGCGACAAGACGATCACCTTGCTCCTCTCGAAGAAGCCATTTCGTGACGACACTGCACGCTCAGTGGTTGTAACCACGATCGACAGTGAAGCGGATTTACGATATCGATCCTGGATTGAAGCAAATCGCGCTTACATCGATCAAAAGTCCCAAGGGCGAGTCGGGTATGTCTATGTCCCCGACACTGGTGTCGGCGGTCAGAACGATCTCATGCGCCAATTCGTCGGGCAACGAGGCAAAGACGCGCTCATCGTCGATGATCGATGGAATGGTGGCGGACAGATTCCGACAAGATTCGTCGAACTCCTTGATCGACCGCTGACAAATTGGTGGGCGCGAAGAGATACCAAGAGCCAAGCATGGCCACCCGACGGTCACTTCGGTTCGAAGGCGATGTTGATCAACGGACTCGCTGGATCGGGTGGGGACATGTTCCCATGGCTCTTCCGACAGGCGAACCTCGGGCCATTGGTGGGCACGCGCACATGGGGTGGGCTCGTCGGAATCTCGGGGAATCCATCACTCGTCGATGGCGCAAGTGTGTCCGTACCGAAGTTCGCTTTCTACGAGGACGATGGGACGTGGGGAGTCGAAGGTCACGGCGTCGATCCAGATGTCGTGGTGATGGACGATCCTGCGGTCATGAAGGGTGGACCATCGCGAGGTGGCATCGACCCTCAAATGGATGTGGCGATCGACTTGATGGAAAAATCCATACGTGAACGTCCATTCAAGACCGTTCCGACGCCGCCATATCCCAATCGTCAAGGGATGGGGCTTCCGACTGCAGATCAATGAGCCGCCGTCAGTCCGTGGCGGTCATCGAATCGGCTTCGTCATCGGACGATCTGTCGCGAACGGCGAGGCTGGTAGGCCGGCTTCGTTCACTAAGTTTGCGCGCGTTGGATTGCTGCTCCACGCGTAGCGAACGACCGTTGGATTCGCGACCTCTGGACTCGAAACCGTCACAGTAGTTCCAGAGACCTTTGCGTTGGCCCAGTGGAATCTCCCGTCGCTCCCTGCGATGGCGAATCCTCCGACTGGTGCGCCCTTCGCGCCTCCAAGACCTTCCGCGTGAGCGAAGGTGATCTTGATCGCTGATCCCTGAACTTCACTCTTTTCGTAGAGCGGTCCAGACCACTCGCCACCACGCGCGTACACCTGTGAGAGCGCCCACACTGCGAGTCGATCGGCAACCGCTTGCTTGTTACGGGGGTGGATATCGTCCGCGTCGCCAACATCAATCGTGACGGCGAGTCCGCAGTTGGGAACGACTCGCGAGGTATTCAACTGCGCATCGCGCAAGGCCGACCACTGCCCTTCAACCGGATCCTCGCTAGGCGCTCGGAAATTCGCCAGCTGGACGATGCCAAATGGGAAATCTCCTTCGTTCCATCTGACGCGCCACGACTCGATCATCAACGGAAGCAGTTCTCGGTACTGATCCGCGCGGTCGGCATTCGATTCCCCTTGGTACCAAAGTGCGCCCCGAATTCCGAACGGAACAACTGGCGCGATCATCGCGTTCCATTTCGATCCGAATACAGAACTCTGTGCGAGCGGATGGGCGGGATCCGCTGATGGCGCGGGAGCCTTTACGGTCGACGTGGGCGTCGCATCATCAACAACAGAATCCGCCTTTTCGGACGCGAGTTGCTCAAAGGCGACTCCAGCGTCTTGCTGTTTGGCGACGATTCCGGCGAACATCGGGTGCCCTTGCGCCAGATCAATCGGAGTCCATGGCTCTGCAAGCGTTCCACCCCAATTGATCGAAAGGATCCCAACTGGCACATCAAGCGTCGAACCAATATTCGCTGCGAACCAGCCCCCGACAGCAGTGAAGCCCATTGTGGCCTCGGGAGTTGCAATCACCCATTTCGTCGAAAGGTCATCAAGAGGACGAGCCGCCATCGCATGTGGCGGCGTAAAACTGCGCACGGTCGAAGGCAGAGTCGCCGCGAACTCCGTGGCGCCCGTGCACCCGGCGACCTTCCATTCCATGTTCGACTGACCACCGCACAACCAAACCTCTCCTACAAGAACGTCTTGAAGTACGACGACATCGCTCCCGCAACTGATCTTGATTGTGATCGGATCTTTTGTCGCGCTCATCTCGGGAAGTTGAGCCATGAACTTGCCGTTGGTACCGGCCTGTGTTTTCGCGCTACAGAGAATCTTCCCGGTGCCGTCGACTGCATCGACAGTCACAATCAGATTCCCCGTCGCCTTGCCCCAAAACGGCAGTGCCATCCCCCTCTGCAAAACCATGTGGTCGGAGAGCACCGACGGAAGCTGGATATCCGCATGAGCAAGAGTCGAAAGGGCAATCGACAGAAGGAGCGAAGTATGTTTCATCGCTGTGTTGTACACGCCTCACGGCTTGCCCACCTCGCAGGAAGTGTTATGATCGCTCGCCACGATGACGCGAGTCATTGGATCGTCGAGTTTGCGGGTGTAGCTCAGTGGTAGAGCGCAACCTTGCCAAGGTTGATGTCGAGGGTTCGAGTCCCTTCACCCGCTTTCAGATTAAATCAGGCGAAGCGAAACCCGAAGCAAGTCGCTTCGGGTTCTTCGTTTGAGCTTTTCGACTGGTTTTTCGCTTGGCAGACTATTGGGCAGGTGGTTTCGCGAGATCGATAAAGAATGCGTATTCCAACGCGACCTGCTTCAATCGTTCGAATCTTCCAGAATTTCCGCCATGGCCCGCATCCATATTGATGCGAAAAATCAGTGGATTTGAATCGGTCTTCATCGCCCGCATCTTCGCGACCCACTTCGCAGGCTCGAAGTACTGCACCTGCGAATCCCAGAGTCCCGTCGTGACGAGGATCGCGGGATACGCCTTCCGCGCGATGTTGTCGTAGGGTGAATATGACCCGATGTATGCATACGCAGCTGGTTCACGGGGGTCTCCCCACTGCGTCCATTCATTGGTGGTGAGTGGAATCGTCTCGTCGAGCATCGTCGTCAGTGCATCGACGAATGGAACATGAAGCCCGATCGCGCGATACCTCTCCCCAGCCTGATTTGCGATCGCACCCATCAACAAACCGCCCGCTGAACCACCAGTAGCGAAAATCCGATCTTTCGCGCCGTACTTCTCTGAAACGAGAAAGTCCGTGGTATCCACGAAGTCATTGAATGTGTTCTGCTTGTGAGTCAGTCGTCCATCTTCGTACCAGTCCTGTCCGAGATCCGCGCCACCGCGGATGTGCGTGGTCGCGAGCAGGAATCCCCTGTCCATCAACGAAACTTGATTCGAACTGAACTCTGCGTCGGATGAAATCCCGTAGGCGCCGTACCCCTCTTGATAAACGGGGGCGGTTCCATCCTTCGCGTATCGATCTTTCCGCCACGCCAGCGAAACTGGAATTCGCTTTCCGTCGCGTGATTGGGCCCAGACACGTGCGGTGTCGTAGAGAGTGCTTTCGTAACCGATCACCGGTTGAACTTTGCGGACCGTCCGCGCTCCGGTCGCGAAGTCGACATCCCAAATCGTTCGCGGAGTGATCATCGAGGTGTAATTCACACGGACGTTTCGCAGAGATGGGTCTCTGTTCGTTCCGAGCGACATCGCGAAAGCGGTTTCGCCTGCTTCGACCGCAAAGGCCTTCGCGCAGGATGGCTTCTCTCCCCAAGGAATCACTCGAACAACCGAATTCGCGTCGGCGCGCTCAGCGACCGCGATCGCTCCATCGAAGAGTGTGAACTGATCGAGTGACGTCTCACGACGATTGGGAATGATGACGATCCACTTGGATCGATCGCTCGCCGCACCATCGGGTGCCTCCACAAGTTTGAAGTTGCGCGCGGCTTCGTTTGTACGAATCACCCAGCGTCCGTTCGCATGATTCGCGTAGTTGCGCACACCAGGCAAGCGCGCAAGGATGACCGTCGGGACATCAGTCGGACGATCGGCAGGGATCGCGCGAAGTTCGGTCGTGTCGAACCCATCCATCGTGATCAAGATTTTTTCGTGCGAAGTGCTCGCTTCAACGCTCGTGCTGAGCGTGAGATCGGGTTCGTTGTAGACGAGGACATCTTTCGCCACTGGCGTGCCGACTTCATGCCGGTACACCGGGCCCGTCTGCAGCAACACGGGATCTTGCTGAATGTAGAAAAGTGTCTTGTTGTCCTTCGACCACGCGATACTTTCGAGCACCCCAGGGATCGCATCCGCCAAGACCTCTCCCGTGCGCAAGTTCTTGAATCGAAGGGTGCTGATCCGCCGACCCGTGACGTCGTCCGTCCATGCGAGCGACTGATTGTCTGGACTCACTTCAACGGCGCCGATCGAATAGAACGGTTTTCCCTTCGCGAGCGTTGGACCATCAAGCAGGACTTCTTCAGGCGCGCCCGCAGTAGGACCGTCAGGTGTTCCTGCCTGTCGAAGGTAAACGGCGTACTCGGCGCCACGGTCGAAGCGAGTCGAATACCAATAGCCGCGGTCGAATGCAGGAGGCGTCTGGTCGTCCTCCTTGATGCGTCCGCGCATTTCTGCAAGCAGCTTCGCTTCCAGCGGCGCGAGACCGGCGGTCACCGCAACTGTGTACGCATTCTCCGCGTTCAGATACGCCAGAATCTCCGGTCGCTTCGTCTTCGAATCATCGTCGCGCATCCAGTAATAGTCGTCGGGTCTCTCGCCCTGCGGACTCTTGATGACATAAGGAATGCGGGTAGCGACGGGCGGTGTCGGCTGTGATTGGTTCGCGGGCATGTTGGTCGTCGAGAGGCACACGAGAATTGATGCGATCATGGAAGCGGATGCTACGGAGTTCCACCGCACCGCCCTACACTTTGCCGATGCATCCGTCGTTGACACTCGCTTTGTGTGCCGCTCTCGCAATCGGCGCAGCACAGAGCGAGGATCCCCCGCCATCGAAGTCGAAATCCGCTCGAGCGATCGACTATGCGAAGGAACGCACCTGGTGGTCGTATGCGCCACTTGCAACGGGTGGACCTCCCACTCTCTCCAACGAAGCCTCGTCCGAAAACTGGTGCAAGAATGAGATCGATCAATTCGTGCTGGCGAAACTCGAGGAGCGGGGTCTTGCGCCCGCCCCACAAGCAAGTCCGACGGCGCTCGTTCGCCGTGCCTATTACGACTTGACTGGCCTTCCGCCAACGCCCGAGGAAATCGATGCGTTTGTGAGCGACACTGGTGCGCAAGTGTGGGAGCACCTCATCGAACGCCTTCTCAACAGCCCGCATTACGGCGAGCGATGGGGTCGGCATTGGCTCGATCTCGTTCGCTATGCAGATACCAACGGATTCGAGCGCGATGGCGACAAGCCCGCCGCTTGGCGGTACAGAGACTGGGTCATCGCCGCATTTAATTCCGACAAGCCCTACGACCGTTTTCTCGTGGAACAGCTCGCGGGCGACGAACTTCCCGACCGCAGCTTCGACACGATGATCGCGACGGGTTACTACCGACTTGGAATGTGGGACGACGAAGTCCCCGACTTGCAACAAGCGCAGTACGACGACCTCGATGGCATCGTTGACACCACTGCACGCACGATGCTCGGCATGGGACTCGGCTGTGCACGTTGCCACGATCACAAGGGAGATCCGATCACCCAGCGGGACTACTACTCCTTCGCCGCATTCTTCGCAGGACTGAAGCCGTACAAGACTGCGACTGGAAACAGCCTTGAAGCCGCGAACGTCACACGCGTGATCACGCCAGAATTCGGAACGACCAACGGCGAGTCGAAGCGCGACGAGTGGAAAACACGGCGCAAGCAACTGATCGACGAGTTGCTTGCGATCGAGTTGAGCGCGGGCAACATCTCGGTCCCGATCGACCGTGCGCCGAGTGATGGACTCGCCGCGCACTACACATTCGAGACGATCGCAACCGCTCCAGAAATCGAACGTGCCTCACTCACCAGTACGGTTGACAGCGCGCACGGCCAGGTCGTCGACTTGCGTTGGGGCGAGAATGGACGCTTTGGTTACGGTGGCACATTCGACGGAGGCGACGACCGAATACTCATTCCCCGTACGATCGGGGACGACTTCACGATCTCGCTTTGGATGAAAACAGATCGAGTCGGTCCGGGTTCGGACTCCGATCCTCGCTGGTTCACCGGCGCAGGGCTGGTTGATGGCGAAGTTCCTGGCATCGTCGACGACTTTGGCATTTCCATCGTCGGAAGTGGAATCATCGCTGCGGGAGTCGGCAATCCAGAGACCTTTCTGAATTCCTCGCCCGGCTTCAACGACGGCGAGTGGCACCATATTGCATTGACACGATCTAAGTCGACCGGCACCGTCGCGCTCATCGTCGATGGTATCGAATCGATGCGTGCGGTCGGAGGAAGACAGACTCTCAGCGCAGCGAAGCAACTCGTGATCGGTGGGATGCATCCTGGGGGAGGTCCCTTCACTGGCGCGATCGACGAAGTGCGAATCTATGACCGTGTACTCACCGCACCCGAAGTTCTCAGCATCGCGACTGGAGTTGGATCGCCAACGGAATATTCCACCAATGCATACCAGGCTCTCGCACAGCTCAAGTCACCGCAGTGGAGCGGTTCGACCATTCTTTGTGCAGGAGAGCGTGACGACCCCGTAGCGATGCATGTACTCACTCGAGGGAGCCCGCACGCGCCAGCAGAGGAAGTCCAGCCCGCGGTTCCGGCGATCGCGGCGACAATCGCTGTCGGCGAGAGCACCGAAGTTTTCAAAAGCGAATCGAGCGGACGCAGACTTGCCCTAGCGAAATGGATCACCGATCCCAACAATCCGCACACCGCGCGGGCGATGGTCAATCGAATCTGGCAGCATCACTTCTCGCGTGCGATCTGCCCAACACCCAATGACTTCGGGCACTTCGGTGAACTCCCAACCCACCCTGAACTCCTCGATTGGCTCGCCCAGCGATTCATCGCAAGCGGTTGGAGCATGAAAGAAATGCACAAACTCATTATGTCAAGCGCCACCTATCAGATGTCGAGCGTCCCGAGCGTCGACGCGCTTGCGAAGGATGCGCCAAACGATCTACTCTCGCGGTTTCGATTGCGCAGATTGCAATCCGAAGAAATTCGAGATTCGCTGCTCGCTGTCAACGGAACGCTCAACGACCAGATGGGCGGTCCTGGGTTTCGTCCTCCAGTGCCTTCGGAAGTCCTCGCGACTTCCAGCAAACCCAATGAAGTGTGGCCACTGACCGAACCCGCTTCGTGGCCACGTCGAAGCATCTATATCCATGCGAAGCGGTCGCTTCTGTTGCCCTTGCTCGCGATCTTCGATCAGGCGGACATTGACAATGCATGCCCCGTGCGTTTTTCGACCGTTCAGCCGACGCAGGCTCTGACCATGCTCAACGGCGCACTGACGAACGATGCCGCACGCACCCTCGCTGACCGGGTTCGGCTTGAATTCCCCGCGGACGTCCGATCGCAAGTCCTGCGGGCAATGCGCCTCGCCTACGGTCGCAGTGTCGACGCGAAAGAGGTCGAGGAGGGCGTCGCATTCGTCCACGAATTGCAACTCGCCGAATCGATGTCAGAATCAGATGCGATGAACATTCTCGCACTCGCCCTCTTCAACAGCAACGAATTCTCCCATGTCGATTGATTCACACGAACAACCCGCGAATTCGTTCTGTGGAAACACGCGCAGAGAATTCCTCTGGCAGGCCGGCGGCGCATTCACCAGCGTCGCACTCGCGGGCATGCTGGCGAAGGATGGTTTTCTGCAGAAGCAAGCGGTCGCCTTCGACGGCACAACGCCACTCGACACGCTCAGCTCAAACCCGCTCGCGGCGAGGGTCCCCCACTTTCCTGGCAAGGCGAAGTCGGTCATCTTTCTCTTTATGTATGGCGGTCCGAGCCATGTCGACACATTCGACTACAAGCCCGAACTCTATAAGTTCGATGGTCAAACGATTCAGGTCAAGACCAAAGGACGGGGTGGCGATAAGAGCGAAGGTCGAATCGTCGGACCCAAATGGAATTTCAAGAAGCACGGGCAATCGGGCGCATGGGTCAGCGACCTCTTTCCGCACTTGGCGACATGCGTCGACGACATGGCGTTCATCAAGAGTATGTATGCCGAGAGTCCTATCCACGGCAGTGCGATGCTGATGATGAATACCGGCAAGCTGCTCGGTGGCGCGCCATCAATGGGTTCGTGGGTGAATTACGGAATGGGATCGGTGAATCAGAATCTCCCTGGATTCGTTGTAATGCTCGATTCGACGGGCGGACCAATCAGTGGTGCGAAGAATTGGACGAGTGGATACATGCCTGCCTCGTATCAAGGCTGCGTGCTTCGCGGAAGTGGCGATCCCATTCTCGATCTCGCGACGCCCGCATCGAGAAATCAATCGACTCAGCGCAAACTGCTCGAACGACTGAAAATGTGGAACACGCGTCACGCGCTCTTGCGAAGTGGCAATCCAGATCTCGAAAGTCGTATCGAAAGCTACGAACTCGCATATCGCATGCAAGCGACTGCTCCCGAAGCGGTCGACATGTCGCTCGAATCTCCCGAGACAAAGACGCTGTACGGCATCGATGAACCTCAGACCGAAGAGTTTGGGCGCAAGTGCCTGCTCGCACGAAGACTCGTCGAACGCGGGGTTCGATTCGTGCAGGTTTATTCGGGCGGATCCCACAACGATGCCAATTGGGATGCGCACGACGACTTGAAAAAGAACCACGACTACCACGCCGGGCGGACGGACAAGCCAATCGCGGCGCTCCTCAAGGACCTCAAGCGTCGCGGCATGCTCGACGAGACCCTCGTTGTCTGGGGCGGCGAGTTCGGTCGCCAGCCCACCGCCGAGTACGCCAAGGGCACCGGTCGCGATCACAATTCATGGGGATTCACAATGTGGATGGCCGGTGGCGGCATCAAGGGTGGAATCTCGGTCGGCGAAACGGACGAACTCGGATCGATCGGTGTTGGCGAACGATTCCATGTGAAACAACTTCACGCGACGATTCTGAATCAACTCGGAATCGATCCGAACGCGCTGAGCTATTTCTATGCAGGGCTCGATCAGAAACTTGTCGGCGTTGAAGGAGCCCAACCGATTCGACAAGTGATCGCGTAACAGGCTACTGAAGCACACCCGATTCACTGGCGTTCCTCAGCCTCCGACCGTTGCGCTACTCAACCACAAACCGATGGGACATCCTGTGTCGATAGGTCTGACCGGGACGCAAAATGACATTGGGCCACCCCGCCACTCCCTGTTTATTGATGCTGTCCGGAAACGCCTGAGACTCTAAGCAGAGCGCCTCGTTCTTGTCATAGGTAGCGCCGTTTTTCCCCGGCAGTCCGTCGAGAAAATTGCCTGAATAAAACTGTATGCCGGGCTGGTCGCTGGCGATCATCATGACGATGCCGGTCTTGGGACTTCGCAGCAGTGCGCACTCGCGAAGTCGATCGTGGTTCCCCTCATCAATCACGAAGTTGTGGTCATATCCGCCCGGATCGTCCTTGGTCGCCGCAAGCTTTCCGAAATCCGCGCCAATCGTCTTCGCAACGCGAAAGTCCAGCGGAGTGCCCACCACCGACGCGATTTCTCCCGTCGTGATCAGCGTCGCATCCACCGGCGTGTACTTCGCCGCGGGAATACGAAGTTGGTGATCGAGAATCGATCCCGAATCATGACCACCGAGGTTCCAATATGAGTGATGCACCAAGTTCACGACAGTCGGCGCGTCGGTCGTCGCTTCCATCGTGATGCGCAGTTCGTTCTGCGCAGAGAGCAAGTATGTCACCTTCGCAGTGCAAGTCCCAGGGAAACCCTCTTCCCCATCTTTACTGGTGTAGGTGAAGGCGACGAATGGATCGCCATCCTTCGTTCCCGACACGCCACTCCAAAGAACTTTGTCGAAGCCCTTCGCGCCGCCGTGAAGCGAATTGGGACCATTGTTGCATGTGACTTGGCACGCCTTGCCGTCTATTGTGAACTGCCCCTTCGCAATTCGATTGGCACAGCGACCGGCGGTACAACCGAAGTACTGCGTGCGATCGACATAATCCTGCAATGTCGGCCGACCGAGCACGACATCGACGAGCGCCCCCTTCGAATCTGGCACCCAGAGTTCGGTGATGATCGTGCCATAGTCCGTGACCTTCATCTTCATGCCACTGGCCGTGGTCAGTGTCCACAGATGCGCTGGTTGACTATTGAATTCCCCCCAGGGGACGACCGTCACAGTTGCGTTCATAGATCCTTCCTTCTGCGTGTCGATCACAGTTCCTGCCAGAGTCGCGGCAAGGACCGCGCAAACATTGAACATCATGAGATTCCTTTCGTCTGCGTACGGACACGGCTCGCCGCGTACCGCCGTAGAAATTCGTCGCCCAAGACACCGATCAAGATCACGATTCCGATCACCGCGAACTCCGCGGTATCTGGCAACCAAGGTACGAGAGTGATCGCGTTGCGTAGGACCTGCATCACCGCCGCACCAATGATCACTCCGATCACGCTTCCTTCCCCTCCTGCGAGCCGATATCCGCCGAGAACCGCCGCTGCGATCGCGTACAACTCGTAAAAGTTGCCGAAGTCGCTCGGTTGAGCGCTCCCGACATCGCACACAAACAGCAATCCACCGTACCCCGCGAGCAAACTGCAGATCGCATACGCCAACACTTGCAATCGTGCGACTGGAATCCCACTGTGAAGCGCGGCACTCGGATTGCGCCCAAGTGCCTTCATCCATCTTCCCCAGACCGTGCGATTGAGGAAAATCATCGAGAGCACAGCGATGATCACCAGCGACAATACGGGCGCAGGAACCGCGAAGTGTTCGACCCATGGAATCGAGATTCGTCCATTGCCGAGCCAACGAAGATCTTGGAATTGTCCTTGGAATCCTTGTGTCTGATCCTGAGTAATCCCCCTCGCGATGCCACGAAACATCAAGAGTCCACAAAGTGTCACCAAGAACGGTTGAATGCGTCCGTACGCCACGAGCCCCCCCTGCAAGACGCCGATGGCAATCGACATCAACACGATCATCGCCACCGTCTCAGTCGGCGACCATCCCATCTGGGTCAACAGGTACGGCGTCAAAATGCCGGCGAGGCAGACGACACCGCCGATCGAGAGATCAATTCCAGCTGTCAAGATCACAAATCCCACACCAACGCTGAGGATTCCAAAGAGCGCGGTCCGACGAAGCAGGTTTTCGATGTTGTACGCAGTCAGAAAGTTTGGCGAGAGAATCGCAGTCGCGACAATGATCGCGATCAAGATGCTGGCGATACCGATTGACTTCTTCATGCTGCGCACTCCTCGCGCTCGTGGACTGCCAGACGGGTGATCGACTCCTCGGTTGCATCCTGCGCCGACAACTCGCCAGTGATGCGACCATCGCGCATGACGATGATTCGGTCGCAGAGCAGAAGCAATTCTTCGATGTCACTCACCGCGCACAGCACCGCCGCGCCTCGATTCGCGCTCTCACGGATCAGCGCGTGGATTTCCGCACGTGCGCCGATATCGACTCCTCGACTCGGTTCGTCGAGCAGGAACACGGTCGGATCACTCATCAACCACTTGGAGAGAACGATCTTCTGTTGATTGCCACCAGAGAAGAGTCGAGCCATACGCTCCTGCCGCACGGGTGAGATCCGCGTGAGATCGATCATTCGCGAAACTCCCGCGCGCTCGGCCGAGGTCCGAATAAATCCCGCCATCGATTCGCGCGCGATTCGCACGATTGACGCATTGACGCAAAGCGAATCCTCCGCAAAGAGGCCATCGCGTTGACGATCCTCGGGGACGAGTGCGATTCCCGCCCTCGTTGCATGCGCGGGTCGACCCCCTCGAAGAGCACGACCATCGATTTCCACGCTTCCCGCCAAGCGTCGATCAATTCCGAAAATCGAGCGCAAGACTTCCGTGCGACCCGCGCCGACGATTCCCGCCAGTCCGACGATTTCCCCCTTTCCGATCGAGAGATCGATCGACTCACTCGGGTGTGCCATGGTGCGAAGACCTCTCACTTGAAGTCGCACGGTTGCCGCGGCCTGACCGCGCGCGCTCGCCGCACCGTCCGACAGAGCAGTCTCAGCCAGCGCTACTTGCCGAATCGTTCCGACCATCGCCTGCACGAGCGCATCTCGGTTCAGCGCTGTCTTCGAAAATTCCGCAGTCACCGCGCCATCTCGCAAGACGACGGCTCGGTCCGCGCAGCGCATCACTTCGTCGAGCCTGTGGGTGATGTAGACGACTGCGACTCCTTGGTCAGCAAGGGTCCGAATCAGCCCGAGTAGACGACGAGTCTCGACCATGCTCAGACTGCTCGTGGGTTCATCCAGTATCAACACGCGGGCATCCATCGAAAGGGCCTTGGCCACCTCGACCATCTGACGATGCCCGATGGACAGACTCTCGACGGCGTGATCAGCTGAGATTTCCAATCCGACTCGGTCCATCCACTCGCGTGCCTGCCGATTGAGATCCCGCCCCCGCAGAAAGCCCCATCGATTTGGCTCGCGACCGAGAGCGATGTTTGAAGCGATATCCAAGTTTTCAGCAAGATTCAGTTCTTGATGCACGAGGGCAATCCCAGCCCGCATCGCCTCGCGAACTCCGCGCAATCGCGTTGCCACCCCGTCGACATGCACCTCGCCAGAATCGTGCTCGATGACACCTGCAAGAATCTTCATGAGTGTGCTCTTCCCAGCACCATTAGCTCCGATCAGGGCCAAAATCTCTCCTCCACGAATATCCAGATCGACTCCCCGCAGAGCTTGCACTCCTGCGAATCGCTTGCCCACTCCACGGCAACGCACGATCGGCGCAGATTCGATCACTTCGCAGATTTCTCCGCGCCCCCCGCCAACGTCTTTTTCAAGTCCGCCTCGAACGCTTCGACATTCGCAGGAGTGATCGTCACCGCCGGGATGTCGACGAATCCGCTCGCGGGAAGCGCATCCGCCTTTCCCCGACAGAGTGCATCGAGCAGTTTCATGCTGCGGTATCCATAGTTGTACGGGTCCTGCACAACCGTGCCAACGACCGATCCATCTCGAATCCCAGCGAGCGTTTCGGGAGCCTCGTCGAAACCAACGACCTTGATCTTGCCGATCTTCCCTGCGCCGCGTAGTGCTTCGAGCGCAAGGACCGGGTTGTAGGTGAAGAGCCCGACGACGCACGCTAAGTTTGGATTCGCGCTCATCATGTCTTCGACATTCGCCTTCGCCTTCGCACGGTCGAATTGATCGGTCAGCGTGTTGAGAATCGTGTACTTGCCGACAGTCATCGGCGTGTTGGGATCCTCGACCCGCGATTCGTCGCGAGCACGACCGAAAATCTCGTCGACGGCACCCTGTCTACGACGACGAGCATTGTCCTGCTCCAGTCGCCCGACGAAGATTGCGATTTCGCCGCCATCTGGAAGTGCTTCTTTCACCAGCTTTCCTGCCATCCGCCCCGCGTCGTAATTGTCGAGACCGATGTATGTCAACCGTGCGCTCGCGGGGGCGTCGCTGTCATGAGTGATCAAGAGTGTTCGACGCGCGACTTGATCGAGCACCTCGACTTGATTCGTCGGGTCGATTGGACTGACCGCGATGCCATCGATCCCCTGCGCAAGCAGATCTTCGAGCATCCGCTTCTGATCTGCGAGTCCCTCAGCTGGCATGTGAACCGTCACTGTCGCTCCGGTGTCAACGCCCGCTTGCTCCGCACCGCGTTGGGCGATCACCCAGAATTCCGCGATGCCGTTGGTGACGAACGCGATGCGTGGTTGTGCAGTTGGATTGACCGCATGCTCCTTCACGAGTCTCGCCTGGCGATCTCGCGGGGTCGCTCGCGGCGGTGAGTTCTTCGCGTCGCCACACGACGTGCCATTCACCACCATCAGGACCAACACGCATCCCACCACCGCGCTCGACAGAACTCGCTTCATTGGTTGCTCCTTCGTTGTTCGATCAGTCCACCGTCAGTCCGCCATTGACATGAATCGTCTGGCCCGTGATGAACCGAGACGCCTCACTCGCGAAGAAGACCACAGCGCCTCCGACATCGCTCGGAATCCCGAATTTCTTCCCCGGCAGAAGTTGCTCGTAGGCATCCTTCGATGCCTGCGGGACGTTGGCGTGACGCTCCACTGGAATCCACCCGGGGGCGACCGAATTCACCGTGATGCTCCACGGCGCGAGTTCGGTCGCCATACTGCGCGTCCAACCGATCTGCGCTCCCTTCGCGGCGACATACGCGCTAAAATTGCCTACGCCGCGCGCAAAGTTTTCCGTCGTGATGTTGATGATCCGGCCGTGTCGCTGTTCTTTCATATGTGCGAGCGTCGCTCGCGTCAGAAGGAATGGACTCTTGACGAAGAAGTCGAGCATCGACTGATAGAAATCCCAGTCATACTCTTCGATGGATTTGTGCGGTTGTGCGGGGGTCGCGTTGATGACAATCGTGTCGATCGGTCCCAACTCCGCAACAATCTCGCCACACATTCGATCCACATCAGCCTCGTCGATGGAGTTGCCTCGGAAGAGTTCCCCCTTGAAACCCGCTGCCTTGAACTGTGCCAGTGTCTCTTGGGCGATTTCAGCACCATTGCAATAATTCAGTGCGACCGTCGCGCCCGCATCCCCGAGCGCAAATGCCATCGCCTTTCCCAGACCCTTGCTACTTCCAGTCACAAGGACAACTTGTCCGTCGAGCCGGAATGTCGGAATATTCATCGCCTCATTCGTCATCGCCATGGTGGAAACGAAGGCTACCTCGATACCATCACAGTGACTCGACCGCACCTACAGGAGAATCCCATGGCCGACACGACAACGCCGTCCACCTGCTCCGAAACTTCCCGTCTCGACAAATTGGAGGCATCGTTGAGCCGAGTCAAGAAGTGGCTCTACATCAGCCTCGTGATCATCGTCGCATTGATTGCGTACGGCTTGGGGCAATCCTCGATGAAAGGAAACGCAAACGCTGGTCCAGAGGCTGAGGCACGCTCTCAAAGAATGGATCCGGGAGCCCGACAGGACAGGCCCCGAACGCCAGTCATGACAGGAATGACGGGAATGACAGACGCAATGAGGGACGCTCGCAGAGACACTGCCAGAGAAACTGCCAGAGACACTGGAAGAGTCGATGGCGGAGACGGAAGGACAAACGGCCCGCAGAACGACAATTCACCGCGAGGACCAGCCCCAGTTCCCACTGACACCAAATAGCTCGACGTTCGCCTGCGTGCTCGGCTCCATCAACCCCGACCATTCACCTCAACTGCGTGATAAGTACGACGAGCTGTGCCGGGCTTAACTCGCCGCCATCCCAGTTCGCCACGCACTGCGCCTTGGAGATTCCCTTGTACAGCTTGTGACCGTCGAAGTTGAAGAGGCACTTCGCCTGACTGATCCCTTCATAGATCTTTCCGTCACCAAATGTGTAAAGACACTTCGCTTGTGAGATTCCTTCGTAGACCTTGTCATCAGCGAGATTGAAGAGGCATTTCGCCTTCGAGATGCCCTCGTAAATCTTGCTTCCAGAGATGTTGTAAAGCGCCTTCGCCTGCGAGATACCCTCGTAGACCTTGTCGTCCTTAAAATTCAACAAACATTTCGCCTTTGAAATCCCCGAGTACGCCTTGATGCTTCCGGCGACGATGGATGGGCTGCTGGTTGTCAAGATCGATGATTCCTCCAGCGCGGAAATGATGGACGAGTTCCCCACCGTGAGAATCCCGCAGAGAAGGGCGATCGTTCCCAAGTGCATCGGCATCAGCGTACGCCACTGGTGGCACGAAACGCATGATTTCTCCCAATCCCAGCCAGAACTCTTGCATTTCCAGCCCTTTGGAGCATCTTGCCTTCATGCTCGCCCGTAGTTCCGCCAGCACGGTTTTCCCATTGCTCCTCACGCTTTCCGCGAGCGGTGGTGTGATTGAGGTCGGGGCAAGTCGCGACACCACGCTTTACGAGAGTGCCACCGGCGCCATTGGCAATGGTTCGGGGCAGTTTCTCTTTGCAGGAACGACCAATCAGCCACAACTGCGCAGAGCGATCTTCGCCTTCGAGCCGAACTCGCTGCTCCCGGAGAATGCGATTGTTCTTGGCGTCTCACTACGCCTTCATCTCGCATCGATGAGCACGCTGAGCAGTCACCTTTCGCTCTACCGAATGAATTCGAACTGGAATGAAGGATCCAGCGATGCTGCCGGCAATGAGGGCAGTGGTGCGCCGGCGCTCGTCGGCGATGCGACCTGGATCCACTCTTCGAATCCAGGATTGCTTTGGAATACACCAGGTGGCGACTTCGACCCCAACTCGATTGGCAGTGCAATCGTTGGAGATGTTGGCTTCTATTCGTGGACATCTGCCGACATGCTCTCCGACGTCCAAGCTTGGATCATGAATCCGCAGAGTTCCTTTGGCTGGATGCTGCGGGGAGACGAATCGACGGCGGGTACGGCACGTCGCTTCGATTCGAGCGAATCACTCGACAGCTCGCTGGTGCCGACACTCGTCATCGAATACACGCTTGTCCCGGCGCCAGGGGCGATCGCACTTCTTCTGCTCTCTTCGGCGTTTGCGAAACCGACTCGGAGGCGACGAGCCTGATCAACCTCCGCTAGTTCCCCACTGGCCGAGAAGGATCGCCATGTCGAGCCCATCGACAATTCCATCGCCATTGATGTCACCCGAAGGCGCACTGCCGGTGAGCAAAAACTTGATCTCGCCCGTCTGAGTTCCCCATGTAACAAGTCTGGTTAATCGAACCAGATACGAGCGACCCGCCTCTGCGGCGAACGTCACGCTCGATGAATTGCCACTGCCGCATTGATCATTGCACGCGATCGGTACCCCCTCTGCCGCAGTGCACTCATCGGGAGAACACGAATCGATTGCGAAGACCTCAAGCCCGGTATCCGCGCCTGTCAGTCCGCAAGTCGTCACCTCTGCCGCACCCGCACTGCCTGGAGTCCAGTTAAAGAAGAACTCCTTCGTAACTGTGTATGACGGAGCGCAGAAAAACGGCCCGCCCGAAATCGTCGGGGCGAACGCAAGGTCGAATGAATTTGTCACCGGCGCACCGATCACGAAGACTGGACTTGCGCAAGTCGACGCTGGAATCATGACGATGCCCGCGGTTCGCATCTCGAACTGGCCAGTTTCTGCGCTCGCTGGATCGAGCCACTGCGTCAGGTTGAGCAGAGAGTCGAGTGAACTCGCCTTCGTCATTCCGATCGAAGCCGCATCGGTAAACATCGTTTCAATTGGCATCCCAAAGCAATAATCCCTTATGCCCTGCGGAAGATTACTTTTCCCTGACACCGCGACGTAGTACTCACTGTTTGCGGATAGCAAATCGCCGAGGCGCGTTGTAGGAGAGTTTGCGAAGGAACCCGCTCCATCGAGAATCGGATACATCGATGCGGTCGAAGCGGCGCTTACGGTCGCGATGGGAGTCGCAACCAAGTGAGAGACACCATCGCAAAGCACTGCCTTCTTGTGAAAGATGGTCAGTCGCGCTGCCCAAGGAGGCGCGCCGCCCGTCACCATGTTCATGTCTACCTTGAACGCATAGGGATTTGATCCAGTCTTCACCAAGAGAAGATCCACCAGATCCGGCGCTCCTACGAGAGCCAATGAGGTCGATCCTCGGATATTCGTAACCCCCGTGTTCGTCGTTCCGGAGACAGTCTGGGCGCTCCCAGGCGTTGGTCCCGCATCTTTCGCTCCCTCGTCCCAGTCGGGTCCGGCGAATGCGGGTATCGCTGTGAATGCAAACAAAATTGTTGACACGATCATGCGGTTTGGGGTCTTCGTCATAACTGCCTTTGTGAATGTGCGTTTGGAACCTAGGTGCGAAGTCGTCGGAGATCAGCGCTTTGAACAATCAACCCAATTCTGTCCCAACGATGAAACATTGCAAGTCGCCTCCACGTTAATTGGTCGAACGCGCCATTACAATGAAAAAATGGATCACCCAGAGGACGCTGATCGCACTATTCCGCCAAGTGTCGGAGCGGGGATTCCACCGAGTGGGGGACCAATCGGGTCGCGAAATCCCCCATTGGATGTGACAGCGGACTCTTCTTCGCTCGATCCGCGAAATCGAGCGACCGAACTCGATTCTCGTTCCTGGGCAGGCGCGCCGATCCGTGGAGAATTGGGCAAGGGAACGCCCCACATCAGCGCGAGATACAAAATCCTCTCGCAGCTTGGCGAAGGTGGTTTCGGGGTCGTCTACCTCGCCGACCAAACCGAACCTGTTCGACGACGCGTCGCTCTGAAGCTGATGAAGATGGCTTTCGCATCGCCCTCGATGCTGGCGAGATTCGAAGCCGAGCAGCAGGCTTTGGCGATCATGGATCATCCCGGTCTCGCGAAGGTCTTTGACGCAGGAACGAATCCGGAGGGTCAGCCCTACTTTGCGATGGAGTATGCACCCGGCGAACCGCTCGCGAGTTTCTGCGACAAGCGAAAACTCGACATTCCCACTCGAGTGCGATTGCTCGCCCAAGTCTGCGACGCCGTTCACCACGCGCACATGAAGGGAGTGGTGCACCGAGATCTCAAGCCAGGAAACATCCTCGTCGGCGAGACGGACGAGGGATTCCGAGCGAAAGTGATCGACTTCGGTATCGCCAAAGCAATCTCCGCCGGAGCAGCTGAGAATGTGATGGAGACCCAGTTCGGTCAGTTTGTCGGAACGCCCGTTTACATGAGTCCAGAACAAGCGGAGGGTGGCACGATCGATATCGACACTCGGAGCGACATCTATTCGATTGGCGTGATTCTCTATGAACTCCTCGTCAGCAAGACTCCAATCGAATCAGAGACATTCCGACGCTCGGGTCTCGTGCATCTCTATCGAACGATCATGGACACCGAGCCCCTTCGTCCAAGCGCTCGGCTCGAAACGACAACTCCAGAAGAGCGAAAGTCCATAACCGAGGTTCGCCAAATCGACTTTGGACAGCTCGAACGAGTGTTGAAACGCGACCTCGACTGGATCACGATGAGGTGCCTCGAAAAGGACCGAACGCGCAGATACGAGAGTGCAAGCGGACTCGCCGCGGATTTGCGCAGATACCTCGACGGAGAAGCGGTGTTGGCCGGTCCACCGACAGCTCGATATCGACTCGGGAAGTTCGTTCGTCGCAATCGAATGGCAGTCGGATCAGGTGCATTTGTAGCGATCGGACTCGTGGTGTTTGCCATTGTCATGGGTGTGCTCTGGCGCGATGCGAACCGACAAAAGCAACGCGCAGTGCAAACGCTCGATGTCTTCCTTTCGTCGCTCAAGCCCTCCAATGTTTCCGGGACGCAGTCCGCGAGTGCGACGACCGTGCAGGAGTACCTGCGCATGGTCGAGAAGGAGTCTGATTCGAAACTGCAAGACCAACCAGACATCGCCAACGATGTCCGCGAAGTGATTGGGCCCGTCTTCACATCGCTAGCGGACTATGACTCGGCCGCACGGACGATGTCGCAGTCGGTGACCTATCGGCGAGCACTTGCGCTGGACGGCAACACTCCGAATCAAGTCGCACTCGCGCATGCACTTCATGAGTATGGCCGCGCACTCTTCTGGATGGAGAAACTCGACGAGTCGAAAGTGGCTTACGAAGAGGCGCTGGAAATCCGCAGAAGTCACCTGACAGCGCTGGATCCGCTGACCGCGCAGACGATGACTCACCTCAGCATGGTGTACTGCGCGAGCAACCAGCTCGCGCTCAGCGATCAGCTCGGCAACGAATCCGTCGCGCTGATGCGAAAGATTGACAACCAAGAGGGTGAGGAACTTTCTCGAACACTCTTTTCGAGAGCGACAACGCTGTGCAGGGCGAAACGGTTCGACGAAGCTCGTGGTTTCGCAGAGGAGTCGGTTCAATTGCTTCTCAAGAAGCATGGACCGAACGATTGGCGACTCGGTCGTAATCTCGGGTTGCTCGCGGATATCGAACTCGCCAGCAAGCGACCCGAACTCGCGGTTGTTCATCAGCGACAGGTGATCGAATTGCTCGTGCCAAGATTCGGGCTCAACCATCCGACGGTGACCGCGGCTCGGCACAAGCTTGGTGAGACTCTTTGCCTGCTCGCAACCGGGACGATCGATCCAAAACTGGACACTCCTATTCTGGATGCCGCCCTGCTCGACGAAGCGATGCGATCCGTGCAACTCGCCATCGATGGCAGGCGACTCGAGGCGAACTTCCCGCTCAATCTGGCGACCTCGCTCTCGCTCCTCTCGAGATTGCATGCTATAAGAGGGGAATATGACTCGGCTATCGCGTTGGAACAGCAGGTCATCAAGCTCTTGCATGAGAAGGCGCCACACGCCGCCGACCAAGTGAACTGGGCGCAAGAGCGACTGAAGAAACTCGAAGTTCGCCGATCAGCGAGCCGTCAGCCGCCGGTGGCCACCGAGATTCCCACTGCGATTGCACCAAACCAAATTCCCTAGTTTTCTCGCACTTTGATTTGCATCGTGTACTTTCTGATTCGATGTTGCGTGCTCATCGGCTCTCCCTGCCATTCATCAGCATCTTGGCAGGATGCGTCGGGGTGTGGATGCCACCGTCGTCCTTCGGCGAATCGCCGCCAACGCCACCTCAAGAGTCCGTTGAATTCCTACAAGCTTGGTGCATTGATTGCCATGGTGGATCGAAACCAAAGGGAAAGTTTAGTTTGGACGACGTTATCAATCGCCTTGCAGACTCGACCACGACAGCAGCGGATCGCTCGGTTCTTCGGAAGGCGTTGCAACGACTCGCCGAATCCGAGATGCCCCCTGCTGATGCGGATGAGCTGCCGTCGCCCGACGAGCGCGCCACCGGAGTCGACGCACTTCGAAGCGAACTCGCAAGTGCTCGTCCCGAAGTCGTTCCTCGAAGCGGTCCACCTCGTCGACTCAACCGCGCGGAGTATTCGAACACGATTCGCGACCTCTTCGGAATCGATTTGCGCGCCTCTGATGGAATGGGAAGTCTCCCCCCAGACGATGTCGGAGCAGGATTCGACAACATTGGATCTGTGTTGAGCCTTTCTCCGACGGCGTTCGAGAAGTATTTCGACCTCGCCGAATCGATCGCAAGTCGCGCGTCACCCGAAGTCGCTGCAACCGCGCCAATCTCAATTGTCGTGGAGGGTCGCTCGATGGCGATCACCGAGGGCGCGGGACGAGCGCTCGAACGCGTTGGAGTGCTCTGGTCCCGAGGCGAAGCGCGTACACGCGTCGAACTTCCGAGGGTCGGCACCTACTCGATCTCGTTACTCGTCGGGGGTAATCAAGCCGGTCCCGATCCGGTTCGAATGGGATTGCTCGACGGCAAAACTCGAATCGCCGATTGCTCTGTTTCTGAAGACGCCAAGTCTCCTGGAGTTCGTCGCATCGAACATCATCTAAGCGAGGGAGCGCACTCGCTCGCAGTCACATTCGATAATGACTATTACGAGAAAGATGGTCCTGGTGGGAAGTCCGCCGATCGAAATGCGGTCGTGCATTCGATGACAATCGAGGGACCGCTCGAAACTTATCGAGTTCCACACTGGCGTCGTTCCCTCGATGCTGCACTCGCCCGGAAACCGAGCGATCAGCGATTGCGCGATTCGCAGGTGTGGCTTGTCGAGCGCGTTCTGCGACGACCCGCTACCGAAACGGACCGCGCGTTGCTCGACCAGGTCACTGCATCGCTCCCCGCCTCGGCGAGCGAAGAGTCGCGCGTGAAGGCGACGATCGAAACATTGCTCGTCCACCCAGAGTTTCTTTTTCGAATCGAAGGCGATCCAACAGACTCTCCGAGCGACCTCGCACCGAGCGAACTCGCCACTCGAATGTCCTACTTTATCTGGGCGAGCTGCCCTGACGAAACGCTCGCATCGAAGGCAGAACACGGAGACCTTTCGACAGTCGAAGGTCGGCGCATCGAGATCGATCGACTCCTTCAGGACCATCGGTCGTCGAGTCTGGCTGATCGCTTCGCGACGCAGTGGTTGGCGATTGACGGACTCGGTCAGACGATGCCGGACTCGACTCAGTTTCCGGATGTCGATCTCGCACTTCTTCGGTCGATGCGTGCTGAGACGGTCATGTTTTTCGAAAGCGTGCTCCGCGAAGGTCGCCCCATCGACACACTCGTTGACGCGGATTTCACATTCGTCGATGCGCGCCTTGCCAGACACTACGGAATCTTGTCGAGATCGGTCGACGACAATGATGCGATGGTCCGAGTTCCCGTCGACCCCGCGCGCGGGGGCGGAGTCCTCGCCCATGCATCCGTGTTGACCGCGACGTCGAACCCGACTCGCACATCACCAGTCAAGCGTGGCAAGTGGGTGCTTGAATCCTTGCTCGATGCGGCACCACCACCTCCCCCGCCGGGGACGAATCAAATTCCCGATCGCGTCGAAGATCGCCAAGGCAAGTCGATCCGTGAACTCATGGAGATCCACCGGAGCGACCCGAATTGCGCGGCCTGCCACCGACGGATGGATGCGCTCGGGTTCGCATTTGAAGGATTCGATCCCGTCGGCCGCGCCAGAGAACGCGTCGACGGAAATCCTGTTGAGGCGATCGGGACTCTTCCGGACGGCACAACGCTCACCGGCCTCGCCGGAGTACGAGCGAAACTGCGGGAACACGCCGGATTCACGCGCTCCTTAGTCCGCCACTTGATGACATATGCAACGGGCTGCGCGCAGGACGAAAAGAGTGACGATGAGATCGACCAGTTGATCAGAACTCTTCCGACGAGACCCAAGCTCTCCGACATCGTGCACGCCATCGTCGAAAGCCCTTCGTTTCGAATGCGAACTCCCAATGGATGAAGCAAATATGACCGACCATTTCCGTCCAATCTCTCGTCGCACAGTTCTTCGAGCCGCTGGCGCTGCGATCGCACTTCCATTTCTCGATGCGATGATTCCAGGTCGCCTGCTCTGGACCAGAACCGCACTGGCCGCAACTCGCATGGCGGTCGCGACAACTCCGGCAAGAATGCTTTTCGTGTTCCTCCCCAACGGGGTCGATCTGCCATCGTGGCCCGGATCGGCAACCAGAGCACTCGCCAATCATGCCGGTCAATACTCGGTGATTCGAAATCTCTGCCACCGCAATGCCGAGGCTCTCGGCGATGGCCCCGGCGACCATGCGCGCAGTGCCGCATGCTTTCTGACTGGTGCCCATCCCTTCAAGACTTCGGGAGGAGACATCAATGTGGGGATCAGCGTCGATCAAGTCGCCGCATCACAGCTGACAGGAAGAACGCGACTCGATAGTCTCGAACTCGGCGGTGAACCAGGTATGACCGCGGGGAGCTGCGACTCGGGATATAGCTGCGCGTATAGCGCCAACATTTCGTGGCGCGGACCGCATACGCCAAACGCGAAAGAGAATGACCCGCGCCTTGTCTTCGATCGGCTCTTCGCCATCGGTCCAGAAGGCGAATCAGCGCAAGGACGCACGCGTCGACTGCAACTGCGCTCGAGCATTCTCGATGCGGTTCGCGGTCAAGCCGCCGCGCTGTCTTCGCGAGTCGGAGTCTCGGATCGTCGCAAAATCGACGAATACCTAGAGGGCGTTCGCGCGCTTGAGAAACGCGTCCAAGCAAGCACCAATGTCGGATCGGATTCGAATCCCCTTGATATCAAGGCTCCCCATGCCCCTGCGGATTACCGCGAGCGCGTCACGCTGCTCTCCGACATGGCAGTACTTGGATTGCAGCTCGACCAAACCAGAATCGCGACACTCATGCTCGCCAACGAGGGATCGAATCGCTCATATCCCGACATCGGCGTCAAGGAAGGCCACCACGATGTGAGCCATCATGCCGACGATCAATCAAAGCGCACCAAGTTCGCTGCGATCAATGCGTGGCAAGGTGAGCGGCTGGCCCACATTCTTGATCGCTTGAAGCGCGTCGACGAACAAGGTCAAAGCGTGCTCGACCACACGATGGTGGTTTATGGTGGCGCGATTGCCGATGGAAATCGCCACAATCACGACGACTTGCCGATCATCCTCGCCGGCGGTTCCGCGCTCGGAATACAGCACGCGCCACAACGCGACTGTTCGCGAGGAACGCCACTTTGCAATCTCTACCTGTCCATGCTGAAAAAGATGGAAGTCAAAGCGGATCGATTCGGTGACAGTACCAGCGCGCTCGCGCTCGACTCAATCGAACCACCGCCCGCTCAACCGACACCCTCGACCTGATTCCCATTCTGTTTGTCGTTGTGATTACCATTCTTGGATGCACAATCTGATCGGGATCCTGCTGGGCGTCTTCGTGATCTGCATCCTTCTTGCATCACACTTCACCCGCTCGGCACTGCGATCTCTCGGAGATTCTCACCGCAGTGAACTCGTTCGCATCGCCGCGAATTCGTCGATGATGAATATCGCTGCTCCCATCATCATCGCCATCGGGTATGTCGTGTTCGTCATGAGCGCGCGCGATCAACTTCCCACCGCGACAGTCGCGGCGTTGGGGCTGCTCCTGATCCATTCAGTCGTCACTGCTGTGATCGCCGACCGCGCGTACCGAGTTGCCGGAATGCCGAGAGATTTCTTGCGCTTCTTCCGATTGGCACGTGGCACCAGAATTCTGGGTGCGCTCCTGCTTTTCACCGGGATCGTCTGCTGGCTGGTTTTCGCCCGAGGGTTCCAAGAGATGGGTTACGAACAGCACTCGACGGAAGTCCACTTTGAAGATTCGGCGGTTCGCTCGACAGCTCCTTAACTCTCGCTCAGGTCCCTTCAACTCGACCGCCGCCTCTATCTCCGTCCTTCGACTGGAAAACAACCGTTCTCGCACTAAGATTTCAGTTGATGGCTGATCCAGATCCCAGCGCAGTTCCTCGTCGCGCCTTCCTGCGCACTGGATTCGCCGCAGTCGGAGCGTTCATGGTGGCTCCGCTCCACCATCGCCACTGGTTCATGCCACAGGATTTCAGTCGGCGACCGCTCTGGACACCGCTCCCGCAAAGTTGTCCGATCCTCGCGATCGCGCCGAACGCTCCCACTATCTCTGTGGGCGGACTTCCATTCGCTCCAACCTGGTTCGGCGACACATTCGACGCAGGCGGGCTTCCATTCCATAATCCAGAGTCACCGACAAGTTGGGCACAACTCGATGAACATCTCGATGTTGCGATCATCGGCGGAGGACTCTCTGGACTCGCGACCGCCTATTCAATGCGCGACCGCGACTTCGCGCTCTTCGACCTTCGACCGCGCTTCGGCGGAAACGCGATGGGAGAGAGTTGGAATCGACTCCCCTACTCCCTCGGGAGTGCGTACTTCATGGTTCCCGACGAAGGCGATGAACTCGACACTCTGTACAGCGATCTCGGCGTCTATCCACTTGCCGAAATCGACACGGGCACTGGCTTTCGATTCGAGTACGGCGGCAAGATCCTCGACAACATTTGCGCCAATTGCACTCCAGCCGAAATCGCCGCATTGCAGAAGTACCGCGCAACGGTCGAGTATTACGCCAATCGTGCCTATCCAGACATTCCATGGACGGATCGCGCGACGAAAGAGCTCGTGCGTTCCCTCGACACACAATCATTTCACGGCGCGGTCGATGTGGCATGTGGTGGGACGACGCCTCCACTCCTTGCCAAAGCCCTGCAGGCATATTGCTATTCGAGCTTCGGAGTCGGATGGGACGAACTCTCTGCCGCTGCTGGCTGGAATTTCGTCGCCGCCGAAGAATTCGGTCGAATCGTTCTCCCCGGCGGAAATGCCGGACTTGCCACGCTCTTCTGGAAAGACCTTGGGAGCGTTCCAATTCGATCAAATGGTCGCCCGCGACTTCGCGCCAACTGCATCGTGACAAATATTCGCATGGAGAAAGAGGGCGTCTCGTTGGCATGGCGCGATCGCACGGGCGCGACCCACACTCTCGGCGCAAAGCACGTGGTCTATACGGGATCGAAGCACATCTTGAAGCACATGATGCCTGAACTGGCTCAGTTGGATCCCGAGAAATTCGAAGCGACCCATCAAGTGCCGACCGTCGCGTACCTCGTCGTCAACGTCCTACTCACGCGTCGCGTGCACGAGCAGTTCTACGACCTCTTCGCGATCCACGACGACCAATTTCCGATGAACGACGAGGCCTTCGAACTCGATCGCAGAATCACCGACGCAGTCAATGGAACATTTGCCGTCGCGACGCCTCACCCGCACGGCGACATCTTGACTCTGTACTGGCCACTCCCTTGGCACACCGCTCGATTCACGATCGTTTATGACGAGAATCATCGTGCCTACGCCGAACTCGCAGTTCCTCAGATTCGAAGGTTGCTCGAAGTCTTGGGGATGAGCGACAGCGATGTTTCGTCCATTCGGATGACTCGCTGGGGACATGCGATGCCCTACGCGCGACCTGGTGCATACACCGGCGATCTCTGCGAGATCCTTCGCAGGCCAATCAGCGACCGAGTTTGGTTCGCCAATCAGGACAATTGGCTCTTGCCAGCCGTCGAGACCTGCTTGACCGAAGCGCGCTGGGTCGCCGACAATATGCCTTCATAGCATCGGCGCCATGCAGGTCATGAGAATCATCGGCCTTGTCGTTCTACTACTGAGCGTCGCTGGGATGTGGACGACGGCACTCGTGCTTCATCCAATGCTTCCCGCCCGGATTCCGCTCCATTTTGACCTTAGCGGAGTTCTAGATCGGTTCGGCTCACCGAGCTTTGCAAACTGGTTTCTGCTTCCGATCATTGGGACAGTCATCCCGTTCTTCCTCGTGGGAATCTCATTCGCAATGTGGTGGCTCCTTCGAACCGTGCCTGGAATCATGAATCTTCCCAGAAAAGATGAGCTCCTCGCGCTACCGCTCGATGCCCAACGACGCGCGCTCTTCCCAATTGAAGCGGTGATGACGTGGATATCGATCGCGATGATGATCGGATTCGCTGGGCTCCTGTTCGGTACCGAGCGCGTCGCAACTGAAGCGTGGAGGACACTCCATTCGTGGCCACTCTTCGCTTTCATCCTTCCGAAGTCGCATCCGGACCGAGACGCTGATCCAGGCGGCGCTCGCGAGCCAAGTATCTTCCAGAGGATGATCCCGACTCCCAGAACACTCGCGCCCCTGATCGCTCTCCTCGCCTGCGCCTGCTTTATCGCCCCCGTCGACGGTGCGCAATCCCACGCCGATGCCATCTCAAGCGCACTGCAGGATTCGAAGGCAAATCGTCCCGAGATCGAGAAGGCACTTCACGACGCTCCGACTGATCAGAAACTCGGCATGAACTGGCTTGTCACGCACATGCCACGCCGCGACCTCGAAACGCTTTCGGCGCAGTTTTTGCTCGACAACTGTGACGAGGCATACCGCGCATGGAAGGGCGCGCGTTGGCACGATGCAGTCAGCCAGGAACTCTTCTTCGATTGCATCTTGCCGTACGCATCTATCAGTGAAACTCGCGACGAATGGCGCACGACCTTGCGCGAGAAGTGTGCGCCGATGATCGCCAATGCGAAATCTCCCGGCGAGGCGGCAGTGATCATCAATCGCGAACTCTTCCCCCTGATTCAGGTGAAGTACTCAACCAAGCGCAAGCAAGCTGACCAGAGTCCGCGCGAATCGATGGAGTCCGGGCTGGCGTCCTGCACGGGGCTCGCGATTGTGCTCGTCGATGCATGCAGATCGGTCGGCATTCCAGCCCGTTTCGCTGGGATTCCAATGTGGCTTGATGGCAGTGGCAATCACTCGTGGACCGAAGTGTGGGACAACGGCTGGCATTTCACGGGCGCTGCCGAACCAGATGGCGACAACCTCGACAAGGCGTGGTTTGCGGATCGCGTCGCGACTGCCAAGCGCGATCAACTCGATCACGCCGTCTATGCGGTGACCTGGAACGAATCGCCCTTTCGCTTTCCGACCGCTTGGAGAGAAGACGACGATGGCATCGTGAGGGCGATCAATGTGACTGACCGCTACGCACATGGGAACACCTCAGTCAACCCAGGAGAGGCTCGCGTTCGAATTCGCGCCATCGATGGCGACGCGAGAGAGGCAGTCCAAATCGCCATCACCGATGCTGCTGGCAAGCCCGTTTTCTCGGGTACGACCAACGACGAGGGATTCGACTCAAACGACCATCTCACGCTTCGCCTTCCGATCGGTGAATCGTTCACCATGACCTCGCCCGATGCGGCTCCGCTCACTCTCATGGTCGACCGCGACGAACAACTGGTCACGGTCAAGGTCCAGCGATCAGACTCGGCTCAGGCGGTCAAGGAACTGCGGGGATTCCTTCAAGCACACGGCACAGCAAATCTCCAACAGCAACCATTTTCGTCGATAGCCCTCTCGAAGTCCGACGCGATAAAGGCGCGCGACCTGATTTGGAAAGACTATTCATCGAGTGTTCGCGCAGATCGTCGAAAGGAGCTCGCCTCGGGAGTCATCGACGTTGATGGCGTCTCGATGCCGATCTGGTTCAAGACCTACGGCGACAAACCGCTCGGCGGCCGCAGTCTCTTCATTTCGATGCACGGCGGTGGTGGCGCTCCCAAGGAAGTCAACGACAAGCAGTGGAAGAATCAACAACGACTCTATGAACCAAAGGAAGGCGTCTACGTCGCTCCGCGCGCGCCGACCGACACTTGGAATTTGTGGCACGAAGGTCACATCGATCCCCTGTTCACTCGACTCATCGAAGACTTCGTGATCGTCGAGGGCGTGAACCCCGACCGTGTTTACATCATGGGGTACAGCGCGGGCGGAGACGGTGTCTACCAGCTTGCCCCGCGCATGGCCGATCAACTCGCCGCAGCGGCGATGATGGCTGGACATCCCAACGAGACGAAGCCCGATGGATTGCGCAACCTCCCATTCACATTGCATGTGGGCGAAAACGACACGCCATTCAAACGCAACGAGATAGGCGCCCAGTGGAAGGTGCAACTCGACGAACTTGCCGCGGGCGATCCCGGTGGCTATCCGCATCTCGTCGAGATTCATGCGGGAAAGGGCCACTGGATGGACCGTGATGATGCAAGTGCCGTTGCGTGGATGGCAACCCATGCCCGCGACATGCGCCCCAAGCGAATCGTCTGGCTTCAGGATGATGTGACCCATGATCGCTTCTATTGGTTGGCGACAATGAAACCGCAAGCGGGCGCGCGCGTCATCGCATCACGCGAGGGTCAACTTTTCACAATCGTGGACTCCTCGACCGATCAGCCGCTCGTACTTCGTCTCGACGACAGCATGTGCGATCTCGACCAACCGATCACGATCAAGCGTGGCGATGCGGTCGTCCTCAACGAACGCGCCCCCCGCATGATTGGGACGATTGCTCGCACACTGCTCGAACGCGGTGATCCAACCGCGAGTTTCAGCGCGGAGGTTGCGGTGCCGGCGACGAAGTGACCTGCAGGGATCTGACGGGATTACACGGTCGAAGATGCCAGCAACCCCCGCTTGAGCACCCAGCGCTCGAAGATCCAGGTTGCGAATGGCGGCACTGCGGCGACCAATGCCCACACCGTAACTGTCCGCCCCCACTTTTGCGACTTTGCAGCTCGAAAAGCACAGACGAGATAGACAATGAACAATCCCCCGTGGACCGGTCCCATGATCTGTACGCCAACGGGATTCGCGAATGCTCCGTACTTGAAATACATCCCCGCAAGCAACCCCGCCCACGACCACGCCTCGGCGATCGCCGCGAGTCGAAACTGCCCAGACGCCGATTCAAACCACGCCATTTCCTTCGGTGAATTGCTCATCATGCGATCCTAGTCGTACCGATAGGATTCTTTTCCCTATGCCCCCCACGACGTTTGCCTGGATTGGTTTCATCGCGATCATCGGGGTGCTGTTGGCGCTCGACCTAGGCGTCTTTCACCGCAAGGCGCATGTGATACCGATCAAGGAAGCCCTGAAGTGGTCGGTGATCTGGGTAACCGTCGGACTCTCATTCTCGATCGTTGTGTACTTCGCGTACGAAGGGCACTGGCTCGATCTTGGCGCGACATTCGACCCTATCGACGGCAAGTTGAACAACGGACGATTGGCAGCCGAAAAATACCTCACGGGATACATCGTCGAGCAATCCCTCAGCGTCGACAACCTCTTTGTCATCGCGACGATCTTCACTTCCTTTGCAGTCCCCACTATTTATCAGCACCGGCTCCTCTTCTGGGGAATTCTGGGAGCACTCGCAATGCGTGGCGCGATGATCGGTATCGGTGCGCAACTGGTTGCCAATTTTCACTGGATTCTTTATGTTTTCGGTGGGTTTCTCGTACTGACCGCCTTCAAGATGCTGTTGGGTGGTGGATCGCACTCTGATCCGTCCATGAACGTCGCAGTGCGCCTCGCGCGCCGGATCTTCCCCGTGACCGATCGTTATCACGGCAATCACTTCATTGTCCGTGCGGGCAGCTCGAATTCCACGGAAGCTGCCCTCCCGGGGTTCGCCCCGCTCGACGACCCTGCAGTCGCGCGAGTCAAGTTGGGCACATGGATGCTGACGCCGATGGCGATCGCGCTACTCGTTGTTGAGACGACCGACCTGATCTTCGCGGTGGATTCGATCCCGGCGATCTTTGCAATTACAGCCGATCCCTTCATCGTCTTCACAAGCAACATCTTCGCAATTCTTGGCTTGAGATCGCTCTTCTTTCTCTTGGCGGGGATGCTCGACAAATTTCGATATCTCAAGTACTCGCTCGCAGCGATTCTCCTGATCGTCGGGGCAAAGATGTTTGTGTCCGACTGGCTCGACAAGATCTTTGGCGGGCACTTCAACATATATCTGCTTGCGATCGTCTTCGTGATTCTGTTGGTTGGTTGCGTCGCATCTTGGCAGGCGCAACGCAGTTCGAACCGACGTTTGTGACGTTATCAGACGACAATGGCACTTTCTGACTCCACAAACCATCAATTTAGGTTCTCCAATCTCCTAATTATTGGGTTCATCATTTGACAGGCATGAAAACCGTGCCACCTTGAGGGTGGAGAGACTCGGTAGAGGGATTGTGTATCGGACAATTGAATCCGATTCTGTATTGGCTTCTTCCCTACCTTGGAGAATCTCTCATGAAGACCGTAGTTCTTGGCGCATCGCTCGCCGCAATCGTTGGGTCTGTCGCAACTGCTGATGTGACCTATTCCTTCACAAATCAAACATGGACTGGCTTCAATTTCGCCGAAGCCTATACCGCTGGCGGTCTCTCTGGGACGCTGACTGGTGCGTCCATTAATGTGACGCTCAATGCGGCAGTCAACTACACATACGCGGACGACTTGACCGTCTATGTCGCTGGTTCGCCTCTGGCGCTCGGCGGCGCACTGCAGTGCGGCGGGTTCTCAAACTTGCAAGCTGCTCAGCGCTACTACTGGCCAAACGGTGGTTCGTCCGCCCCTGGCACCACCTCGATTGGCACCAAGAACTTCACTACTGGCATCAATATGACTGGCAGTACAAACAGCGTTTGGATTGGTAACGGCTATGGCGCCGCAGGCACCTCAGGTACTTGGACTGGATCTATCACACTTCTTGGTGTGACTGCAGTGCCAGCTCCTGGTGCAATTGCACTCGTTGGACTTGCAGGTCTCGTTGGTCGTCGACGACGATCATGACTTCTGAATGAGAGTCGGTAAGTTTCTAAAGTTTGTCTTCAAAGGGGGACGCCCACGCGGCGTCCCCTTTTTTTCGTTTTGCTCTTTTGGTTTTCGATCAGAGCCTGCGCCGCGCATCATGAAGAGCGCCAAGTGAATTCCACGATTCATCGAACGCCCATTCATAATTTCGCCATCGTCCAATCGAAGCGCGGTTGATCGGGCGCCTCACTTGATCATGGCTCAGGGTCAACACAGTGCGCAGATTGCCTTCGGGGGCAAGAGTTGCCTCGTCCATCGCAAGACCCATCTTGGACAAACATCGGCTTACATGCCCTGCAGGATCGGCGATCAAGTCTTCATACACAATCGCCTCGTGTTCAAAGTCCAGCACCTCAAGCGCCTGCGGCAGAATCGATCGGTGCGCAGCAATCACTTTATGAATGGACTCGATCGACCCAGACCATCCAAATGCGCTGGGATGAAAATTTCCAAGAAAAGTGCTGATTGCAGTATCACGCGGATCTCGGTCGACGGCAATCATGACCGTGCCAGGCAGAATGGTTGCGATCAGCG
>CAMBMO010000010.1 GCA_945868805.1 Singulisphaera sp. GP187
TTCATTCCGATGCGCGCGACGGCGCCGCCAGTTGCGAAAAACGTATACGACGGGCAAAGCACTTCTTCGCCGGGCTTTCCACCAATCGCCATCAGCGCGAGGACGATCGCGTCTGACCCACTGGTGCATCCAATGGCATGCTTGACCGAGCAGTACTCAGCAATTTCCTTTTCGAAAGCCTCGACTTCTGGCCCGAGGATGAAGATCTGGCTCGTCACGACCCGTGCGATCGCCTCATCGATTTCTGACTTGATCGCCTGATACTGTGGCTTCAGATCGAGGAGTGGAACGACTGGATTTGTGCTCATAAAGTCTCCTTGTGGGTGATTCCAGAGAATAGCAGGTCAGACCGTAGACTCCCCGACTCCTATGACCGCAGTTTGCTTCTACTTTCAGGTGCATCAGCCATTTCGACTCCGGCAATACTCGGTCTTTGACAGCGATCCATTCTATTTTGACAACGAAGTCAATGCTTCAATCTTGAGGAAAGTCGCGGACAAGTGCTACCGACCCGCGACGAAACAGATTCTTGATCTGGTGCGAAGGCATCAGGGGCGTTTTCGAGTCTCGTATTCGCTCTCAGGAACGGTGCTCGACCAACTCGAACAGTGGGCACCCGACGTGATTGACTTGCTACGCGAACTCAACGCGACAGGCGCGTGCGAATTTATTGGCGAGACGAGCCATCACTCGCTCTCGTTCCTCTTTTCCAAGGAGGAATTCAACGCGCAGGTCGCGGCACAGGAAGATCGGCTTCGGCGAATCTTCGGAATGACGCCGACGGTCTTTCGCAACACCGAGCTCATCTTTAACAACGAACTCGCCGGCCATATTTCTTGGCTCGGAAAACACAAGGCGGTGCTCTGCGAAGGAGTCGACCGACTCCTCGGGACTCGTTCCCCCAATTTTCTCTATTCGCCACCCGCACGGGCAATTCCGCAGGGAAGTCAGCCAGTCAAATTGTTGCTCAAGAACTATCGACTCTCCGACGACATCGCATTCCGCTTCTCAGATCGCAATTGGCCGGACTGGCCGCTCTCGGCGGAGAAATTCGCGCGGTGGGTCAACCAGATCAACGGAAACGGCTTTCTCTGCAACCTGTTCATGGATTACGAAACCTTGGGCGAACATCAGTGGGCGGAGACCGGCATCTTCAAGTTTCTCGACGCAATGCCCGAGAAAATCTTCGACGTGAACCCAGGGCAGAATTCGTTCTTGACCCCGTCGCAGGTCGCTGAGATGTATCAACCGGTTGGCGAGTACGACGTCGATCGACCAATTTCATGGGCGGACACCGAACGAGACATAACAGCATGGCTCGGAAATCCGCTCCAAGACAACGCCGCAGCAGAGTTGTATCGACTCGAAGAAGCAGTGAAGCGACGCCACGCCGCAGGCGACGAGCATGTCCTCGAGGATTGGCGAAAGCTGACGACCAGCGATCATTTGTATTACATGTGCACGAAGTACTGGTCCGACGGCGATGTCCACAAGTACTTCAGCCCGTACGAGAGCCCCTACGACGCGTACATCAACTTCATGAATGTCCTTGACAACCTGCGCAATCGCGTTGAGGGGTGATCTACTTCCCGCGCTCAAATGACGCCATCGTCGATGCGAACTTTCCAGTCGCATAGATCGCGATCGCGCTCGCGCCGCGCCATCCATCGAGGAAGCCACGGCGGATGATGCCCTGCTTCACGATAATTGCGAAGATGCTGATCGTTGCGCGAAGCACGGGAAAGTGTGCCGGCGACTTCGTATCTGCGCTTAATCTCGCATAGCGCACGCCGCGCTCGATCCCGTCGCAGATGCCGTCCCATGAATCGTGCCTGCAAATTCCCGATGCACGCACCGTGAGTCCGTCGGCTTCGAATCGTTCGTGAACGGGAAGATCGACAACGGTGAGCGCAGCCCGTCGACCGCATCGCACAACCCAATCGGGAAATCCGACGTGATGGATCCACCCCCCGACATACCACATCTTGCGATTGATCTCGATTGCGCGTGTGTTGGATGTCGCACAAGCAATCGCATCTCGGAGCCCGAGTTGAAGATCAGTCTCAAGACTCTCGTCGCTGTCCAACAAGAGCACCCATTCGCGCGTCGTCGCGAGCGACATCGCAAATGCCTTCTGCTTGGCATATCCCTCCCAGGCATGGTGTGTCACCTGAGCGCCGAGCGCGCGACACGCATCGATCGTTCCGTCGGTGCTCCCGCTATCGACGACATAAACATCCATCGCGAGTCCGCGCACACTGAGCAGGCATCGCTCGATCGTTCGCATGCTGTTGAAAGTCGTGACGACGACTGTGAGATCGAGCGGTGTCGAGTCATTCACCCGTCCGCCATTACCCATTGGGCATCAGTTCTCTGACGGTGAAGAGGCTCTCAAACACAATCCCATTCGATTCGATGTTTTCGCGCGCACCTTCCATGCGATCGATGGTGGCGATGATGTGGGTCACCACTCCGCCGAGTTCCTGGATCACCTTCGCCGCTTCGAGAGCTTGTCCGCCTGTCGTGGCGACATCTTCAACGATGACGACTTTGTCACCAGCAATCAACACCCCTTCCAGTTGCTTCGCTGTTCCATAGTCCTTCTTCTGATTGCGGATGAAGATGCAGGGCAAACCACTCGCCATACTCGCTGCACTCACGAGAGGGATTCCTCCAAGCTCCGCACCCGCCAAGCGCGTCGTGCCGCCCGCGATGCGCGCCGCAAACATGCGTCCGAGCTCCGCGAGCACATCTGGCTGCGTACTGAAGAGGTACTTATCGAGATAAAAGGTGCTTGTCCTTCCGCTGCGCAGCGTGAAATTGCCGCGCAGGAGTGACGCTGATGCGATGCGACTTGCGAGATCGGACTTGTTCATCGCTCGATCCTACTTTCCCTCTTTGCGGCCGCACTTCGCACGCGGGTGGCGATTCCGGGCATTGCGCACAATCCCAGCGGCACGATGATTGCGAGATCGAGCACACGGTTGAGAAGTTCGGCGGCGAGGCCGGTATCGGCTGGCCAAATCGCGAGGACTGGTCCCGCAAGCCCGACTGCCCACTCGCGCACCCCAAGACCGTTGCCAAGAAACGGCACCATGTTCGCGACACCCGCAATGCATGCGGCGGTGGCGGCGCTTTCGGGACTCAACTCCACTCCGATAACCGCGAACACGACGGCGTATCGGATGGTCCATGACACGAGATCGATCCACCGCCAGAAGATCGCTTCAAAGTAGCGCCCCCAACCCACCTGGTTGGGCATCGCATACGCGAAGCCACAAAGCACCGGCAGTGCTGCGACGACTCCACCCAGAGCGCGCGAAGTTGTCCAGTGAATCGCAACGATCGCGAGCGCGAGCCAAATGATCGTGACCGCGCAAATGACGGCGGCCTCGACGATGGACAAGACGGACTTTCTCATCGGGATTCCGTTGACAACTTCTTGATGGACGATGCGCCCGACGAGTCCAGGCTGCATCGGGAGATAGTTCAAAACGGACGATGCCGCGATCAAGCGCCCCATCTCGAAGAATCCAATTCTCCCGAAGTGTCGAACGAGTGCATAAAACATCCCAGTGGCTCCCACAAGCGTCCCGAGTGTTGCGACGACGGCACCAACAACCAGCCACGCGTCGATGCGTGAAATGACTCCTCGCAGTTGATCGAGTGTCGGAGCACTGCGCGATATCACAAATATCGCCGATGCCAAGAGCCCGAGACCGAGAACAAACCCCAGAATTCGCGCAAGACTCTTCGCTTTCGGACTCATGCGCGGCGTCGCCAGTCGTTCAGACTAGGGAGTTTCTTTCCGCTTCGGTCGGTCTTTCAAATCGAGCTTCAGTTTTTCGACTGCGCCCGCGCTCGCCCCCGCCCCTTCTCCGCGCATGCGTTCATCCGCCCGCACAGCTTCACGTTGAAACCTCGCAGCCATGACTTCGACTGTCAATCGAGCGAATTCATCCTCCGATCGCAGAGCCGCCGCAAGCTGCGCATCGTCTCGCGATGTGCAGTAGGTCAAGAGATAGCACCCACGCACGTCGCCCGAAGTGGTCGCGCGAGCAATGTCGAGTACCGACTCGAATTCGGGTATGCCGTGCGGTCCGACAAAGAGCACCCACGCCTGAGCCTCTGGTGGAAGCTTTGCATAGCCATCGGCGATCGCTTTCCACGCGATCACTTCCGTCTCAGGCGGAAGCAGCTTTTTCTTGGCCGCGAACGCGAGGAGCACCAAGTCGACCAAATCCCGATCCGTAGTCGGAGCGGCGGCGACCGTGATTGCAGATGAGATCCACTCCGGCGTGACGCGAACGCCGTTCACCTGCACCTGCTTGACAGCGGGCTGTGTGCCAAACGTTCCTGCGAAGAAAGCTCCGCTTGACGCGGCGTAGTTGGATGCGCCCCGCATCTCAACGACTCCGCCAGCAATAGGATCCTGATTGAGTCGCAGGCTGACCTCCGTGTATCCAACATCCCAAGTCATAGACATCGATTCGCCGGGAGAGAGTTCGATCGCGCGATCGAATGGGATGATCTGTGGCATGAGTCGATCGATGCCAGGATTGATTGATGACGAGATTCGCGGTTGAAGCAGGACATGCTCCTTGATCGGTCCTGAAGTGGCAACTGCGAGCGGCAAAATCGCGTCGTTCCGTATCGTCAATCGATACCGGATCGGATCGAAAGGCTCGACCGATTCGCGCTCTGGGACGACTTGGAAGGAGACAGGCGCCTTGGTCCCCGAAACGTACTGCTCCATGAGCGATGGAATTGAAGCGACGATCCCGTCGAGCTTTCCTATCCACTCGCTCGGCGGAATGCCCGTTGCGAGAAGCTCCTTCAATTGTCCATTCGCGAAGAGGCCCAGGAGCGTCCCTGGTGAGCCGAGCGCTACGTCGAGATAGATCCGCGCCGCTGCCTTGCGCTCGCCCGTCATCGCGAGGGCTCGCGCGCGCACGAGCCGAGTCGCCAATTGCGTCGAAGGGACCTTGTCCAAGATCGTAAGCGCCCCGATCGCGTCTCCTTCTTTCAATTTCTTGTACGCGCCAAACCGCTCTTTCGCATCGTCTGTCAACGGGACCTTAATATCCGCACTGTCGACTAATCCCTGCACTGTTTCGCTCTCGGCGTCCATGAGAGCGGCGATGGTCGCGGCGTCGAGGAGAACTTGTGCGGCATCTTGCGCGCTTGCGAGAGCTTCCTGCTCGCTCACATCGCTCGGTGCTGTGGATCCACTCGTCTTAGCTTGAGCCTTCGCGGCAACCACCAAGTCCGCGATCGACTTGGTCGCATCCGAATTTTTCGCCTCAACGCGAATCGCCGCATCGAGCATCGCCACGAGGGGCGGCAGTACGAACGAGACCGCTTCGCAATCGGCCTTTGACAAGTGCGGATTGAATGCCTGAATCTGAATGGACTGCCTTTCCTTGGCGTCGTGGATGTACTGGGCCAGCGCCTGGATCGCGTCATCGAGCCGGCCGGCTCCCCAAAGTGAGAGCGCGTAGTCACAGATCAAAACATCGAGGACTGCATCTGAATCATCTTTGAAACGCATCGTTTGTATCGCGATCTGATAGACACGAGCGGCGGATCCATACGCGCGCTCCTGGAGCAGGAGTGCACCCAATCGAGTCCATGATCGAGTCTCGATCGGATTGGCGAGCGCCGCCGTGGTCAGCAATTCGCACTCGCCGATTGGGTCGTCGATTCGCTCGTTGATAAAGCCCGCTGCGGTCTCTGCTGCCGCAGGAAAAGCCGGCGAGAGCGTCAAGCTCTGCGACAAATAGTTGCCGAAAGCGTCGACATCCCCCAGTCTCGACTCAAAGAGGGCAAGATCGAATGCGAGTCTCGCTGCGACGGGAGTCTCAATGACCTTGATGGCTTCGGGAGTGAGAAACTTTTTGAACGCCTCCACCCGATCTTGCGCTGTCTCCCGACGCTCGACATCCTGAAGAATTCGACGAAGCCGAACGACCTGATCGGCTGGGCACAACTTGACGAGCCGAGCGAGTGCTTCCTGCGACGCAACGAAAGCCGTCGGCGAAATGTCGCCAACGAGACTGGCGAGGGCGAACATCATCCGCCATCGATCGGAATCCTCTGGTTGGAGCATCGCTGACTTTCGACTGAGGTAGATCGCGGCGTCAAGTTCCACCGGTGTGAGGTCTGTTGGTGATACCGAGACATACGCCTCACGCATGAGCGCGTTTGCCAGTCGAATCCGAGCGCCATCGAGGAGATTCACTGTCGGCGCGGGTTGACCTCCCGCCACCGATTGCGCATCAAAACACGCGACGTGACACGCAACAAGAACCATCGCCAACATGCCGAAAGTGTAGCCGCTTTGCGTTACACTCTTTTCCCTCAATGCCCTGCCAGCTTTCAAACAAGCACTTCACGATTGGAATCGTCCTTCTTTCTTTGGCATCCATTGCGCAGGGACAACAGCCGATCACGCGGCTCCCCGAGTCATTGACGCAGAGCACGACGATCGACTCCGTCGCGGAGAAGGAGGTCGCAACGTTTATCGCAAAGTCGATGACGAACCTCGCAAGCGACGATCCGACCACCGTCCGAAATGGGCGAGAGATGATTGTTCAATCGTTGTCCAAGCAATCGGTTCATCCGGCATTCCGTACGATTTTCGCATCGAAGGTCCTTCCAGGATTGCGAAAGACGATCGCGGACGGTTCCGCATTTCAGGCGACAAATGCACTCGAGGTCGTCAAGGCACTCCAAAGCCCCGATGCGATCGCATTCCTGAGTGAGCAGTCTTCGCCAAAGAAACAACCCAATGCCTCGCTCCGCCTCGTCGCCGCGAGTGGACTCTCGAGTCTGCGAACGCCAATCGATCTGACCGTCGCTCAGGCGGACGGCATTCTCAAGATGATCGGGGCGAGCGCGGCACAGGAGTCTGATTGGATGATCGCCTCGTACGATTTGCAAGCATTGCAGGCATTCTCCACTTCGCCGCATGTTCCCAAGGCAAGTCAGGGGACCGCGAGAACGCTTCTGATTTCGAGTCTCGAATCGATGGTCGATCGCTTGCGCAAGGCTTCAGCGAGTACTCCTGCGGGGGAATTGGAACTGATCCGCGCCGTCAATCGAAGCCTTGCAACATATATGCGCGACCAAGTTCCACTCGCCACACCAGCGGATGCGGCGTCGTTGGCCAAGGCGCTCGAACCGACGCTGAGGAACATCAAGTTGCTCGCTTCGGATCCGCCACCTTCGAGCGATGTTGATGCGTACAAGCAAGCCGGCAAGACCGCCGAAAAGATGCTGGTCGCGCTCGTTCCAGGAAACTCGCCAAAGCCTCAGGGCAAGCCTCAGGGCAAGCCAGCCGCGCGCAAGTGAATTACAAGATGCGGGCGTACTCTGTCGCTCGATGCGATCGATCTCGCTTGTTCGCATATTTTTCCGCATGGGCGTATTGCTCGTCGCCGTAACCGCCCTCGGTGGACTCTTGACGTGGGATCGGCCGCGCGATCCTGCCACGATTTCCATTGCGAGCGCCGATGTCTTCACGCTCGATCCTCAGCGAATGAGCTATATGCAGGATCTGCGAATTGCTCGGTCGCTGTTCGAGGGTCTCTGTCGGCATGATCTTGAAACGAGAGAGCCGAGCCCAGCGGTCGCGCTGAGCTGGGACCTCTCCCCCGATGGCAAGCGTTGGACGTTTCACTTGCGCCCCGACGCGAGATGGACCAACGGCGATCCCGTCACGAGTTCGGATTTCCGCGACGCATGGCGACGACTCCTGCTTCCCGATACCGCTGCGGATTACACCGAACTGCTCTTTCCAATTCGTGGCGCAAAGGAGTTCTTCGCTTGGCGAACGGAAGCTCTTGCGGAGTATGCGCAAGGCAATCATCACGATGCAGGCACGGCACTCGAGCTCTGGGCAAGGACGATCCAAACATTCGACCGCATGGTTGGAATCGAAACCCCCGATGCCCAGACGCTTGTGGTCGAGCTCGAGAATCCGGTTCCATACTGGCTCGACCTCTGCGCATTCCCGACGCTCGCTCCGATCCATCAACCTTCGCTTGAGAAATTCGCGAGGATCGATGCACAGACGGGATTCAGACGCTACGACCCGGGTTGGACGAAGCCGGGAGTTCTCGTGACGAACGGACCGATGAAGTTGGTCGATTGGAAATACAAGCGTGCAATGCGACTGGAGCCAAACGAGCTGTATATCGGTCCCAATACGCCAGTCGCAAAGAGCATCGAGGTCGTTCCAATCGAAGACGCAAACACCGCTGTGCTGGCGTACGAATCCGGAAGCATCGACTGGATCAGCGACCTGACAGCGGAGTTCCGAGCGGATCTCGCCGATGCGTCAAGACGCTGGCTCGACCGGCACCGCGACGAGTACGAACTTCGGATCCAAGCAGGAGCGAGTATCGATGAAGCGCTCGCCGCCCTTCCCGAACCTGATCCGGCACTCGGAGAACGACGGGATGTGCATGTTCTCAGCTCTTTCGGAACCGATTTCTGGAGTTTCAATTGCCGACCACAGCTCTCCAACGGTCGAGCGAACCCATTCGCCGACGCACGCGTCCGGCGAGCATTTGCGATGGCGACCGACAAGCAAACTTTGACGACATCGATTACGCGACTGAATGAGCCAGTCGCAACAACAATCGTCCCGCGCGATTCGATCGAAGGCTATGTCTCGCCCGCGGGGATTCCATTCGATATTGCACGCGCGCGCGCGGAGCTGGCATCGGCGGGATGGATCGATCGAGACGGCGACGGGATCGTAGAAAACAGCGGTGGCGATCCATTCCCGACAGTCGACATGCTTTACATGACCGGGAACCCCCGCGTGAAAAACATCGCGCTCGCGCTGGCATCGATGTGGCGAGATGCGCTGGGAGTGAATTGCGAGGTGCGTGGCAAGGACGGGAAGTTTGCGAAAGAAGACTTGCGCCAAGGAAATTTCATGATCGCACGCGGTGGCTGGTACGGCGACTATTCAGACCCGACAACTTTCCTTGATCTGTCGAAGACTGGCAATGGAAACAATGATCGCGGTTTCTCGAACGCGACCTTTGATGGGCTTCTCGATCAAGCAGCGCGAGAACTTGATCCCGTCAAGCGCATGGCGATCCTGACCGAAGCCGAGCGGATACTCGTAGAGGATGAGATGCCGATTCTGCCGCTGTGCCAGTATGTCACGCTTTACATGTACGACCCCACGACGATCCGCGGACTCGGTCGGCATCCGCGTCTCGATCAACGATTGTCGCTCCTTCACCGTGCTCCTGAGAATTCAGCGATTCCAGCGGGTTCATCGAGTCCATCTCGATGAACGGCATGGCTGGAATGATCGTCCGCCGACTGTTGCAACTGCCCCTCGTACTCCTTGCGATAATCGTCGTCACATTCGCGCTGCTCTGGATGATCCCTGGAAATCCGATGCTTCAGGAAGGTCGACAGCCGCCAGCGGAGGTCGTCGACGCGATGAATCGACAATATCAACTCGATAGTCCAGTCACATTTTTCGGTGGATACCTTGCGCGAGTGACTGGGGTCGGTTGGGTGATGGGATGGAACGACGCTCCCTTCGACCTCGGTCCGAGCATGCGACATCCCGACTGGACCGTCAATGAAATCATCGGGGCGGGTTTTCCCGTCTCCGCAACAATTGGAATTGGCGCGATCGCGATCGCACTCGTCCTCGGGACGGTCGCTGGCCTCGTCGGTGGATTGCGCGAGGGATCATGGCTCGACGGAGGAACCCAACTCGTCGCTCTTATTGGGATCAGCGTTCCATCGTTCGTGACTGGTTCGCTTCTCATCCTCTTGTTCGCCGCAAAGATTCGCCTCTTCCCAATTGCGGGTTGGGGGACCCCATCGCATGCAATCCTCCCGATGGTGACACTCTCATTGCCGTTCGCGGCGTACATCGCGCGACTGCTTCGGTTTGGATTGGTCGAGCAGATGCAGACCGATCATCTGCGAACGGCACTGGCGAAGGGACTCACTCGTCGCCAGGCCGCATTTCGCCACGCACTTAAGAACGCCTTTCTTCCAGTGCTTTCGTTTCTCGGGCCGGCGTTGGCGGTCGCGATGACCGGGTCCTTCGTTGTGGAAAAAGTCTTTGCCGTGCCAGGGCTCGGGCGACACTTCGTCGAGGGCGTACTCGGCAAGGACATCACGCTCGTCATGGGTGTCGTCTTGGTCTACGCGGTGTTGTTGATCGTGCTCAATCTGGCCGTCGATGTTCTGTACTGCTGGATCGATCCTCGGATCGAATTGGAATAGCGCTGACCATTCGGAATGTGGATCCTCGGAACGCGCTAGTTAAGCCGCCTAAGGGACATCCAGTAGACTTCGATCGATGCGTCGCGCTGTCGCCCTAGCCTTCCTGCTCGTACTCTCACTCAACGGATGTATGGGAGCGTTGACGAGCGAATCATCTTCGGACAATGGCTCGGTGGCGTTGATGATCGATCCTCCCTTGTACCGCGATACCTTCGATGTTGCGGTTCGAACGGCGCGAGAAATGGGATACAAGATCGAGATCGTCGATCGATCGAACGGAATCATTGAGACAAACGCACGCCATGCGGGAGGTCTGCTCGAACCGTGGCGAATCGACAATGACGGTCTCTCCGAAGCGACAGCCAACACCGCGACGAATCGAAGACGCAGGATTCGATTCGAGTTCATTCCCGTCGGCGCGACCCTAGGAGCCGTTCAAGCAGATCCAATCCTCCGCGGACCTGCTATTCCCGGAAGCACCATCGCACTCGACCGTTTCGATGTGCAAAACTGCACGACACCAATCACTGTTGAAGTGTCGGTCTTTCTCGAGAGGTCGTTCGTGGAAGGGACAAACCCATCCATCAACTCGGGCTCGCTCGCCTCGACTTGGACGAATCGGCTCAACTCAAAGCCGCTCGACTCGACCGACGAGTCGAGCAGGGATTTCACAAAGTGGACTCCGGTTGGGCGCGACACGGCGTACGAAGCGACGATTTTGGAGCGAATGGCTCGATCTCTTGGTCCGGCGTAGTCCTATAACCGCGCTTTGATGTGACGGGAGTGCAATCGATTCAATTCAGTCTATTTCTCACCGTTTTTGACTTTCCCGCCCTACTTGGCACCTTAAATAAAGTCGGATTCGCGATCGCATCTGCGGTTAGCGTACGAATTGTGAGTTGGCTCGGCATCGTTCTCAAATGATGAATTGCAATATGAGTTACCGCCACAGCATGTCTCTTGCTCTGCTCTGTGCGATTGTCGGCACGAGCGCCGCGATCTCGATCGCCTCTCCCGTCAGCTTTGCTGGGGCGGACGATCAGGTTCAAATCCCGACGTCGGCGAGCGATTTCTTTATGCCGGGAACTCAACCAAACACGGACAGCCTCGCATTCGAACCGATCCAAGCGTCGAACAACTGCTCGTACTGCCACGGCGATTACGACCTGCAAGTTGCGCCGTTTGATTCATGGGTCGTCAGCATGATGGGACAGTCGGCGCGCGATCCGGTCTGGCACGCGGCTCTGGCGATCGCCAATCAAGATGTGAATCTCTCGGGCGAGCTTTGCATTCGCTGTCATGCTCCGGGCGCGTGGCTTGGCGGACGAAGTTCGACGGGTGATCTTTCGCAGTTCGGACCCGAGGATTTCGACGGCATTACCTGCCACTTCTGTCACCGCACCGTCAATCGCACCGCAGGCGATCTGAGCGCGGTCGGATATCCAGGCAACAACGATCTCACTCCCGATCCTGAAATCCTTGCTGCGCTTGCGGCCGATGGACTCCTTCCCGACGCGGCTCTCAGCAACGCGACCTACATCGTCGACCCACAAGATGTTCGGAGGGGACCGTTCGATGATGTCCCGATGAATTTTCACGGCGGACCCGAGTTGATCCACTCGCCATATCACTCCACTGGAGCGATGTGCGGAACATGTCACGATGTCAGCACTCCGACATACACCAAGCTCCCAAACGGGCAACTCGTGCTTAATGCCATCGGGCAGCCTCATCCGACGATGAATAAGAACGACATGTTCCCCGAGCAGCGCACCTACTCAGAGTGGCTCAAGAGCACATTCGCGTCGGAGGGGGTGTCGTTTCCCGACAATCGATTCGGCGGCAATCACCCAACAGGTGTTATGAAGAGTTGCCAGGATTGCCATATGCCTGACCAACAAGGCGGCGGTTGCGTTTTCTATGACGGCGATCCCAAGACCGAAAGGCCCAATGTCCCGCAGCATTCATTTGCTGGAGCAAACACATGGGTCCTTCGAGCGGTACGCACCCAGATGGGAGAGGATGCGGACTACTACGGATTGACCACGGAGCGAGTTGATGACTCAATCGCTCGCAGCATCCAGATGCTTCGCGACGCATCAGACATGGAACTCACTCAGGTTGGGGGTTCCCTCGTCGTCAGAATCATCAACCAAGCTGGGCACAAGTTGCCGACTGGATACCCAGAAGGTCGGCGCGTATGGATCAACGTGAAATTCTTGGACGATGCGGGCATACAGGTCGCCGAGCGAGGCGCTTACGACTATGCGACTGCAACGCTCACGAGTGCGGACACGAAGGTGTATCACAGTCGGCAGACCATCAGCGACGAGATTGCGGCGGCCACGCATCTTCCGCAGGGAACACAGATGCATCTGGCACTCTCAAACGTCATTGAATTCGACAATCGCATACCCCCTCGCGGATTCACCAATGCTGGTTTCGCGGAAGTCGGCGCCAATCCTGTTGGATACACCTATGCGGATGGCCAATACTGGGACGACACGAGCTACGCGATTCCTGCGAACGCGACGCGAGCCGTCGTTTCGTTCGATTTCCAAACCTCCAGTCGCGAATACATGGAATTCTTGCGCGATACCGCTCAGAATGGATCGGGCCTGATTGCGTACAACCTCTGGGTTCTTCACGGTCGCAGCTCGCCAATCCACATTGATACGCGAACGATTCAGTTGTCACCGTCGAATCCGGCTGACCTCAACGGTGACAGTCTGATCAACGGAGCCGATCTCACGTTGCTCTTGAGCAATTGGGGCGGCACCGGTCAGGGCGATGCCAACAGCGATGGACAGATCAATGGGAGTGATCTCGCGCTCGTTCTCGCGAATTGGACTGGGTGATTCAACCTCGCCGTTTCACCCCGTCGGTGCATCACGCTCCGCCAAGTGGCTTAGGGAGCGCATCAGGATAAACGTCAAGATAGTCGGCCATCGCGGCCCGAATGACTTCCGTCGCGCGCTCGTAGCCATAGACATCGCGGATCGAAGTTGTCGGATGCTCGCCGAGTCGAAGCTTGTACGTCGAAAAATAGTGCTGAAGTCGTTCGATGATCGGTGGTGGCAGATCGCCGAGTTCGTTCGCGCCATCCCAGACTGGATCACCCACGAGCACCGCGATGATCTTGTCGTCGGCTTCTCCGTTATCGAGCATCTGAAGTCCGCCGACGACACGAACGGACAGAATGAGATCGCTCTTGTTGATCGGGCGTTCGGAGAGAACGCAGATATCGAGCGGGTCGCCATCGGCTCGTTCGACATGAGGACTGAGTTTCGCCACTCGCGTTGCGCAAAGCGTGCGCGGCATGAAACCGTACAGCATTGGCGGGGTCGCGCTCGTTCGCTGGGGACGATCGACGTGCAGGTATCCGGACTCCTTGTCGACCTCGTACTTCACCAGATCGAAGGGTGTAATCTCGATAAAGGCGTTCACAATGCGTGGCGGATTACTTCCGCAGCGAAGTCCATGCCAAGGGTGTGGTCGGCTTGCGTTGTATCGAATGGCGTCCATCTGATCGTTGTCTCCTCTCGGCTATCCGCCACTCGCGCGCTGCTTCATCGCCCGTTTTGGAATTCGCTGATTGAGGTTGTCGACCGCCGCGCGAAGCTGACGATCCGAATTCGCCGTCTCATCCTGCGGTGTCTGAGGTACGACGATGTCTGGAACTGCGCCATTGAGTTCCATGTCTTTGCCATCGAGCAAGTACCACCCACGGGTTGGCATCCGCACGGTCGTGCCGTCGAGTAATGATGCGCTTCCCGTCGAGATGACGCCCCCGTACGTTGGCATTCCAACAAGCGTTCCACGCCGAAGTGTCTTGAACGCATGGGCGACGATTTCGGCGTTGGAGAAACTCTTCTCATTGCAGAGCATGTTGATGGGACCAGTGAAGCGCTGGATGAAAAGGCGGTCCTGCGGATACCCATCGAGATGCTCGGGGTCGGCTCCGCGCGGGATTGTGTATGCGTGCACAGGTGAGCAAATGGACGCGAGCAGACGATCGGCCGTCCATCCCCCACCGTTGTTGCGCACATCGATGAGGAGTCCATCCTTGCCATCGCATGCGGCATAGAGATCTCGTTCGAACTCGTCGAGCGATGGTTGTCCCATCCCCTCAATGTGGATGTAGCCGAGCCGTCCATCAGACCACTCCTCGACGAGCTTGGCATTGCGCGCCTGTGTCGCTTGATACGCCAGGCGAGCGATCGTCGAATCGGTGACTGGAACGATCGTCGTTTGAAACGAGACGGCGCGACCATCCGCGAGCGTTCGATCGATCGACATGATGATTTCGCGACCGATGGTTCCCGCCATTCGTGACGACAATGTGTCACCAGGCAAGATTGGATCGAACTCGATCGCAGTGATCACATCGCCGATGACGAGCGGGGTCTTGGTCGTCACCGCTGGCGCTTCTGGGATCATCGCATCGACGCGAAGGCCGCCCGCCACCGAACTCACCGCGACTCCGATTCGACCCTGTGGAAGCACTGTTCGACCGCCTGATGTCGGGGATCGAATGCCGAGGTGGCTCGCATTGAGTTCGCCCAGCAGTCGGTTCGCGACATGGTCAAACTCGGTCGGAGTGCGCGCGTGACTGGCGAGCTCTCCGTAGCGTTTGGAGAGCGTTGCCCAGTCCAATCCCTTCATCGTCGGGTGATAAAAGTGCTCACCCATGAGTCGGGCTGCTTCGTCAAACTTTTGAGAGACGAGTGCGGCGCGATCGACAGTGATCGAAGTGTCGACTTCGATCGCTGCCGTTGCTTCGCTCGAACCGCCACCGCCGCCACCACCACCCCGTCCTCCGCGACCGCCGCTCGGTGCTTCGGGGGCCGTTGGTTCTGCCGCAGAGGCGCTCGATCCGCCACCAGAAGTCGACACGAGGACTCCCTTGCCACCTGAGAGCGTGACCAATTTGTCGCCGCTCATTGTGATACCGAGCACACTCGTTCGAGATCCGAGTTTGCGCTGCCCCGTCCCATCCCAATTGATTGCGAAGAGCCCGCCATCAAGCAGCTCTCCACCCGTGAAGTACATGCGGTCTCCTGCAGGCGAGAGTTCGAGATTGCCCTCGTTCCCGGGCACCGATGAAACACGGCGCACGCGCCTGTACGCATCGTCGAGGGAGAGCACAGCGACCGCATCCGCCTTCTCCGTAGCGTCGGCGGAGTCTGGTTTCTCGGTCTTGTCTCCCCCCTTAGCGACGTCAGCTGTGCCGACTTCAGATTTCGCGACTTCAGGGTCATCAGGCTTCCCGTCACTCTCCTTCGCGCCAGCGACGTCTCCTTTGTCGGACTTCGCCGCCTTCTTCGCTGCGTCGAGGTCGAGCGGCTTGCGCTTCTTTGCGGCATCGCCAGCATCCTTGAAGTATTTCTCGAGTTCGAATTTCGGAAGTCCCTCGAGCGTCTTGTCGAGAAAGACCATCCAGACATCTTCCTCTTCGTTTTCGCGCTCCGAGATGAAACTCATGATGCGTCCGTCGGCGGACCAGCGCGGCGATCGATCGTTGTCGGGGTGGCGGGTGACATTGATCGCTGGCGACGATCCATCAGCGGAGACGATGAAGATGTCACTGTTGAAGTCGCGATCGGTATTCATGAACGCAAGCCATCGACCGTCGGGGCTCCAGCGAAACTCGATATCTGGATCCCAGCCTGCTTGAACCACTCGAATCTCCTTCGACGGAATGTCCATCATCATGACATCTCCACGACCCCTTCGAAAGGCGATGTGCTTTCCGTCGGGCGAAGGGGTCGCCATGCGGTCATTCGTCGCGCCATCGATGAGAGGCGCAACATCAAAGCGAACTGCGTCGGCCCAGCGTTCGCTCTTGGGCTTGTCCTTGTCTGATTTTTCCTTGTCGGCGTCAGATGCCTTGCGCCCACTTCGCCGTCCGGCGGGACCTTCGGCTGGCTTTGTTTCGGCAGTCGGCGCAGACAAGGGATCAACTGCTGGCGCGGGGTCTGTTGGGGCGGCCGGTGCGGGCGTTGCCACCGGCGCTGGCGCTGGATCTGCTGCAGGTGTTGGCGCGGGTTGCGCGACGGCAGCTGGAGCGAGAGTTGGTTCAACAGGGACGGCGGGCTTCGGTTCGAGCACCTTTGCGGTCGCCTTGACATCGTCGCGAGTGGTCGCGACTGCCGCCGCCATGATCGATTCGCCGCCACCGGCATCGCTCGTGTAGTAGAGCGTCTGACCATCGGGGCTCCAGGCAACTTCGTACTCCCGCGCGATCGCATCCGTCACTCGTCGCGCAGAGTGCTTCCCTTCGATGGGTTTGACCCATACATCACCAAACGCGACGATCGCGACGCTCTTGCCATCGGGGTTCAGTGCGACTTCGGTCGCCGCCGACGAGAGTGACTTCACCTCGTCGTTATCGAATGTGTCATCGGGCGCGGTGAACTTGAGAGCCACGGGTTGAGCACCAGGCGAGTTGAGATCGAGGCGGTACAGCTTGTCCCAGACCGTGAAGAACGCCCTGCTTCCATCGCGACTCACGGTGAGGTCCTTCACATCCTCGCCTGTGAATCCAGTCAGCCTGCGTGCGTTTGCACCTGCCTTGGCGTCCTGGACAAAGACATTCACTGTGTTGAGATCGCGGTCGGAAAGAAAGAGAAAACTCCCATCATTTCGCCACTGCGCCCACCCGTCATTGCCCTGAAAGTCGGTCAGTTGCGTGAACTTCGCATCGCCATCGGGCATCGGATCGAACAACCACACGTCGCAATTGTCGCTCCCTCGATAGCTTCGTCTCGACCAGTCGCTGCCACCGCGCTCGAAAAGAAATCGCTTGCCATCGGGTGAGACTGCGGTCGCGCGTCCGAACGCGCCGTGTCTGCGAATCGGCTCTCCGCCAGTGAGCGGGACGAAGAACGGTCGCGGGGCTCGAAAGAGGTCGTAGTCCAGCGACCCGGAAAATTCGAGCGCTAACGCTCCAGATGGTGTCCTTGCGAAACTCGACAGACTGAGGGTTTCATCGGTGTTGGTGACACGACGGAGCGATCCTCCGACTGGGTCGATCGTGAAGAGATTGCGACCGCCGTCGCGCGTGCTCTCAAACGCGATCATCGCACCATCGTCGCTCCAGACACTTCGAGATTCATCTGCGGGATGACTCGTCAGTCGAGTTGCCGCTCCGCCTTCCGCGGGTGCCTTCCACAAATCGCCACGCCAAGTGAATGTCACCCACTTGCCATCGGGGCTCGCCGCGGGAAGTCGTGGCAGATCGATGTCGGCCGAGAACGCTGGTATCGCGACGATCGATGGAATCAGAAGTGCGAGAGCCAAGAACCAACGACGGACGCCAACGAGTAGGGACTCTTTCATCCCACCAATCTAGCCCATTCCATCACTCGCCCATCGATGACGCACGGGCATCGCACAGATTCGACAGAATTCACTCTTGAGGAGTTGTCGTCGACACCACGGGCTCGGCACCACGCGCACTGCAGAGCACAAGGAGGAGGTTTGCAACCATCGATGCTTTCTGCACGCTGTTCAGCTCGACCGTCTTCTTCTCTTCGAGTCGTGCGAGAGCCATTTCGACCATTCCGACCGCGCCATCGACAAGCCGTTGGCGCGCTGCGACGACTGCTCCAGCCTGTTGCCTTTGCAGCATGGCTGCTGCGATTTCGGGCGCGTACGCGAGGCTGGAAATACGCGCCTCGAGAATCTCAACCCCCGCGCTCTTTAATCGCGTCGCGAGTTCGGACTGCAGCTTCTCGCCGACGGCGTCGGTGTTTCCCCGAAGGCTCATCGCACCATCGTCGATGGAGTCGTAGTGGTAGTGACTCGCCAGATTTCGCAGGCCCGCTTCGGATTGGGTCTCGACATACTGTTCGTACGCATCGACATTGAAGCTCGCCTCGGCGGTGTCGACAACACGCCAAACCACGACAGCAGCGATCTCGATTGGATTTCCGTCTCGGTCGTTCACCTTGATCGGATGGCCACGCCCTCGCTTCGCGGCGACGATGACTTGACCCGTTGCTGGATTTTTCACTTCGTCGCTCTTCTGCGACCCCGTTTCGAATGTGCGAATGCGTAGCGAAAGTTTCTTCTTCACGCAGAACGGATTCACATAGTGAAATCCGATCTTGCGACATGTCCCTCGATACTTTCCAAAGAAGAGCACGACGCGGCTGTCATTTGGATTCACAACGAAGAACCCGAACCAATTGAAGAGCCAAGCCAAGAGTGTCAAGGCGCTCAGCAGGAGCCCGATCACCCCAATTGGAATCCCTGCTGCGCCGTCGCGACCAGCGTCAGCAATGACGGTGATGAAAATCACAAATGCCCCGACGACGAACGGGAGCGCGAGAAGTTGAAATGGCAACACGAGCCAACCAGAAAAGGACGAGAGCGGAATCTCTTTTATCATGGCGAAGCTTCCTTTCGAAGTGATGGAAAGGGCATCTTCCCATATTCCCCCCACATTCGAGCCGTCGAAGGCGACGAATCTGCCCTCGACGAGCGCCTTCGGTCTATTCTTGGCTTGCAATGAGACCAGAATCGCTTTCGTTTCTTCATCGACTTCTTGACACCCCCAGCCCATCTGGATTTGAGGGCCCCGGGCAGAAACTTTGGCTCGAATATGTGAAGCCAATTTCGGGGCGAACATGGTCTGACGCATACGGCAATTGTTTCGCCGAGATTGCGCCAGCAGGAGCGAAGCGAACGGTTGCGGTCTGCGGTCATGCGGACGAAATCGGCTTGATGGTCAACTACATCGACTCGCAAGGATTTGTCTACTGCAAGTCGATCGGCGGAATCGACGCTGGATCGATCATCGGAAAACGTATCCAGTTTTGCTCGAGTGTCCCCGGATCGACGAAGCCCGTCATCGGTCTCGTGGGTGCGACGGCAATCCACTTGCAAGACAAGGAAGCGAGCGGAAAGGTTCGCAAGTTGCACGAATTGTTCATCGATATCGGCGCGAAGGATGCCGCAACCGCCTTGGCAAAAGTTAACATTGGCGATCCTGGCGTCTTTCTTGATTCGAGCATGATGATGACCGAGGAACTGATCGTGGCGCGCGCGCTCGACAACCGCATCGGCACGTTTGTCGCGGCAGAGACATTGCGACTGGTGGCTGAGCAGAAGGAAAATCTGAAGGTGCGTGTCGTCGCGGTCAGCACAGTCCAGGAAGAAGTCGGTTGCCACGGCGCGGCGATGATCGCGGAGAGCCTGCACCCAGACATCGCGCTCGTCACCGATGTCGGACATGCAACCGACAGTCCCGGCATTTCGCACGCACAACACGGGCAATTCAAGATGGGTGAAGGACCAAAGCTGGCCGTCGGTGGCGCGATGCATCCTGGCGTGGTGGCGAGGCTGGTCTTGGCCGCAGCGGCGAAATCGATTCCGCTTCAGCGTGCCGCTACTCCTGGAAGAAGCGGAACCGATACTGACGCGATATTCCTGAGAGGTGGAGGGATCCCGAGCGGGCTGTTAAGTCTGCCGATTCGCTATATGCACACGACGGTCGAACTCGCGAGTATCCGAGATCTCAGGCAGATTTCCGAGGTCTATGCGGGAATGATCCTCGCGCTTGGGGCCGACGAAGTGATGACTTCGACGATGGAGTCATTCACATCTGCCGACTAGACTTATCCACCCCATGTTGAAGTTCGTTCATCAAGCCATCCGAGACATCCGGACAACGGGATCGTTCTTTCCGAGTTCACCGGTGCTCGCACGGGCGATGACGAATTCACTTCGAGCTCATCGGGGTGCAAAGCGGATCTTAGAGGTCGGACCTGGAACCGGACCTTTCACCGCGCAAATCCTCCGCGCATTGCGGGGGCACGACGCTCTGGACATCGTCGAACTGAATCCTATCTTTTGTGAACACCTCGAAGTGCGGCTCCTGCGCAAGTTTCGAGCGCATCACCCCGCCATTCCAGTTCGACTTCATTCGCAGGCGATCGAGCATGCCCCGCTTGAGGGCGAGTATGACTTTGTGATCTGCGGACTGCCATTCAATAATTTCCCGCTTGCGCTCACGCAGTCCATTTTTCATCGACTCTTCGAGTTGATGCGCGACGGAGCGGAAATGACATATTTCGAATATGCGGGCGTTCGTCGCATGAAGGCTCCGTTCGTCGGATCAAGTGGGCGTGATCGGATCCGTCGCTTCGAGGCCTTCAAGAGCTCGACGGCGAAGTCGCACAAGGTGACCCGCGAATTGGTCGTGGCAAATCTTCCGCCGGCGCACGCGGTTCGGATCATCAAACGCAAGGGGGGCTTCGAACAATGTTTCGAATCAACGAAAACTTTCTGAAGCTCTCCGCGGGCTATCTGTTTCCAGAAATCGCTCGACGCGTGGCTGCGTACGCGAAAGAGAATCCAACGCTTGCGTCTCGAATCATTCGATGTGGCATTGGCGATGTCACCGAGCCACTCCCAGCTGCTGCGACCGATGCGATGCGAAAGGCTATCGACGACCTCGCCGGGCGCGAGAACTTTCGCGGGTACCCCCCGCCAAACGGGTACGACTTCGTTCGCGCGGCGATCGCACAGGGAGACTTCCGATCGCGCGGTTGTGCCATCGACGATGACGAGATCTTTCTCAGTGATGGATCAAAGCCTGACGCGAGTGCGATCCTCGAAATCCTCGGGACCGGCAATCGCGTGGCGATCACCGATCCCGTCTACCCGGTCTATGTCGACACGAATGTGATGGCGGGTAACTCGGGTTCACCGAGGACTGACGGACGACACGAAGGATTCACCTATCTCCCCTGCACACTCGCGAATGGTTTCTCTCCAGAACTTCCGACCCAACCTGTCGATGTGATCCACCTCTGCTCGCCGAACAATCCAACTGGCGCGACGCTCGATCGCGACGCGCTGACTCGCTGGGTGGACTACGCACGCGAGCATCATGCACTCATCATGTTTGACGCTGCTTACGAGGCATTCATCCGCGACGAATCGATCCCGCACTCGATATATGAAATTGACGGCGCGCGAGAGTGTGCCATTGAATTTCGGTCTCTTTCAAAAGTCGGCGGATTTACCGGCGTGCGTTGCGGGTACACCGTGATGCCGAAGGCGCTCCACGGCGCAGCGAGCGACGGGAGGAGCGTTGCTCTTCACGGACTCTGGATGCGACGGTGGTCAACCTGCTCCAACGGCGTCTCCTGGCCGGTGCAGTGCGCGGCGGCGGCGCTCTATTCGCCCGAAGGACGTGCGCAAACTCGTGCGCTTACGGATTTCTATCTCGAGAACGCAAATTTGCTCGAATGTGCCTGCGAGTCGCTCGGACTGGCGGCGTCGGGCGCTCGAAATTCGCCCTATGTCTGGGCGGCGTGCCCAAAGGGTTTGTCGTCGTGGGATGCGTTCGACCTGCTCCTCAATGAAGCGCAAGTCGTGACGACGCCTGGTGCTGGTTTTGGAAAGTGCGGAGAGGGTTTCATTCGCATCAGCGCTTTCAATTCCAGGGCGAATGTGCAGGAAGTTGCACGACGGCTCACGGTGTTGGCGCCGAGCGCGACACGGTGAAGTTGGACGACGGCTCGGCCCGATTCTCTCGATGAACCAGCGGATTGAGAGAGACTGACCACATGAGTTCCTCAGAGAATCAACATGATCGCTTTCGAGTCATCGGCGTCGTTGGCGCGACTGGAGTCATCGTCGCGGCGACGGTCGGGAGCGGAATCTTCTCGCTGACTGGAACATTCGGTGCCTCCGTAGGAACACCACGAAATCTGATCGCACCTTGGATCATCGGTGGAATCATCGCGCTGTGCGGAGGGCTTTCGCTTGCTGAACTTGGAGCGATGATTCCATGTTCGGGTGGCAGCATCGAATTCGCGCGTCGTGCATTCGGGGCGACGATCGGATACCTCGTAGCGATCGTCACCCTTCTGGCGGGATACATCCTGTCGATCACGGTCATCGCGCTCTTCTTCGCCGGATTTATCGACGCGCTCGTCCCGACTGGACTTCCCGACTCCGCAGAAGCGGCGATTGCGATCGCCATCGCGTTTGGATCACAGATTGCGGGACTGCACGCGGGATTCAAGTTCAACACCGCACTCTCGATTCTCAAGGTTGCGTTCGTGGGGTTGTTCGTGGTGGCGGGACTCCTGGTGTCTGACAACGCGCGCATCGCCTTACCATCATCGGTCGATCCATCCGTCGATCCAGGCCTCTTCTCCCCAGCCGTCGCAAGCGCGACGCTCGCGGTCAGCTTTGCCTATCTCGGATGGTCCTCAGGAGCCGACATCGCCGGCGAGATCAAGAATCCTGGGCGAAACATTCCACGTGCGATGCTCTCGGCCATCGCGATCATTTTCGTGTTGTACATCGGGGTCAACCTCGTGTACCTCCGCGCGATCGATCCTGCGGCGATGCTCGAACCCGATGGAAAGCCGATGAAGGCAATCGGTGCGGTCGCCGCGGAGGTGCTCTTCGGAAAATCCGTTGGAAGCGTGATCGCGATCGCGATAGCGATCTTGCTCTTTTCGACTCTTGTCCCGTCAATGATCGGCGCCGCGCGAATCATCGAGTCGATGGCGAGCTCGCGTGAAATCCCTGCGTGGATGGGCATTCGCCTTGCAAACGGCGTGCCGCTCCGTGGTCTCGTCGTCGCAGCTCTGGCAAGCATCGCCGCGCTTGCAATCGGATCACTCAATGACATCCTCGAAATGCTGACTGTGCTCGTCAATGTTTTCTCCGCCCTGTCTGTTGGCGCGATCTTTGTGCTTCGCCGGACAATGCCCGATGCTCCCCGACCGTTTCGCGTGCCGTTCTACCCCGTCACGCCAATTCTTTATCTCGGACTTGCGGCCTGGAGCATCGTCGTTGGCGTGATGGCGAGCGGCCTGCGCGGATTGATCGCTTCAGCGATCGCAGTCGCTGTGTTGTTGTTGATTCGCCCGCTGCTCACCTTCGATCGCCGCTAGTACTGAGCGTCACTCGCCCCAACCGCCACGCTTCTTCGCACCGGTTATTGAAGCGCTCTCGATCGTGGCGCCCTTGTACCCCTGACCGACAATGAACATCTCGACGCTCTCACGGCGCGAGGATTCTGGCTTGACGCCTTTGACTTCCTTGAACAATTTCTCAGTTCTTCGAAGGAGCTCGGGATAGCCGCCACCCTCGTAGACCTTCATCACCACGGCACCACCCTTCTTGAGCCAAACTGGCAACCGATCAAGAAGCGTGTTGCAGAGCGCGACCGATCGAATGCTGTCGCCCGATGCGTCTCCCGAAGTGTCTGGACCGATGTCGCTAATGACGGAGTCAAAAAATTCTCCACCAAACGAGTCGACGTCGAGTTCATTCAAATCCGCCTTCATCACACGAACATTTTCAGGAAACCCCTTGGTCTCAATCGCCTTCAAGTCGAAGGCGCAGACAAATCCAGTCTTTCCCACGCGTGCTGCCGCGACCTGTGTCCACGACCCTGGCGCAGCTCCGACATCAAGAACGCGATCGCCTCTTCGTAGCACTTTGCGTCGGTCATCGATTTGGATCAACTTGAACGCGCTCCGAGCGCGATATCCCGCTTCTTTCGCTCGCCGAAACCAGACATCCTGTACTTCGCGCATTGAACCCTACAGAATAGTCGCACGCCAACGTCGTCGGTCGGTCTTCACTCGTGGTTTCCGGATCGCTTCAGCCATGCACGCATTTCATCGTTGAAGCGCAGCTGCGCAATCGGAAAGACTGAATCGTGCGATGCTTTCGCAACGATGGCGATGTATCCGGGGCCTGCGGGATACTCCATTCCGGCGATCGCGAGCTCGCGCGCATGTTCATCAATCGAGTCGCGAAGCCGTATTGCCGCGCGTTCCAGATAGAACGAATCTCGCTCGCCCACGATCACTCGCACGCGCTCGACGAAGAGTTTTCCCCAACCATCCCAATCCCTGCGGATGCGCCGGGCGATATCGAAGTGACTCCACGATTCGACGGTCACTGGATCGATCGATCCAGTTCGTGGATCACACAGTCGGCGTGGCGTCGATGATCCCTCAGCGATCGGACTGAACATCGCTGCCCACGCATCCCATTGCTCGCCCGAAGTACCTTGCGGCGAGATCGCCTGCTCCATACCGATCTCCTCGCGCACGAGCATCGGCACCAACTCGTGACTCGGCCCAACCGGCAACCGAAAGCTTGGACGATCAGATCCATCGTCGCCGACGAAAAGACTCTCGTCCTTGTAGAGGTCGCTCGTTTGGAATGCCGAGAAATCGAGCGGGTCTGGAGAGCTCGCGAAGGCGGCACCGAAGACGAGGGGATAGTTCAATGCGAGCCACACACTTGTCCACCCGCCCGAAGAGTGACCCGTCACGATTCGCGCGGATGGATCCCGAATGAGTCGGAAGCGATCCTCCAGATATGGAACGAGCTCGGAAACGAGGGCGGCCCCGCGCGGGCCGTTGGCGACGCTGTCGACAAAGCCATGGTGTCCAAGGGCACTTTCGGGATCAAGAATCACATAGACAGCCTGAGGCCAAAGCGCAGTAAGTCCCGCGAGACTGGTGATTCTCGCCAATTCTGTGGCATCGGTCCATCTGCCCCCGAATCCCGGAATGACATAAATGGTGGGCCAGACTCTGCGCTTTGCTTTGAGATCGTGATATCCCCGGGGAAAGACCACGCCAGCTCGATGTGTGATCGGGCGGTTGGCCATCGCCGAGAGCGATGGACTCGAGATGTCGATCCATTCGAGGTTGTCAAGCTCGGACAAAGTCGGCGCTGGGATTTTTTCTGTGAGATCGAGCACGACAACATCCGAACGATCGCGTTGGAAGTCGACGGTCGTGACCTTGGAGATCAGGTTGCCTGCCGCAAGATGTCCGCGCTCTACATTGCTCGAATCGAAGATCGCCTGTACCTGATACTCGCCATCGAAGAGTTCCGACCCACCCGGCCACCAGACGGCCAAGTCGTCAATCGAAGTCGGCGCTCCGGGTGTCAGTTTGGCGACATCAGCCGAGCAGATCGGTTGCGGGTCGTCGAAGAAGGGACCGTCTGAGGGATCTCCTTGGACTCGACTCTCTGTCGCTTTGAAGAAAAGGATCATCCGCCCCGATCGCGCCTTGGGATCAAGCAGGTCCGCGCTCTCAACGGGCAGTACGACCGTGATCACATCGCGGGGAAGCGCCACACCATCGTCCGCAGGTTTGATTCGGGGAGGCTTGTCGACTCGTTGAGGCGCCGGATCAACCGTCACGGGCGTTGCAGGAAGCGTCGATGGCGACGCCGGAGCCACCGATGGTTGAGTCGCCGGCGACTGCCGAGGCGACTGCATCACGAGGATCTGAACAACCAGAAGTGAAGCAAGTCCAAATAACACGGTTCAATCCTAGACAGCTTGGACAACCGAGGCTGCTTGCAAGGCGGTGATGAGGAGCGACCCTCGCGGCAATCGGAGCGTTAGACTCCATTGGTGCCAACCGTGACCAAGCGAACCAAGTCGATCACCTCCACCGCGATTGCCTCCTTGCTCGGCATCGCTGTGGCATCAGCGGTCAGCTGCACTGCGAGTCCAAGACCCGGACTCGGCTATGGAGTCCTGCGCGCCTGGAACAAGACGGTCGGTGGTGAAGCGCAAAAAGAAAAATCGACTCCAGTGCACATGGAGGGCATAATGGATGTTGAAGTCGACAATTTTGCGGGCGACATCATTATCAATACGACAACACATCCTGAGAAGTGCGGCATTCAAGTTCTGCGCCGTGCGACGCAGGGGACTGGGTATCGCTCCGAGGGAGATGCTTCGCTCGACCAGATCTTTATCAACTGGGAGATCGTGGATCGCGCAGATCGAAAGGCGCTCGTGATTCATTCCACGACGAAGTACGAACTTCCGTGGTTTCAGGCGGCTGATATCGAAGTCACCGTGCCCGAACTTGGCGTTGCAATCGTGCGAAGTAGTCGCGGGCATGTGTATGTGACACAATTCCAAGATGGAGTCGATATCGAGACGACCAACGGAGATGTGCGTGTCGCGACGAACACTCCGATTCGATCGCCTTCCACGATCTTGAATAAAGATGGATCGATCGACTGGCGTGTTCCTCCTCGGAGCGCCGGGAGCTATCAAATGGAGAGCATCAATGGCGAAGTTCAGGTTCGCGTTCGGGAAGGGTCCTGGCTCGCCACAGACACTCGCAATGACATGGACTCGAATTATGGAGTCTTGAACAAGGGCGCGAATCTGGTGATTCTGCGAACGGTCGGCGGCGACATTCAGATTTATGTCGGCAAGACGCCACTTGAAATGGGAACGTTTATCGACTGACGCTTCGGCATCGATTCAACGAGCGGTTTCAACGAGAGTGGAATCTCGGCTCAACCGCGTGCCCACGCAGTTGGCACGACGCCTGAGCTTGCCAAGATGCGCGAACGGATCCCCCCGCGCCCGCGCCAATCGGTCACGATCTGAAGCCACGACGGGCTCATCGCGTCGGCGAGATCTCGACAGATTCGACTGGTGACATCCTCGTAAAAGATCCCTTCATTACGAAAGGACTGGTAGTACAACTTAAGTGACTTCAGTTCGACGCAGACAGCACGAGGTTCGTACCGAAGCGTGATCGTGCCGAAATCTGGATGTCCCGTTTTCGGACAGACCGAAGTGAATTCCTCGTTGACATGCTCGATCAGAATCGCTGAGCGACCTGCGGAAGTCGAGGGCGCATCAAAGAATTCAAGAATTTCTAGGGTCGGCATCGATGGCCCTCACAGTCCATAGGTCGTATATAACTTCAACACTTTTGGTTGATTCGGATTCGCTTGCATCGACGATCGAAACGCGCGACGCGCTTCGTCTCCGGCGTACGAATCCTTCTTCTCTGAAAGGAGCCAGCGATTGAGCGCATTGACGCCGATGCCGTTCCATGCAGGCCAGTAACGCGGATCGAGTACGACTGCCTGCCGGTATGCGATGCTCGACGAGTCGTAATGTCCGGCGCGAAACTCGGCCCATCCCAGTCGCTCGTATGTCTCGGGGACGGAAGAAAGCTTCGTCAGCGCGACTGCAGTATTGACCGCTTCTGGATAGCGCCCGTCCGCGACATACGCGTTGACGAGATTGATCAGCAGTTGTGGCGTTTGAGGCATAAGCTCGATCGCTGCCTGATACTGTCGAATTGCGTCTGCGGGCCTGCCCATTCGCTCGTACGCCACCCCGAGATTGACGCGTGCGGCTCCACTGTGTGGATCGAGTGTCGTGGCGCGCTCTGCGAATTGGGCGGCGACTCGCGCATCGCCGAGCGAGAGATATGCGGTCGACATGTTGAGACTCGCTTCGGCACTCTTGGGATTCGCGACGATCGCCCGTTGGTACGCCCCAATCGCCTCGCCGAGTCGACCAAGCATCTGAAGCGATCGACCGTGCCCGAACTGCGCCTGAAAATCACCCGGGTCGAGGCGCGCTGCGGTGCGGTAGTTCGGTTCGGCGTCGCTGTACTTGCCTTGCGAAAACCGAATGTCACCGATCCCGACATACGCCTGCGGAAGAAGCGGGTTTTGCGCCAGTACTTCTCGGCAGAGCGCAAGCGCGGACTCGCTATCGCCACGTTGGCGCAATTGATCCGCCATTTCCAACTGTGACCGCTGCGTTGGCGTGGGATTCTGTGGGGCGGTTCCCTTGCCAGAACCCTGATTTGCTGATCCGGGCGTTCGGCCCGACATTCTGCACCCCGAACTGCCCGCCACGATCAACGACAAGAGCATCAACACGGCGAGCATCAAGACGATCGATCGACCGACGACTCCTCGCGGAGTTTGAGCCCGCGTCGGATTCCCGTTCGGCCTCGGAGCCGGTTTCGGAGCCGACTTCTTCGCTCGACTTACGTTTGGTGTCGCGGATCGACCGCCAAGTCGAATCGCTTCGAGCGCGTCGATGTTGACGAGATCCCAATCGCGCCCTCCCACGGGATCGTCCTTCGGCGTTTCGAGAATCATCGGCGTTTCCCGCAGTTCACGACGGGTGAGAATACCGTAAAAGCACGCATCGCCGCAGCAGCCTTGACCAATGTGCGTATGTCGATCACGACGAGACCCAAGCTCGCCAATGGAGTCGTTGACATGCACGACTCTTAAGTTTTCGAGTCCGCAAAGTTCGTCGAATTCGTCGAGCACCGCGCTTGCCTTCTTGGTCGTCGACATGTCGTACCCCGCCGCCACCACGTGACATGTGTCCAGGCACACTCCCACGCGATCGGGATCGCTCACCAGTTCGCGAAGCTTGGCAAGATGCGAAAAGTCGTAGCCCAAATTCGTCCCTGATCCCGTTGTCGTCTCCAAACATGTGATCACCTTTGCCCCCCGCAAACTTCGATGTATCTCGTCGAGTCCAGATGCGATTCGCTTCAGTCCGGCAAGTTCGTCGGCGCTGGGATCGACCCGCAAGACATTGGGACTCCCCGGCTTGCGCGGAGAGCCGAGATGCGCTCCTGGATGCATGACGCACCATGCAATGCCGAGCGCCTCGCAGCGTTGCAGTTCGTCGCGTTGGAGCGTGATCGAACGATTGCGTTGCTGATCGTCGGGTGACGCGAGATTCACGAGATACGAATTGTGGCTGACAATCCTGTGGGGCGAATCGCTCCACCCCGCTTCGCGCAACGCGACCATCCACGACTCGAGTTGCTCATCGCTGAGCGGCGGCGCACTCCACTGACGCTGGTTCTTCGTGAAGATCTGGAGCGAATCCATCCCCAAGCGGATCGCTTCGAGGATCGCCAGATGCATGCCCCCTGCAATCGAGAGATGACTTCCGTATCGAGGGCGGGTCGCCATCGAATCCAGTCAGACCATGCGCGCGCCAGCGCGCTTTGCCGCTTCGACGATGCGTTGAGCGGTCCGCACTGCGGAGAATCCAGCTTCTGCGTCGACGAATGGATGACCGCCACTGCGAATCGACGAGAGGAAACTCTCCAGTTGCAACTTCAGTGGCTCGCCTTGACCGACTTCAAGCGCATCGACTTTGACAAGTTCGAGGTAGTTTAATCCGGAGAGGTCTTCACCCCGCTGGAATCGCTGGCGGATCTCAGCAAGTTGCTCTGCGTTCACCGCCTTGCGGACGACCGTCCCTCGTTTCTCGGCAAAATCAGCCGAAACATACGTGTCTTCGCTGATGATGCGAATCTTGCGTTCGGTCTTGAGCGCGAGTCGACTTGCCGTCACATTGGCCGTGCACCGAATTCCGTCCGGACCCGCTGGAAACACAAGGCGCGCGTTGCAGACATCTTCCGCTTCACCGAGCACGCTCACAGCGTTCGCGTGGATTTCTTCTGGCTCGCTCCCCATCAGCATGATCAGTACATCGAGGTCGTGGATCATCATGTCAAGCACGACTCCGACATCGACCGAACGAAATGTCATGGGCGAAACACGGTTGACTTCCACGAATCGCGGCCGCAAGTTCGGGATGTTTCGGATCGCCACCATCACCGGATCGAACCGCACGACATGCCCGACTTGAAGGATCGCGGGACCCGCCTTCGCCGCCTCGGCCATCGCGCGTGCTTGAATCTCGTCTGGCGCCAATGGCTTCTCGACGAGACAGTGGACTCCCGCGGCGAGGAGCTGCTCGACAATCGCCCGATGCGTCACGGTCGGCGTCGCAATCACGCATGCATCGACTCCAGTCGCAAGAAGCTCTTTCACGGAGGCGAATGCATCGCATCCGTATTGTTCAACCATGTCCGCTCGACGATCCGAGCTCTCGTCGACCACTCCTACCAAGTCGACGCCATCAAGTTGCGAGCAGAGTCGCGCGTGGTTGCGACCCATTCTCCCGACACCGACGACACCGCAGCGCACCACTGCGGTCGGCGACTTCGAGGCGCTTCCAGTGGTCACGGTTGTGCCTTCTTGCGAAAGTTCATCTCGAGATGATTCCCCGCCCCGTGGTAAAACGCGTTTGTCATATACGCACGAATGAGCATCAATCCGCGACCAGACGGTATTTCTAGGTTTTCATCAAGCGTCGGATCAGGCACTGATTCTGGATCGAATCCCTCTCCTTCATCGATCACATGAAAAGTCGCTTCGTCTGCGTTGATTTTCCATCGGACTTCCACGCACTTCGTCGGATCTTCGAGATTCCCATGCCGAAATCCATTCATAAGAGCTTCCTCGATCGAGAGCCGGATCGCGAACATCGCCGCGTCTGGATATCCATGTCGAACAAGCGCCCCCGCAATCGAGGACTGCATAGATTCGATGTCTTCGTTGATTTCCCGCAATCTGACCGCGCCATCGTCGGCTGATTGATTCGATGGACTCATCATTCGCAACCCGCCAGACTCACTTGCGACCGAAGCCTTCGAGCGCCTTCTCCGTCGTATCGGAAATGTGGAAGAGCTTGTTCAACTTCGTAATCGTGAACACCTCCATGATGGACGGCTTGATGTCGGAGAGTCTCAACTGACCGCCACGCTTTTTCGACAGGCTGTTAATCGTGATCAGCGTCCCAAGGGCGGCCGAGGAGAGATGCTCAACGCCTCGGAACGAAATCAACATACATGGTGCTGCTGCAGCCTCGACTCGCTTGATCAGTTCTGTATTGATCTGACGAATTGCGGCTTCGTCGAGGATGTCTCGATCGACAAACTCGACACGCATCACCCCATTGAGGTCAGTAACGCGAATTCTGGAAGTATCTGCACTCATGCGTTTGGAATCACATTCCGCCAGTCGATCCACTCAACTGATCGCGAAGACCAGGGAAGAGTAGATCTTCGGCCTCTTGCTGAATGATGATTTCTGGCCGAATCAGGAGCAGTGTCGTCGTCTCAAGTTTGCTCGTCACCGAATTGGTGAAGAACCGATTCACGAATGGAACCTTCGACAGCACGGGCACTCCGACTTCAATTTCGGTCTCGTTCACATCGCGTCGGCCACCGAGGAGAATCGTTCCCTTGTCCGGACACGAAACCGCCGTGTTGATCTGGGTGACGGCGACATTGGGTAGCTGAATCGTCGCGTTGAACTGACTCGACCGACCGAAGTCGCCTCCGCCGGCGGCTCCTTGGACTTCCTGCTGGTCGAAACCGATCAAAATGTTCTGAGCGAACTGGACGGTCATTGAGACGTAACGGCGATCCGCGCTCGTGACGGCCTCGATATCGAGCACAAATCCAGTCCGAAGGTTTTGGACGATCGGGGTGAACGCACCCGAAGAGTCGCCCGTTTGTGCTTGAACATTGGCGACATACGCCTGCGAACCACCGAAAGAAATCCAAGACCGCGAACCGTTAAAGAGTGTCAGTCGGGGTGCAGTCAGGGTCATCGCCCGCTGATCCGCCTGAGTCGCCTGAACGAGGAGATCGACCTGGACATCGTCGAGGTAAGTGAATCCCACCGAGAGCGCTGGATTCGCCAACGCCGCCGACGCGACTGTTCCCTTGAGTCCAGCTCCGAGCAACTGAATCAGCGGAAGACCTTCCTGCTGAACATTGACCGGAGAGATTCCATTCGAAGCATCCCCACCTGGGTAATTGACACCGTTTCGGCGGACACCGAGTGGTTCGTAAATCCCTTGCTGCTGATAGGTGATGTTTTGACCAGGCCCTGGAGTGCCGAGCGCCGATCCAGTCGCTGTCGTGTTGATCCCGTTTGCAATCGCAGCAGCGTCGGTCTGACCGAGACCACCGAAGGTGACGGGGTTCTTCAGACGACCGTTTCGACCAGGCGTGTTCTGAAAGAAGAAGTCTCGCAATTGGAAATTTGGATCCTGATCGATCGCCGCATCAAACAACCCTGGATTCGTATTGAAGTACAGGTCGAAATCGAGACCGATCTGTTCAAACCACTGCACGTCGACCGCAATCAAGCGAGATTCGATGTTGATTTGAATCGCGCGAACCTTTCTCAGTTGCGAGAGCAAATTCATGATCTCGCGATGCGTCTTCGGTGTCGCAGTGGCGATGAGATTTCCACTGAAGTCATCGAGGCGACTTTCGCCCATCTGTCCAGTCTGCGCGTCCCACATCGCCTCGGGAACCATCACCTTGATGAGTTCCTTCAATCTGTTGAGCGTCTCGAGTCGCAGGTCTTCGATGCCGGCGTCGCCGCCCGATCCGAAGAGCGAACCTCCACCGCCAGCACCACCTCCACCGCCTCCTCCTCCGCCGCCGCCACCGCCGAAGCCACCACCACCACTGCCGCCTCCGCCTGAACCACCTCCACCGCCACCCTGACCGCCACCTTGATTGAGCGCAGCATCGACATTGAAGTTCGGAGCGTTGTCAAAGTACGGAACCTGATAGAGGAGATCGCGGATGTCATAGACAACCGTGACTCGACGCAAAGAGAGTTCGTTCGCCGAAGCGATGATGATCATGCCATCCTCGACCATCCAGTCGGGACGATTCGCGCCACCCTCTTGGGTCGAAGTCGCACCCTCCTCTTCGGTGGACCTGAGCACCATGTCCAGTGCGGCAGACCAAGAAATTGGAGCGGGCATCGTCAAATTGACGATCGAATCGCGTTCGAGCGCAGGCTCTGCGGTCTTGAGCGACTTCCAGTCGACATAGAACGGCAACCGGGTTTCGGTTTGGAAGAATTCAACAACCGCGTCGAAGGGCGTCTCAGGGAAATCGATGCGCGACTTCTCCTGCATCTTGGCGATGGATGCCCGATCGATGTCTGAATCTCGAAATCCAGATGCCGCGTATTCGCCTTCGCGACGAACTGAGAGCGCAGGCCAATCCTCTGGATACGACATCTCTCCATCAAGACTTCGCGGTCCCGGTCCACTCTCATTGATTTTCGGCGGAATGAACGATGCCTGGGCATCGACCGCGAATTCGGAGAAGGCGAACGAGCGACGGCGCTGAAGTTCGGTGTATCGCCGATACAAGATTCCTGACTGAAGGACATCACGCATCGCAAGTGCGGATGCATTCGTTGGATCACGGAAGAGAATCTCGTCAACCACCTGAAGAGCTTCCTTGTACTTCAGTTCTGACTGAAGTTCACGAATGCGCATCATGTCCTCATTCGTCGCACGCTGATCTTCTTCCATCTTCTGACGCTTCTGAGCCGACGTCTCTTGCCTTGTCGATTGTTCGCTGACCTTCTTGTTCTCTTCGGCGGTTGCGTTCTTGCCAGAGCTGATTCGGACGAGCTCGCCCTGCACCCGAGCCATCTTGTCGTCGAAATCCGCAGGGCTCAACAACGACTGATTTCGCATCAGTTCGAGCTTGGCCTGGGTCGCCGTGCGCTCGGCAGCGGCGTAATCCCCGCGCCCGAATTGATCCCCAGCTCGAATGAGCTTGTCGTCGAAGTCGGATTGCGCCTGCTGTCGCAACACCGCGTCATCGCCGGCAACCTTGTCGATTGCTGATCCTTGATTGAGCGCTGCTTGCGCATTCGCGAGCTGTTTCGTTGCTTCGGGATCGCCAGGAACTTGCATACTGATCGCAGACCAGAGATCCGCCGCCGAAGCCCACTGACTGCGAGACATTGCTTGACGTGCCTGAACTCGAAGCATCGAAATCGTCTCTGCGGGGAGGGCCTCTGCAGTCGCAGGTGCCGTTTGATCTGACGCGGCTGGAGCTGGTTCTTCTGGAGCTGGTTCTTCTGGAGCTGGTTCTTGCGGCGGAACCGGTGGTGCTGGATCTTGCGGCGGAACCGGTGGTACCCCGCCCTGAGTACTCGCGCTCGCATTGAGAGCGAACGACTGGAAAGTCACAGCGAGCGCAATGACCACGCCGAACCGCGCGACTCTCACCGAGATGTCTTCCGACTGGCGTGCGATTATCAAAAACGTATTCATTCGTAACTCCGTTGGCTCCACGCGGAGAAAATCAACTCTCTCGAATCAACGACCTGTCCGTCGTACATGGGGTGGCGACCGTGCCTCTGGCAGGATTGACCCACCTCGCCTCAAGGCGAAGGGGGAGACTAAACGCCATTGACCGCGTCCGCAAGCGGTCGAGCGTTACACTGTCGAACCATGTCTTCCCGAAGTCCGCGTTCCGCACCCGCACATCAGCCCGATGGACAGATCGGATCAGCTCAGAGCGTCCGGCACGTCCCTTCGGACGCCACTGCACGGCTCGTTCTCTCCGACGGAACCGTCTTTTCTGGCAGAGGGTTCGGTGCGACGGGATGTGCCATCCTCAACCTCGGCGAGGTCGTTTTCAACACGGCGATGAGCGGCTACCAGGAAGCTCTCACAGACCCGAGCTACACCGGGCAAATCCTGGCGCTCACCGCCACACAAATTGGAAACTACGGAATAACCAACGACGACATCGAAAGCGGCCGACCGACCGTGAGTGGATTCGTCGTCCGCGAACTGAGTCGCATCCGGTCGAACCAGCGTTCCGTCGAGGAGTTGTCGGGATGGCTCGCCAGACACGGTATTCCAGGGATTCACGAAATCGACACCCGCGCGCTTGTTCGACGACTGCGCAACTCTGGCTCACTGAATGGCTTGATCTGTGGCGATGCTTCTCGAACGGAAGCCGAACTGGTCGAGCTTGCGCGATCGAGCGCATCCATGGTTGGACAAGATCTCGCGAGTGCCGTGAGTCCACGTCATGCAATGCGCTTTGAAGAGTCGCTCGGCGACTGGGCTCCACGCCACGAAAGTTGTATGAGAATCGCGCGAAGAACGCTCACTGTCGTCGCGATCGATTGCGGAGCGAAGCGCAATATCTATCGCAACCTGGTCCAGCGCAACTGCGAAGTACACGCATTGCCCCACGATGCATCACCTGCTGCGATACGCGCGCTCAAGCCAGATGGTCTGTTCATCTCGAATGGTCCGGGTGATCCTGCAGCAGTCGAGGCAACGGTCCAAACCTTGCGAGAAATAGCCGGGGAAATCCCGACATTTGGCATCTGCCTCGGACACCAGTTGCTTGCTCTTGCGCTCGGCGCGACCACGTATAAGTTGAAGTTCGGACATCGCGGATCGAATCAACCGGTACGAAATCTCCTTTCCGACCGAATCGAGATTACGAGCCAGAACCATGGGTTCTGCGTTGATGAGAAATCGCTTCGGGTGGCGGGTGGCGAACCGACACATATTCACCTCAACGACCAAACCGTCGCAGGATTTCGCCACACGATCAAGCCGATCTTCAGCGTTCAGTATCACCCTGAAGCTTCCCCAGGACCGCATGATTCGGATTACCTCTTCGACTGTTTCGTCGAATTGATGGAATCGCGCCTCCCACTCTCCGAGGCATCGATGCGCGCAGCGCAAGCTCGGGTGGCCTCGCAGGATCGATCGACTGGACCTTCAAACGCGAGCCACGGCGAATTTGCACGGCGATGACCGACTCGGTGGACACGACTCGATACGCGCGAGTCGCGGTTGAGCGAGGAATCGACCGGTACCCCGATGGTCTGACCTACCGGGTTCCGAACGAGTTGTGCGACATACGCCTCGGCGACTTTGTCTCGGTTCCGCTCGGACGAGGCGATGCAGAAGTGCATGGAGTCGTGGTCGGACTCGGGAGCGACGAACTGCTCGACTCTCGACTGATGCCAGCAAGGATCAAGGCGATCTCCTCGATCGATCGCACGAGCGATCCGATGCCAAGCACGGTCGTGCGACTCGCGCAGTGGATCTCTTCGTATTACTGCGCCCCGATCGGAGTGACGATTGCCGGGATCACGCCAAGCGCGGTCCGAAAGGGTGTTGGCAGAATCAAGCGAATCGCGGTCGAACTCGTCCCTGAGCAGGACCCAGCTTGCACGGAATCGCCGAGCAAGCAGATCCGTCTCCATCCCAAGCGACAGGCAGTGCTCGACGCGCTTGCTCGGCATCTGCCATCCGATCTCCCCATCGACATCGAAGCGCTCCAAACGGAGTGTGGCCTTGCGACTCGCGCTCCAATCCTCGCGCTCATCAAGAGTGGTCACTTGCGGGCAACGCACCGAACATCCGTTCAAGCGAAATGGGGCGCTTCAAGCATGGATGAGCGACGCATCCCCGAACCGACGCTCGATCAGATGACTGTCATCGAAAGTATCAGCCGTGCTCTCGATAGAGGTTTTTCTCAGCACCTTCTCTTTGGCGTCACTGGATCCGGCAAGACTGAGGTCTATCTCCGACTCGCGACACAGGTACTCGCAGCAGGTCGATCCGTCCTCTATCTCGTCCCCGAGATTTCGTTGACTCCGCAGACTGCTGGTCGAATTGTCGGGCGACTCCCTCGCGAGCGGATGGCGATCCTTCACTCGGGATTGACCGCGGCACAGCGGCATGAGCAATGGATCGTCGCGACTCGACCTGGCGCGAAAATCGTGATCGGAGCGCGGAGTGCGATATTCGCGCCGATTCCCGACGGCGAACTTGGACTGATCATTGTCGACGAAGAACATGACCAGTCGTACAAGCAAGATCAATCGCCTCGGTATCACGGTCGAGATGTCGCGATCCGACGAGCGCAACTATCGAGTTGTCCGGTCATTCTCGGAAGCGCGACACCGAGTCTGGAAAGCTGGTGGAACGCGACCACGCGAGGCGTCTCGCAGTTGCATCAGTTGCCACACCGCGCACCAGGCCTTCTGACGCCCCGAGTCGAAGTGGTGGATTTCCGCAGGGAAACAGCGCTCCGGCGTGACCGTCGCGTCCACCTCGTCGGACCGACGCTCGAGTTTGCGCTCCGGCAGTGCTTCGCAGCTGGTGGACAAGCGATCGTCCTTCTGAATCGACGCGGCTATGCAAACTGGATCGCCTGCCCCGATCAAGAATGCGGTTGGATGATGCAGTGCGCGCACTGCGAGATTGGGATGGTGGTCCATCACGATCGTTCAGGAGGAGCTCTGTTGAGATTTGCGCGCTGTCATCACTGCCAGGCGGAACAGAAGGTGCCGACTCGATGCCCTCGCTGCGCGAAGAGTGCGACCATCTTTGGTCTCGGGACTCAGCGCGTTGAAGAGGAACTCGCCCGATTGTTTCCGGACCTCGTATCGCGAAATCAGATCGCACGCGTTGACAGCGACTCGATGAGTGATGCGAGCGACTTCCACGAAATTCTTGGGCGTTTCGGACGAGGCGAATGCCGAATGCTCCTCGGGACCCAGATGATCGCCAAAGGTCTGGACTTTCCGAATGTTCAGGTGGTCGGCGTGATCAGTGCTGACACTGCGCTCAACCTTCCCGACTTTCGAGCGAGCGAGCGGACGTTTCAGTTGGTCGCGCAAGTATCAGGCCGGTGCGGGCGAAGCCAGATCCCCGGTCGCGCGATCATCCAGACATTTCAACCCGATGCGGAACCAATTCTGGCCGCTGCACGGCAGGATTATCCCGAGTTCGCGCGCCAAGAACTGGAAGTCCGCAAGCGATTTGGACTCCCACCTGTCCATCGCATGGCACGCGTGGTCATCCGCCACGAAACACGAGAGGAAGCCGAGCGAATCGCGACAACCGTCTGTCGGGCTCTCGCGGCGCTCCCCGAGGCGAGCGGCGTCATCATCCGAGGTCCCGCGCCATGCCCTATCGCACGAATCGCAGACCGCTGGAGAATCCAAATCGAGGTGCTCGCAGAGAGCCCCGCTCGACTTCAACAATTCCTCGCGGCTGCTCGCTCGCGCGCAATTCTCTCGCCTGGAGAAGTGATGGCCATCGATGTTGATCCGGTCGCGCTCCTCTAGGATCGGCGCCAATTCGCGACGGGGTGAGGGGGCGATCAAGTGGTGCTCTGCTACACTCGACCATCGACGAGGAGACGACTCTTCGTCCATATTCCCGAACTCGTATGGAGCACCACCGTGACCAATGAAGGCCACGACAAATCGGAATCCGCGCCCCCTGCGAGGCAATCCATCAACGGATGGGACGCCGCGTTTGTGGATGCGCTTTTTGCGCAGTGGACGCAGGATCCGAACTCGGTCGACCCAGCCTGGAGAGAGTTTTTTGCCGGTTTCGAACTTGGACTCGCGAGACCCGCGCCTCGGGAGGCGTCCGAGGGCGATGATCCGTCCGTCGCATCCGTCGCATCCGTCGCATCCGTCGCATCCACCCCATCGACTGGGAGTGGAGATATCGAGAATCAGCGAAAGGTCGACGCACTCGTCCACCGTTACCGCGAATTTGGACATCTCGCCGCTCAGCTCGATCCGCTCGGGACGACTCGGCCTTTTCCAGACGTCCTGACACTAGAGAGCGCCGGATTGGGTGACGAGCACCTCGGCGTGCAGTTCGACGCGGGTTCACTCCCCATCAACTCCCCTGCCACACTTGGAGAAATTGTCGCTCAACTGGAGCAGACTTACAGCGGTCACTGCGGTGTCGAATACCTGCACATCACCAACCACGAGCAGCGACAGTGGGTCGAGCGCAGAGTCGAGCAGTCAAGGGGCAAGCCGCACTTCGGTCCTCAGCAACAGAAGCGGATACTCAAGCGCCTGATCGATTCTGACGCGTTCGAAGCGTTCCTCGCGATGCGCTATGTCGGCAAGAAGCGCTTCGGACTCGAGGGAGCGGACACGATCATCCCCATGCTCGATCAGCTGATCGAAACGGGCGCGGCGCTCGGGGCGCGCGAGTTCTGTTTTGCATTCGCGCACCGTGGGCGAGTCAACCTGCTGACCAATGTGATCGGGAAGAAGTACGAACAGGTCCTTACGGAATTCGAAGAGACCTGGACATCAGGATTCTCCGAAGGCGGGGGCGATGTGAAGTATCACCAGGGCTACAGCTCGGATCGTGAGACTGCGTCTGGATCGGTGCATGTCACTGCCTCGCCCAATGCGTCGCATCTCGAGTTTGTAAACGGGATCGTGCTCGGTCGTACCCGTGCCAAACAAGACTTGCGTGGCGACACCGAACGCCGAGAAGTGGTGCCGGTCTTGGTACATGGCGACTCTTCGTTTCCTGGACAAGGATCGGTGTCGGAGTGCTTCAACTTTATGAAACTGGGCGGGTACGACGTCGGTGGCGCGATCCATGTGATCATCAACAACCAAGTCGGCTTCACGACGAACCCGGAATGCACATTCGGGGGGCAGTATTGCTCGGATCTGGCGAAGGCGTATGACGTTCCGATCTTTCATGTCAATGGAGACGACCCTGAGGCCTGCGTCTGGGCGATTCAAACTGCGACGGAGTTTCGACAGGCATTCGGGAGGGACTCACTCGTCGAACTCTGGTGCTATCGCAAGAATGGGCACAACGAGACAGACGAGCCGTCGTTCACTCAGCCCATGCTTTATCGACGAGTTCGCGATCAAGCACCGATTGCGACGACATACCGAGATCGTTTGATCGCTCAAGGAGTGGTGACTGCTGACGAAGCCGATGCGCTGGTCAAGTCGGTCTTTGATCGAATGGACGCGGCGCAGTCCGCGATCAAGGAGAAACCCGTCTTCCCTGCCGTCCCGCCATTCGAAGGTCGATGGAAGGGTCTCGACAACAAGTATCACTGCGATCCAGTCGAGACCGGAGCGCCACTCGCGACGCTCGCAAAGATTGCGAGCACGATCGCGGTGATTCCCGATCACATCACGGCGCACCGCACGATTGCGCGCCTGGTCGCAGCTCGCGGGGATTTCGATTCGGACGCCAAGATCGACTGGGCGACTGCCGAGCTCTTGGCGTACGGATCGTTGCTTCAGGACGGTTCGACCGTCCGAATCAGCGGTCAAGATGTTGAACGCGGAACATTCAGCCATCGCCATGCGGTCGTGATCTGCCAAGATACTGGGGGGCGTTACTGCTCACTCGCCACGCTCGGTCGGTTTGAAATCTGGAACAGCCCACTCACCGAGAATGCCGTAGTCGGATTCGAGCTCGGATATTCGCAGACCGATCCGAATGCGCTCGTGATCTGGGAGGCGCAATTCGGCGACTTCGCCAACGGTGCACAAGTCATCTTCGATCAGTTTCTGACAAGCGGAGAGGCGAAGTGGCACCGGGCGGCTGGCTTGGTGCTCCTCCTTCCCCACGGGTATGAGGGGCAGGGTCCAGAGCATTCTTCCGCTCGACTTGAGCGGTTCTTGCAGATGGCAGCTCGAGACAATTTCGACGCGATCTATCCGTCGACGACCGCCCAGCTCTTCCACGCACTTCGAAGACAGGTCAAGAGGGACTTTCGAAAACCACTCGTCGTGATGACTCCCAAGAGCATGCTTCGCTTGCAGGACGCGCAAAGCGTTGGATCGGACTTCGTCCAGGGAAGTTTCCAGCGATTGATCGACGATCCCGATGTTTCCAGTGCGGCGACCATCACGCGTGTGTTCTTCTGCACGGGCAAGTACTTCCACGAACTCCGTGCACGGCGCGAAGTGGTGGGCGAGCGCGACTGCGCATTCGTCCGCATCGAGCAACTTGCACCCTTTCCAGCCGACGAAGTTGAGGGAATCTTGAAGAAGTACCAAGGTGCTCAGATGCACTGGGTCCAGGAAGAACCGCGAAACATGGGCGCGTACCGATTCATCCAAGCGCAGTTTCTCGACCGATTCGACATAAACCCGAAGTACGTCGGGCGACCAGATTCTGCGACCCCCGCAGTTGGATCGACGAAGGCGCATGAGAAGCAGGCTCATTCGATCCAGCTTCAGGTCTTTCCGACACTTGCGACTGAAACGGCCACCGCGATGACGCTCGGAACTACGCCCGAGAAAGAGTCATCGCAGCGCAAGACAAAGCCCAAGACAAAGCCCGAGGCAAAGCCCGAGAAAAAATCGGACCACGAGAACGGCACGGCAAAGGGTGGCAAAGCCACGAGCGGTCGGAAGGCCGCCACGAACAAGCGATAGTCGCGAATGTATCAGACAGACGAGGACCAGATCGCGGAGTCATGAAAATGCGAGGAAGAACCCATGGTTGAAGTCGTCGTTCCAAGTCCCGGTGAGTCGATCACCGAAGTCACGCTCGGCACATGGCGCAAGAGCGACGGCGACTGGGTCGAGAAAGACGAATTGCTGAACGAGATTGACTCGGACAAAGCGACGCTCGAGTTGCTATCGCCTGCGTCTGGCGCAATTCGTTTGGTTGTGAAATCTGGGAGTGAGCAAAAGGTTGGAACGCTCGTCGCGAAGATCGACGAGAAGGCGAAGCGTCCGGCTGGATCAGCGCCTTCAGCGAGCGCGTCGCCGAAGGCATCCCCGAAGGCGATGCCACCGAAGGTCGACGAGTCACCCGCTCGCATTTCAGGCGTGGCGAAAAAACTCGCAGCCGAACGCGGGATCGACGCGGGCGCGCTCTCTGGTTCTGGACCGTCAGGTCGCGTCATGAAAATTGATGTCGAAGGCGCAGCCACGAAGAACGACTCTCCACGCGCTCCTCACTCGGCCGAGGCGACACCAGCAGCAAGTCCAGCAGCGAGTCCAGCAGGAAGTCCAGCAGGAAGCCGAGGTGTTCGCAGGGAAAAGCTGACCCGTCTTCGACAGCGAATCGCGGAGCGACTTGTGAGCGCACAGCACAACGCCGCGATGCTGACGACATTCAACGAAGTCGACATGACCGAAGTCATCCGCCTTCGCACCGAACACAAGCTCGAATTCGAAAAAGTGCACGGCGTCGGACTCGGATTCATGGGATTCTTCATCCGCTCGTGTGTTTCGGCATTGCGACAATTCCCTCGCGCCAACGCATATCTCGCGGGCGACGAGATGGAGTATCACGACTATGTCGATGTCGGTGTCGCTGTTGGGACGGAGCGCGGGCTGGTCGTTCCCGTCATTCGCGCAGCGGAGTGCATGGCACTTCCCGACATTGAGCGATCGCTCAAGACATTCGCACTTCGCGCGCGCGAAGGCAAACTCACCGTCCAGGAGATGACGGGCGGAACCTTCACCATTTCCAACGGCGGGGTCTATGGCTCGCTGATGTCCACGCCGATTTTGAATCCACCGCAATCCGCAATTCTGGGGATGCACGCGATCAAAAAGCGTGCTGTCGAAGACCCCCACAACCTCGGCCAGATTGCGCTTCGACCGATGATGTACTTGGCACTTTCCTACGATCACCGTGTTCTCGATGGTGCAGATGCGGTCGGGTTTCTCGTCCATGTCAAGGACTGCATTGAAAAGCCTGGACGACTGCTGCTGGGTGTTTGACGACGACTTCAAACTTCAACGGAGCTTCTCTCATGACTAGGAATACTTTTTCGATCGGTTGCCGAATGCTCGTCGTCGCGATTGCGATTCTCGCGGTCGGAAGTGGATTCGGTTGCGAAGAGGACGAGGCTGAGACTCCTCCGATCGCACCAGCGAACCGCGGTCCCACCCCTCCGGTCATCACGGTGGATCTCGTTCAAATCTGTACAAAGCTCGGCGTCGCGTTTCAGGGTCGAGCCGATGGAGTCAGCATGATGGCGCAGGGAAAGACCCTGAATGCCCAGCAGTCCGCCTCGTACTTCCAGTCGATGATGGATGTCGCGACGATTTCGAAGGAGATCTCGGACATGCTCCAAAAGAACCCTCGGTGGCAACCCCCGACCACGAAGGCGCTCGAAGTGCACACGAAGGCAGGAATCATTGCCCTCTATCACGCGGAGAATGCGCTGAAGAAAGCGAAGCAGGCTGGAAGAGCGGGATCGACCACAGGGAAATGCCCCGCCGACATCGCCAAGTTCGTGGCGGACAACGATCTCATCATCAGTCGCGTTCGCGGATTGATGCCCTATTCCAAAAGCGAGATGGATCCGTCGACGAAAAAGTGACGGGTCGAATCGAGCCCGTCCGATCGCTCTACCTCGACGACTGACTTGTCTTGCGCGTCCCGGCTGACCGACTCGTAGTTGCCGGTGTGCTTGTGGCCGGTGTGCTTGTGGCAGTCGTTGCCCGCGCTTTTTGTCGCGCAGGAAGGGCGACCGGAGCATCTGGCGATGACTCCGCCGCAAGGTCCTCATCACCCGCGACATCGGTGAACACGAGCGCCGCTTCCACCCGATCCTTGGCATCGAGCGGCAGGTCTTGTCCCGACGCCAAAATCGCGGCGCGACGACTCGCTAATTGATCGGGCTTCACCCCGAGATATTGCAACGATTCATCAATGACATCCCGAACGACTGGACCGGCGATCGATCCTCCGAAGTGGCCCTTCTTTTTATCGGGGTCATCGATCACGCAGAGCACGACAATTCGCGGATGATCGTACGGCGCACCCGCGATGAAATTGGCGACATAGCGGTCGTCGAAGTATCCCTTGCCTTGACCTGCGGGCTTGGGAAGTTGCGCCGTGCCTGACTTTCCAAACATCCGATAGAGCGCACTCTGAGCTTTGCGACCCGTCCCCTCGGTCAAGACTCCCTCCATCGCAGACCTTGTCTCGAGTGCGATATTCGCAGGAATGACCGCGGTTCGAGTTGTTGCGATGACACGGCCATCGGGACCGACTGGAAGAGCGATCCGCGGTTGAGGCATCCAACCGTCATTGCAGAACGCGCTAAATGCCCGGACCATTTGCACTGGCGTGACGCCGATTTCATGCCCCATCGCCACTGACGTCTGCGTGTACTTCGACCACGCAGCAGGAGTGGTGACAAGCCCGGTCGTTTCACCTGGCACTCCAAGATTCGTCAACTGCCCAAAACCGAATCGCTTGACGACATCGTTCTGCATCGACTCGAACGACATGCGCTCTCCCGCGATCGCCATTCCGCTGTTGAGACTCTTCACGAGAACAGTGCGCCAGGTCACGGGGCCGTAGTACTTCACATCTCGTATCGCTCGACCGAAAGACGTTCGATGCGGGCCATTCGAAGGGGTCTGCACGCGAGAGTTCACTGAAAAGACTCCCGACTCTGTCGCAGTCGCCCACACGAACGGTTTGAATGTCGAACCCGGCTCGAATGGATCGGTCAAACAGCGATTTCGTCCGAGTGCAGGATCAATTCTTCGTGACGGATCGCTCGTGATTTCCCTCCATCCGGAACGAGCGCGCAGAATGTCGACCATCGCCAAGACGTCGCCCGTCTGTGGATCGAAGGCGACGAGCCGACCACCGCCTGCGTTGTATTGCCTGACAGCTTCAGCGAGCCGTCGCTCGGCGATGTCTTGAAGCACCACATCGATCGAGAGTCGCACATCCGTGCCATCGTCCGCCGGGATGAAATTGCCGTCGTCGATGTGCAGAACATTGCGCTGGACATCCCGAAGAAATGTCAATCTTCCGTTCGTCGCCGCGAGACTCGACTCGAAGCTCAATTCCGCTCCCGAGAGGCCTTTGTGCTCGAATCCAACTTTGCCGATGACTGGCGCCGCCACAGACCCCTGTGGGTATTCGCGCACGAGCTTTGATTCGATGCCGAGTCCCTCGATGTCAATCGTTCTGATGCCATCGAGCTCGGCTTCGGAGAGGTCTCCATCGAGTACGACGTATCGATCATCTGCACGCGCTCGGAGGACTCCCTCGATGTCGGATGCCTGTTTCCCCAGTATCGCGGAGAGCGCCGGTGCAAGATCGCCGAATGGGTCGGTCGTGACGAGCGCCTGCGGATCGCTCTTGAGCCCTTCCTGAATCCGTTCGTTTCCTCGTTTCCAGATCGTCGCAGGATCGGCGAAGAGTCGATATCCCACCACGCTCGTGGCAAGGATTCGACCGCGGCGATCAAGGATTCGTCCCCGTGAGGCGAGCTCGGCCGATGTCGATGTTCGCGAACCCATCGCGGGCAGTAACTGCGACGGAGGGACTGTCTTCAACTGTGCAGTTCTCACAAGCGTGGCGCCGAGCGTCACGATGGTGACGACCAACACGCCACGCGACCAACCACGAATACGCGAGTTGGAACTCATCCCCCAAGCTCCACCCGTGGCGTGCGTTCATCCGTCGCGCCTTCGTGCATGTCTCGAGTCGGGTCTGCGTTTTCCTCGATTCGATAGGGGATCGCCCTCCACCGGCGATCGAGTCGCTTGACAGCCGTCCGAAGTTCGTCGGGTCGGGTTCGTCGTGCGATCTCAGCTCGGAGCGACCAGAGCGTTCGCTCTTGCTCCAACATCCGCCAGTGCGCACGAGAGATGTCGCGAGCAAGCTCGTATCGCTGCTGGCGCTGCACAAGCACGCCACATGCGAGGATCCCGATTCCGATGACGATTGCTGTTATTTTTGCGAACAACAGAACCCCGCCTTATCCGTCGTGCGGAATTCGCAACGCCTGACCGATCTTCAGATCGGTCGGCTTCCGAAGCCGATCTCGATTGGCCTCAAAGATTGATTCCCACTTTTTCGCTGACCCGAGTTCACGTGCCGCGATTGCGCCGAGCGTGTCGCCCTTCTGCACCACATACTCGGATGACACTGCTTGGGGCAACTCGAGCGTCCCTCCTTGCGCAGGGAGCTGCGACAATCCATTGGGATCAGTCGCCGCCGCCATGACCTGCACTCCTCCCGGCGGAATCGGGACTGGTGCCTCTCCCTTCAAGACATGGATGGATGGCAACCGAATCGTCGTCCCCTTGCGGAGCTTTGTCGGATTCGAAACTGTTCCCTTGTTGAATTCCGCGAGCTCCTTCCACAGATTCCCGTTGCCGTATCGACTCTGGCAAATCTTGTAGAGAGTCTCGCCGTCCTTCAGGACGTAGAGCTCAGCGGGGATCCCAACGACCACCGCCTGTGCGGGCTGCATCGGAATCATGCCATTGGGAAGTTCGACGCCGTCGCCACTCGCAGTGGATCCAAGGTCGGCGGGATGGGCGGCCCTTGCGCCGGGGGAACGATTGTTGATTTGGATGGTCTGGATCGAGATTGGATCAACCGATCTGATCTCGCGGATCTGCGTGTTTGCAGCGAGATCCGCGGCGCCTCTGCGCTGGGTCGCGGAGAAATGATCCGAAACCAGGATCCCAACAAACAGAAGCAATCCGAATCCGAGTACGACGGCGAGTTTGTGTTCACGGGTCATTTGATGCAACGTCCTTCTTGCTGTGTTCCAGGTGACCGAAGTCCTCTGGCGGGTTGATTTGTGGTGGTGAGACCGAGTGCTGGTACGTGACGGTTAGTTGGAAAGAATCGTGACTGCGCGGAGCTTCGCTGATCGTGACCGTGGGTTGTGGGCGACTTCAACGTCGCCTGCAATCACTGGCTTTCGACTCGCCCTGCAAACAAGCCCTTGGTCCGCAAGGCCGACGAATGTGCGCTTGACTTGCCGGTCTTCCAACGAATGGAAGGAGATCACCGCCACCCGCGCTTCCGGAGAGAGCCACCCGCCACCCTTGGAGCGAACCGCCGAAGCGATCGACTTCAAGAAAACTTCGAGTGCATTCAGTTCGTCGTTGACGGCGATCCTGAATGCCATGAAGGTCCGAGTAGCAGGGTGCAATCTGGAATCACGAGCGCGCGAGCCGTATGCCTCGCGCACAAGTCGAGCCAAATGCGCCGTCGTAATGATCGGCTCGCGAGCGCGAACTTGTACAACTTTCCGCGCGATCAATCGCGCGAATGGATCTTCACCAAGATTGAAAATCATGTCGGCAATATCGGACTCAGAGAGAGCGCCCAAGAGATCGGCGGCGGAGTAAGGATTGGTTCGATCGAGGCGCATGTCGAGTGGTCCGTCGTTTTGGAATCCGAACCCGCGTTCGGCCTGGTCCAATTGATTGCTCGATATCCCGAGATCCGCGAGAAGCATGTCCGCGCAAACGCCTGCTTTCGTCGCGATTTCTGCAACATTTCGAAAATCTCCGTGGACGGTATCGACACGAGTTTCAGGCGCGGATTCCCGAACTCGCACCGCGGCATAGGCAAGATTCTCCTTGTCGCGGTCGATCAGCAGGATCCGACCAGGATTGATCGCGCGGGCGATCGCACTGGCATGACCTCCTCGACCCGCGGTGGCGTCGATGCAGCAGTCGCCCGGTTTGGGAGCAATCGAATCGAGGACTTCGGTCAACAGAACTGGAACATGACCCGGATCGCCAACGCTCACGCAGGTTGATCCGATTGCGATTGCTGGCGCGAGCTCACGACCGCGGATGCTTTCGCGTCACGGAGCTCCTGATCCAGCACTTCGGACTGCATCCTCTGAATCAATGCGATCTTCACGGCAACCGATATGACAAACCCAAAGAAGGCGATACCAATCGCATAGACCACGAGAACTCGCGTTTCAGTCAGCAAGAGCACGGATGCGATCGCGACTCCGATTGTCGTAAACACAAGGGTGATTCCGTAAAGCGCGAACACGGATTTCTTGACCGAACCGAAGAGTCGCTTCACCTGATGATGGATGTGCTGTGCGTCAGGAGTGTTCACTGGAACTCCCGCCATCTTGCGACGGATGATCGCCAGAATCGTGTCCGTTATCGGAAGTCCGAAGATGATGAATCCAGCGACGACCAGACTCGACGGACCTTGTTCGCCAAAGAGCAACACAGTCGTGATGCACAAGTAGCCAATGAGCAAGCTTCCACAGTCACCCAAGAAGATGACAGCGGGATTGAAATTCCAAGGGAGAAACCCCAGCATCGTCCCCAGCAGAGCAAGCGAGAGCGCGACACGCACTCCGACGAGGCTCGTCGAAGGTTCGGCGACTATCACCGTGGATGCGAGCAGGAGACTGATTGCAAGGAAACCGCACGACATGATCGCGGTCGAACCGGCGAGCAATCCGTCCAGTCCGTCGATCAGATTTGCCGAATTGCATCCACCGATGATGACGAATCCAAGGAACGCGGTGCCAACCCAGTAATAAAGCGTCCCGCTCAGGATCGCGATCGAACCAAGATTGAAGAGCACAGCATCAGGCGCGCCAAAGAAAGGTTGAAGGAATCCGGTCACGGCCCCGATGCCGATATCCGAGTACGCCAACGCTGCGGCGGCGACAAGTTGCCCCGCGATTTTGAGCCGAGCATCCCACTTCCAAATGTCGTCGGCGAGTCCAGTCAGTGCAATCGCTGTCGCACCAATCAGAATCGACGGCGGAACGGATGCAAGGTCCGAGGCTTCGCCGTCGATGGCGATGAAACTCACGAACATTGCGGCCATGAATCCCATGAAGACGGCCAATCCGCCGAGGTACGCAACCGGAGCCTTGTGATGCTTTCGGTGTGCGTCCGGTGTATCGACCACCCCGACGATAAACGCCAATCGTCGAACAACCGGAGTCGCCGCGAGCGTGATGAGAAACCCGGCGATGAAGACAGGCGCGAAGACGTTGAGCATCTCGACGGCATTGACGAAGACTTGGTCAACCGCTGGCGCCGGCGGCGACAGCATGTCAATATTCGAGACAACATCCTGCGGTGACATAATTCAGGCCGCTCCCCCGGCGGTTGTGACCTTGGCGCCACCGGAACCATACTCAACCATCACCTGTGCGTTTTTCTTGTAATAGCCACCGGCCGTTTGAAGCGGTCGATTCAAGATCGCGCCGATAAATCGACACCTCTGTGCGGAGAGCTGCCCGACGAGTCGAGTGATGAGTCCGCGTTGATCGCGCATCGCGCGTACCACGAGAATCGAAGCATCCACCTGATTGGCGATCACGGTCGCCTCTGCGGCGATACCTGCGGGCGGGGTATCGATAAATGTGATGTCGTAACTCGCTCGCGCTTGCGTTGCCACTTCTGTCATCTTGATCGTATCGAGCAGTTCGATCATTCGACCTTGACCCGCACTCATCACATCGATGCCGTGAGTCGAGTGTTGGATCGCATCAGCGAAGAGTGCGTTTCCAGCCAAGACATCGCTGAGTCCAGGCGAGGTTTCTAAGACGCCAAACATCTTCGCCAACCCAGGCCTTCGAAAGTTGGCGTCAATGACGAGGACACGTTTCCCGACCACTCTTGCGCTCGAAGCCAGATTCGTAATGATGCTGGTGACCCCCGACTCGGGCATGGCCGAAAAGACTCCGGTGATGCAACCCGGTTGGTCGGATGTCGCTTTCAGCACATTGGTCGACACCTGCCGGAAATTCTCAGCAAGAACCGACTGCGGAGATTCTCTTACCACGAAATCCAGTTTGGCCGGGTGCGATTCGTCGTCCACCAGATCAGGAATCACTCCCAGAATCTTTCCGCTCGTCAATCCCGCAAGGTCGCTTGCGACACGAACGCGTTGATCGAGAAACTCGCGTGCAAAGATCAAACCGACGCCGAATGCGATCACAGCAAACCAGACACCTGGAAGGACGACTTTCCAGTTCGGAAAGGCGATTTCACGGGGGGTGAGCGACCGCTGCGCGACTTCCACGGGAATCGAATCCGATCGCGCCCGTGCGAGGTCGAGTTCGCCGATCGTCTTCGAGATGATGCCACGCTCCTCTTCCATTCGGGACTGTTGGTCTTTCATCGCTTCGAGTTCAGCGACACGCGATGCCAATTCCTCGACGCGCTTTCGCTCTTCTTCAAAGTCCGTGGTTTGCCTCGTGAGGAGAGCTTCCAATCCATCCTGCCGATCCGAAACCCGCTTGTACTGTGCGTTGAGGTCTCGCTTGACGAGGTCGGCGACGACTCGCTCTCTTTGCTCGAGCGCAGAAGAAAGTGTCTGCTCGCCCGAACGAACCTCGGGATGCGACGGACCGAATCGCGCCTTCTTACTCTGCATGCTGATCATCAGGTCGTTGATGTCGCGCATCAACTGCATCAGAGCCGGATCGTTTTCTGCTCTGCGAACATCGTCTTGCGTCGACTCGAGACGCCCATTCAATTTCGCGTCGAGCTGCATTCGTTCGCTCTTGACGAGGCTGTAATCCTTCGTGGTTTCGGCAATCAGTTTCTGGAGCTCTTCCAGTCCGCGTTGGGATTGCTGTGCGTTTTCCTCGAATGTGGGAATGCTCTCTTCGGTGATGAACCGCCGAACTGTCGCCTTGATGGCGTCGATCGAAAGGTCAAGGTCCTTCTCGCGCTTCTGGAAGACCGACTTGATTCCAATGAACTTTGTGTCACTGGCCGACTGGAGTACATCCAAATAGGTATCTGCAATCGTATTGAGGACGATCGGCACATCCCCCGCCGCGTGCGCCGACCAGTACAAAGCAAAGAACTGAGTTCCTCTGCGGTGCCCAGACGAAATTTCATCGACCAGATCATCGACCGCGTCTTCGACCATGAATTGTCCGTTTTCATCGAGGTAGTACTCGTGCCACTGAGTCTTCAAGATGTCGCGATTCGAGACGGCTCGCACCAGGATGTCTCGCATGACCATCTGCTGAGCTTCTGTCTGAGCGAGACGCGCAACCGTCTCTTCCTGGGTCGTCGCTTCGCCGAAGATCTCCTTGGCATCACCGAGTTGCGGTCGCAATCGAAGCACGACTTGGCCGCTATAGATCGGGTAGACAAACTGCGCCCCAACCTGGAAGGCAGCCGCGATAAACATTCCTGAGACCGCCCAGAGAACGATGGTCTTCCACTTCTGCCGGAGGACTCGGATGGGATCGATCGTGGCGGCACGACCGGGTGCGCGACTCGGAGACGATCCCGTGCGAGACGGGGGCTGGGGCGATGGCGAGTGTGATGGAGTTTGTTGCGTTGGGGGCATACCTTTTCCTTCGATCAGCCGCGAGGGGCTTCGTTGAGCAACTTCGAGACTTCGTCGATGTGTGTCTGCGCCTCGGCATCTGGATGGAGCGCTCTCGCTCGACCCAGCGCATCCGCGGCTTCGTCTTTGCGACCAACCAATGCGAACGCCTCAGCGAGGTGCGCGAAAACCATCGCTCCAGGTTGCGATCGGGAAGCGCGCCTCAAGAGAGTGATCGCCTCAGGCAACTCTCCGGATTTCATCAACGCGTACCCAAGCGTATCCATGAGATCGATGTTCGTTCGATTCGACGCAAACGCAGTCCGCGCGCGTTCGACAGCCTGTGAGACTTTGTTGAGATGTCTGGCTTCGATGTACGCAAGATTATTCATTGCCTGAAAATCGTCCTTGCGAATGGCGATCGACTGCTCGAATGCCATCGCCGCTTCGGCGAATCGCCCGGCCTTGTACTCCGCACCACCAAGTACGCGCAGTGCGTTTAATCGCTCGTCGTCGTTTGCTGCGAGTTCGAGCGCGCCAATGGCGTACTCCCTCGCCTTCGTGTAAGGAGCCGGTCCGATTTCAATGAACCGCTGAGCCATCGCGCGACAGAGCGCGCTGTCCGGCTTCTCTTGGCAAGCCTCCATCACGAACTTCTCGAATTCCGTCGCTTTCTCAGGGGGAAACAGAGTCACGACTGCGAGTATCCACGGATCGGTGAACCCTCCCTTCGCGGGATCGACGATCTTGTACATCTCGCGAAGCTGAATCTTTCCCTGGTCGCGTTGCACGTCGGTCTCCGCAGTGCCGGAGATCGCCGCCGCACCCACCATCTGAACCAAGACCGAAGTCTTGACGAGTTCTGGTGCGAGCTGAATGGCGTTGAGGATTCCCTTGAAATCCGGCGGTGAATGGATCGCCCGGAGCAGGATCGCCTTGATCAACAATTCCTGATCCTTCGTGATGCCGTAAAGATCCTCGTAGTCCGATGCCGCCTCAAGCCCCTTTGATGCCGCGATATGCACATCCGCGAGCGACTGATGCCACTTTGGATTGTTTGGCTCGAGCTTCAGAATTTCTTCCACGGTCCGAGTGGCCGCTGGATAGTCGCCCGCAGCCAACTGGTACCCAATGAGCGCTTGCCGAGCGTCCATCACACGAGGGCTTTGTTCGACGAACTGCCGAACAGACTGCGTCGCTGCCGCGATATCGCCACCGTCCATCTGGAGCGCCGCGTGCAAGCGTGTCGACGGCCAGTAGTTCCCCTGGAGTTCGATCGCGCGCGTGACATCAAGCATCGCCTGCCGAAGTGCCTCGGGATCACCCGTGCGTTGATATCGGCGCTGAAGCGACGACGCACGAACGATGAAAGGAAGCGCACTCGCCGGATTCATTCGGATGGCGTCGTCCACCGCCCTTGTGAATTCAGCCGCGACAGTCGTCATGTTCTCTTGGGAAGCTTCACCGGACAACTCGTCCAGCTCGACCGCGGCAATATCAGCATCCAAGAGTCGGTCGCTGAATGTAGGCGTTCCACTAGCAAACTTCTTCAATTCGATGCTCATCTGACGAGCGCCGACGAAGTCCCTCGTCTCGAGTCGCAACGCAGTGATACTCCTCGCGAGCTCGGCACTCGGATGTTTTCCGAACGCGACGGTCAACACTTCGAGTGCACGCGCTGGATATTGGCGCCCAGACCAGAGGGATGCAACGACTCGAGCACAATCGGATGTCGCGGAGTCATCGCCCTGGAGCGCACGATCGAAGTTCTGCACCGCTTCCGCCATTCGGTTGGCCTCCATCTGGAACTCGGCGAGATCGATCCTTGATCGCCATGCGCCTGGTCCCGTCGCCTTGTTCGCCGATTCTTGGAGGATTGCCTCACCGTCGATCCCACGACCAGATCGATGCATTGCCGCCGCAAAGGTTCGGATCGTCAGACGATCGCTGGGATCTATTTTCAGCAGTGAGTCATAGACCGCCTTCGCCTCCCTAGCGCAGACTCGGGTGAATGCTTGAAGCTCCTGATCCTGGCGTTCCTTCCCCATCGCATCCCACTCCTTTGGGGGGTATCTCTGGCTTCCGTCACCGTTCATCAGAAATTCTCGCGTCGGAGCAGATTCGATGAGCAGTTTCATGAATTGACGTGCATTCTCGACATCTGCAGGACGGATGGCGTACATCCGACGGCGCTCCATCAGACTGTCCGCACGATTTCCATAGACCGTCTCGAGGTCGTAGTAGGCATTTCGAATCGCTGTGGATTCTGGCATAGCGAGCATCGCGTTGCGAAGGACTTCTCTCGCTTCACGCGCCTTGCCACCACGACCCAGGAGCGATGAATAGAGCTGAATGGTCAGTGGATCGTTCGGACGGCGCTCGTAGCTGGTCTTATACGCCTCTCGAGCACCATCCACATCTCCCGACTTCTCTCGAGCAAATCCGAGCATCCGAAATGCCGCGGATGACGCCCCGGACATCGCGGTCGCTTGCTCGAAGAATTGGACCGCCTTCCCTGGCTCGTTTCGATCGAGCGCGATTCGACCGCGCAGGAGCAATGCCATCGTTGGATCCTTGGAGTTCTTCTCGGCAAGGACAACGACCTGCTCCGCCTGAGCAGGATTTCCGTCCGCGACAGATTCGGTATAGAGGCGCTCCAACAGGCTTGGCTCTCCTGGCGCCAACTCCACCGCCTTCGCGAGCGCCGCCTTCGAAGCGGTCGAGACCTCGGCCAGTTCCGCGACGAGCGCAACGCGCTTCTCCCCCTCCGCCAGCGCCAATTCAACTTTCAAGTGGTCCCGCAGACTAAAGGTCCCGACTAACACCGTCATTGCCTGACGCTCAGGAGAGGCTGGCGACCCGTCGGCGAGCGGTGCCTGGGCGAACTTCACGATACGGTCGAGTCGCGACGGAAACGTTGAGAGGATCTGAAGCTGCTTCAAAACGGAGTCGTCGGGTCGTTCCGTTAGGTAGTCCGCGACGAGCGCTTGAGCCTCCGCCGACTTTCCGACGAAGAGAAGCCACTGGATCAGGGTGCTCTGCAGTCGCTGATCCTTCGGAGCTAGGACCATCGCCGATCGAATTAAGCTGATCGCTTCTTCCACGGATCCTTCGCTCGCGAGAAGTTCTGCATCACCAAGGCTCCTAATCACAGGATCGTTCAGATTGATCACGCCATCCCCTGGGATGTTTTTCAATTCCGCCATCATCCGCTTTCCATCAACATTATCCGGATCGCGCGCGAGCAAACTGGTGATGGATCGTTTCGCGTCCATCAATCGACCAAGCTTTGCTTCGATGCCACCTCGAATCAAATAGAACTGCGGAACGCTCGGATACTCGTCGATCGCTCGATTGATCTTTATCAGTGCCGCGCCCTGCTCTCCGCGCTCTCCGAGGCTGAAGACTGAGAGCAGATAGAGTTCCGCCGGGACATTTTTCTGCCGTGCGAAGACTTCCTCGAGTTTGGTGATCGTCGTGAGGAAATCGCCCTTCGCATATGCGATTCGCGCATCCGCGCGGATCAGCGCAAGTTCGCCTTCGCGACCCGCGACGATTTGGGCGAGGCGCGCGCGAGCTGACTCGACACGTGCAAGTGCCGCCTTTCTTTCTTCTCCTGTCTTGGCAAGTTCCCATTTCCCAAACTCGATCTCAAAGATCGCCTCAAGAGCGCTCACCTTGATGTCGTCGGCGTAGGCGGCCAGCATCGAGACCCTCGGAGCCGGCATCGCCAACATGATCTCGAAGGTTTGACACGCGGCGTCATACTGTTCAATTGACTTCTGCATGTTTCCGATCGCGCTCAACTCGAGAAGTGAGTTTGGATTTCGGACGCAATACGCTTCGGTCGCCGCGATCGCTCGCTGAATGACGATCGGATCCTTCGTCATCCCCGCGAGTCCCGACATATTCCCGAGCGTCGTCCCATCAAATGTCGCACTTGCGCCGAATCCGTCAGCGGTACGATCGCCACGATCCCACAGGAGCGGATTCAGGACTTCGTTGATCGCTTCCTGAGTGGCCATCGGGTTACGCAATTGACGCTGCGATTGCAGGTGCTGCAAGTGCGCGATGCTGATCATCGGGTTGGCAGGAAGCGCAACGTACGCCTGATCGAGAACTCGATCAAACTCGGCATCGCGAATTTTCGATTCGGAAGTTCGATTCGCAGTCGCCAACCGATAGCTGTCCGCAGCGATCGATCGAAGGAGAATTCCCCAGACCGCGCCATCTTGGGGGAATTCCTTGAGGTGGTTGGTCGCGTTGGCTTCGGCGGTGGCTCGCTCTTCGCCTGTCAGGATCGCATCCTGACTCAATTCGGCGAACGCTCGCATGCTTCGGATTGTCCTCGCCGTTGGGTCGGAAGGTGGGACTTTGACAAGCGCATCGTCGCATGTCTGGACGATCTTCTGCCACATGTCTGGCACGTTGAACAGTCGAGCCCGTTCGCGTTGCGATTCGAGATATTTGATCCATTGCGCTCCGTCGGTTGGCGCAGAACGAGTTCGTTTCTGCAGGAGAGCTTCACGGCGCTGATAGAGCTCCTGCGCATCGCCTGAGGTTTTTGGGGTCATCAACGAAAGCGCCTCAAGCATCTTCTGGCTGTATTCCAGGTTGTTCGGTTTCTTGCTGACTGCCCTGCCGTACCGACTCGTCGCTTCTTGCAACTTCTTGTACGCCGCTTCGGCGTTTCCAGCCGCCTCGTCCGCCTTCGCAGCGACGATGAGTTCGTCGCCGACCCGAATGTTTCGTTCCGGCGCGGCGGAATAGGACCAATAGAAGATGCCACCCAGGACGACTCCTGCGAAAAGTACGAATCCCGCGACGAGCATCAGGAACTTTTTATTGAGTTTAGATCGAGTTGGGGAAGTTGCCATGGTTTAAGAGTCCTTCGGTTGAGATGCTTCGACGAGCGACCAGTCGGGCAATCGACGCATGAGAGTCGGAAACACTTCGGTGAGCAAATCGGCGGTCAAGGCCATCCATTGGTCGACCGCGTTGTTGCCACCAGGGAGCACAGCAGAGCACTGCACTTTACAGTAGTACGCATACTTGTTTGAGAGATCGAAGGCGTACGTCTGAACGACATACGGGGAGGGCGTCAATCGACCGTTCGCGACAAAGAGATACCCGCCGACCAAACGTGCGTCCGGGTTCTTCTCATCTTGAAAGACCGTCACGGACATTTCGGTCTCGCCGATGGGCATGAGCACTTTCTCCTCGCGACGGGTCACTGGATCCGCGACTCGAGCGGTGGGATAGACCTCGCCCGTTGCCGAGTTCTTGATCCCAGAATCCAAGGTCCACTTCGAGCGATCAATGGGAACGAGCTTGGTATCGGGTTGCGCAACCATGTTCAATCCAGCCGCGCCCCAGCACCGCTCCGGCACATGAGGCACTGCGTCGACCATCCCGGTGTAGTAGGCAATGTGCAGGGTGAGCAATCCCTTGGATGGATCTCCGTCGATCGCGTACTGCCGGTCGAGATAGAAATGTGTTCCGAGGCTTTCCACCATCGCCGCACCCATTCGGGAGTCGACCCCGACACGCTTCCATCGTCCGAGTTTCGTCGGAATCGTATCGAGCGATTCGCGGAGCGGAACGGGTTCCTTGCGTAGGTAGAGGTCGAGTGCGGCAACGGCCGCGCGAAAGCCAATCGCGGATGCGATCAGAACTGCGACGACCGCGACAAACGCGACGCGAATGGTCGAACTAAACCGCATGGGGCGGTCCTCGTGACTCGACCAGAAGATTGCGGATTACCCAGAGCGTTCCCATGTAAAGGAAGAGCGCTGGCAACATCCAGACGATGCCGACGAGCTCGTGAAACTCACCGTCGACGAAATTTTGATCGAACTGCGTCAAGATGCCCATTGAAGCAACTCGGACCATGTTGACGACGATCGCGATCGGAACGCCGAGGATCACGAGCAAGACTCGTTGCCAAGGGCGCTGAAGATTCGTATATGCGAGAAAGACTCCGAGTGCCAAGAATGCGACCAGCATGCGCATCCCGGAGCATGCTTCAGCGACATTGAGCGGGTGCGCAACCCCGTCGGACCAAACGATCAGCGTGTTGCCACTTCGATCGACTTCGGTTCCGATGACGACGAGGAGAAAGTGGGCCCCGTAGGCCGCAATGTCCTGCATCTGAAATGTGACCTTGTTGAGCAGGACCTCGGAGATCGTCTGCCCAAAAATGCAGGTAAAAGCGAAGGGGAACCATAGCCAGCGCAGGGCTTTCGTGCCAAAGAGCAACCACGCAGTGCCGTAGAGGGCGAGCGCGACTCCGAGCGACATGACGTTGTGGTGGTAGAGCGGCTTCGGACCAAAAACGCAAAGCATGTACCACGCCACCCCAAGCACCACCGGCAACACTCCCCACCAGCACTGCTGAAATGGCTGGAGTCGCGCCAATTCGGCCCGACGCATCCAGATGAAATACCCGGAGACAATCGGGATGATGAGGGTATGGCCCCAGTCGCTCGGCTGAAGCCACGCGAATCGAATCTGCTTGATGAAGAAGTCAGAAAAGACGACCCCAAAGAGCACCACGAGAATCAGACCTCCGATCACCGCCAGCCGATCATCGATAGTGACCGGAGAGCGAATCGTCAGGTTTGAAAGTCTGGAATGGCTTGCGGTGGTGGACAATGTATTCGCGCTATTGTGACATACAACACCGCATGCGATAGGGTTCGTCCGTCTCACGCTTGGTCTTGAGCCCCCGCACTCGAAAACCTCCGAAATCCGTCAATTCAACCAGGGCAATTAATTGATAGTAAAATTGTCAGGCGGCGGACCGAAAACGTCATTTCCAAAGTTTCTGTCGAGCAAGAAGCCGAATCCGTAAGTGATACGGAGACCGTTTCTGAAGACCGCCAGCGGCGTAGCCCAGAAATTGGTTCCGATAATCACATGGTCATCCCGCTTGAGGTCAATGTCTGGTTCGCCCATGTTTCGGATCGCCGCGAGGTTGATGCGAATTGCCGCTTGGCGATCTCCAGGCAGTCGCCTGATCAAATCGACTCGTTCCGGGATTGCGATTTCGGTCAGTCCACCAGCCGCCGCAACGAGGCGACTGAGTGTCAAGCGACCGTATGACGGCAATTGAAAGACGCCAGATCGGCTGATTTCGCCATCGATATAGACCACGCCTATCGGTGGGAATTGCAGATAGATGTCGTCACCAGGTCGAATGACCACATTCTGCGACTGATCTCCCTGAACGAGTCGCTCATAATCGACCACGATGATTCGCGTTTGGAAGATCGCTTTCGGGTCTCTCGCGGCTCGCACTGCTGGACTGGTTTGCCCAATCGCATGCGCTGCGCCACCAGTCACGGCAGCACCCGGTGGAACAGGAGCGGTTGGATCCGAGACTGCTACTGGTGGCTTCGCGGCATTTGCACCGCGAAGTCGAACCCACTGCTGGGTGTTGACATCAAAGATGAAGGAATCGCCTTCATTTGAGAGTTGGGACTTTGGGACTTGTTGAGTTCCAGTCTTCGCGCTCACAGTTGGTTGATCAATAACTGATACGGGCTCGAGTGTGTCAATATCGATCGCTGCTGTTCCTTGCGGAGCACTTTGGGTTCCACTCACTGCTCCCGGGCTTGGGGCAGGTGCTGATGGCGGCACAGTTTCAGGAGCCGGTGCTGATGGCGGTACTGATGGCGGTGGAACTGGCGGCACCGGAACTGGCGGGCGATCCCCTTCGCTCAACTTGTTGATAAGCGATTCGATATCGACTGGAGTCGCAGTTGTCCCCTGCCCCGTGTTCGCGGGTGCGGGCTGTGCACTGGGCGCAACTCCAACATCCGTGGGCACGCTTGGACTTGAGCGCTCGCTCGAAGATTCATCCGGATTCGGCGTCGAGTCTTCTTCGATCCTCATCGCTCGAATGATGAGAACTCGTTCTGTGACCACATCTGCGCCACCCGCAAGCGCGATCGCCTGTGTCAATCGAAAGTCGGGCTTGTTCAGCGCGAATAGGCCGGCGTTCTGGATCGCCCCCTGAATCGAAAATTCAAAGCTTCGACCTTTCTGAATGTCGACCGTCACGTCTGGGTTCTTGATATGCACCTCGAGCTTCGCTCGAATCGAATCGCGAAGTTCTCCAAGCGTAAGTCCACCGGCCTTCACCTCGTCGATGATGGGAAGTCGAATGTATCCAGCTTGATCAACCACTCGCAGATCACGTTCGGTCTTCCCCAGCGAGATGAGTTCGTAGATCTCAATGCCAATTTCATCTCCAGGAGAGAGGCGATACTGCAGGCTGTTCGCAAGCAAGTCCTGGGGTTCTGGTGGACCAGTGACCCCGAGCGGCTCCTCCGGAGGCTCGATCACATCGATTCGCCTTAGAACTGGGAGTGTTGTTGGAGTGTTTTCGAAATAGCCAGTCACGCTCGGATTCATGTATGAATCCGTTTCGCATCCCGCGACGAATACAAGCGCGAAAATTCCAAGCAGTGACATCGCAGTGGAAGCGAGTGTCCGGCTCATCCTTGCGCAGCTGTGACTAGAAAACTTCATCTGATCAATTCCGTTCCGGGAGGGTGGTTGAAACGAATAGCAAAGGATAGCGAACTCTGCGCGTTTCAACGGAACGAGAAGCTCCCGGGTTCGGCGATCCTGCCAATTCCTTATCAAACCCCGACAAGATCTTCCAATACCGCCATCCTTGCGGCAACCCCATGCGTGACTTGCCGGAGAATCCTGCTCCGCTGTGGATCGTCTGCAACCTTGTCATCAATCTCGATGCCTCGATTCATCGGACCTGGGTGGAGAATCACAACGTGCGGGGCGAGTTTGGCGATCCTCTCTGGGGTCAGTCCAAACATTTGACGATAATCGCTCGAAATCGCTCCACCCGCAGCGCGCTCGAACTGCACTCGCAACATCATGACCGCATCGACCCCTTCGAGAGCCGAATCCAAGTTGCTCATCGTCGAAACTGTTCCTTGCCCCTGAGACCCTGCTCCCTTCGTTATTCGCTCGAAAGCCTTTGAAACGAGTGTCGGAGGACCAACTAGCCTGACATGTGCGCCCAGGGTCGAAAGCGCGTGGGTTGCGGACCGCGCAACTCGGCTATTCGTGATGTCCCCGACGATGGCGACCGTCCTCCCCTCGACACTCCCGAACTCTTCGATCAATGTCGAAACATCAAGCAGGGCCTGTGTGGGGTGTTCGTGACGGCCATCACCAGCATTGATCACGGGGCACTTCACGCCATCGGCGACCATCTTGGCGCCACCCGACACGGCACAGCGCACAACGATCGCCGCGACTCCCATGCATTCGATATTCCGCGCCGTGTCGACGAGTGACTCGCCCTTGTTCAAGCTGGACCCGCTTGGGGTCAAGTTGAAGACCTGTCCACCGAGCCGGTGGACTGCCGTCTCGAAACTGCATCGGGTCCTCGTCGAGTCTTCGAAGAACAAGTTCGCGATGACCCGACCATTGAGGGAGGTACGATTTGGTGAACGACCCTCCGCAATTGGAACGCTCTTGCGCGTCGCTTCGAGGAGTCTCGAAATCTCTGCGCGGGACATGCCCGCGATTGTGAGGAAGTCAGCCATGATTAAGCGATGATTCGGTTGGTCTAGCGTCAGTTCGTCCGAGCCACTGGGGATAGTAGTTCGAGTGCCTGCGCGCATGACCGGATCGGAACAACGCCCTGCAGATAAGGTTTGGCCGAATCGGCCTGTGCAGCCGGAACGAGGACGGTCGAACAGCCTCGACGGATCGCTTCCGCGACACGCTGGTCGAGTGATCGGACCGGTCGAATCTCGCCGGAAAGGCCGACTTCGCCGAGGACTGCGGTCGCAGGCGGGAGTGCACGAGCGAGATGTGCGCCGGCGATTGCCAGAGAGACTGCGAGATCAGCGGCGGGTTCGACGATGCGTAGCCCACCGGCGACACTCGCATAGATGTCTTGATCCGAGAGTCGTAGCCCTCCATGCTTTTCAAGCACGGCGATCATCATCGAGAGGCGACCCGCATCCATTCCACTTGCCTTGCGCTTGGCGCTGCCCAGGAAGCCCGCCACTGCGAGTGCCTGGATCTCTGCGAGAAGCACTCGACTTCCGGCCATAACAGGTGCGATGGCTGTGCCAGGTCGAGGCTCGGTCGCGTTGGCGGCGGCGAGGGCGCTCTCGTCGACTTCGGCGAGTCCCTCGCCTGTCATCTCAAAGAGTCCGATCTCGTGAGTCGATCCGAATCTGTTCTTGGTGGCTCGAACAAGTCGGTAGGCGTGATGGCGATCGCCTTCGAATGAGAGCACGACATCGACGAGGTGTTCGAGGAGTTTGGGGCCAGCGAGGTCGCCCTCCTTGGTGACATGACCGACGATCATCACAACTGTGCCCGTCGTCTTCGCGAATTGCACGAGTTCGAGGCAGCAACGACGAAGTTGGGTCATCGAGCCTGGGAGCGCATCGGCATCGTGCCGGTGCACGAGTTGAATGCTGTCGATGGCAAGTACCGATGCGCGCACTCGACGTGCTTCGTTGGTGATTCGCGCGACTGAACTCTCTGCGAGCAGGAAAAGATTCTCGTCGCGGGACTTCGACACGCCATCCCCGAGGATGCGTTCGGCGCGCAACTTGACTTGTTGGGCGCTCTCTTCGCTACTGGCATAGAGCACCCGTTGTCCGCGTGCTGCGAGCGCCGAAAAAGCCTGCAAAAGTAGCGTGGATTTGCCGATTCCGGGATCGCCACCGACCAGGATCGCGCTGCCAGGCACGAGTCCTCCGCCAAGCGTTCGGTCAAATTCGCTGATGCCAGTTGGAAGCCGCGGAACTTCGAGCGGAGAGATCTCGGCCATCGGAGCCGCGGATGGCGCCGCACCCTCGATGCCCGGTCGACCCGTCTCGTCTTCGTCCCCATCACCAGCTTGAAAGGGTTCCATCGAATCCCACGCCGCGCATTCAAGGCATCGTCCTGACCAGCGGGGCGAGACCGCTCCGCACTCGCGACAGACAAAGCTTGTCTTCACTTTCGACACAGGATCAGTCTATGGGGACGATCGAGTCGTTTTCTGAATCACGGAGAAAAGTCGCCAAAAAAACGCAAGCGCCGGTCGAGTCGGAGTCGGTCGGCGCCTGCGAAGTAACACGATGGGAATCTGAGTCACGCGCCGCTTATCAACGACGCACGCGAACTGTAACCGCGCGAGTCAAGTTGTTGCAAGTCAGCGCTCGGCGCGTGGAGCAAGTCAGCGCTCGGCGCATCAACGTGTCAAGTGACGCATTCGAGCGACCCACACACCGTACTCCAGCGCCGACCGTAGTCGAGCTTTGCGAGTCACCGAGAAAGGACTCGACGGCGATCCGAATGCGGTCTCGTCGCGCCATCTTGCGTACCGACCACGCAAGCGAAACTTCATCACGAACGCCAATCGCGCGAGTTCAAGCGAGGCTCGGAAAACATCAATTGGTGAAAGTCGCACGGTCAATGGATCGACATCGTCCCTTGACGAGGATCGGGAATTGCTGAATCATCGAGTGCGACTGGATGGGTCGACGCAGTGACGACCTGCTCGTCGGAGAGGGGTGAAAAGCGACTTCCGATGATAGGAATGCGCCGATTCGGACTGTCCTGATGAGGCATGAACGGGTGGGCTGTCCAGATGATGAACAAACATCCGCCTGATGCAAGGAACATGTACTGCGAGACACCGAAATAGGTCATGATCGCCGCTGCCGCGAGGAGCAGAATCGCCACAGGAATCATCCCCTGCCAGGCGAGCTTCATCAGTTGATCGAAGCGGAAGCGAGGCAGGGTCCAGCGAATTGCCATCGTGAAGGCGACCACGAGTGTCGTCTTGCCGATCATGATCGCCATCTGAAGGAGTACGAGTCCCAGTCCGCCAATGAGCGGGAGATCCCAGTTCCATGAAGTCGGTATCACGCCACCGACCGGATTGATGCTCCAGCCACCGAGGAAGAGCAACGCGAAGAACGCGGATCCTGTGATGACATGGAAGTACTCCGCAAGGAAAAACATTGCAAATCGCATCGACGAGTATTCCGTGTGGAATCCTCCGACGAGTTCGCTCTCCGCTTCTGCGAGATCGAAGGGTGCCCGGTTCGACTCCGCCAGCATGCAGGTATAGAACAGGATCGCAACGAGCGGTTGCTGGAGAAGGTTCCAACTGAACTGCTGTTGATGGGCGATGATGACATATGGATCAAGCGAGCCAGCGATCAAGATGACGCAGAGCAAGCAGAGTCCCATCGGAATTTCGTAGGAGATCATCTGGGCGCTCGCGCGCAATCCGCCAAGAAACGAGAATTTGCTGTTGCTTGCCCAGCCACCGAGCGCGACGCCATAAACACCGAGGCTGGTGATGGCGATGAGGTAGATCACTCCAACATTTAGGTTCGCTCCTGCGATCTTGACGAGTGCCGGACCAATGCCAAGGGTCGACTTGACGATCTCCGGAAGCGTCGAGAGATCGAGAATCCCGCCCCAAGGGATGATCACGAATGCCGCCATCGCGGGAATAATGCTCAGCCCAGGCCCGAGCGTGAAGAGCACTGCGTCCGCCCCATGTGGCGTGTGTTCTTCCTTCATGATGAATTTGAGACCGTCGGCGAGCGGCTGTAGCAATCCGCGAGGGCCGACGCGATTGGGGCCGACGCGGTCCTGCATCCACGCGCTGAGTTTCCGCTCGAGCATCACGCCGTAGGCACATCCACCGAGAAGGATGTGAATCATCACCACGATGACGATCACGTTGGTGATGAGTTGTGGCAATCCACCTGTCAGGGGAATGAGGCTAGTCATGCGTACCGAAGTCTATCGTTGTGTTTGGATCCGTCGTTCAGACTGCGAGTGGCTTCTCTGTCGGCGTGAACGGGGCTCGCGTCAAGTGCGGGAAGTAATCCTGGATCGCGCTGACATTCCATGCGCCACCTTGAAGCGCGGAAATCGCCTGCACCGCCGCGCGAGCACCCGCGACGGTGGTCATAATCGGCGTGCCAGAACGCACTGAACCTGCGCGAATGCGACCCTCGTCGGTGTGAGCACCTTTGCGCGTGGGCGTATTGATGATGAGAACGATTTCGCCAGATCGAATGAGATCGAGCACGTTTGGTCGTTGCCCTTCGGCGATCTTGGGAACGAGGTCGGACGGGACACCGTGGCGCGCAAGAAATTCGTGAGTCCCTCGACTGGAGGTGATTGTGAAACCAATCGCAATAAGGCTTCTCGCGATGTCGATCGCCGCTGGCTTGTCGCCCTCGCGCACGCTGAGAAAGACTCTTCCGCTCGTTGGCAACTTCACTCCAGCGGCCATTTGCGCCTTGGCGAAGGCAACTGGCAGCGATCGATCCGCGCCCATGACCTCGCCCGTCGATCGCATTTCAGGACCGAGAATCACATCGACACCCGGAAACTTGGCGAATGGGAAGACGGACTCCTTCACGGAGAAGAATTCTGTCTCTGGTGCCTCTTGGATTGCGAGTTGATCGAGCGACGCGCCCATCATGACCTTGGCCGCGACCCGAGCCCAAGAGACTCCCTTCGCCTTGCTGACAAATGGGGATGTACGCGACGCACGAGGGTTGACTTCGAGCACATAGAGCACGTCGTCCTTGCATGCCATTTGCACATTCATCAATCCGCGAACGCGAAGTCGCTTTGCGAGCGCACGCGAATTTTCGCAAATCAGATCGACCATCGATTTCGGCAAGGAATATGGCGGAATCGTGCAAGTGGAATCGCCCGAGTGGATGCCCGCCTCTTCAATGTGCTCCATCACGCCACAGACGACCGCACGGTGGTCGGAGGTGGCGATTGCAATCTGATTCGATCGACTTTCCTCGTTGGGAAGGAAGTCGGCAACGACATCGACGTCAATCTCGATCGCGTCGGAGAGAAATCGGTCGATGAGAATCGGGCGATCAGCGAGCTCGCTCGCGTCAACGGCGTTCGCCATGTAGCGACGCAAACTCGTCTCGTCGAAGCATGTCTCCATGCCACGACCGCCAAGAACATACGACGGACGAACGAGCACTGGATATCCGATGCGACCAGCGATCTGCACGGCGTCGGCGAGACTGCGAGCGATGCCACTCGGCGGTTGATTCAGGCCAAGTTCGTCGAGCATCGCCTTGAAACGATCGCGATCCTCGGCAAGATCGATCGAGTCGATTCCAGTTCCAATCAGCGGGACGCCCGCGGCATGAAGTCCATGCGCAAGATTCAGTGGTGTCTGCCCGCCGAACTGCACGATCACGCCAGCCACTCCACCCGTGCGGCTCTTCACATCAATGCCGCCGCCGTTGAGTCGTTCGATCACATTGAGCACATCTTCAAGCGTCAGTGGTTCGAAGAAGAGCAGATCGCTGGTGTCGTAATCGGTCGAGACAGTCTCTGGATTCGAGTTAATCATCACGCTCTCGAATCCCATGTCCGCGCAGGCGAACGCCGCCTGACAGCAGCAGTAATCGAATTCGATCCCCTGCCCGATTCGATTCGGTCCGCCACCGAGAATGACGATCTTCGGTCGCGGCGAAATGCGGATCTCATCGTCGACGATCGCGACGCCATTGTTCGAAACGGGAGTCTCGTAGGTCGAATAGAAATACGGGGTCACGGCCTCGAATTCGGCCGCACACGTGTCGACAAGCTTGAAGACCGGCTCGATGCCAAGTCGCTTGCGATGTGCGCGCACGGCAAGGATGTTCTTCGTCGAGATTCCGCCCAGATAGAGATATGCCAGCTGCGCATCTGAATAACCAAACTGCTTCGCTCGAAAGAGCGTTGCGGCCGGAAGGCTCTCAAGCGTTTCGTGCGCACAGAGCTGGTCTTCGAATTCGACAAGCTGGCTGATCTGATCGAGGAACCAGGGGTCGTATCCCGTGGACTGGGCGATCTGCGCCGTCGTCCAACCCATCTTGAATGCGTAGCGAACGAAGTACATGCGACCCTGGCTTGGAACCGAAAGTTTTCGGCGCAGAACTTCGTCGGGGATCGGCCAAACCGCGATCGAGCCATCCGCGAGTTCGGTGCGTGCGGCTCGGCGACCGGCGAGCCACTTGTCGTTGGCGTCGAGCCCGAGTCCGAATCGCTTGACCTCCATCGATCGGATTGCTTTTTGCAGTGCTTCTTTGAATGTTCGACCGATCGACATCGCTTCGCCAACGCTCTTCATCTGCGTCGTCAGCGTCTCATCTGCTTCTGGGAACTTTTCAAACGTCCAGCGCGGAATCTTTACGACGACGTAATCGATCGATGGCTCGAAGCACGCGCTCGTCGTGCCGGTGATGTCGTTTCGAAGTTCGTCGAGCGAGTACCCCACCGCGAGTTTCGCGGCGATGCGCGCGATTGGAAATCCCGTCGCCTTCGACGCGAGTGCGGACGAACGCGAAACGCGCGGATTCATCTCGATGACGATCATTCGACCGTCCGCCGGATTGACCGCGAACTGCACATTTGATCCGCCAGTCTCGACTCCGACACTTCGCATGATCGCAAAGGCCGCATCCCGCATCCGCTGATATTCCCGGTCGGTGAGTGTCTGAATCGGCGCGACGGTGATCGAATCGCCGGTGTGGACTCCCATCGCATCGATGTTCTCGATCGAACAGACGACGATGCAATTGTCCTTGTGATCGCGAACGACTTCGAGCTCGTACTCCTTCCATCCGAGTGCGCTCTGGTCGATGAGCACCTGCCCGATCATGCTGGCGGCGATCCCTCGACGGACGATCTCTTCGAATTCTTCTAGGTTGTATGCGACACCGCCACCACTGCCGCCGAGGGTAAACGCGGGACGAATGATCGCGGGAAGACCGATCTCTTCCAAGTACACGCGCGCGTCCTCGAAGTTTGTGACGGTGCGCGATTTGGCCTGATGCAATCCGAGCCGGGTGACGATCTCGCGAAAGGCTTCGCGATCTTCGGCACGGCGGATCGCTTCACGCGAGGCGCCAATCATCTCGACGCCATATTTCTCGAAGACTCCATTGTCGTGCAGAATGCACGCGCAGTTCAGCGCGGTCTGCCCGCCGATCGTCGGAAGCACTGCGTCGACGGGATACCCAAGCGCCTTTTCCTTCGCGAGGATTCGCTCGATCGCCTCGGGAGTGATGGGCTCTATATATGTTCGGTCGCTGAGCCCCGGATCGGTCATGATCGTCGCAGGGTTCGAGTTGACGAGGACGACGCGGTACCCCTCTTCGCGCAGGGCCTTGCACGCTTGCGTTCCCGAGTAGTCAAACTCGCATCCTTGGCCAATGACGATGGGGCCAGAGCCGATCAGGAGTATTGTGTGAATGTCGGTTCGTCGTGGCATTGCGTGATCAATCCAAATTCGCTCCACTATAACGAGAAATCCCGATCCATATGCTCGATTTTCTTCGACGACGAATCCAATCCAACGCCTTCATGGGAGGGGTGCATTTGGTCGCATGCTGGTACGCGAGAATCGTCCACCGACTGCGCGTGGAAGGGGTCCATCCTGGGACGATTCCGAGCGACCGACTGATCGTGATTGCGAATCACGTCTCTGGCATCGACGCGGTGATGCTTCAAGTGGCACTCCCGAGGGAGATTCGCTGGATGATGGAACGACAGATGATGCCGGCGTCATTCGATTGGCTCTGGCGGCGCATCCGAGCTATCCCTGTCGAGTCCTCGGGCGCAACGACCGCGCTTCGCGAATCCTTTCGGCATCTCAACGGCGGCGGCGTCCTTGGCATCTTTCCCGAAGGCCAGATCGGTCGACCGCCCGGACGCATCCAGGTTTTTCGACCTGGACTCGCGCAGATCTCCGCGCGAACGCGATCGTCCGTCGCGGTGTTCGTGCTCGACGGCATTGCGCCCTGCGGGAACCCTTTTTGGAGTCTTGTTCGGCCGAGCCGCGCACGGGTGCGATTGCTTGCGGTGATCCCGCCGCCAGTTGCGGGCGAGGAAAGTGCGTGGACGCTTGGCATTCGCGAGCAGATGGCGAGGGCACTCGGCGCATCGGTCGATGTCGCGCACAAGTGACGAACGGATAACCTCATCCCGAAGATGATCAGCCGGATCGAAGGAATTCTCGAATCGGTGCAGGACACGAGTGCGCTCGTCGTCGTCGGGGATCTGGTCTACGAGATTTCGGTGCCCGCGTCGGACATCCCAGAGCTGTTCGGGCGCATAGGAGATCGGGTGACTTTTCACACACTTCACTATCTCGAATCGCAAGGACAGGGTTCGAGTTTCTGGCCAAAGCTCATCGGATTCCGCAGTGCGGGCGATCGGTCATTCTTCGAGCTCGTCACGACCGTCAAGGGGATCGGTGTGCGAAGGGCTCTGCGTGCGCTCACCGTTCCGTTTGCGCGTGTCGCAGAGGCGATTGTGATGAAGGATCTCGCATTGCTCATGAGTTTGCCCGAGATTGGGCGCAAGACGGCAGAAACGATGGTGCTCGAACTGCGCGACAAGATGGATGCGTTTGCGACGCCTCGCGAGAAGCTGGCGGGTCATGCGGTCAAGGCAGGCCAACGAGGCAAAATAGCCAGCTCATCGAAGCCAACCGAATCAGCGAAGGGTGGCGGCGGGACCACCGCGCTTACGGCGAGCACGATCATGGATGCGATGAATGTGCTCGTCCAACTCGGCGAGAACCGAATGGATGCGCGTGCGCTCATCGATCTCGCGATTGAGCGAGAACCTGATCTTGCCAGCGCGAACACGCTCGTCGCCGCGGCACTCGCGGCGAAGGGGATCGCCAAATGAGTAACAGCCAAGTGAGTGGCGAAGGCGCGCATCGCTACGCCATGATCATGGCGGGTGGATCGGGGACGCGGCTCTGGCCAATGAGTCGCGCGAATCGGCCGAAGCAATTGTTGCCGCTCTTCGGCGGGAGGACCCTGCTTCAAATCAGCGGAGACCGTCTCGAGGGCCTGGTCGCGAAGGATCGCCGACTCGTTTGCGCTTCACGTGGATACGAGGCAGACGTTCTCGCCTCGATCGCTGGACTTTCGAAGGCGAACTTTCTCGGCGAACCCGTTGGCCGCGACACGCTGAACGCAGTTGGGTTCGCCGCGGCGGTGCTTGTGGCGCGTAATCCTGATGCGGTCTTCGCAGTGCTGACGAGCGATCACATCATCGAACCACAAGAAATCTTCGCGCAGAAGTTGGATCTCGGTTTTCGACTCGTCGAAGCGGACCCGAAGCGCATGGTGACTTTCTCGATTACACCGACGCATGCCGCGACGGGATATGGATATGTCGAGCGCGGCGATGGGATCGAAGGTGGAAAATTCGAAGGTGCGTTCCGTGCGAAGCGCTTCGTCGAGAAACCAGACGAGGCGCGAGCGAGCGAGTATCTCAAGAGTGCCGACTTCGGCTGGAACAGTGGGACATTCGTCTTTCATGCGCGTACGGTGATGAACGCGATTGGATGGTTCCAGCCAGCGACTGCCGCAGGGCTTGCGCGCATCGGCGCCGCGTGGGGAACGCCGAGCGCGGCGAAGGTCGTCGACGAGGTCTATCCGACACTCGCCAAGACCAGCGTGGATTACGCGATGATGGAGCCCGCGTCGCGCGATGCGCGCATTCAGATTTGCGTTGTCCCGATGCCGGTCTCGTGGCGCGATGTTGGCAGTTGGCCTGCGTACAGCGAGACGCTGTCGGCGGACGGGTACGGCAATCGAACGAATGCGCAGGTGGCGCACATCGATTCGAAGGACGTTGTGGTGGTCAGCGACGATCCAAAGCATCTTGTTGCGACTATTGGTCTCGAGGGGATCGTCGTCGTGCATACACGTGATGCGACGCTCATCTGCCGTGCAGATCAGGCGGAGCGTGTCAAAGACCTCGCGGGGCGCGTGCCTCCACACCTTCGGTAACCGCGCATGCGCTACCTCGCGATTGATCTTGGCGACCGACGCACTGGAGTCGCCTGCGGCGATGACATTCTCAGGTTGCCCGCGCCAATCGAGGTAATCGACGCGACGACGCGCGAAGTGCTGTTGTCGCGACTGGAGAAACTGGTGCGCGAATACGGACCCGATGCGTTGGTTGTCGGATTACCAGTGAACATGGATGGCACCGAAGGTCCACGCGCGAAGATGGCAAGAGAGTTTGCAGATGTGTGCGCGACGCGGTTCGCGATCACGGCGATCATGCAAGATGAACGATTGACGAGTTTCGCAGCGGAGAGTTCGCTCAACCGCAGCGGCAAGACGCATGGTCAGAAGAAGAAGATTCGCGACGCGCTCGCCGCGTGCGAAGTGTTGAAGGATTTCTTCGGGCGACGGTCCGAGTGATCCCGTTTTCGTCTACCCCCCTGTTACGGGCAAAACATGATGCTGCAGCACTCAATTCTGCCCGTAACACGGGGGTCGCGTTTCGTACGCCGCTGCGCGTCAGTTACGTTGCGATGGCACAAGACCCAACGAGTGACCTTGAGCGGGCGGTCGAGGTCCTGCGAATACACGGCATCAGGGTGATTGTCATCGGCGGGCAGGCCGAAGCACTGCACGGAAGCCCCCGATTCACGCAAGACATCGCTCGATGCGGATTTACGAACTGCGCAGGGACGAGTCGAAGTTCGCTTTGACGCTCGCCTGCTCGATGGACTTGAGGACATGACCCTTTCGCTTCCGGACTTTGATCTCGATCTGATCGCGAATGTTGCGCCGATCGGAGGATTCTCTGCTCTCGTGGCACGGAGTGTTTCGATGCAGATTGGTGCAGAGGAAGTGCGCGTCATGGCACTCGACGATCTCATTCGAGTCAAGGAGTTCCTGCGTCGTCTAAAGGACATCGAGGCATTGCGCTATTTTTACGCAATTCGCGATCAACAGGGTGGCGCAGCTCCTTAGGCCAGCGCGCGGGCGCATTCGACGCGTACCACCTTGTTGCAGACGCGCGGTCGCGCACAGCCGTAGCCTCTCGAACTGTGATCCCCCCGCCCAATCGACTCGGCTCGTCAACGAGTCCATACCTGCTGCAACACGCGCACAATCCGGTCGACTGGTATCCGTGGGGTGACGAAGCAATCGCGGCCGCGAAGGCGCAGGACAAGCCGATCTTTTTAAGCATCGGATACTCGACCTGCTACTGGTGCCACGTGATGGAACGCGAAGTTTTCGAGAGCGCGGAAATCGCCGCGCTGATGAACACCGCGTTCATCAACATCAAAGTCGACCGCGAGCAGCGACCGGATCTCGACGAGATCTACATGACCGCGACTCAGTTGATGACGGGGCATGGTGGATGGCCCAACAGTCTGTTCCTCACCCCCGACCTTCGACCATTTTTCGCAGGCACATACTTCGGTGCGGTGGACGTGGATGGTCGCCCTGGGTTTCCAACGCTCGTTGCAAACATCTCACAGGCGTGGACGACGCGGCGGACGGAACTTGAGGCTGCGGCACTGCGCGCGGCGAATGCGATCGCGCGGGTCGTACACGATCAGCCAGACTTAGCCATCGGCGGGGCGGCAGGTGATGCGAGTAACGATGCCACGACCGCGATTATCGACGACGCGATCGCGCAACTCGCGTCGCGATACGACAACAAACATGGTGGATTTGGCGGAGCGCCGAAATTTCCGCAGGACTTCTTCTATGAGTTTCTGTTGGATTCGCATGCCAAAGCGAGCGCGACCGAATCACGCACGATGGCAGTGACGACACTCGCCAAGATGGCGCAGGGTGGGATCCACGATCATGTCGGTGGCGGATTCCATCGATATAGCGTCGACGCAGAGTGGAAAGTCCCCCACTTCGAGAAGATGCTCTACAACCAGGCGCAGCTTTCTCGGGCGTATGTGGCTGGATTTGCGGCCAGTGGCGACGCGTCCTTCGCCCATACCGCGCGCGACACGATCGGCTGGGTGTTGCGCTGCATGACTTCTTGCGAAGGTGGTTTCTATAGCGCGCTCGACGCCGAGACCGACGCCGTCGAAGGCGCGTACTTCGTATGGAACCGCACTGAACTCGAGCGCGTGCTCGGCGAAGAACGGCTCGCGACCTTCGACCGACTCTTCACGCTCGAACCTGTGCCGATTTTTCGTGGACACAAGCATCCTGATGGTGGCGTCTCGTGCATGCGCGCACCTGCTGGCAACGCGCGCGGGCAAATCGACGCGGTGCTTGCCGTGCTTCTTGCCGAGCGCGATCAACGCGCCTTGCCACGACTCGACGACAAGGTGATCGCAAGCTGGAACGGCATGATGATCGGCGCCCTTGCGATGGCGGGGCGCGTACTCGGCGATGAATCGTTCACTGCTGCAGCGGAGCGTGCGGGGCGGTTCGTCCTCGAAAACATGCGCACGCCCGACGGCGGACTCTGGCGCACGTGGCGGCGTGGCATCGCGGATCAGCGCGCTTTCTTCGAGGACTATGCATTCGTCATGGGAGGTCTGCTCGAACTCTTCCAGACGACGCGCGACGAATCGTGGCTCGCGGAAGCTTCGGCTCTCGCGCGCATTGCCGATGAACGATTCCTCGACGCGGAGTCAGGCGGATACTTCGCGACCGAGCCGAGCGCCGATCTCATCGCGCGTGCCAAACAAGCGCAAGATGGAGCGATTCCGTCTGGGAACTCGGCGATGCTGCACAATCTCGTCGGCCTCTGGCGTGCGACGCATGAAGATGTCTGGCGTGATCGCATCGAGAGCCTCTTGCACGCATTCGGATCTGCGGTTTCGAGCGCGCCGGCTGGTCACATTCACTTGGTGCATGGCTTGGCGCGTTGGCTTGAAGCGAAAGAACGAGAATCGGTCGTCGCCGTCGATGTCGCGTGGTCGAGAGCGTCGCTCGCCACCGACGGCACAATTCCCATCACCATCGACTTCTCGATCGCTGCGGGATGGCACATCGATGCGAGTGTGGTAACGATTTCGATTCGTGGCCACGATTCGCGAGCGATCGATTCGGTGAAGATGCCGGCGCCCGTCCTAAAGGGTCGAGTACGAATCGCTGCGACGGCTCGGGTCGCTGGTCCCGCCGAACTCGTCGTGCGATTCCATCCTTGCAATGCGACGGAGTGTCTCGCGCCCGTCGATCGCGTGTTTGGATTGCAGTCGTAGGAGACCGCGAGACTCTTTCTGGGGGCACTTCTTCGTCATCGGCACGCATGATCAAGAGAGTGATCGCAGCAAGTAGCCCGTACATGGGGGCCCCTTCACGATCCGCAAGCCGCTCAGCAAGACCTTGCGTATTGGCTTGCAAGAACTTCGAAGGAGCGGCTCGACGAGATGGCTCGACTTCGCGAGGAACACGATGGCCCTCAACAACGACTGGCGCGACTGGCTCGCGTCGCTGAACCAGAACAACGTTGCGTACGCGATCGTGAATCCATTCCCATCGTGCGCGGTGTCTGGTTGCAGCGGTACCGTGCACACATGGTTGCGCTGAGACTGATTCGACGCGAGTGGTTGTGGATCCTTGCGCTTGTCGCGGTGGTTGGGAGTGCGATGGCGGCGCGCGGCATGATCCTATTCCGCACGGCACTCCCCGCCGGTGTCGACGCCGCTTACTACCCGGTTCAGGCGCGTGAACTTCTCGAACTCGGCACTCTCCAATGGAGCGACGTTCCACTCATCTTCGCGCTCGACGCCCTTGTCGCGAAGTGTGCCATGATTGTGATGGGATGGGACATCGACACTGCGACGCTCTGGGCATCCAGTATGGTCGATGCTTCGGGCGAACCACTCGCGGCGATCGCGATCTTCGCGGCGGTGTGGATGTGGAGCCGCGGATCACGCCGTGCGATCCCAGCGGCGATCGCGGCATCGTCGCTGGCACTGCTCTCGCCACCGATTTTTCGAATGATCGGTGATTTCGAAAAACAATCGCTCGCGCTTGCGTTCATGTCTGCCACCTGGGTCGCAGTCTGGTGGGCTCTGCGAGCCACCGGAGCTGTGGGATGTACTTCCCGCCAGCAACTCTGGCAGTGGATCGCCGCGAGCACGCTGCTTGCACTCACTGCGCTTACGCACGCCGCGACGCTTGCTGCAACGGTCCTCGGAGTGGGATTTATCCTTCTCGCGTGGATGGGGATAGGGGGCGTCGCTCAACTCGGCGTGCGAAAAGTCGCGCGAGTCAGTGCGATCTTCGCTCTCGCAGCCGCCGCGACGCTTGGCGCGATCTGGTGGATTGCGCCACGGAAAGCGAATGCCATCTTCGAAGCACCCGCGAAATTGTTCGCGAGTAGCGAGCGTGAAGGGCGCGATCGTCCGCAGTTCAACCGTCCACCAATGGATCTACAGCCACCGAGGGATCTACAGCCACCGAGGGATCTACAGCTAGATCCATCGATGGATCGTCCGCGAGATGGTCCGATGCGCGGACTTCCACGAGGCGCCAACGGCGGGCCAGATGGCGGACAGATGGGTGGACCAATGGGCGCACCGCCAGGCGAAGGTGCTCTCCCTCCACTCTGGTGGCGAGCCGCACTCGGGATAGGTTGCGCGATCCGATTGTGGAGAGCGCGGCGCACGACAACGCTCGCAGACAGTGCATTCCCGATCGCGATGATTCTGACTGCGGCAGCTCTCACATTTCCGTGGCTCGCGCGCGAATATCTCTCAAGGCTCACGCTGATGGCACCGATACCGCTCGCGTTCGCGCTTGCGTATCTGCTCGCCACGAGTACGAAGTCGAGCAAGATTGGCACCGCGGTATCGATGATCTGTTCCATCGGAATCACCGTCGCAGTCGTGACTCCGACCACTGCGATGATCAATACTCAAAGCATGGTCATGATCGACGATGCGAGTTACCAGGATCTGCGCAAATGGCGCGTCGAACTTGGCACGAATCGCCACTCGATCGTCGCCGCGCATCACGGGCTGGAGTTCTGGGCGGGCTTCGCACTGGCGACGCACTCGACACAGAAAAGTTTCACGCCTGAGCAGTTCGCGAAGTACGACCGGTTCTTCGTGCTGACGCAACGGCGAGGAATGCGCGGCGGCCCGCCTGGCCAAAGGCGTGACGGACCCGGCGGACTAGGAGGCCCAGGAGGACAAGCAGGAAATGGCAGACGAGGCGAGCCAGACCGGCCACGCGGACCGATGGGTGGCATCGAAATTCCTGAGAATGCCCGAATCGTCCGTGAATCCCAACGATTCACTCTCTTCGAAGTTCCGAAGGATTGAACCTTCATTTCGTCGAGCATGTCCCCAACAGACCCGTTCGCCCCAACAATCTGCATGAAGCGTTCCATGAAATCTCGCATAATCCTTGCGCCACTCGCTTGCGCGCTGCTCGGTTTTCAAAGCACCGATTCGCTTCTTTACCCCATCGTCGATACGAACCAGACGCTTTGCTACGGCACGGGTGGAGGCACGAGAGGCACACCGAGCGCGGGCGATCCGATGTCTGCGCAAGATGCGACGTATCGCGGCAACGCGCCTTCGTACGGGGCGAACCACGATGACTGGCGACTTCCGACAATCAAAGAACTCTATTCACTGATCGACTTTTCTGGTGAGCAACAATGGGTGGAAACCCAACGGTCTTTGGCGTGAACTTTGCCGACGGTCGCATCAAGGGATATCCACGCGGGCGCGGACCGCAAGGGGACGATGTGCGCATTCTTAACTACGTTCGACTGGTGCGTGACGCTTGAAGGGCTGAATCATCTGCCCCCAGAGGCTCGCGGGCATCGGTTCGTGAATTCCGAAGTCTTCAGGAATGCGCTCCTTCGGCATGTAATAGGTTCCGAAGATCAAATCCCACACTGGAAGTAGCCCCGCGAAATTTTTATTTGCCGCATCAGCCTCTTTGGAGTGATGCCAGCGGTGAAAGACCGGCGACGCAACGACGCCGCGCAGTGGACCGTAGTTCCAAGTCAGGTCCGCGTGAAGGACGAATGCATACAGCGTGAGCACCGGCGCGGTGCTCGCCGTCACCCACGGATTGAACCCCAAGAAGAGGAGCGGGATCACTTGAATCATCCGTCCAACCAGTTCGTTCACGGGATGCACGCGCACCGACGCCAACCAGTCAAGGTCTTGACTCGAATGATGCACCGCGTGGAATGGCCAGAGTCGACCTCGATGAAACATACGGTGCTGCCAGTAACCGAGAAAATCTGCGAGTGCGTAGATCTCGATCGCCTGTAACCAGAGTGGTTGCTGCGCGAGCGGTCCAAATCCTTCGTACTCCCTCATCTGAAGCGACTCGACGCTTGCGAGACCCAGCGCAATAAGAACGATCGCCGGAAGCACAATTGCCAATCGAACCAGCGGTTTCGTGACGAGCACGATCAGAAAGAAATAGGAAACATCCGTCATCCACGCCTTGCGCAAGAGTGTGCGTGGTCGCTCTCGTCTGGGCAGTCGGCGGCGTGTACTGGTTGCTTGGGCCATTCGCGCTGCTTGGCATGAGTCGCAAGGCACGCCGAGAACTTCGAAAAGCGTTCTGTCCCGTGTGTGGTCAGGCACGTGGGCCAACGCCAAGCGCGACGTGCTCGGAGTGCGGGAACAGATGAGTGCGACTTTTGCAGCGCTCGTTGCCGCCCTCGCGAATCGCAAGCGCTAGCAATCACCCCACGCGCTCAACATCACGGAGAGATCCGCCGCGTCGACTTGCACAAGTGTCACCCCTTGTGGAACTCCGGGGCGCACTGGAACAACTCGGTGCTGGGGCACGATCACATGCGTGACCATCGGATGGAAAAACTGCGGGGTAGCTGGTGTAGGTTGGGACAAAAATGGCGCACCCGCAGACGGTGCGACCGACTGCGAATGCGCGAATCCGGCGAGAAGTGTCGCCGCGAGCATCGCGACGCAAACTGTCAGGCGACATCGAAATGCGCCGCTGGATTCCCGAAGGACATTCCAGCCTGGGACCTCGGACGAGCTCGCATGAGAACGAGAATGAGACTGTGTGAGGCAATTCCCGAAGAGCGAGCCGAGGCGTATCCAGTTGACGGTCCGCGGAGCGACCGGTTCCAACGGAAAGAACGCACAAAGGCTGTGGATATTGCAGGAAAGGCGAGTGGTGTTGATTTTCATGGCATTGGAAACATACGACCGCTTCCCTCACAAATCGATCACGCCTTTGTAACGAGCGATTCGGTCAGATTCGGGGGGAGCCACACTCGCAAAAAGGCAAATCACCGAGTTGTGCGAACCGAGAGTCGGTGTAGGTTGTGTGGATGCTCTCCCTCGCACTTGTCGCCATCGCGATTGCGGGACCCTTCCAACAAGCTCAATTCGCCCCAACTCGTGCCATGTGGGTCGAACTGACAGAGAAGTCGATCCCGAAACATGGAGTCAAGGTCTCGGATACCCCGCTGACTCCGCGCGCGATCGCTCGTCGAATTTCGCATCGAACTTCTCCCGGAATCGTCGACTCGCGCGACTTGCCGGTCTCGAACGACCGTTTGAACGCCGTCGCTTCGATCGGTGCCGACATCCGAACCGAGAGTCGATGGCTCAACGCGATTTCGGTCAACGCGACCGACGAAGAGATTCGTGCGATTGCGGCGTTGCCGTTCGTGCAGTCGATCACGCCACTCCATCGTTCGCAACCGGCTTGCGCGATCGAAGAGCGACCGCTCGAAGTTGATGGTGGTGTTGCATCGCTCGACTACGGAGTGATGACAGATCAGCTTCTGGAAATCGATGTTCCATCCATGCACTTGCGTGGCGTGCACGGCGAAGGAATGATCATTGGAATTCTCGATACTGGTTTTCACCGAATTCACGAGGCGTTTCATTCGACCGATCACCCGCTCGATGTGATCGCTGAATGGGATTTTGTCTCCAACGACGGAAATACCGGTATCGAAACGGGCGACGATCCCAATCAACACAAGCATGGAACTTGGATTCTCGGCACGATCGCCGCGTACATGCCCGGGAGCGCAATCGGTGCCGCGTTCGAAGCGAAATTCATTCTCGCCAAGACGGAGGTCTATGCGACCGAAACAGTCATTGAGGAAGACTATTACGTCGCGGGATTGGAATTCATCGAGGCGAATGGCGCAGATCTTGCCACGAGTTCGCTGGGATACATCGACTGGTACACCCCTGAAATGCTCGACGGATTGACCGCGATTACAACACGTGGCGTCAATATTGCAACCGAAAATGGTCTCGTGTGCCTCACCGCCGCCGGGAATGCCGGCAACGACGCGGATCTCCTGACTCACACGATCATTGCGCCCGCCGACGCATTCGATGTGATCAGTTGTGGAGCGGCCTACGCCGATGGTTCGATCGCCGGATTCTCATCTGATGGACCAACCGCGGACGGTCGGCTCAAGCCGGAACTTCTCGCGCGTGGCGTCGCCGTGGCGAGCGTGCATTCAACGAATGCAACGGGATTCAGCGCCGTGAGTGGAACGAGCCTTTCGACTCCGCTCATCGCGGGGGCGACGGCGCTTCTGATGCAAGCTCGCGACGATCTCGGTGTCGCCGGGATTCGGAGCGCATTTTTCTCCACCGCGTCGGACTTTGTCGCCAACGGGCAGGCGGATCCTCTCTCAGTGCGCGGATATGGAGTGATCTCCACGATCGCGGCTGCGAAGACTGGCCGCGCCATCGCGGATATCAACTTCGACGGATTGGTCGATGCGGCGGATCTCGCGGCTGTTCTCTCGGCTTGGGGATTGTGTACCGATCCAGATCCTGCGACAGGCGCGTGCGCCGCCGATTTCGACGGCAATGGAACAATCGATGGGCCAGAGCTTGCGCTGGTCCTGAGTTCGTGGACTGGATGAGCCCTCCGCTAAGATGAGATGATGTCGACCATCGAGACCTTGTTCGCCAACAACCGCGTGTGGGCGATTCGCATGGAGCATGAACGCCCCGGGTTCTTCCAATCGCTGGCTTCTCAACAGACGCCGAAGTACCTCTGGATCGGTTGCGCAGATAGTCGAGTCCCCGCGAACGAAATCATCGGGCTTCCGCCTGGCGAGGTATTCGTGCATCGAAATGTGGCGAATCTTGTTGTCCATAGCGATCTCAACTGTCTCGCCGTGATCGACTTCGCCGTCAATGTTCTAGGAATTCGAGAAATCATCGTCTGCGGACACTACGGCTGTGGCGGAATCTCTGCGGCACTCGCACCCAACGAAGGTCGTCTCGTGGACCACTGGATTCGTCATGTTCGCGACATTGCGAAGTTTTACCGCGATGAAATCGAGCGTGAGCCGACCGCGGTCGCGCAGGCAAGGCGCTTGTGCGAACTGAATGTCGCGGTGCAGGTAGTGCATGTGCGCGAGTCGCCGATCTTGCTCGCCGCGAACGCACAGGGCGTACAAGTGCACGGCTGGATCTACGACGTCGCGGATGGGCTGATTCGAGACCTCACGAAATCGGTCGACGCCGTGCGCGCGCTCGAACCATCGTGCCGCTTGCCTTCTTGATACTGGCCATTTTCTTCTGACGCTCTGGAGTGAAGTCCCACCACGGACAAGGTTTTTCTCCGCGTGCCTGCGAGATCGCCGACATGAACACATCGATACAGCAGGGATCGTGTCGCTGATTCGTCCGCGTACAGAGATCCTCCCACAATTCAAATGCCTCGCGCTCGACGAGTTGATCGACACGCGAAATCCCGAGCACCTTGAGGTCCTTCATCGTCGCTGGTCCAACATTCTCCATCTCGGCGAGAGTCTTCGGTGGCGTACCCATGACCCGAGCGTACCGACCACACTCGCAGAAATCCAAGCGTGGCACGATGCGTGGTAATGTTCGATCGATGTCCACTTCCCTCTGGCGCACGACCACGATTTCTGCGCTCGGCGGAGTCTTCGAGTTCTATGACTTCGTGATTTTCGCGGTTTTCGCACCGCAGATTGGCGCCGCGTTCTTTCCAGAGAGTGCTGGCGAAACAGGCGCGACGCTTAAAGCGTTTGCGGTCTTCGCAGTCGGGTACTTCGCGCGGCCAGTCGGCGGAATTCTGTGGGCACATGTCGCGGACCGCAGAGGTCGCGCCTATGTCTTCTCTCACACGGTGCTCGGCATGGCGGTGACGACACTGATGATCGGATTGTTGCCAGGGCACGCGACTCTCGGGATCGCCGCACCAATTCTGCTGGTGGTCTTTCGCCTGATGCAGGGGATGGCGCTCGGCGGAGAAATCCCTGCGTCGCTCTGCTGGCTAAGTGAACATGCGGGACTTCGACGCACGGGGCTCGTCACGGCGATTCTGCTCGCTGGAGTCAATTCGGGGATGCTGATGGGACAGGGTGTCTCGCTCTTGATCGATACGGTTTTCGGAAGTCAGCAGGTACTCGAGTGGGCATGGCGCCTTGCGTTTGTGTTCGGGAGTTGCATCGGAGTCTTTGCGTACGTGATTCGGCGACATGTCGGAGAGACGCCAGCGTTCACAGAGCTGAAGGAACGCGGTGAGGTTGAGCGCCTCCCACTTCGAACACTCGTTCGCGATTCGCCACGCGCGCTCATCGCGGGATTCCTCATGTGCTCGGTCCATGCGTGGATCGTCGCAGCGCTCTATCTCGCCCTGCCGACGTTTCTCGTGCAGTTCTGCACGATGACCAAGCCACACGCCGACGGGATAGCCCTCACATCTGCCGGTTGTGGATCGGTGATTTATATCGCGAGTGGATGGCTCGCAGATCGATTCGGGGCGCGCAAGCTGTGCGTGCTCGCGCTCCTGTCTGTCGCGGCCGCGGCATTCCCCGCATACGGCATGGCGAGTGCAAACGGATCGGTTCCACTCATCGCTCTCGGCGCTCTCGCTGGCGCATTCATCGGCGGATACTTGGGGTTGCTCCCCAGACTCTTCGCGCCCGAAGTGCGCGTGTCAGGACTCGCGGTCGCATATGACGGCGCCGCTGCGGTCGTCGGTGGAACCGGTCCATTCGTCATGCTCTTCGCGGCGGAACGCTGGGGCGCTCCGGGAGTCGCGGCACTGCTTGTGTTCTTTTCTGCGTGCGGAGTTGCAGGAGTGTTGCTCGCACCGCGAGACAAGTCCCGTGACGACACTCAAGAAGTCGCCACGCGCCCAAGTATCCTGCCTTCATGAAATCCACGCCACTTCGTATCGCATTCGCAGCACTCGTCGCAGGCATGGTCTGGTTCATGTGGGGAGCATTCGCCCACATGGCGCTCGTACTCGGGCGTCGATTGCGTTCGAAGACCACACCAGCCGTCGCTTAGCGAGATCCCCACGGAACGAACGGTCGCACCACGCTCGGACAAACTGCTTC
>CAMBMO010000011.1 GCA_945868805.1 Singulisphaera sp. GP187
CCCCTCTTTTACGCGGTATGAGTCCTGTCTCCGTGATAGTCCCAAGAGTGCGCAGACTCACACCAAGAAACTGTTCTGCTTTCTGTGATTTGAGAAATGAGTGACCCTCGAAACTCATACTGTCCATCTTGCTCTGATTCATTGCTAGATTCCGTTGTGTTAACTGACAACTTGCACTCAAGTTTCATAAACCAGATCATGTCGGTCGCCGGGGACTGTCTGAGCCCGCCGGGATCTTTTCACGGATGCTCTCTTATGCAATTCCGTGGCTCGCTTCCGTGGCTTCGCCAAGACCTCACAATGGAATTTCACTTCTTCCCAAACGCACTCAACGCAGCCAACGCTCGATTTCGCGCAGTCACGTGATCAACAATTGGCGCGGGATAATTTCCACCAAGCTCCACTCCCGATTGAAGCAAAACTAATGGCGGCGCATTCCATGGCTGATGAATGAATTCGCTAGGCACTTTCTCTAATTCAGGAATCCACTCACGCACATATGTCCCCTGCGAGTCAAACTTTTCGCCTTGCAAAATCGGATTGAAGATTCGAAAGTATGGCGCCGCGTCCGCACCGCATCCCGCACTCCATTGCCAACCGAGCGAATTGCTCGAAAGATCCGCGTCAACAAGCGTCTCCCAAAACCATTTCGCTCCCTGCTGCCAATCTTGCAGCAAATGTTTCACCAGAAAACTAGCGACGATCATCCGAACTCGATTATGCATCCACCCAGTTGCCCAGAGTTGCCGCATACCAGCATCCACGATTGGATATCCCGTCTGACCACGCTTCCACGCTTTCAATCGTTCAGCGGAAGGTTCCCACGGAAAGCGCTCAAACTCTGGTCGCAGCGGACTCTCCGCAGTGCGCGGGAAATTCGACATCACGTGATAGGCAAACTCTCGCCAGAGAATCTCCGCCAGATATTTTTGCGCACCGATCGAAGTGGCCGTAGGAGACTTCGAAACTTCATGCCAAACACGACGCGGCGAAATCTCACCCCAGTGCAAATGCGCGCTCAACCGAGATGAACCATCTTCAGCCGGAAGGTCGCGATTCTCACCATACGCCTGCGCCGCCTGAAGAGTGAACTTCGACAATCTTTTGCGTGCGCCGGCTTCGCCTGGTTGCCACCACTTGCGCATGGTCTTCGCCCAATCGATTGCAGGAAGAAGTTTCAGATCATCCAAAGAATCACTGGGAATCTTTGCGTCACTTCCCTTTAACATTTTCGGCGACGAGAGCGGTGGATCACTGCTCATCGTTTTGCGATACGACTTCGCAAATGGCGTGTAGACCTTGTATGGCACACCCGATCCAGTACGAATCACGGCTGGATCGTGCATCAAAGTCCCTGCATGCGCTGCAAATGAAACTCCAACTGCGAGCAGTTCCTTCCTGACCGATGATTCTTGCGCTTTTGCACTCGGTTCGTAACGCATCGAACAGTGGACTCCAGCAGCGCCAGTCGCCTTAGCAATTTCTGCGAGCACTTTTTCTGGCGCACCCTGCCGAAGAATCAGCGGAGACCCCAGAGCAGAAAGCGTTTTCCCAAGAGCAGCAAGCGAGAAATGAAGCCACCACTTCGATGCGCCACCTCCTGGCCATGCTCCTTCACTCTTTGGATCCCAGATAAAAACAGGAATAACCACACGCCCGCCCTGTGATGCGGCATGAAGCGCTGGATGATCATCAGTACGAAGATCTTGACGAAACCAAACAATGACTGGGCGCGATTGCGGTTCTGCTTTCATTTCATTTTTCCAAATGCAAAGCTGAGCGCTTTGTCAATCGTAGCGTATCCAAATCGAAAGCCATGCTGGTACCTACCGGTCAATCGCATAATCAACTCCTACTCCCGTGCGTATTGAAACGGATAAATCGGAGGAAGTCCGAGTTGTTGCGTGAGCGCATCGAGCGCGTCACGATTGCGCTTGAGAAGCATCGGATCGGCAAGAGCTTCAGGAGTCAGTTGGTCTGGATACCAACTTTCAACCCAGGCTCGCAACTGTGTTGCGCGCTCTGAGCTGAAAACGCAGCCTGGATGAATGCCATTCAAAGTATGGATCCCGACCGTCGAAGTAGCACTCGGCGCGAGAGGCACACGCAATCTTAGGCATGCGGGTCCGCCGCCGTTGCGCATGCTCTCGCGCACATCCACGTACAGGATGCGCGAAATTGGATTGCGCGGATCCTGTTGAATTCGCTGCGCAACTGCACGCGCACGATCGTGGTGCTCGACTTCGCTTGGGCACACCAGCGTCATAGACCCGTCTGGCGTCGTAACAAGTTGCGAGTTAAACAAATATGCCGATACAGCCTCAGGAATCGTCAGTTCGTCGCGACTCACGGCGATGGGGCAAAAGGAATTCCCAACGCGCTCCGCGAGTGCGTCAACGACGCGGTCATGATCAAGCCATGCGTCTTGGTGATAGAGCAAGGTGGAAGCGTTGCCCACCGACACGACATCATTGTGAAAGACACCTTGGTCAATCGCATCGGGATGTTGCTGCGCAAAGACGCACCGCGCAAGATCAAGTTGCAACAAGTTCGCAACGCTCTGGCTGGCTTGAAGCGTTTGTCGCGCAGGATGAACCTTTGGTTGCTGTCGCGGATGTGCCGTGTCAATGCCGTACACAAATAAGTGCGTTGCGGGTCGTTGAGCATTCGACGCGTCAAAGAGACGTGTGTGATTCGCCGCACCCTCGTCGCCCATGTCCGCCGTACTGAGAAGAGCTTTGTGAACCACGAATCGATCGCGGTCGGGGAAAACCGCGCCCAGAATGGCGTGCGTGCACGGCGGCTCGACTGCGCGGTGCGGCATGGACTTCAAATTGGCAACAACCAGATGCGTTCGATTGTCGCGCGCATCTTGGGCAGGCGCGACAGTGCCAGCATTTGCGCTCCACATAAAACTGGAACTGCAACATTGCGCCAACAGATGGGGCTTGTTGGTGTAGGCATCGGCGAGTACGCGTTCGTCATCGCCCGTGAACCCATTCTGGCGCAACATCCACATGGCGGGTCGCTCATGCGGTGGAAGAAAACATTGCGTCACCCCTAGTGCCGCAATAATTTCCATTTTTGCAATGCCTTGCAGTGCCGCAGCCTTGGGGTTTGAAATGCGCCCCGCACTATTCTGACTCGCCAGATTCCCTGCCGCAAGTCCAGCATAATTGTGAGTCATTCCGATCAAGCCATCAAAGTTCGCTTCTGCTGCCGCGGGCAATGCACTTGAATTTGCGACTGTCACGGTGCAGAAGATATTCGATTGACCGGGAGCCACAAAGGATTCACTCTTTCTGAGTACTGCGCCACTACACTTGGAGCTTGCAAAATGAGTCCCGATCGTTTCTCCAACACGTCATGGAAAGGCAATTGCAGCATGTCCACCGCATACAAAGTCACGGTCTTTATGCTTGTTTTCTCAGTCTTCATCCCGTTGCAAGGTTGCAAGAACGGACCACCGCCTGTGATGTTGGCGCGTCGACTTCTGAAGCACAACAAGGATGAAAACTTGGGGCAGATTGCGCCGGGTTCACTGCTGAAGCTTGAGAAATCCGCTGTTGGCACCGCGACCGTGGGCGAGGACTTTAGGGTGTCACTCGAGTCGAGGTCCGGAGACGGACACGCGTGGCGGTGCCGCACGACCAACGATCCATATCTGCTCGTCGATTCAGCATTCGAGACCGAGCCGAAGGGCACGGTTGCATCGGGCAACGTAATGCAGGCCATTTATCAATTGCATGCGCGCGCAGCAGGCAAGGCAAAGATCGAATTCGCCCTCTTCAATGTTGCAGACGAGAACAATGCGCCGTCGCAGACCGTCACGTTGGAGGTGGAAGTCACAGGACCTGCTTCGAAGTGAACGCCCGCGAGTCACACCGCAGGTTCAACCGGGCTTTCACGGTTGCCGCTCGGGTGCAAGGCTCCTGTCGATCACACCATGAGAGCCGGTCTACGCGCAACCTGCAATCGCCACGACTTCCATGCACCGTAAACTGACAGCTCACAATGCGAATCGCGATCTCTGGAAGCCACTCGCTTGGAAAGTCAACGATCGTCAATGACTGGATCGCACACTGCCCCAGTTTCAAACGGGAAGAAGAGCCCTTCCGAGTCCTGGGGCTTTATGGCCCCTATGAAATCCTCTTTCGCGATGCATCCACCAAACTGCACAATGGAATTCAACTCTATTACAACATCAGCCGAATTCACCGCTACTCCAAGTTCGCCGATGATGTGATTTTCGACCGTGGCCCCATTGACTACCTCGCGTACTCCCAATACACCGCAAATAAGGGAACGACCGATATCGACAACGCGTTTGTCGAATCGATGGTTCCAGCAGTCAGAGAGTCGCTGGATCATCTTGATCTTCTCGCCTTTGTTCCAAAGTGCGACGAGTGGCCTGTGGAAATGGAAGATGACGGAATCAGGCCTGCTGACACGGCGTACCGGGACGAAGTGGATGCGATTTTCAAACAGATTTATCGTGAAGACCGTTACAAAGTGATGCCACAAGAGAATCGACCGCACGTGGTCGAATTGTCCGGATCTCGGCAACAACGAGTGGATCAATTGAAGGCAGGGATTGCGCACGTGAATTCCACTCGGAATCCTGCTGATCGCTGAGAGGATCGACGTGGCGTCGCCTCAACCTGCGCGAGGAGCGAGATGTGCAACAAGAGCATTCCGTGCGGGAAGTTGCCACTGGTCGATACCTGAATCTGCGATGACTGCAATCATGCACTTCAAGATGTCGGGCGAGATGCCTTCGAGCCCCTTCTGAAGCACTGCCGCAAACTTGACTTCGGTGGGTGGATCTCGCGAAACCGAAGCATCGTCCACTTCGAGATCCTTGTGCTCGACACCAAGCGCGTTGTAGAGCGCTGTCACTTCACCCTTGCGCGCGGCAAGAAAGGCTTGGGCAAGCGCTGGCGAAGCCTTCCCGGGATCGCGTGAAAGTGCGAGTTTTGTTCCGTAGAAGTTTCCGATCCGCCACTGCGACTTGACTGTGTCCATGCGCGAGTTCGTGATGCTCGCAACGAGGTGCGCGAACTGGTCGTACGCGGCTGGATCGCCCTTGAGAGTGCGCACGCACTGCGTGATCAATTCGTCTCGCAACTGCGCCGGGAGAGTTGGCCAAACATCATCAAGCATCGTCATTATCCTTGGGAGGTTGCAAAGCTGTCGTTGGACGAATCCCAGATGAGCAGTACCACCGGAGCGAAAACTGCTTGCAGGATCATCGTGTTTGAGGGTAGCAGGACGTCGCATCGCGACGAGGTGACGGTCGCCCGCCTTTGGACTCGGGTTCGAGCCGCGAACTTGGGAGTACCCTCGCCGAATGCTCGACCTAGGTGAAGCGAACTCGGCGTCAGCGACTGCAAGTCCAACAGAGAGCGCGGCTGCGCCACAACCCGTTTGGCGCACAGTCAGCGCTGGGCTCGTAGGCAATGTGCTTGAGTGGTACGACTTTTCCGTCTATGGCTATCTCGCAGGACCAATCGGCGCGCAGTTTTTCCCGCACAATGACAAAGTGACGCAAGAGATCCTTGTCTTCGCGACATTTGCGATCGGTTTCGTCACACGTCCGATCGGTGGACTCGTACTCGGGCGATTTGGTGATTCCCATGGACGGCGTGCGTTGCTCACACTTTCGATCTTGCTCATGGCGGGGTCGACGCTCCTCATGGCGTTACTCCCCTCGGCCGCGACAATCGGAATCGCTGCGCCGATTCTTATGATCCTTCTCAGGATGGTCCAAGGGTTTTCGCTTGGAGGCGAATTCACAGGGAGCATCGTTTACACGACTGAGATGGCGAAGACGGGTCGGCGAGGCTTGATATCAAGTTCAACTGCGTTTGGCACCAGCCTCGGATTCGTGCTCGGTTCGGGCGCGGTCGCACTCAGCACGTACGCGATGGGTACCGAAACGCTTCACGATTGGGGTTGGCGCGTGCCACTGCTCGCGAGCGTGATCTTCGCAGGATTCGGATGGTGGGTGCGACGCAGTGCTGTCGAGACACCCGAGTCCAAACTGAGCATGGAGCGACGCCCTCCGCTGCTGCTCGCACTCGTGGCGGATCGGGTCGCGATGTTGCGACTCGTTGGGATCATCGCCGTCTCGAACGCGGCGCTCTACTTCGCAGTCACCGCACAAGTAGAAGCTGCGAAGGCGCGCAATCCCGACACCGCCGCGTTCATCCAGGTCTTGGCGACGGCTGGATTGGCGGTCATAGCGTGCTCAAAAGTTGGCGGTGGATGGTTGAGCGATCTTCTCGGGCGAAGAAAGTCCGCGCTCATCGTTACGGTTGTTCTCCTAGCGGCCCTTGTTCCTTCGCACATCGCATTTGCGCAAGGAACACCTGGGATGTTCCTGATCGGACTGATCATCATCGGCATTCCCCTCGCAATGCACCTCGGACTGCAGGGTGCGCTCGTCGTTGAAATGTTTCCGGTCGCGAGCAGAGTGATGAGCATGTCGCTCTCGTACAGCGTGACACTCGCCCTTGTGGGAGGGACTGCTCCGATGATGTTCACCTGGATGGTCGTGAAGAACGGCTGGGTATGGGGACCAGAGATATGGCTTGGCGCGCTTGGAATCATCTGTCTTGCGACATTGATACCGATGCGAGATACGACGGACAGGCGACTCGATGTGTGACGCGCCACGCTCGATCCACCTGATCGCAGTGATGGCGATAATCGCGATCGCGGGTTGCGCGATACAACGCCCCAACTCGACCGTTGTGGTGAATTCTTCGCAGAGCGGACCCTTCGTTATCGTGCTTGGGATCGCGCAGGATGGCGGCGTGCCACAAGCGGGAAGTTTCACCGATTCGCGGTGGGACGATCCGATGAAGTCGCGTCAGGTCGTAGCGCTCGGAATCGTCGACCCTGCTGGAGGCAAGCGATGGATGGTCGACGCGACTCCGGACTTTCGCCGCCAGACGTTTGAACTCTTTCGCGCATCGGGCGGCGCGCCTAGCCCCGTGCTCGACGGGATCTTTTTGACGCATGCGCACATTGGTCACTACACGGGATTGATGTTCCTCGGTCACGAGTCAATTGGGGCGAAGAGCGTTCCCGTGTACGCGATGCCGGCCATGACCAAGTTCATTCGCACCAACGGACCGTGGAGCCAATTGGTGGAGTACTCGAATATCGAACTACGCCCGCTGAGCGCGGGAGTTCCTGTTCCCATCGCCGACAAGCTGACAGTCACCCCGATCCTGGTGCCACACCGACAGGAATTCAGCGAGGTCGTGGCAGTTCGCATCGCGGGTCCTTCGCGATCGGTGCTTTGGCTGCCAGACATTGATTCGTGGGAAGAATGGGACGCGCAAGGGACTCGAATCGAAGCTCTGCTCGACACGGTCGACATCGCATATGTCGACGGGACATTTTTTGCCAACGGTGAGATTCCGGGGCGAGACATGAGCGGATTCCCCCATCCTTTCATCACGCACACGATCGAGCGGCTGCGATCACTTCCCATCGAGACACGATCCAAGATTCGGTTCATCCATTTGAATCACACCAACCCAGCGCTCGACGAACGAAGCGATGCGCGACGAGTGATTGAGGCTGCGGGTATGCGAGTCGCACAAGAGGGCGAAGTCGAGTCGCTGATGCGCCAGTAGGCTTGGAAGATGACTCGTCATTCCCCACGACAACTCTGGCAGGTCATCACAGCATCGAGCATCGGCACGATGATTGAGTGGTACGACTTCTATATCTTTGGCAGTCTCGCAACGATTATCGCGCCGCTCTTTTATCCCAGTGGGAACGAATCGCTCGCGTTGATCGCGTATCTAACGACCTTTGCGGTGGGATTTATCGTGCGTCCATTCGGCGCTCTTTTCTTTGGACGAATCGGCGACAAAGTCGGTCGCAAGTACGCGTTCCTTGTGACCCTAGTCATCATGGGTGGCGCGACTGCGATGGTCGGCATTCTGCCGACATACGAGAGCATCGGAATGGCTGCACCAATCGCGTTATTGTTGATTCGCGTTCTTCAAGGACTCGCCCTGGGCGGCGAGTATGGTGGCGCGGCGGTCTATGTCGCCGAGCATGTCCCGGATGGGCAGCGTGGCTTCTATACAAGCTTTATTCAGATCACGGCGACATTGGGACTCTTCCTCTCGCTGATTGTGATCATTGTCGTGCAAAACATTCTTGGCACCGATGCGTTCAAGGCGTGGGGATGGCGTGTTCCCTTCTTGATTTCAATCTTTCTCGTCGTGATCTCGCTTTACATCCGACTCCGCATGAAGGAGTCACCGCTCTTCGAGAAGATTAAGGCAAGCGGAATGACGAGCGTCGCGCCACTGAAAGAAGCATTTACTCGGTGGGCCAATCTGAAGGTCGTCTTGATCTCGCTCTTCGGCGCGACGGCTGGGCAGGGAGTGATTTGGTACACGGGGCAGTTCTACGCGCTCTTCTATCTTCAGACGATTCTGAAGGTGCACTCGACGAGCGCGAACTACATCGTCGCGATCACTCTGCTACTCGCCATGCCATTGTTCGTGGTGATGGGTGCGCTTTCAGACCGCATCGGTCGCAAGCGATTGATGATGGCGGGATGCTTGCTGGCGGCGCTTTCGTACATCCCGATCTATCAGGCGATGCAATCGGTTGCGGGATCCGGTGTCGTGACTGTCGTGAGTACGAAGAATCCCATCACGGGCGCGGTGAGCTTGGTTCCGCAGGCAATGGAAGATGGGGTGCTCGTGCCCGCAAAGGAAGTATTGACCTATCACGGTCTCGGCGAATTGGCGACGACACCTGCAGCATGGGGACTTGTCGGACTCATCTTCATTCAGCTTGTCTTCGTGACGATGGTCTATGGTCCGATTGCTGCGTATCTCGTTGAGGCGTTCCCGGCGCGCATTCGATACACGGGGTTGTCTCTGCCCTATCACATCGGCAATGGAATCTTTGGCGGACTTCTTCCCGTGGTCGGGCTCTCAATCGTCGCGGCGACTGGCAACATCTATGCGGGGCTCTACTACCCAATCGCGATCGCGGCGATCACATTCGTCGTCGGATCGTTCCTGCTGAAAGAAACGTTTCGAGCCAAGATCTGGGATGAAGTCGAGCACGACCAACCCCCGCAGGCTGGGAGTCCACTGATATCACGGAGTCGCACGAGCGACTGAGATGATCACCGACTTTGACGCGGGGCAGAGACTGCCGGATGCGAAACTATCGATCGGTACGAGCACATTCGCTTCGGGAAAGTATGTCGCGACACACCCGCGAGGAATCTCGTAGGGAATGATTCGAAAATTGCGCGCACGGCGAGTCACGCCATGATGAGTACTAACGAGATCGATCGTCTCACCGGCGGTGAGGCTCAAATCGGCGATGTCTCGCGTATTCATGAAGACGACACGGCGACCTTGCCGGATGCCCCGGTAACGATCATCCAGACCATAGATCGTCGTGTTGAACTGATCATGCGATCGAATGGTCGTCATGATCAGTTCTCCCGTCGCGACAATGAGTGGGTCGATCGGATGCACAGTGAAGATAGCCTTGCCACTGGGAGTGCGAAACTCGCGCCGATCGCGAACGGCGTGAGGGAGTTCGAATTGCCCTCCGTCACGAACGCGCGCGTCAAAGTTGTCAAACCCTGGGATCACTCGTGCGATATGCGCCCGAATCAACGAGTAATCGCGTTCGAATGCCTCCCATTCCACTGCAGGATTCTTTGGCAGTGCTGCCCGGGCAAGTCGCGCGACGATCGCCGGCTCGCTGAGGAGATGCTCGGATGCGGGATCAAGTCGACCCTGCGAGGCGTGGACGATTCCCATCGAGTCCTCGACGGTGACGAACTGCGGCGAGCCACTCTGCACGTCGCGCTCAGTTCTGCCGAGGCAGGGAAGGATCAGCGCGTGCTGACCAGCGACCAAGTGCGATCGATTGAGTTTCGTTGAAACTTGAACGGTCAATGCGCAACGCTGAAGCGCAGTGCCGGTGTAGCGCGTGTCGGGAGTAGCAGCGAGAAAATTGCCACCCATCGCGAAGAAGACCCGCACTTTTCCCGCGTGCATCGCCTCGATTGCTTCAACCGTCGCGTAACCGTGCTCGATTGGCGGCGCGAACTTAAACTCGCGCAAGAGTGCGGCGAGAAACTCGCGCGTCGGACGCTCGCAGATGCCCACCGTTCGATCGCCTTGCACATTGCTATGCCCGCGGACGGGACAGGCACCAGCACCTGGGCGCCCAAAGTGGCCCCCGAGGAGTAGCAGATTCACAATCTCTTGAATGTTCGCGATCGCATTGCGATGCTGAGTCAATCCCATTGCCCAGCAGCAGATCATTGACTTCGAGTTCGCGACGACGCGGGCAACTTCCCGAATCTGCGCCTCGTCGATGGCAGACCCGTCCGTGATCGACTGCCACGACTCGCGAGCGAGGTCTGCGACGTATCCGTCGAAGCCTTGGGTCAAGTCGCGGATGAACTGCGTGTCGATGCTGTGGGGAGAATCTTCGAGAATCGCCTTTTGAATTCCCTTCAACAGCGCCACATCTCCATTGATCTTGACTGGAAGGTGACGCGTAGCAAGTTCGGTACCGCGACCGAGGAGTCCCGAGAGTTCTTGAGGATGTCGAAAGCGCTTCAGTCCCGCCTCCGCAAGCGGATTGATGGAGATGATCTTGCACCCCCGACGAGCGGCTTCCTGCAGTGTGCTCAGCATGCGTGGATGATTGGTGCCAGGGTTCTGACCGATGACAATGATGCAGTCCGCAAACTCGAAATCCCGTAGCGAGACGGTCCCCTTTCCCGATCCGAGGGCCTGGGTCATCGCATAGCCACTCGATTCGTGACACATGTTCGAGCAGTCTGGCAGATTGTTCGTGCCCAGCATGCGAACGAAGAGCTGATAGAGAAACGCCGCTTCGTTGCTCGTTCGCCCGGAGGTGTAGAAGACCGCTTCGTGCGGTGACGACATCGCATTCAATTCAGCTGCGACGATTTTGAACGCATCGTCCCAAGCGATTTCGCGGTAATGCGTCGAACCCTTGGCGAGGTACATCGGATGGGTCAATCGCCCTTGTCGACCGAGCCAGAAATCGCTTTCGCGAGAGAGTTCTTCGATGGAATGGTTCGCGAAGAATTCTGGCGGGACGCGCACGAGGGTTGCCTCTTCCGCGACCGCCTTCGCGCCGTTTTCGCAGAATTCAAACTTCGATCGGTGCTCGGCGGGCTCTGGCCACGCGCAACCCGGGCAATCAAAGCCGGCTCTTTGGTTGAGATCGAGAAGCGACTCGACGGCCCGAACAACCCCCATCTGCCCCACAGTCGTTGTGAGCGCAACTTTCACCGCGCCAATCCCTCCCGCCGAATCCGCAGGTGGACCGATGCGAATCCCTTCGTCGCATCGCTCGGGACCGACTGGATCGATGTCGCGCGGGCTAGTCACGTCGTCGAATCCACGCGCCATCCGCCGTGATAGATGTTGAATCGATTGCCACGAACGAACCCGAGAAGCGTGATATTAAACTTCTGTGCGAGTTCGATTGCGAGGCTTGATGGCGCGCCGACGGCGACGATAATCGGTATCCCCGCGACAGCTGCTTTCTGAACGAGCTCGAAACTCGCGCGACCACTGAGGACGAGGATTCGATCAGCGAGTGGACACTGCCCAGCCATGAACTGCGAACCCACTACCTTGTCGACTGCATTGTGCCTGCCAACATCTTCGCGAATTGCAACGACCGTCGCAGCTCCAAGCGCATCGAGTGCGAAGAGCGCGGCCGCGTGCAATCCACCAGTCTGATCGAAGACGCCTTGACGCGAGCGAAGTTTCGCGGGTAGTTCGCACACTTCTTGAGGAGAGATCCGCATCGATGTCCGAGCGATCGGGGCGACACCCGCGACTTGAAGTGCCTCAAGGGACGCCTTCCCGCATACTCCGCAGCTCGAAGTTGCATAGAAGTGTCGTTCGAGCGCAGGCCATGTAACAACCGCGTGGTCGGCAAGGCAGACCCGGACGACATTGGTGCCACGGTGCAACCCGCTGTCGGGTCCACACGGAACGACCTGCAAGAGGTCGCCACGCGAACGAAGGACTCCTTCTCCTACGAGGAATCCGACCGCGAGTTCTGCGTCGCTGCCGGGCGTACGCATCGTGATCGAAACACTGCGGTGATTGCGTGCGCCATTTTCGAGCCACTCAAGCCGGATTTCGAGCGGCTCTTCCAACGCGACGCGATCGGAAAGTTGAAGAATTTCACCCTCGTCAAATCGTTGGATCGCCACTTCGATGGACTGCACAGTCTCGCGACTTGCACCGAGAATCGGGAGGTCGCATCGAACTTTCGAGGCTCCGAACATCGGTCGAGCGTACCTGCGACGGCAACATGATCCTCCCGCTATATTGAGCATCTATGAATAGCATGACCTCAATCACCCCACTTCGATACTCCGTCCTACTTCTTGTCGCGTCCCTCACCGGATGCGCATCCATTACGCCCCGGACTGCTGGGATCCAACCTGGTAAGGCTCGCGAGACACTTCAGGCGGGCAACGAGCGATTTCTCGCCGGCGGCATGCATGCGCACAGTTGGCACCAAGAGCGCGTGATTCAGACAGGCGCGTTCGGGCAAAGTCCGTCGGTCGGGGTTCTCACATGCGCGGATTCGCGTACCCCGCCCGAAATTATCTTTGACGAGGGCATTGGTGATTTGTTCGTCGTTCGTACCGCCGGCAATCACGAGGATGCGGGCGGAACCGGAACATTTGAGTATGGCGTGGCGGCACTCGGTGTTCACACAATTCTCGTCCTCGGACACACCAAGTGCGGTGCAGTCGACGCGACCATCGAAGGCAATCCACTGCCTGGGAGCATGCCGACTTTCACCGACGCGATCCGCCCGGCGTTGGCTGGGTTGGCATCACCGATCGAACTCACCGCCGCGAGCGAGGCAAATGTGCGCTATCAGATGAAGCGACTGCTTGAGCAGAGCGAGATTCTGCGCACGGCGAACCGCGATGGCAAACTGACGATGCTCGGCGGGATGTATGACGTGAGTACGGGTCGCGTGCGGTTTCTCGATTAGGGTTTCGTCAGTCGCCTGCGCGACTGACGGGGGGCGAGCCGAGTCACTGCGCTTGGCCCGTCTCGATGCTTTGTCCATGAAACGCTCTCCTTGCGAGCATTCTCGCTAATTTAGGGGTCCACGAAATCGGGGCAAGGTCAGGCCACCAATGGACAACTGTGCAGGGGGCATCAGCGTTGCCCTCAAACGCCCACGAAGTGCCGTGCAAGGCGGACTCTTTCAGCAAAGGGCGGCGAACGAGCCCACACGAAAGCCTGAAGGCCTCTCCTTTGATGCACAGCCGAGGATCCCTCCCGGCGTCGGGCGCTCCGCCATCGAGTCGCGACCGTCTCGTAAGTCCCGCGAATTTCCATACTCTGCACGAATGAACGCGCCAAGCATCCTTCCAGCATCCGATGACCGCACGCGCACGATCATGCGCACTGCATGGCTGGCCGTCATGCTTCTGTGGCCAGTGGCGATGCTCAATTACCTCGATCGCCAGATGTTGGCTTCGATGAAGTTTTCGGTGATGACAGACATCGCCGATGTCGCGACCGACGCGAACTGGGGATTGATGCTCGGACAGTTCAAGTGGGTCTATGCGTTTCTGAGTCCACTCGGCGGCTTCATCGCCGACCGTTTCGGACGGCGCACCACCATCGTCTGCAGTTTGTTCGCCTGGTCGGTTGTCACATGGATCACGGGGAATGCGACCACCTATCAGGATCTTCTCTGGACCCGCACGCTGATGGGGGTCAGCGAGGCGTTTTACATTCCAGCGGCGCTGGCGCTGATCACAGATTTCCACGGTCCGCGTACGCGATCGCGCGCGATCGGGCTTCACCAGACTGCGATCTATGTCGGCGTGATGGCTGGTGGATTTGGCGGATACGTTGCTGACGCGCAGGATTTCGGATGGCGCTTCGCATTTCACGCAGCGGGAATCGTCGGAATTCTCTACGCGATACCGCTGGCGTTCTCGTTGCGGGAGGCACCGCGCGCCGTCGCGATCGAGAATGCGGCGAGCAAGTCCGAGGAGCCACGCGCATCGATCCGTGCGGTCTCGCGGGAGTTGCTCACGAGTGGTCCCTTCTTGTTGTTGGTGGCGTGCTTCACGCTTCCCGCGATCGCAGGGTGGGTCGTGCGCGACTGGATGCCAGCGATTCTGAAAGAGCAATTCGGGATCGGGCAAGGCATGGCAGGAGTCTCTGCGACTCTTTACCTCACAATTGGAATGCTGGTCGGTGTCGTCATCGGAGGATGGATGGCCGATCGTTGGTCGCGCATCACCCCGCGCGGCCGGGCGTACACGAGTGCGGTGGGAATCGCATTGCTCGTTCCAGCTCTCTTTGGTGTCGGCAACGCTGGGACGCTCGTGGTCGCGGTCGCGTTCCTTGCGATCTTCGGACTCGGCTGGGGACTCTTCGACTGCAACAACATGCCGATCCTCAGCCAGATCGCACGACCTCATCTGCGAGCGACGGGATATGGCATTATGAATTTCGTCAGCATTAGTTGTGGCGGATTCGCCGACTGGGGATTCGGATTGATGCGCGACGAGGGATATCCGCTCAATGGGATCTTTGCGGCATACGCGGCACTCGCGCTTGTCTCAGTGGGGCTGATGGTGTGGATCGCGAAAACGCTTCCTGCGCGAAGTGCGTGAGTGCACTAGCGATTGGCAGGCACGATCCACTCGCGGCAGAACAGGTGCTCGCGGACCTTGCCAGTCGCCATCTCCCAAATCTGTTGCGCGGTGTGTCGGCTGGTCATCTCGATGCGACTCCCGATCGCTCCCGATGGTGCTTCGGCCATGAGCGGAAGCACCACAATCCGCAAGTCGCCCTCTCGCGCCCGATCCGCTGGTGGTGCGTCGAGCTTTCTGTCGTAGCCGACGACATGCGCGCCTGGAAGCAAGAACCGATGAAGTTCAGCGACCGAACGGAAGTTCTCGGAAACCCAGACGGTTCGGCCACGCGATGCATCGATCGCCTGCTGTGGAAATGCGCCCAGTGGAGCATTGAAGACACTCAACAAGCTCGACAAGGTCAGGAACACACTCATCGCTACGGGAGCCGTACACATCGCAGTCCACCTCGGTTGGGCAATTGCAGTCACAGCGAAGGCGAGTGCGCCAACGACCAGTGGCCAGTGCCACCATGAGAACGCGCCAAACCCTACTTCGCTCGCGAGCATGAACGAGATCCATCCAATCGGAGCGAGGACGGCGATCGCCACGAGATGCGAAATCACAAACGCATTTCGTCCGACATGGTGCCAGCGCGTGGCCATGATCACCGCAAGCGCGGGCATCGCCTCGATCAAGTAGCGACCCGATCGTTGCTGCGGAATGCAGAAAACGATAAAGATCGCGAAGACCCAAATCCACAGCAGTCGCTCTTCCACCAACAGTTTTGCGCGGTGCTTCCAACATTCGACCGCGACGCCGAAAAGTGGAAATGCAAGCAGTCCTGCATTGACGAACCAACTGCCCGCGAGCGTCCAGAGACTGTTGCCTCCCCAGACGAATCCTTGAACCCACGATCCCATCCCACCAGCCATCTTTGCGACATTTTCACCAACCACGAAAGAGCCCCAGATCGCCCGCGGATTCGGATCAAGTGCGAACCAGAGACCGAAAATTGCGAGCGCGACGATCACCATCCATGCAAGCCCTGGTAGCGCGCGTCGAACGAAGATCCCCCACTTCCAATCGACGATGCGAAGATGCCACCACGCGAGCCCCACGCCGATCGGAAGCAACTGCGCGAAGCTCTTCGTAAGAAGCGCCATCCCCGCGAGCACGCCGATGATTGTCGGAAACGCGAGGCGCGACTCGAATGACTTCGGCTTCCACCAGAGCATCGTGAAAAAACAGGCGAAGACCCAGAACGTCTCCGGCGGATTCGTCAGATACGGTCGACCATAGCGATAGGTGCTGAAAAACGCCAGATAAAACATCGCCGCAAGCACGCCATTGAAGATGTTGCGACCGGCCAGTCGCCATGCCAACAGTCCGCACATGATCGCTGTCGCAAATGTCCAGGCGACGCTTGGCCAGCGCAGTGCGACGAGCGTCCAGTGGTTTCCCCAGTCCGTCGTGATGAGTCCCTGCCAGAAGAGGAGCGGAGGTTTCGTGTTCTCCAAACCCGTTGCTCCGCTTTGAAGCGGAAGCCAATGATCACTCGCGGCAGTCGCACGCGCAATCTGCATGTAGACCATTTCGTCGCCGTTGCCGAGAATGTGCAGGGATCCGAGATCGAAGAGGTAGGTGCAGAGACCGAGGATTAGTCCGCTCATGACGAGTGGGACAGCAACGCGAGCACGTTCGAGCCGTTCCACTTCTGGATCAATTCCTTCGGTGCGTACATGCCGATATGTCCAAAGATCGTTGAGTACGAAGTTGATCACGCTCGCAAATGCGATACCGATGAGGTTTGCCGCGAGATACGGGACCCAGTGCACCAGCAAGTTGGTCAATGCGACTTGCACCAGAATTCCAGCCCAATTCGCAGTGGCATACTGCAGGTATTGGTGAATGATGCTCAGGTCGCGGGTTCGCTGGCGATCCTTCCAGGTCCACTTGCGATTCCAATAAAAGTTGTTGGTCATCCCAAAGACGATGCCGGTGAACATCGCCAGATTCAATCGCAGCGATTCGTTCCCAATTCCGAGATAGAGATGCTCTTGACAGCCCCAAATCACCAGCTGATTGATCGCCACGCCGCTGACACCGACGACTCCGAACTGGAAGAATCGATGGCGTTGTCGCCACCCCCATGCGACAACCGCGAAGATCGACTGGAAGAGTCCCGTCATGCGATCGCGCCCACTCCGACAGGATTCGCGGTCGCGAGCATCTCCCGCGCCTTTGAAAGAACCTCGGCTGGCGAGATTCGTTTCAGACACTGGTTGTCACCATCGCAAGGTGATGTCCGGTGGTTGTATGCGGTGAGACAGGGTGAACAAGGCAGCTGTGTGAAAAATGAAAACGTCTGCGGCGACCAACTGCGATAGAGCGTCGGAGTCTCTGGGCCGAACAGGACGATGTTCGGGATTGGCGTCATCGCCGCAAACTGAACGGGACCGCCATCGTTTGTGATGAGCAGGTTCGCACGGTGAAAGAGGCACATGAGGTGACGCACCGACCGTGTGTATCCAGCGAGATTGATGCAGTGCGTCTCGTCGCCACACGAGTCGCGCAGTTGATCAGCAAGCAGGCGATCGTCTTTCATACCGATGATTCCAACCGCATAGCCATCTGCGAGCAAGTGTCTCGCGACTTCGGTGAAGTGTTGGATCGGCCACGCGCGAATGGGCAACAGTCCCCCGCTCGGATAGAGCAGGACGAGTGACTTGCCCGCGATCGCTGGATGATCGCGGTGAAGCTCGGAGATCTCGCGATCAACTTCGCCGACTTCCGGCTGAAATGTCGGCGGCGAATATGTCGGCGACGCGACCGCGTCCTTCGCACGTGGCACTGTGTCGCTGTCGATGGCATCCGCGAGTGTCACGAGTTGGTGCGAGAGATGCCGATACGCGTTGTATGCGACGGGCGCGGTCATGAAAGACCCGCGGTAGAGACCTTCCTGTGTGTGGCGGTGGAAACCAGCACGCCGACGAGCGCCCGAAAGACCGCTGAGCACACTGCTCACTCGCGAAAAGAGTTCGCAGTCGATGACGACATCAAAATTGGACGCACGCATGCGAAGGATTGCCTTGAGCACGTCGCGCACAAGATTGCCGAGCGAATCGTCGCGGATCGCGATCACATTTTCGCTCTTGACCACACCGAGCAAGTCGAGCACTTGCCAATTGCGTGCAAAGAGCATCATGTGAATTTCTGCGTTGGGGTATCGATCTTGCAAGCGGCGAAACATCGGCTCGGCGAGTACGAGACTGCCCATTTCGCTCAGGAGAATCACCAAGATTCGTCGAGGAGTCGGCGGCGGACGACTGCTGCGAAACAACCGCGTGCCGCGATGCCACATCGACAAACATGCGCACATCGGGATACCAACCCAACGATCAACCATCCTTTGAAATCGAATATCCATGCGCGTTTGTTCAGGTCGGAACCCGATCGTTCGATGTTATAGTTCGTCGGCGTTTCGAGCCTTTGCGCATGACTTCAACTCCAGCAGCAATTCGCGCATCGCTTGTCTTCCTGGGGTTGGCACTCGCCGCGGCGATATGGCAAGTGCCTCGACCACCTGAACCTCGATTCGTCGTTGCACCGGCAACCGCTCCGTCGACTGCGGATTCGAGTTTCCGGTTCATCTCCATGGGGCAGTCGACCCCTTCGGCGCATGCCTCTTCGATCGCCGTCATGCCCGACGGATCATTGCTGGTCGCGTGGTTCGGTGGAGAGCGTGAGGGGGCGAGGGATGTCGCGATTCAGATGGCACGAGTGCGCACGAGCGACGGCGCGGTCTTGGATCAATGGGTCTCGCTCACTTGTGAACGGCTTGCAGCATTGACGCACCGTGTCATTCGCATCCTCGGGAATCCGGTGATTTGGGTCGACCGGAAAGGTCGAATTCACATGCATGTCGTCAGCGTGAGTTATGGTGGATGGTCTGGAAGTTCGATCAATCAACTGGCGTCCGACGATGGTGGCAAGACATGGATCGAGTGCCGCCGACTGATTCTCTCACCGCTCTTCAATTTCAGCACGCTGGTGCGAAATCAGATCGTCCCGCTGAGTGATGGGACACTCGGACTTCCCGCGTACCACGAATTCATCTGCAAATGGGGGCTTTGGGTACGCCTCACCAACGACGGTCGCGTCCTGCAAGCGGACCGCATGCAGAAGTACGATGGTGGATGGCTGCAGCCGGCGGTCGCCCCGACGAGCGCGACCGATGCGATCGCAGTGCGACGCAGTGCGAGCCGATTCTTCCGGGTCATCGGTGTCAACAAAACGACGAACGGTGGCGTGTCGTGGCCGATGAAGGGCTCACTCGAGATCCCCAATCCGAACGCGAGTGTCAGCATGATCCGATTGATGGACGGATCGCTGCTGATTGCGACAAACCCACTCGCAAATGGTCGCAATGTGCTCCAGCTGTTTCGGTCGATCGATGGTGGCTCGACGTGGACCGCGTCGCGGACGATTCAGCGCGACGACCGCGAAACGAACAGCGAGTTCTCGTATCCATTTCTAGCGCAGGGCACCGACGGGACGATTCACCTCTCCTACACGTGGCATCGCAAGGGAATTCGGCTCTGCTCGTTTACACCCGCGTGGCTTGAAACAGGAATTTCTGAAGAGCCCGCCGTGGAGAATGATCCATGAACGGCGACGCGGCGTACGGCCTCTTCGCGCAGTGCGTCATCGTGGCAACCGCCATTCGATTCGTTCGCGAACTGCGTGGCCATGCGAGAGTCAATCGCTTTGGTCTCGAACTCTGGATTCCGAGTGTGGCAATGCTCGTCGTCTCGATCGAAGGCGTCTCGCTGGCGGGTCACTTGCGCGGGCTGTGGGGGGATCCGAGCATCGTGACATTCGTGCTCCTCATGCTTTATACGGTGCGACCTTCGCTGCTTCCCGATCGACCCTTGGGAGTGACGACCGTCTGCGCGACAATCTTCGTAGCGTTTCCGCTTTATGCGCCGCTCGTCCTCGAAGTCCCAGGGATTCAGACGGACTTGTATTCGCTTGGTTGGGATCCGACTTGGATTCTGATCGCAGTCGCGATCATTGTCGTCGCTTCCACATGCCTGCGAACCCTCGGACATCGGTGGATCAACATCGTGGCGATCGCCCTTGGGGCATACTGCTTCGGCGTCATGGAGTCGGACAATCTCTGGGACTATCTGGTCGACCCTGGGCTGCTCGCCGTGCTAGCGTTCCTCGCTCTCACGAGCACGATCGGACTTCTGCGCGGTCGTATCATTCCCACCAACTCAGGGGTCGACCCCATCAAGGAGAAACCAACATGAAAACTCGCAACTTCCACCGTCTGAATTATTTGCTCGGAATCTGCGCTCTCACATGCACAACCAGCAATTCGTTCGGTCAATCCGTCGTCGGGAGCGGTGCCCCCGCGAAACTGCCCATCACAGCTGTGACGCTCTTTCGGTCGGGAGTGGGATACTTCGAGCGAGTTGGATCGGTCAAGGCGGGCGACTCGGTGCAGTTGCGCTTTGCCAACGACGAGATCAACGACATGCTGAAGTCGATGGTGATTCTCGATCCAGAGCAAGCGTTACAAGTGGTCTCGTTTGAATCGAAGGAGCCACTTGCACGGCAGTTGGCAAGCTTTGGAGTAGATCTCTCGGATAATCCAACGCTTGGAACGATTCTCGGACGGTTGCGCGGGGCGAATGTTCGTTTCGTCACCAACGATGGTCCAGTTGATGGCACAATTCTCGGCGGCGAGATGCGCGAGCAGGCGCAGGGAAATGCACAGAAGGCGATCGCAATTCCGTTCGTGAATGTCGTCACTGTGACAGGCGTGCGGTCGGTCAATCTGACGACGGCTGTCTCGGTGCAGTTGGAGAACGATGCACTCAACGCGGAACTCATGAAGGCGCTCTCTGCACTCGCCGCCCACAGCACGGATCGATTCAAGACCGTTGACCTTTCGTTCGCGGGCAAGGGTGCGCGCGAAGTCGCGGTGTCATATGTCAACGAAATGCCCATCTGGAAGACGAGCTACAGACTGGTTCTGCCATCGGATCAGGTTGCCAGCGAGAAACCCCTCCTGCAGGGTTGGGCGATTGTCGAGAACACGACCGACGACGACTGGAGTGGCGTGCAACTCGCGCTCGTCGCCAGTCAGCCGGTCAGTTTCAAAATGGACCTTTCCGAGTCGCTCCACATCTCTCGGCCGATGCTTCCTGTGCCGATGGTTGCCGGTGCCGCACCAAGGATTTATCAAGATGGAGATGCGTTCGAAGCTGGGACGGCCCTCAGGCGAAGAGTGGCCGAGGCGCCACCTCCGCCTGTCTCGTCAGCCCCTGCAAGTCGCGCGATGAAGAAGGCGGGCGATCCCATGTATGCCACTGCGGATAGTGGCGGCGGGAGCGGAGGTGACGCGCAACATGACGCGCAACATGACGGCGGCTCGTTGTTCGGAGCGGGCGGGGACGATGAATCGGAGATGGAGGTGTCCGCCGAAGATCGCTGGAGAGAGACCGCGGTGTCACAAGCGCAAGCTGGATCGATCGGCGAAGCCTTTCAGTACTCGCTGAAGATGCCGATTTCCATCCCGCGACAGCAGTCGGCGATGTTGCCGATCTTGTCATCGCCAATCGACGGTCGACGGGTGAGCATCTTCAATCGCGACGATCGCATCGAGCATCCAATGCGTGGATTTGAGTTGAAGAACTCGACGGGACTGCAGTTGATCCCCGGACCGATTGCGGTCTTCGATGCGTACACATATGCGGGCGACGCGCAGATCGGATACTTGACCCTTGGTGACACTCGCCTGATCGCGTACGCGGTCGATCTCTCGGTGGCGGCGGCGACGACTGATGCGGACACGAACACTCTTCAATCAGTCAAAATCGTGGATGGCGCGATCGAGATGACGAACAAATCGGTCATGACGACTTCGTATGCGTTTAACAACAAGGATGCAGTTCGCGGACGGACTCTGCTTGTTGAATCGCCCAAGTGGGAGGGCTGGCAGTTGACCGCACCGGAAAAACCTGCGCAGGAAACCTCGAGCTTGTACCGATTTGAGATTGACATGAAGCCCAGCGAAACCGCGACATTGGTCGTCGCGCAGGAACGAACGAACTCGCAGCGCACGAGCATTGTGGGATACGACATGCCACTCCTACTTTCGTTCTCGCGCGATGGGAAGGCGTCAGCCGCGGTCGTCGAGGCCGTGAAGAAGGCCGCAAACTTGCAATCGATGCTCATCGGGACGGCCGATCGAATCGCGCGCTTGCGGTACGAGCGCGATTCGATCAATGAGGACCAGAATCGCGTCCGGCAGAACATGAACGCGATCGACCACGACACGGATATCTATCGAAGGTATCTGGCGAGGTTCAGCGAACAAGAATCGAGGCTCGAGACGTTGCGCGACGAAGAAGCCAAAGAGTCGGGGACGGCGATACAACAGCAGAAGGCGTTGGAGGACTACATTCGCGCACTGGCTGTGGAGTAAAGCCGGCGCCGGGGAAGCGTCACTCTGTGGCTGGATCGGTCCGATTCGAAATTGTGATGACCGCGAAAAGACCGCCCGGCGCTCAAGCATGCTCGCTGGAATCTCAGTGCGCCGGCCTGCACGCGCCAAGTCAACTATGCGGACGCTTGCTAGCTCCGCAACTCGCGCGGGAGGTTTTTCGACGGCCCACACGATTGCAGTGGTGCTCGCCGACTCGAGTTTGCCACCTACCCGATCGCGTCCTCGATCAAATTGCCATGCACATCAGTCAACCGCATATCGCGGCCTCCAGATCGAAACGTCAATCGTCGATGATCGACGCCCATCAAGTGCATCATTGTCGCGTGTAGGTCGTGAATCTTGTACGGCTTGTCGACGGCGCGGTAACCAAACTCGTCGGTCGCACCGATGACCGCTCCCGCACGCACTCCCCCGCCAGCCATCCAGATCGTGAATCCGAATGGGTTGTGATCGCGACCATTCGTTCCCTGCGCAAACGGCGTGCGCCCGAATTCCGCTGACCAGACCACCAGTGTCGAGTCGAGCAGTCCTCTTCGGCGCAAGTCGATGAGCAACGCTGCGATCGGCTGATCGACCGCGCGGGCATTCGCCTCGTGGCCCGCCTTGAGATCGCCGTGCTGGTCCCAACGGTCGCCAATCGTTTTGGGGCATGTCACCTCGACGAATCGCACACCACGATCGACAAGTCGACGAGCAAGGCAACACTCGCGTGCGTATGTTCGCGTCGCCGCATCCGGTGCGTCGAATCCATAGAGTGCCTTCGTTTCATCGCTCTCCCCGTCGAGGGCGGCGAGCTCCGGAACCGATGATTGCATTCGATACGCGAGTTCGTGATTTCGAATCGCACTCTCGATCGACTCGGCACCGGTGTCATGCGCGTAACGCGAATCGAGTCGTGCGATGAGCGCACGCTTGCGAGCCTGCTCATCCGGCGAATCGCTCGGAGTCGCATCGGCGATCGCATCTCCCTGCGCATGCATCACGCTGCCCTGAAAACGCGCCGGCAGAAACCCTCCTCCAAAGCAGTCGAGGCCGCCGGGAGGAATGAGTCCTCCATCAATCACCACAAACCCGGGAAGATCCTGATTGTCGCTACCGAGTCCGTACGAACTCCATGCACCCATGGATGGACGGCCTGCGATACCGGATCCCGTATGGAGGAAATAATTCGCGTTGGTGTGTTCGGAGAAGTCGCTCGTCATCGATCGAATGACGCACAGTTCATCCGCGACCTTCGCGATGTGTGGAAAGAGCGTCGAGACTTCGTGACCAGCTTGTCCATGGCGTGCAAATTTCCAAGGTGACGGAAGCGTCGATCCATTATTGTTGAATTGCGTCGGCGCGATCTGCATAGGGAATGGCTTGCCGTCGAGATCCACGAGTCGCGGCTTTGGGTCGAACGTGTCGACCTGCGAAGGGCCACCATCCATATAGAGAAAGATCACGCTCCGAGCGCGCGCAGGGATGTGCGTCGCGAGAAGTGAGCGAGCATCGCCCCCTCCCACCGTCGACAAGAGTGATTCCGCCAGAGTTTCCCGTCCAAAGAGGGCGTTGAACGCCAGCAGTCCGAAGCCCCCACCGACGGTGCCGAGCATCTCGCGCCGGGTCAGTGGCGATGTACGAAACCGACCACAGTGATGGTGCAGGTGATCGCTCATCGCAGAAAGATGAACTCCTTCGTCGCGAAGAGCGACTGCGTGAGGGATGCATAGGCTGCGCGATCTTTCGTCGTTGCGTCGGAAGCCGTCGGCTGCGCTGCACGCTCGGCGTCGAGAAATTCTCGCGCCATCAGCGACTCGTCGTCGCGTGGTGGTCGAGCGAACATCGCGTACCAGACCGATTCGACGCGGGAGTCTTCACTTGTCTGACCATCCGCACCGAGGCGATCGCCCCAGTACTCGCCGATCGTCCGAACGAGTTCGCTATTGAGGAGCGCCAAGGATTGTGCGGGGACATTCGATTCGTGACGACGACCGCACGAAGTCGATGGAATTGGCGCATCGAATACGCGCATGAATGGATCGAGGAAATTTCGGCGAACCGCAAGATAAACACTGCGCCGACCTGCGCCATCGACTGGACCGGACTTTTCAGGTCGCCCTCTTCCTTGCATGTGGTCCGACAGGTGTGCCGCAACGCTCGGCCCGCCCATCGCCAAGTCGATGCGCCCGCTCGCTGCGAGCATCGCATCTCGAATTGATTCGGCATCGAGGCGACGAACTGCGAGCGGACCCCACGCGGATCCCGGCAATTCGCCGACATCCGCCACAGCTCGGTAGGCATGACTTCGGACGATCTCTCGAATGAGCGACTTGAACGACCGATGATCCGCAAGATTCGACGCGAGGAAATCGAGCAGTTCCGCGCTCCATGGTGGCGAACCAAGTTGCCCGAAATCGTCCGGGGTCTCGACGATGCCGCGACCGAAAAGCTTCAACCAGACCCGATTCGCCATGGTTCGCCAGAGGAACGGATTCTTTGGATTCGAAAGCGACTGGGCCAACTCCAGTCGACCGCTTCCTTCGATCGATGTCGGCGAGTGCTCACCGAGCAATCGAAGCTGGCCTCTCGATGTCACCGCTCCAGGCGAGTGCGACGCACCCCGAACATGGATGGACTCGTCGAATGATCCACCTTCTTCGGCGATCATCGCGCGCACCGGAGGAGTACACGCAGCGAGGGCCGTCGCCGCCTGTCGCGCATCCGCAAACATCGCGTCAACCTCAATGCGGCGCGCGGGATCTAAGACAGGATCTTCGTCGACATCCCAGGCGGTCGCGTCCGGCGGTGTCGCATCATCGGATGCAGCGATCCAATCGACTTCGATCCAACCATCCCCATCATCGATGAGTTCTATGTACAGCCGCTCCCCCCTGAACCGCACGAGGTCAAAGGTTTCCGTTCGCCATTCACCGGCGCCATCGTGATGAGGCACCTTGCGGAGCAACCCCTCAAAGAGCAGTGGATTTCGTTCATCGAGCCAGTAGTTGTCGATGATCGGACGGATTGTCGCATCGCTCCCGCGCAGGCGAACATGTAAGTACCGGTGCTCGACTGATCGAGTCGTTGATCTCGCACTACCAACGAGCTTTCGATCAAGTCGCGCGCTGTCGATCGATCCCCAGTGCAGTCCTGGCGTCTTGCATGCGAAGGCCGATCCAGAGCACTTCCACGATGAACCGTGATCCGCAAGTTCGTCGACGACTGTCGCCCCATGCGCATCCGAAGCACCCGACACGTCCGAGACACCCGGAGTCGTGCGATGCTTGGTCGCACCTTCGAGTCGCGCAATTCGCGCCGAGGCCTCAAACGATTCGACTGCGCGACGCAGCAATCCGTCTGCTTGAGAATCGGTCTGCACAAATCCATTCACTCGACGCGTGTTTCGCGCGACTCCCGCAAGCGCGTAATAGTCAGCAGCTGGAATCGGGTCGAACTTGTGATCGTGACAGCGAGCACACGCGACGGAGAGTCCCAGCAAGGACCGCCCGAGTACATCGATATCGCCAGCGATCCGATCGGCCTCGTCCTGTCGCACATCGACTGGCGCGTGAACCGCTGGACCAAGGAACCACCACGCCGTGGCGATGGGCGCGACATTGGAAAGCCCCATTGCCGCGCGAGGCGTTTGCAAGTCGCCCGCAATCTGCTCACGAACGAAACGGTCAAGTGGAATGTCTTGGTTCAACGCGTCGATCACGTAGTCGCGGTATCGCCACGCATCCGGCATCTCGTAATCGAATTCGTGCCCGAGCGTCTCTGCATAGCGCGCAAGATCGAGCCAGTGACGACCCCAACGCTCGCCGAAGGCTGAATCGGCGAGGTACCGATCAACCCACTCATCGAATCTCGCCGCGGTGGGTTGCGCCACGAATGCCTTGACATCCGCTTCTGATGGTGGCAAACCGCGCAAGTCGAATGACAATTTTCGAAGGAGCGCCGACGGATCAAGGTCGTGCTTAGGTCGAGCGAGATCGACGTGCTCGCGAGTCGCAAGCACGAATCGATCGATATCCCCGTCGCACCACTCCTGGTCGTCCACGACGGGCGTCGATACTGCTTCGAGCGGACGAAACGCCCAAGGCGCAGAGAACTCTCCCCCTTCGTCGATCCACCTACGAACGAGCGCAATCTGCGCTGGCGCGAGTGGCTCGTGTCCAACAGGAGGCATCCGCTCATCGATATCCAGATTCGAAACTCGCCCGAGAATCGCGCTCCCGTCTGGTGAGAATGGCACAACCGCTTGGCGACCCGAACGCAGAGTCGCTGTCGCTCCCTCAAACGAATCAAATCTCAATCCCGCCTTGCGCGCCTCATCATGGGGTCCATGGCACTTGAAGCAATTTGCAACGAGGATGGGACGGATCTCGCGGTCGAAGTCGACTTTGTCAGCCGAATGTGTAGCAAACGCGCAGAAAAGTGCGCCGATACAAGCGAAGATGCCCGAGTCCAAGGACATGCCATCATTGTGACACAATCGCGAGCCGAATCAAACGAATGACTCCGAGCATCCAAGTAGAGTTCCCGAAGACCGATGCGAATCCTGCCCGCTACTGCCTCGCGACGAATGCCCTGGGCGAACGGTCTCGGCAGTACGGTCGAGATCGCCAGTGACGTGGAGTCCCTCGACGCGCCGTGGACTTGGCGCCTTTCGATCGCGGATCTCCCTTCACGAGCCGAATTCTCTCGCTTTCCATCGTTCGACCGTTGGATCGCATGCCTGGACGGTTCTGGAATGCGTGTCGAGCGTGGCGGAGTTTGGTCGGATGTCCCGCCGGACGGTGAGTCGCTCCCCTTCGCCGGGGAGGAGTCGGTTATCGGGGAACCGCTCGGTGCTGGCGTGCGTGATGTGAATTGGTTTCTTCTGCGCGACCGCTGGCGAGGCGGAATGCGGGTGCTGCGATCCGGACGATGCGCTGATGTCGAGGGCGAGATCGTGCTCGTCCACGCGGCGGTTGGGATCGGACACAAAGTGACTTGCGAGGGCCACGCGATCGACCTCGATGAGGGTTGCACGCTTCTGGCGATTGGAAGAGTCGAAGTGGAGCGATGTTCGCACGGCACACTTGTTCTCGCATGGGCAACGAATCGAATAGAATCGTGAGATGCACCGATTTCCACTCTTTCGTTTCGCTCTGGGCTTGCTCATCGTTGTTTGCTCTTGCAACCAAGGGTGTTCAACCAGCCCACCGCCCGAGACGATTACGGGGCGAAGTCCGATCATGCCACAACGAAAATTGATCGCGAGGATGCGCGAAAATGTGACCGGAAGCGACCAGCCCTCCGTCCCGGGTGTCGATGTCGTCCAGCTCGACGAGACGACGACTGCGGCTGCCCATGTCGGGGACAAGGTTCGAGTTGAGCTTCGGATGAACACTGGCACTGGCTACGAATGGAAATGCGTCGGTTGCGTCAATACTCCAACTTCCACTGGGCAATCGACAACCACTCCGTCCGTGCTTACGCCACACTTCGACTGGTCAAAGGGGCTCGGTGAAAATACATCGACCGGTGCGGGTATCGCGGGCGGTCCAGTCATCTGTGTCTTTGAATTCAGCGCCGCCGAGGCTGGATCGTGCACCCTGACATTCCAGCTCGCTCGACCGTGGGAAACAGGAGTCAAACCAGCAGACACGCGAGCGCTCACAGTCAATGTGGCCAGACAAGGTGGCTCCTAGCCTCCCGCGAAATCGCTTCGCCCTCATCGCGGATGCGAGGCGTCCCGGGGTGGACTCGAACCACCGACCTGCAGATTAGAAATCTGCTGCTCTATCCAGCTGAGCTACCGGGACGACTCACGCGCATCGCGATCGATTGCGAGGACATGAAGTTAATTGAATTTGGCACAAAGTTCCTTCGCCAGTACCTGAATTTTCCCGCCGCGAACCAAGCTTCAGGCGATAGCATGGATTGAGCGGGCGACGACGGATCGCCAAGTTCCTTGAAGTTCCTCGGTTCACCAATCGCACCAAGCGTGCGAAAGGAGGCAGTCGTGGGCGACAAATTCCGATTCAAGAATGGCGACGAGGTTTCTCCTTGGTTGCTCGCCGAGGGACTTCGAGAAGCAGCTCGATCCAAGATCGTGACTGCAGAGTCGCATGTGCAGAAGGCGGGGCGCGATGATTGGGTCCCCGCGGCATCGATCCCGGGACTCATCCCAGTCGCACAGGTTCGAGTGGAACCAGAGGTGAGAGATGAGTCGCACACTCCGCCACCGGAGCTTGTGCGAACAGTCGACCACCGACCTGCCGGGCGTCCACCAGAGTCAATCCATCACCTTCTGCATCGCGCGCTTCACATGCAAGTGCAGGTCTCGGCTCATGGTGGCGAGCACCACGGCGATCGATTCATCCCCGGGATGATCGTCGGCCTGACGGTCGAAGGTGTCATGGTGGAGTTCGCCGACTATTCGGCAGTTGTCTACCTGCCCTTGGCGAGGATCCGATCGGTCGTGATCTCGACGACATTCCCTGGGCTCGGACCGCCACGACGAGGAGAAGTCGTACGAATCGATGTTGATTCGCTTCCCGACATGAGCGAGCTTTCGTCGGGCTCGCATCCGCAGCAACACAGTTCGCACGCTTCGAAGCCCCCGAGCCAGGCCGCGGTCTGATCCGGACCCTCGCAAAGAATAGCCCCAAAGGATTATCTCCAAAGGATGAGCTACAGTAGTTGCATGCGAAGTTTGGCTTCTCGAAAACAAAAATTGACTCTCGTTGGAAGTTTCATTATCCCGTGCGCATTCTTCAGCGCGACGATTGCGACAGTGACCATGCTGACTGGTTGCTCTACGCCCCACGCGATCCCCTCGAAGTACGACGTACCTGCAATTCTTGACATAGGACTCCCGCTCGCTCAGCGCGCCGTGCTGGAATACGCCGACGCTCATCATGGACGGTTACCCGAAACATCGCCCGGAGAGCAGATCGTGGTTCGCTCGGTGACCCAGCGCAACCGAACGATCGAAGAGGTTGACGCAAGTGGAACGCCGGTTTCAATCGTAGAAACCATCGACAGCATCGCGTACGTCTATCGTCCCGCCAGAGAGACATTCATTCTCGCGGTCGGCGGACACATCGTTGGGACGCCGGTTGGTGGCGGCGACTCGATCAACACCTGGTTTGCGTTCCATGGGCGATACGACGATCAAGGCCATATCATCCCCGACAAGACCTCGTACTTCGAGAATGCTGACCTTTTCATCGACGCGATGCGTTCGACTTCGAATGAGGGCTCGTGGAACTCGTCCGCATGGGCCATTTCAACAACTTATCTCGCTGTTCTCGCGGTCAAAGGCGAAGCGACCACCGACGCAATCGTGGATCGGTTTGTCAAAGCCGCCGTTGCCACGGGGCTCGCGAGAGTTCCAAGCGACATGACTCCGCGCGAAGCCGCATTTGGCGGTGTCAAGTCAAATTCAATGGCGCTCCCTCCGGCTGGCAGATGAAATTGCCGGTTCCTGAGTACCGAGCGTCATTGCCAGTAACAAACGACCGGTGATGATGATAGATCGAACGGATCCGAGTTTTGTTCGGGTCGCACGCGGGGATGCTCCTGCTGATTTGGTGATCGAGAACGGTCGATTCGTGGATGTGTTTGCGCGTGTGGTTCGAAGGGGCTCGATTTTGATCGCGGGTGGTCGAATCGCTGCTGTGATTCCGGAAGGCGAGACTGCCTTAGCTCGTGAGCGCGTCGATGCGACCGGATTCGTCGTGCTCCCCGGATTCATCGACGCTCATATGCACATCGAAAGCACGATGCTTCCGCCATCTGGGTGCGCGATGCTCGTCTTGCCCCATGGAACAACTGGACTGGTCGCGGATCCTCATGAAATCGCGAATGTCTGCGGAATCGCGGGCATTCGATGGATGATGGCCGATGCGAAGAGTGTCCCGATGCGGATCTGGTTCACAGCTTCGAGCTGCGTTCCCGCGAGCTCGTTGGAGACTGCCAATGCCAATCTCCAAAGCGAGGATCTTGCCCCGCTCTTTGACGACGATCGCATCATTGCCTTGGCAGAGATGATGAACTTCCCGGGGACGATTGCGGGCGATCCAGCGCTCATGTCGAAGATCGCACTCGGACTCGCGCGCCGTGGACGCGTCGACGGCCACGCACCCGGGCTTCGCGGTCGGGCATTGCAGGCATATGTCGCAACTGGACCATCGAGCGATCATGAATGCTTCACCGCAGAGGAGGCTCTCGAAAAAATCGCCGCCGGTCAGCGCGTCTTCATTCGAGAGGGAAGCGCAGCTCGCAACTTGTCCGCTCTGCTCCCTGCCGTCACACAAGCGAACGCGCATCGCTTCTGCTTCTGTACGGACGATGTGCACGCTTGCGAAGTTGCCGACGACGGGCATCTCGATCGCGTGATCCGTCGGGCCGCGGCGATGGGGTTCGATGGTCCGACCGCTATTGCGATGGCATCCCTCCATGTCGCCGACCACTTCGGGCTCGGCGATTACGGCGCAATCGCACCCGGGCGCGTCGCGGACTTTTCGCTCGCAAAGATTCGAGATGGCAATTGGAAAGATCTTCGGATCGAATCGACGTTTGTCGGCGGTCGCTTGATCTCGACGAATGGCAAGACTATTAAGCCGGTCCCTACGATCGCAACGCCCGACTTTCTACGCAACACCGTTCGGTTGCCAGATGACTTCGGCGAACACTCGTTCGAAAGAACTGCGAAAGCAAACATTCCCGCGCGAATCGTGGGAGTCGTCCCTGGTCAGATCATGACCGAGTCTCTTCTCGATCTTCCAACTGTCGAAGGAGGCTGGTTGCGAGCTGATCCGAGTCGTGATCTCCTGCTCTTGGCGTCGATCGAACGGCATGGACGTGGCGGCGGAATCGGACTCGGGCTCGTCCGAGGGTTTGGAATGCATTGCGGAGCGATCGCGAGCACCGTCGGTCATGACGCTCACAATCTCAGCGTCGCGGGAGCGAGCCCACGCGATATGGCTGTCGCCGCTCGGCGTCTCGCCGAGATTGGCGGTGGCCAATGCATCGCGAACGATGGGAAGATTGTGGCAGAATTGCCGTTGGCGATTGCGGGATTGCTCTCCGACCAACCCCCGTCGTCGGTCGCGCGCGATCAGCATGCCATGCAGAAGGCGTATCTCTCGCTCGGAGGGAAACTCAGCGACCCGTTCATGCAATTGGCATTTCTTCCTCTTTCGGTGATCCCCCATCTGAAGTTGTCGAATTGCGGCATTATTGACGTCGATGCATTCCGAATCGTTCCGCTACAGGATTGATCAGGGATCGGCGCTGAAACTTCACGGCAAGTTCGCGTTGGGAAGGTCGTACTCCATGAGGACCGCGATCCAGATCGCGAAGAACATCGCGTGCACGATTCCTTGCATCATGTTCGTCTTGCCTTGACCGAAGTGCAGGATCGAAATGATGATCGTCGCAGTGAGCAAGCAGATTTCTGGCGGTTCAAGCCCCAGCTCGACCTCTCGCCCAAGGCACCCAGCGGCAAGCAAGACCAACGGAATTGTGAGTCCGATGGTGCTCAGAGCAGATCCATGAAGGATATTGATCGTTCGCTGAACATTCGATCCGAGCGCACTTCGAATGGCGGCGATTCCTTCGGGTAGCAAGACAAGAAACGCGATCGCAACTCCTTGCAGCGATTCGGGGAGAAATCTCCGCGATAGAAACGTGGCCAGCAGTCCGCCTAAGGACTCCGCGAGGAAGACGACAGTAACCAGTGACAGAATCAGGAGGGAAGCGGAGACCCATAGCGGACGACTTCGAGCGTGCGTGTGTGCCGATGTCGACGAACCACCGTCAAGTGAGTACGTGAAAAACTCGCGATGAGACGAGCTTTGGAGCGTGATGAACGCTATGAACACGCCAAGCGACGCGCCTCCAACAAAGATGTCCATCTGATCGGTCATGTACCCACCGGGTTCTGCGGTCGTCAACCGAGGAAGGATGAGCCCGATCGTGCAAAGCGCGGCGATAAGTCCGAGGTACGCACTGCTTGATTGTGCGTTGAATGGTTGCTCACGCTTTCGGAGCGCCCCCGCAATGATCGCGATCCCAACCAATCCGTTCATGATCAGCATCAAGGTCGCGAAGAGCGTGTCGCGAGCGACCGTGTCACCGCCATTGCTAGAAATCATGACCCCCAGAACGAGAGCGACTTCGATGACCACTGCAGAAATCGTCAGGACGAGCGTTCCAAACGGCTCTTTCAATTTGTTCGCAATCGCTTCCGCGTGCACGGCTGCGCGAATGGCCGACCACATGATCGCGATGAACACCAGCGGGAACAGGAACGCCGGAGCAGTCACTGTCGGGATCACATGAGGGACGATCGATCCTGCGCTATGGATATTCAATCCAAGCCACGCGGGACGCAGTACGAGGACGACGCCGAGCCCGAGTCCTGCGAGAACAATCAGGTCGGGAAGGATTCTGAGCGTGACTGAGTTCCTCTTCATTTCGATGGCAATCTATCGGATGATGCCGAATGGCGAGGTTGAACGCCTCAGCTGTACTCTTGGAACTGATGTCCAAGACTTGCCTCCTGATCATCATGTTCGCTGTGACGGCACTCGTTGGATTCGGTTCTGGTCCATCGACGCAGGAAGCACGACCGCGCGCCGAACCGTCACAGGCGACGGTCGCACGCCCACCGCTCACATTCGGATCTCCGATGCCACTCCCCGAGATCGCCCAGTGGGCTCGCGGAGAGGCGCCTGACTTTTCGGACAAGTCGAAGACCTTTCTCCTTTCATTCTGGTCCTCGTCGATCACGCCCGCGCGAGAGTCGCTGACACAACTCTCGAAGTTCGCCGATCACTATCGCGACCAAGGTCTCGTTGTCGTCGGCGTTACCGAGGAACCGATGGCAGGTATCCAACCGCTCCTGGACTCGCCCAAGTTCAGGGAAGGAGTTCGATTTGCGATTGGGTGCGATCCAGATCGAAGTACGTATCGGCAGTTCATGACAGAATCTTGGCAAGTTGCGCTCCCGACCGCGTTCCTCGCCCAGAACGGCCAGATCATCTGGATCGGAAGTCCCAGAGACGCCGGCGAGGTGCTTGAATCGGTCTTTGCTGGAAAGTGGACACCGCAAGGACGGCGCGCGGCGCATGAAGAGGCTGCGGCGGCAATGAAGCGTGCGACCGACTTCGAAGCTCGAATCGAGATTCTCATCGATCGACGAGAATGGGACGCGTTGCTTCTCGTACTCGATGAGATGGAGAAAGATCCGAACGCCTCGCTCGCTCGAGAAGGAAAACTCTTGCGCGTGAGCACGCTTCAGCAGGCGGGCAAGACGGACGAAGCGCTACGGCTCTGCGACTCGCTGGTGAAGTCCACGAGAGACTGGGAAGTCGCGAGCGAAGTAGCGAAAATGCTCGTCTCGCAGCTCTTTCCAAGACCGGATCTCGGACGCGCGACGATGGCCGCACTCCGCGCGATCGCGCTTTCCAAGAAACATCAGGCACGTGCGTATTGCGCGATGGCAGATGTGCAATTTCGCGGTGGGCAGAAAGATTTGGCGATCCAATCGCTCGAGCGCGCATTGCTCTTAGCCGACTCGGACGAGATCAGCATCATCAGTGAGCGCCTGGCAGAGTCGCGCCCGCCGAGCAACCAGAAACCAGCAGACTCGCCTTCCCCATGATGTGTCATCGAGTGATCCAGCGCTGTCGCCACCACTCGGTCAACCGCCTCGAATCTGATGAGCGGGAACATATGCCTTGCGCGTGTACTCGGCCACCATGCGATGCGAGTTGAATATCGGTGGAATAGTCGCAGCACTGTGGAGCGAGCGAGCGACCCATCCTTGGGGAATGCCCGCTTCGTCTCGTTCGTAGAACTGCGGAACAACCGATTGTTCGAGCAACTGATAGAGACTCTCGGCATCGGCCGTATCCCGAAGCTTGGGATCTTCGAGCGACTCGTGGCAACCGATACTCCAGCCGTTGATTCCATCGGTGGCCTCTGGCCACCATCCATCGAGAATCGAGAGATTCAAACCACCATGCAATGGTGGTTTCATCCCACTCGTTCCGCTCGCTTCGTACGGACGGATCGGCGTGTTGAGCCAGACATCGCATCCAGAGACGAGCATGCGACCAACATGCATGTCGTACTCCTCGATGAGCGCAACTCTTCCGCCAAATCGAGCATCCCGCGTCAGTTCGAAAATTTTCTGAACGAATTCCTGACCTTGGTCGTCGCGGGGATGCGCCTTGCCTGCGAAGATGATTTGAACTGGGCGATCCACACTCGTCAAGATTCGCGCCAATCGATCGGGATCGTGAAAGACGAGTGGCGCGCGCTTGTATGTCGCAAACCGCCTCGCAAATCCAATGGTCAGCACATCCTCAGAGAGCAAGGCGTACGTCGCTGCGACAGCACCCTGCCCCTCACCACGACGCTTGCGCTGGAGTGCCAATCGATCGCGAACAAAGTGAACCAATCGATGTCGCAAACGACTGCGCATCGCCCAAAATCTCGCTGGCAGTACTTCCTCGGCGTGCGCCCAACCGGTTGCGGTCGGTGCTTGTTTGGTCAGTCGCAACCCGACCTGTTCCTTCCAGAACCGCTCTGCATCGGGATCGATCCATGTCTTGACATGCACTCCATTGGTGATGGACCCGATTGGAACCTTCGCTGCGGGGACGCCATAAAAATCTTTCCACATCGATCGGCTGACCTCAGCATGAAGTTTCGAAACTCCATTCACTCGCTCGGCGAGTCGAAGCGCGAGCACTGTCATACAGAATGTCTCTTTCGCATCGCCTGCTTCCACTCGACCGAGATTCGCGACTTGCATGGGCGTGAGGCCGAGGCGATCGACAGTGCTACCGAGTTCGCTCACAACCAATTCCGGCGCGTATCGATCGTGACCCGCGGGCACGGGCGTGTGCGTTGTAAAGACAGTCGCTCTCCGTACCGCATCAAAAGATTCTTGAATGGGACGCCCATGCGAGTGAATGTCGATGGCTCGCTGAAGCGCTGCGAATGCGGCGTGTCCCTCGTTAAGATGAAGGACGCTCACACGCTCACCAAGAGCCGTCAGCGCAAGCATTCCGCCGATTCCAAGCAGGATCTGCTGGCGAAGTCGCAGGAGAGGCTCGCCTTTGTAGAGGCCCTCCGTGAGTCGCCGATCTTCGGGCGCATTCGCCTTGAGGTCGGAGTCGAGCAGATAGAGCGGAACTCGCCCAACCCACATCCGCCAGATGCGCGCCGTTACTCGGCGCGAGCCGATTGGACACGCGATTGTCTCGCGTGTGTCCTCGAGACCCCATCGATGAAAGTCGTACTCCGGATAGAGCACCTGCGTCGACCCATCCCGCGAAAGTTGCTGGATGTAGTACCCATGCCGGTAGGCCAAACCGACACCGACGAGAGGAATCCCTAGATCCGACGCGCTCTTGAGATGATCTCCCGCAAGGATTCCCAATCCACCGGCGTACTGCTGGATCGATTCGTGGAGACCAAATTCGCTACAAAAATACGCGACGCGAAAGTCATCTCTTCGCGCGGCCGTACCACGTTGAAACCATGCGCGTTCGCCCAGATAAGCGGATCGTGCGGCGAGCCCGTCGTATACCCGCTTGACGAAGAGTGGATCGCACGCGAGTGTCTCAAGTCGAGCACGCGATGTGCGCTCGAGCGTCCAGAGTGGCGAGTGGTTCGTCGCGCGCCATTCGTTTGGATCGAGTGTCTGGAAGACGGACCATCCCTCTTCGTTCCATGACCACCATAAGTTTGATGCGAGATCGCGGAGATGGCTGACGAGGTCGTCGACACCGATGGATTGAGATCGCCTGCCACGCGCCATGAGTCGCGCATTACTACCAAATCGCTCCAACGCCCGAAACTGAAGGCGCGACGCGCACCCAGACTCAGACAAGTCGTCCGGTGAGCGTGGCGAGAGATCTCAGTTTTCGCGCGAAATCTCGCTGTTTCTTTGGCCAATCGGATCCAAGCCTCCAACGCCAATTGCCCACTGCTGTACCGGGATGATTCATCCGAGCCCGTCGATCCAATCCTAGAAGATCCTGCATCGGAACGATCGCGAGCTGCGATGGCGACTCGAACACGATTCGATTCATCGCATCGTGCGGTTTCTGCGCCGCGCTCTTGCCAGCGAACCGAATGAACCGTTTTCGTGACGCGCTATCGAGTGCACGCCACCACCCGCGAGTCGTATCGTTATCGTGCGTCGCGCTGTAGACGACGCTCAATCGTTCATGATGAAGTGGAAGGTCGGGCGAGTCATCGCGTCCGAAGGCATGTTGGAGCACCTTCATGCCAGGAAGCCCAAACGAGTCGCGCAAACTGACAACTTCCCGAGTAACCGCGCCGAGATCCTCTGCGACCAGCGCGAGCGATCCAAGAGATTGCTTGGCTGCACGCAACACCTCTTCACCGGCTTGCTTTCGCCACCGACCACGACGGGCATTGCGTGCATGGGGCGGAATCTCGTACGCATGATGGAATCCAACAAAGTGATCGATGCGTGCGCCATCGAATCGGTGAAGCGTCGTGGCGATTCGATCCGTCCACCATCGAAACTTCTGCGCTCGGTGCGCTGACCATCGGTAGTGTGGATGTCCCCAGAGCTGCCCGTCCTTCGAGAAGCAGTCAGGCGGAACTCCCGTCAGTACTTCGGGTCGACCGAGGCGATCGATCCGGAAAAGTTCTGGATGTTGCGCAACATCCGCGCTTTCAAGCGTGACGAAAATGGGGATATCGCCGAGAAGTTTGACGCCGAGATCTGTGCAACGAGTCCGCAACGCCTTCCACTGCCTGTCAAATTGGAATTGGAGGAACGAGTGATATCCGGTGGTGTCGCTCATGAACGCACGCCATCCATCGAGCCAGAACGATTGGTGCTTTTCGAATGATCGGAAGGGTGCGCTCTGAAGACCCCCGCAAAGCCTGAACGCCTCGAATGCGCGCAGAAATGCAGGCTCCTTGGCGCGTCGTGCCGCGTCATAGTCGGTGCGACCAGTGGACCCTTGCGAAACCATCGCCTGCCTCGAAAACTTTCGCGCGACGCGATTCGACTCGCGAACATCCGCGCGCGCAAGCAGTCCGTCAGCTGCGAGAGCGTCGAGCGAGATAAAAAGCGGTTCACCAGCGAAGCTTGAAGGACTCGCGTATGGAGAATCGCCAGGACCAATTGGTCCAACTGGAAGCATTTGCCACCAACTCAAACCTGCGCGGGCGCACCACTGAGCAAATGCGTGGGCGCGAGGACCAAGGTCGCCGATCGCACATGGTCCGTCGAGGCTTGACACGTGTAGCAAAACACCGCAACTGCGCTTGGCAACAACTGTGCTCGCGACTTGACGCGAGGGTAGGCGGTCACTTCGCCCTCTCGTTGCACTCATGGCTGTTTGCTCATGGATCGAGAATCCACACACGTCCTGAGAGTGCAGGTACGGAGATTCGAGGAAAGACCTTATCGGCGATCGACGCCCCTTCCCCGCCGAAGATCGTCCGCCAGAAGCCATGTCGTGCACCGATGGCACTCCGGGAGAGATCGATCTGAACCTCCAACGGCGAAGCGTTCACGGCGACGAGAATCGACTCGCCGCGATACTCGCGCAGGAAGATCCATGTTTCGTGTCCGTCATCATTCAGCACTGTCTCGAAGGATCCGCGACGAAGTGCTGGGTGTGCGTGTCGCAACGCGATGACTTTGCGATACCACGCGAGGTGATCTTCATCAACGCAGTTTTCGTCTGGTTTCTCGTATGGTTGGAGATCGCTCCAAAGCATCGGCTTGCGATTCGTTGGGTCATCTGCTCCCCACATGCCGACTTCGTCCCCGTAGTACACCATGGGCGCCCCGACATAGACCATCTGAATCAGAGCGATCAATCGTGCCCGCCGATACTCCTCAACCGTCGGTTTCCCGCCGCGATAAGTCGGATTCTCTTGTTCGCGGTTTCCCTTGTCGTATTCGTAATCGGGATGGAGCAGCTTGGAAACCAAGCGATCGGTGTCGTGACTATCCATCAGATTCTGCATGACATAGGTCGCCTCTGCCGGATATGCGCGTCGCAGTTCGGCGAGTCGGCGGTCCATTTCACTGACCGAAATCTTGTGTTGCCGATCTCGCACCCAGTGCAGAATCGTCTCGGCGAATGGATAGTTCATGACTGCGTCGAATGACCTTCCGTCGAGCCACTCGTCCGCACGCCGCCAGATTTCGCCGACGATGTACGCATCGCGATTGATCGACTTCACGAGCGAGCGCCACTCAACCCAGAAAGGCATCGCGACCTCGTTGGGTACATCGAGGCGCCAACCGTCGATGCCGTCCGACGGATCTCCATCTCCATCGGGATCCATCCAGCGACGAGTGACATCAAAAATGTGCTGCTTGACTTCGTCGCTCACGAAACCGCGATCGTTCTTGCGAAAAACTGGCAGTTCCATAAAGCCCGCCCAACCGTCGTACTCGAATCGCTCCCACGATCGGATGCTGAACCAGTCCTTGTAGAGACTCGCCTCGCGTTTCTGTTGCACATCTCGAAAAGCTGGATGAGCCGTACCAACATGATTAAAGACCCCGTCGAGAATCACTCGAAGACCGAGCTTCTTAGCCTCTTTCAGCACATCCAGAAAGAGCAAGTCAGTCGGGGTCCACGTCCATGTCTTAGGGTCGCGAAGATCTTCCACCGCCTCGGCGGCGTTGTAATCGCCACCCGCACCGAACGCCTCGTCGACATGGAGGAAGCTCGTTGCGTTGTACTTGTGATGGGTCGTCGCCTGAAAGATCGGATTGAGATAGATGGCGTTGATCCCGAGATCCTTCAGATAGCCCAACTTATCTCGAAGTCCAGCAAGATCGCCACCATAGTGCCGCGCAAAGACATCCCACTTGTAGAAAGAATTGCCGTTTTGCCCCTCCCATGGACTGAGTCCGTACCACTCGCTTGTCCATGCGCGACAAGGCTGCGGATCGTTCGTCGGATCCCCATTGCGAAATCGTTCGAGCATGATCTGGTACCAGACCGCGTCCTTGGCCCAATCGGGCGTTCGAAACATCACGCTGCACGCAGGGTCGAGAGAATAGATTCGTGGGTCGCTCAATCGTGTTGATCCATCGGAATGAAGAAAGGTATATGCAATGGTCCTTCCGTGGCAGGCACGGTCGGTTGCTGCCACGAGCAGACACCGTCCGAACCCAAACTCTTCATCGCAAGCCGCGGGGAGCACTGCGAGCGTCTTCAAGGGAGTCATGTTGTACCGAGCGTTGCGCCTTGGGTACCCTCAATTGTTCGATGGCAACAGTGCAATTCAAGGGTGTTTCGAAGGTCTATGGCGAGCACGGCCGGGCGGTGGACTCCGTCGATCTTTCGATCGCCGACGGTGAATTCGTCGTCATCGTTGGACCATCTGGTTGTGGCAAGAGCACGACTCTGCGCATGATTGCTGGACTTGAAGAGATTTCGAGTGGCACGATCTTGATCGGCGACCGTGTCATCAACGATGTTGCCCCGAAAGATCGCAACATCGCGATGGTCTTTCAGAATTACGCGCTCTATTCGCATCTGAATGTCCGGCAGAATCTCGCGTTCGGCCTCGAACGACGACGCGAGACGAGAAGTCTTGTGCGGGCTCTCTGGGACTCGTCCTACCGACTGCGAAGGCGGGAAGAGTCCGCAAAGATCGCCGGGCGGGTCGATGCCGTGGCACGCACACTTGAGATCGAATCGCTCCTTCACCGACCACCGCGCGAACTTTCGGGTGGCCAGCGTCAGCGAGTCGCAGTCGGGCGCGCATTCGTGCGCGATCCAGCCGTCTTTCTCTTCGACGAACCGCTCTCCAATCTGGACGCATCGCTCCGAGGCGAGATGCGCACTGAACTACGCATCCTTCATCGACGACTTCGTGCGACGATGATCTATGTCACTCATGATCAGGAGGAGGCGATCAGTCTTGCAGACCGAATCGTCGTCATGAAAGATGGCGTCGTCCAGCAAGTTGGATCGCCTGCCGAGGTCTACGAACGCCCCGCGAACCAGTTTGTCGCGGGTTTCGTTGGCACTCCTTCGATGAACATGCTGTCTGGTCAGATCGTTGCGGAATCCGAAGGCGTTGTTCACTTCCGTGGCGACCAATGCGAGCTCTCGTTCCCAAGCACTCGCTGGCAGGATGGGGCGATCACATCGGCGAGCGAAGATTCGACTCTAGGAATTCGGCCAGATCGATTGAAGCCCGTGCAAGCGGATGGCGGTCGGCGAGACCTGCTCCGCGGATCGGTTGTCGCGATCGAACGATTCGGATCGCTTGCAGATGTCGCGGTGACTCTGCGTGACGATGCTCGCATCACTGCGCGCTGCTCGCTTGACGAAGTCGCAACGGTGCGTGAGGGGGATTCGATCCTCCTTCAGGCTGATCCCAATTGCATCCATTTCTTCCGCGCGGATGGCGTCTCGATTGAGCGTTCCACGATCCAGCCACGCGCTATGGGGCATAATCGCGCCGCTGGAATCATCCAAGAATTCGATCGCTAGACGCCACTATCAAGTCGTTTCGCAAGTTCGAGACCGCCAGGTGGCTGGGGGAATCTGCCATTGAGAATGTCCAATACCGTGGCACCAGCGCCATAGGCCTCGCCATTGATCTCGTCCTTAAGCAAGATTCCCATTCCACCGATCGATGCGCCCCCATACAGACCAGCAGCGTAGATGTAGGTAGTTACGGGCGGACCGGATGCTGTCGAAATGCCCGTGTTCGCGGCCGCTGTCCCCTGCGCTCCCGCATAGAAATAACTGCCATCGGTGAGAAACTTGTCAAATGTAGTGGCATCGTTGAAAACCATCACGATGTCGATCTGTTGCGCTCCGATCAACGCGCCAAAGTCGCCCTTCACGAGACCGATCGCAGCTGGAGGAGACCATCCAGAGGGAAGTTTCTTGACGACGACTCCGTTGCCGCCCATCCACCCGAGGACCACGCCTGCTTGAAAGCACTTGAGCATCGCAACACCGACCGCTGACTTGAGCTCGGGCTCCGGGATCGGCGCCCCAGATGTTTGGATGCTATTGAGCGCATCACGACCCTTGGTGATGTACTCCAACATAGGGTTCTGCGACTTGCAACCAACTCCACCGAGAGTCGCCGCGATGCTGACGATCACTGCAATCGAGGATGCGAGCTTCCTTGCAGTCATCAACGCTGTCTTTGATCTCGTTGCCATTCGAATTCCTCCGAGGTGCGATGCCAACGCGTCCGATGCGTCGACGTCGCAAGTCTAGTGATTCGCGAACAAATCTGGCAATGCCGTAGATGCGAAGCTCACCCCGATCAGACGCATGGTCCCCAGGCGCTGAGGACAACCGAAAGATGTGCGCCATCGGTTGCGAGGTCACCATTGCAATCCCCCGCGTTGGCTCCCCATCCACCGAGTACGGTGGCGAGGTCGGTCCATCGGTCACGCCACCGCCGTATAGGTCCGACGGGCATGCGGGCGGTTCGACTTGACAATTGGGCTCGTTGCCTTCAATGGCGATGACCGCGTGCAAGTTGTCGAGATCCGAACCATTGGCACCATCGACGAGTCCGAGATTCGAATCGCCGAACCCGGTGGTCGTCGATTGAGTTGAGAGTGCCGCTGGGTACCCAGCATCGCGTGTCCCATCGACCCCGAGTTGTCCGAGAGCGACGTGGGAGACTGCGAATGTGGTGATCAACGACCGAAGTGCGCGAGTTCCACGCCGCCGAGTGCAGTCTGAACCGCCTCTGCCCGAACGAGGAGTTCCCGCGGGAGGCGCCGTGCGGGCGCGAGCTCGACGGCCTTGGTGAAGGACTTGACCGCATTGGCGATGTCGCCACGCGTTTCGAAGACCATCCCCTTCAGCAGATAACCGTCACAGAGCTTTGGGCTTCTTCCCATAAGGCGTCGAGCGCAGATGTCGGTGCGTTCGACATCACCGACCATCCACGCGATGTATCCGAGGGCGAGGTCGTGTTCCATCGAAGTGGACTCTCGCTGATTCGACTTGCTGTTCTCGCATCCAACGAGCAAGTCGCGCGCTTCGAGCGCTCGATCGGTCATCGAGAGACAACGTGCCTTCATTCGAACGATGTCGTCTCTCTCCGAGACGCTCGTTGAAATCGCCGCGATGGCGACGAGGCACCTGTCCCACTCGTGGGCAGTGAAGCAAACATGGGCCAAGTCTTCTTGATAGATCGATGGGTCGGGAGCGAGCGTGACGGCAAGATCCATGAACTGGAGCGCCTGCTGAGAATCACCCTCCGCCGAAGCGATCTCGCTTCGCAAGTGTGCGAGTCCCGAACTGAATTCGAAGTGGCAGGAAGAATCGTCGACGAGAGACTTCGCCGCATCAACACGTCCGAGCGCAAGCAGGGTCTCTGCCTCAGCGAGCAAGTAGTGGGTATTGGTCGGTTGAATTCTTAACGCGCCCGCGTACTGGATAAGCGCGTCTTCGTCGCGACCCCATCGCTGGGAAACGACGCCCTGGTAGTAGAGGCACTCGTCGCACGACGGATCGAGCTCGAATGCGTTCTTGAATTCGGTCATCGCCAATTCCAGCCGCCCCATCTCGAGCACGATGCGACCCCGAAGCAAGCGGGAGGTCGGATCCTTCGGAAACGACGATACAACCCGGTCGATCTGGTCGAGCGCGTCCTTGAATTGACCGACATTCAGCGCCTGTTCTGCCTGCGCCATTGCGACTCCGGCGCCAACTCGATTGAACCGATCACTCGCTGCCTTGCGTGCTTCGAGGCCCGTCTTGGTCGGACCTCCACACGCCGCAACGAGTGCGATCGTCATCAATGCGAGAGCGATCGAAGAGGAGTGGATTGTCATGCGTTGCTTACTTGTCATGTGGGTCATACTTGCCTTCCCCGTTACGGCGACGGTACTGGCGCTGGTGACGCGACCGGCACTGGCAGCGCGGGTCGATCCGGCATCTTGGGAGTTCCGCTCGGGGCGCTCGGCGAAAATGTCCGTCGCTCGATCAGAGTCTGATCGACACTCTCTTGGAATTCCGATCCGGGGAGCGCGACGACTCGCTCACGCAATTGCTGCATCGCGGGAGAGACTGGCTTCATCCGGAGTGCTGCGTTGGAGTAGTAGAGCGCCTTCGCGAGGTCTCCTTCTCCGTACGCTTGGAAGGCGTCTTGCTGATAGTTTGCAGTGACTTGCTCCCGAGAAAACGGCAGAAGTCCAGCTCGCGATCCGACGCGAACATTCTCGACGACTTCGAGTGAATCTCGACCCTCTTCGTAAAGCTTCTGGTCCTCGATCACCGTCGGGGTCACGAGAAAAATGATCTCTTTGCGCTCAACATGATCGGCCTGCCCCGTGAGAGCCCCACCGAAGAGCGGAATATCGCTGAGGAACGGGACTTGCCTTCGCTGAGTGGTGATCTTGTCACTGAAAAGACCGCCGAGCACCACGGTCTGACCACTTCGCACGCGAACATTCGTGCGGAGCTCTTGGGTTGTCTCGTCGGGTACTTCGGTTTCGTTTTCGAGTTGGCCGATCTTGCGCAACGTGTAGTCGGAAATGCTCGGAATCAGCTCCATTCGGATCATGCCATCGTCGGTGATAAACGGGCGAAATGTCAGCTTGATTCCAGTATCGAGGTACTCGACCGTTTGGGTCGTGCTCGTTTGACTTTGCGTCGACGAGAGGTATGCGACGCGCTTTCCGATCAGCACCGCGGCTCGTTGACGATTCAAACAGGTCACGGCGGGGCGCGCGAGAACAGTGACATCAGTGACATCGTCTAACACCGCCAGAAAGACAGCGACATCGTCGGTCACGAATCCCATCTTGATGTTTGCAGCGGCTCCATCCATGACGATCTGATTGGAAATCGCTGCCGACTGGGCAGCCGTTGGGTACGAGTCGTCAAACTTCGTGCCGGTCTGCAACGCGTCTGGAACGCCCATGGGCGGAATCGCGCGCGAGACTAGGTTTTGAAAATTCAAATTGCCGATTGCCGCGATGTCGAGTCCGTAGGCGTTTTTCTCGTCGATATTCGCCGAAACGACTGTCGCTTCGACGCGAACCTGCTGTGGCGCGACATCGATCACTTTGAGGACGCGTTCGATCTCTTCGAGGTTCGACGCATAGTCGGTCACGACCAAGCGAGTCGTGAATGCGTAATCATCTGCACCACCATTTTCAAGCGAGGGTGTAAACCCGGCGATGACTGCGCCCCGCGTCGCAAACTGACCATCCTTCGACATGACTGGCTTTACGAACGACTCGGCGTCTACCGCGTTCAAGAACTGCAAGGTATAGACCTGCGTTTTGAGCCTCTGCTTACTCTTTTCGATCGCGTCGAATTCGGACTGCGTGTAAACGAATATGAATGCGCCTTCTCGAACCGAAACGAGGCCGTTGACAGAAAGAATCGCGTCGAGCGCCTCGGAGAACGGGACGTCGTACAGATTGACCGAGACCGTTCCATCCACTTTGTCACTCGCGACGATGTTCTGTCTGCTGCGAATGGAGAGCAGCTCGAGCAACGAGTCGACGGGGACGCTTTGCGCAGAAAGCGTGATGGTGCCATGCGCGGAAATCTCGATGAACGGCGGAGGATCAAGCTGGACCGGCGCCGCGGGGGGCGCTGCGGGTGGCATCGCAGGTGCCACGACTGGCACGGGTGCAACCGCCGAAGCGACCGGCGGTGGAGTTGGTGGAACAATTTGTGTCGCTGGAACAATTTGCGTCGCTGGAACGATTTTCGGCGCGGGGGCGGTCTGTGCGGGAGCCGCTGCGAATCCGCCAGGCGGTGCACTCGCGGGAGGCAGGACCTGATTTGGTGCCGACGCCGACGCGGCTCGGATGAAGGTGGATGCGAGACAAAGCGCAAGGCCACTACGCGCAAGCCAGAGAGGCACTCGATACCGATACACAGAAGTTTTTTGCCGAGTCGGTCTCAATGGGGAATTCGCGTTCTGCACTGGACGACCAGTACCGACTCGTAGACTTCGGCTCATTTAGGGGAATCCAATAGCATTTTCCGATCGGATTTGACCGGAAGTTGGTTGCAAGACGAGATCAATGCTCTCGGTTCCGATCCCCGTCGAAAGATGAATTCGTGGTTCAGGTGCGTCGAGTCCGATATTCAACGCCCCTGAGTGATTGAATGGAATTCCCCCAGCCGGAACGTCCGATACCGTGACCATCACTCCTGTCGCCTCCGAGAATCCGTTTTGATTGAAACGAACAGTCCCTGCATCGGGCGGTCCCTCAATTATATAACCATCGGAAAGAAATCGGATCTTCGCCGGGTTCGACGGGTTGGCGATGGTCCACGCTTGCGCGTATTGGATGTCCGCCCAAAGTCGGTGCTTCGCCGCAATCAGTCTCCCCGCGCTCTGGTCAGAGAACATTGGGATTGCAAGTCCGACAACGATCGCGATGATGATCGTCGCGATAATGAGTTCGATGAGTGTAAATGCTCGTTTCATGGTTCAGAAGTTGATTTGAATTCGGGTTGGAATCTGCTGCGTCCCGCCACGAGGCGGCGGCGCGCCTTCAGTGATTCCAGTGATGTCATCGAGAGCATGGTCGTAAAAAAACGATGCCTCATCGCGCAATATGACATGCTTTGCCGCGATTCGACCGTAAATCTCGGTGCTCCCGCGAAGGATGACGGGATTGGTTGGCATGTAGATCGATCCGACGATGGAACAATTGTTGAAGTCCCAGAGGAAGATCGATGAGAGGAAGGCGGGGTCGGGATAAATGCGAATTCTCCACGGCTCGATGTACTTTGGCTCTTGAGGGGGGAACGAATCGCAAGCCGTCGCTATCCATTGATTGAGCCACTTCTTCCGGTGTGGGTCTCCGGCCGCGATCGCGGGATTTGTTTCGAATCCGCAATTGAAATCGCTTCCGATCCACGATCCGGTCGTGACGAGGTCGTAGGCGACGAACAACAACAGTTGGGAGTTTCGCTTCAGCTCGATCGATGAATTGACCATCTCGAAGCTCTTCGCGTCGAAGTCGAACCACTGCCTTGCCTTCATCACCAGTTTCACATTGCCATCAATGACAAGTCGACTATTCGAGAGCTGGAACTTGTCATCGATGCGATAGACGCCACTCTTCAACGTCACGACCGAATTGTTCGTGATACTGAGGTCGCCACCACCGATAGGGATGCCGAAGATCTCATAGCACTTCACGCGAATCGGCGTGAGCGTCACCGTCTCCGCGGTATAGGTTCTATTGCCGGTGTACGTCGTTCCAGGGATGAATGATGGTTCAGCCGGTGGAGTGGGCATCACGACGGATGCGCCTGGAGAGAGTCGAACTGTTTCGACCTCGTCGGCGCTTCCGCCCGTGACTGTGACACTTTCTGCATTCGACGGGTAATAGAGGTATGCCTGTTTCGTTGCGTACGAGTCGGGATCGAACACCCACGAGGCAGCGAGCGCAGGGTTGCCACCGAGGTACCGGTACACGCGGCTCTCCCCCGCCACATTGACCCCAGCAAACCCTGCTCGCGATGCCCGAACAAACTGTGTTGGCTTTGCCGCAATCGCGACAGTGATCGTGTTGTACCACCCGTCGATATCGACAGCTTGATCCTCGAAGTAAGCGTCTTCACCAAAGTACGCCCCCTCGTTGCCTCCCCATGTCGTCATAGCCTGAGTTCCGAGACTGACGGGATAGTTCTGCGCGGCCTTCGGAGAAACTTCCCAACGACCAACAAAGTTGTTCCCCTCCATTCGGAAAAGCTTGTTTGCGAAGATCGCGTACTGACCCTTCACCAAACTCTGCAAGCTCATCTGGGCACTCATGGAATAGCTCGTTTCGCCAACAGTCACCGTGATGTTTGCCTGAAACTCGGTCGTACTAATCGTTGGCGCCGCTCCCGTCAGAAGATCGGCGACCGTCACATTGAGTGTCGCTCCATTGATCTGATAATTTGTCAGAAGCGTTCCATCGGCAAGTTCCGCCCGCCACTGCGCCGCAATGATTGCGTCCGGTTGCTGAAAGATTCCCGCGAGAACCTCTCGCGAAATCGCGAGTCCCTCGGCCGCCGCAAGGCGCGCATGTGCCGCTTCGGTCATGCTTCGACCAACCATCACGCTTCGATCTCGAGACTTCACGAACGAAGTACCGGCTGTCGCAGCAATTCCGAGTGCGAAGAGCGCCATCAAGAGCGCGACGCCACGGCGATGATGCCCTCGCGAGAGACGCGACCCAATCGTTTGGCGAGGAGAGGTAGTTGAATGCTTGCGTTTCATGAGTCAGGCTCCGAACAGATGGGATGCTGGTCAAAGAACGCCAACGCGCTTTCCAAGCGCACCTCGGCTCGCATCGGATGTCGATCATTCAAGACCTCAAACGCGAACTCGACTCCGATCGAGTGATTGAGACAGCAGTTGTGGTCTTGCCAGATGAATCGCGGAGCAGGAGTTTCGTTTTCAGCTAGATCGGGTGATCCGAGACCGAATGCAATGGGCGATCGGCGCAACAATTCCGAGTCGCGGAGATGAAAGAACAGGTTGTTCCAGTAATCCTGATCAATTGTGAAGTAGACCTCTGACTCGCCCGAAGGAATCAACTCCGGCTTTACGGTCCACTCGATCAGACTCCACGATTCGTCCACATCCTGTACGAATTCGAACCAGTGGAGTTCGTCTTCGATGAGATCGATTCGATCGAATGCGCAGTTGGCTCCGCTTCCTGACTCTGCGAGGGTTTCTGCGGGGAGCCAGAGCAACACACGTTGCTGGCTGACCGAAAGTGACATTCGCGTCTTCAACGATACAAGTCCGAGATGCGCTTGAATGCTTGCGCTTCGAACGATTGCTTCGCTGCGTAGATCTTGAACTGCGATCGCCGTCAGGAATCCGCTGATCAGCGACACGACCGTTGCGGCAACGAGCGTCGTCACCAACATCGCGATCATGAGCTCGATAAACGTGAATCCATGCCGTGCGTGTTTCATGGCGTATCTCATGGTGATGCTTGCCCCACTTCCTCGATCGTTCGAGGGCGAAACCTCTTGAGCGTCGCGAGTGGGCGTGGATGTCCGTTCCAAGTGTCCGCGACATCGACTTCGATCAGGAATCCAGGAATGACGAGCCCTGGAAAGTCGGGGACGGTTAATGCCGCTGAACTCACGATTGTGTGCCGCCCCATCCCGTCGTACGAAACACAGAAGACCACGCCACTGGGCGTTTGCATTTCGCCAACACCCTCAGTTTCGTCCGATGGGGTCAATGTGTTGTACGACGTCGCCAAAAATTCAGCGACGCGCGACTCTGCGGCAGTACCGGCAAGTGCCATGAGAAGAGCTTCTTCCTGTGCAGCGAGTCCTCCCTGGACTGACATGCCCATAATGCTCGCCGCAACGACTAAGACCGCCATCGCGACGAGGCATTCCATCAGGGTCATGGCACGGCGTATTGCACGCATGCCCATTCCCTCGGCTCGTTTGAACATCGAATCCATACATCAATCATTTGTTTCCAGACCGCTCGTTGCAACAAATCATGCCATTATCGGGGACAAAAACATGAGGAAAATTGTCAAGTTCGCTTGTGTCGCGTTCGGGAGAATCCGATTGTTTGGGTGTTGGACAGCGAATGTCGCCGTCCTGCTCTACATCGGGCGTGTCGTGCTCGCACGAACGCCTCAACCTGAGGAGGTTCTCAATGATTGCTCGTAACATTAAGCGTGGATTCACACTGATTGAAATTCTGATTGTCGTCGTCATCCTTGGTGTCCTGGCAGCGCTCGTCGTGCCATCGGTCACAAGTGCGTTGGGCGATGCTCAGACGGAAGCGGCCGATGCCCGCGGAAGTCAGATTCTCACCATGATCACTCGTTATAACCAGTTCCTTCCTGGTGGCGGTACTGCCATCGGAACTGCAAACGGCGCGATCGCGGCGGCGGATCTCACCAAACTTGTGACAGCTGGATACTGCACAACGTCAGACATCGAGAACCAACTCGACGCGAATAACGCGGCGACTTGGACATTCGCAGCTGGCAAAGTCATCCCAACCCCTTGAGGTTGAGACGAGCCCCTTCGGATGGGTATCACTCGGGCGCCCTGCGGTGGTTGCCTGAGCGCGTAGAGCAGCGCGCCGCGGATGGAAATCGTTCCGTCCGTGGCGCGCAGTCTTTGATGGAGGTTGGTCGATTGCAAAGGATGATTTCCGTGTTCAAGTCCCCCAGCCAACGAAATCAAATCGCAGTGGAGTGCGACGAGCGAGTCATTAGGCTCCTCCAACTCGGCGGAAGTGGCGCCACTCCGGCCGTTCATGCAGTCGCAACTCTCGCAACGCCCGAACCCGGTTCGGATGAAGCAACCAGCGACGAACATCTTGTTCGTCGAATCAAGGAAGCTCTACGGGGAGGCGGATTCTCTGGACGCGCATGCACAATCTCACTGCCGTCAAAGTCGATCCTGACCGAGTGCATCGAGTTGCCGGCGCTCGCAAGCGATGAAATGAAGGAGAGCGTTTCGTGGACGGCGGTCGATCGCCTCGGCGTCGACCGAAGCAATGTCGTCGCCGGACACCTGCCGATTCGAGCTGGAACGCTCGGGGGACCCTCTTCGGAGGTCCTCGTCGTAGCGACACTGCGAGATTCAGTCAATCGAATTGCAAGCCTCGTGACACAAGCAGGGTTGGAACCGCACCGAGCCGAACTCGGATCGCTCGCGGCGATGCGCTTGGCGTGGGGTCAAGTCAAGTCGATGGCAAGTATCCCGCAATTCGCATTCCTTCACCTTGAATCGGAACGAGCCACGCTCGCACTTCTCAACGGAAGCGGTCTCGCCTTTCATCGCTCCTTTGCGTGGGAGTCGAGTGCCGACCTCAATCGGGGATCGATTCCAGTCGCTGGAGCCGAAGATGAATCTCATGCATGGCGGTGGCGCCAGATGGCTGAGGAAATCTTGCTCTGCCTACGACATGTCGAACGACGTGCTGTTGGATCGTGGCCTGCCTTCATTCTCATGAGCGGCTCACTCGCAGAAGAACCGGGTGTCGCTTCGGCGATTCGGTCGGTCTGCGGTGCAGAGACTCGCATCATGGACGCGGAGCAGTTCGCAGATTGGTCGATGGTCGACCGTCCGCGCGGACCGCTCTCGGCGTGGACCTCGCTCCTTTCAATGGCATTGCCGACGACTGCTGCGCTTGCGATCAAGACCCAGAAGAGGGTCGCATGAGCGACTTCTTCGTCGATCTCCTACCAGACGACGCGCGGAAGATTTTCCGTCGGCGCGCTCAGTTCCGAATCGTAAAACTCGGTTCGATCCTCGCTCTCACGATCGCAACGGGGGTCGTCTTTAATTCCTTCGTCGAATTGCGTCGAGCTCATGCGGAGCATGATGTCATCATGGCACTCAGGGATCGATCAAGCAAGATCGACGAACTCGTCAATCAGTCCCTCCAGGAACGATCCGCCCTTCGCTCCGAAATCGCCGCCGACGCAATGCTTCGCTCCCCTGTCAGCACGAGCACCATCATCGCGACCCTGTCGCACCTTCTTCCAGAGGGAAGCTGGCTCGAGTCCATGCGCATCGCGCTCGAAGAACAAAAGGTCGGCAAGACTCCGTCCACGTCACGACCGACCTACCTCGTGATGATGAACGGTATGGCACCCTCTGCGCAAGCTGTACAGGACTTCGCCGCCGAGCTTCGAAAGAATCCGCCGTTCTCGGCAGTCACGGTGCTGGAACAACGAGCCGCTCCCAAATCGGGGGGAGGATCGGAACAACAATTCGTCATGCGTGTGCGTCTCGATCCATCTATGGCGGGATCTGATGTCGGCGACACCAGTCGTTCATGGAGTAAGGCGGTCGCGGTCCATCCGACCAACTCCGCAGGAGACACTCTCCGATGAAGCTCAGCCCATTTTGGATCTGGGCCATCGCCCCAACTGCGTTCAGCCTCGCGGTGATCGGATTCGTTGCCTTCCCGAACTACCAAACCGCGAGCACGATGCGAGCCGACAGCAGTCAACTCTCCCACGCGACCGACCAATATCTCGTCCAGAGGGATGAATTCGATCGTCTGGGTGTCGAACTCAATGGACTCCGGTCGCAGCGCGACGAGAGCGGACACACCGTCCGACATGATGTCAACGAAAGCAAACTGATCTCGTCGCTGACTCGCCCAATCGATGGCACGGATGTGTTGGATCAATCCATTCGCATCGGTGACCGGGCGAAGCTGTCGGTGCAACCCGCGGGACTCTCGCTCGATCATCGAGCGATCGAAATGGAAATGACAGGATCATTCGACGCCGTCTTTCTCGCGGTTCGAACTGCGGAAAGCGAAGCGGGCATGACCCGTGTGCGATTGATCGACATCCGTCGCAATGGACCGCAAGTGCAAGTCAATGTCGGAATCGACGAGTTTTTCCACTCCAGCGAGGACAAACAGTAATGTCGTTCGCCAATCGCTGGAGCGCATTCGCCTCGAAACTCGGCACATCGCCACGACAGCTCGTGATCTTGCTCTCGTCAGCGGCGGTCGCGATCTGCATCTTCGGGGGCAAGTTGCTGATCGCTCCAAAGTCCGCCATCGCCGCACCAACTCTCGCCGCGCCGATCGCGGCGCCCAAGATTGTGGAGCCAGCCCCGACTGCGATACCCGAAGTCTTTCTCAAGGCCATACCACACTGGAATCTCGCGTCGAATCCAGCTCGCAATCCATTCACCTCTCCCGAAGATTTGCGTCTCGCGGCGGGATTTGGGTCACCTGACCAGAAGGGCTCAAGCGGTTCTGTGAAGACTGGTCTCGTGCTGCACGCCACGCTCGACCGATCATTCGCCGTGATCAACGGAAAGACCATTCGCATCGGCGACTCTTGGAGCGATCCCAGTACCGGACTCTCCTTGCGACTCGTAGAAGTCGGGGAGCGAAACGCACGACTCACCTGTGGCTCACAGGAGATCGAACTTTCGCTCGACGGTTGATTTGTCAATTTTGGATTTGGACACTCACTTGAACGATTCACCACCACCAGTCTCAGTCTCGCTCGGACAAGTCCTGATGGACTCGGGGATCCTTACGTCCGAGCAACTCCGCGATGCACTTCTCGCCCAGTCGGGTGACTCCCAGCGCAAAATGCTCGGCGAGATCCTGATCGAGCGAGGCTTCGTATCGCAAGAGCAGTTGCTCCGCGCCCTTGCCCGCGCGAAGTCGCTCGAATTCATCGAAAACCCATCGGAGATTGCAGACCCAGGTGTTCGTGCTCTTGTGCCGGAGGCGATCCGCAATGAGCACATGGTGCTCCCGATTTCGCTCGCCGAGGGCGAGCTCGTGGTTTGCACAGCGAACCCCGACGACTTTGTCGTCACGGAACACCTCGCCCGCATGACGGGATTTCGAATTCGAGTCACTGTCAGCACTCCAAGCGCCCTCGAAATTGCATTCGCGGTTCCGACACCGGAAGTTGATTCAGCGAACGATCGATCGGGCGCGCAGACGCAAGAGATCGTTGCAGAGCTTTTGGACAATCTCGATGATGTCGTTGGAGCGGTCACCGAAACTCAAACAGCCGAGATGTCTGGCAGCGCCGACGAGGCGTCGAGCGGTCCGGTAGTGAGACTGGTGAATCACATCATCGCGTGCGCGGTCGCCGAAGGAGCGTCCGACATTCACATCGAACCCGACGATGGACAGTTGCGCGTTCGCTTGCGCATTGATGGCGTGCTGCATGTTCGAATCAAACCCCCCCACCGAATGCACTCTGCGATCGCCAGCCGAATCAAGATCATGTCGCGACTCGACATTTCGGAGCGTCGTGTCCCGCAAGATGGCGAAATTAGCGTCCGCGTGAATGGACGCCCGATCGACCTTCGCGTCTCGACGCTGCCAGGCAAGTTTGGCGAGAAAGTCGTCATGCGAGTGATCGATGTTGGTGGAGCACGAATCGGGCTTGAAAAACTCGGATTCCGCGCATCGACCGAAGCTACATTTCGAAAGGTGATCGACGAGCCACACGGCGTCGTCCTCGTCACTGGACCCACCGGCAGCGGAAAGTCGACGACTCTTTATTCCGTACTCGCGGGCTTCGACACTGAAAGTCTCAATGTTTCGACCGTCGAAGACCCTGTTGAGAGCAATCTGCCAGGGGTCCATCAAACCCAAATGAATGTCAAGGCTGGACTGACCTTCGCGGGTGCGCTTCGGTCGCTCCTGCGTCAGGATCCCGACATCATCATGGTCGGAGAAATTCGAGACGGAGAGACGGCGCAGACGGCTGTTCAAGCCGCGCTCACCGGACATCTTGTGCTTTCGACGCTTCATACCAACGACGCCCCGAGTGCTGTCACCCGTTTGACCAATCTCGGAGTCGAGCCATTCCTCGTGGCTGCGAGCCTTCGAGGAGTTCTGGCGCAGCGACTCGTTCGACGTATGTGCTCGCAGTGCAAAACGGCCTTCGTCCCTGATGCGCACGAGTGCGCGAGCATGGGCAAGTACGGTCAAGGAGTGACGGAACTTATGAAGGGAATCGGGTGCAGAAAGTGCCACGAGCGTGGCTACTCCGGTCGACTCGGACTGTACGAACTTCTTGTTCCCAACAATCAGATTTTGGACGCAATCTCGGCGCGAGCCGACCTGAATGCGATTCGCGAATTGCTCGCCAAGCAGGGATTTGAATCATTGTGGGACGACGGCATTCATAAGGTGCTCGCCGGACTCACCACACTGGAGGAAATACATGGCGCTTGCCGTCGCTGAAAACCCTACGTCCTTCGCAACCCAACCACGATTCGAGTGGCGCGCGCGCAGAGCGAATGGCGCACCCGAGCGGGGCATCATGGAAGCCTCGAACCATGCAGGTGTCGTGCGCGAACTCCATCGGCAGGGTCTTTCAATCATCTCGATCGTGCTCGCGGACCTCGACTCGAAGCCAGTCGCGCGGGCGACGCCTGCGGATCGCTCGCTAAGTTCAAGATTCAAGCGCGACGAAGTCTTGTCGCTCTGTACGCAATTGTCGGTCATGATGAAAACGGGTGTTTCTCTGGTCGAGGGGCTCGAAACATATGCCGCGCAGACTCCATGCAAAGAAGCGGCTGCGGTCATCCGCCGCATCAAGGACGATGTGTGCGAGGGAGAAGATCTCTCCGTCGCGATGGCGAAGTGGCCGAGAGTTTTTCCGACGGTCATGATCGCGCTCCTGAAAGCTGCCGAGGCAACTGGCATGCTGGATCAGATGCTCGGGCGAATCGCGAAGGACCTTTCGAAGCAGCGCAAATTCACTCGACAAGTCAAGGGGGCAATGGCCTATCCCGGCATCATGCTCGCGGTCGCGGTCGCGGCGGTCACGATCATAATGACTTTCGTGCTCCCCAAGTTCAAGCCACTCTTTTCGGCGCAGGGAGACAACCTTCCGACGATCACCCGATACCTCATGGCGATCGCGGACAGCCTTCATAATGACTGGCCGATCTGGATCATCTCGATTGCTGGAATCATTTCCGGCACCGTCTTTTGGGCGAAGTCGGCGACCGGACGTCATTCACTGGATTGGTTGCGATTGAACACGCCGATTGTCAAAACAATGTTCATGCAACTTTACACAGTGCGTTTCGCTGGCACGATGGGAACGCTCCTCGCCGCTGGTGTGAGCTTGCTGGATGTCATCCGAATCCTTCGGACGGTGACAGGAAACGCGCTCTACAAGGAACTCTGGGATGAACTGGAAGATCGCGTCAATCGTGGACAAGACATGTCCACTGCCTTCCTCAAGTCGCCACTCGTTCCTCGGCCGGTTTCGGCGATGATCAACGCGGGAGAGAGCAGCGGACGATTGTCCGAGACGCTTGAGCACGCAGCACAGTTTTCAGAGGACGAGTTGGACTCCGCCATCAAGATGGCGACCAGTCTGATCGAACCGATCATGATTCTTGGTATGGGTGTGATAGTCGGCGGCATCGCTGCGGCGATGCTCCTGCCGATCTTTGGTTTGAGTAAGTCACTGCATCACTAGCTTTCAACGCTAGATCTCTAGGTTGTTCGGAGGTCTTCGAGCCTCGCCACGGTGTTCGCGCTGTTGGCAAGCCTAGGGCGATGGAGTGACGAGCGGGTCGAGGCGCACGCGCACCTGAAGGGGTGCCGTGCGCCCGCCTCGCGGGGCCGCCGATATCACCGTGGTCACGCGCTGGAATCCATCCTTGACGACAATCACGGTGGCGGACGTACTCGTGTCGCTCCATGCGATCGTCGATTGGCATGGCGTCGTCCCGATATCGAGTCCGTCGATTGTGACACGCGCCCCAGGAGGCTGGGATTCGACCGAGATCGGTTCGACCGTCTTCGCTCCTTGGACGAGCGAAGGACTCGAACTTTGTGAATCGATGAAGACGCGCCAGCGATCCATTAAAACCTTTGGTGATACGCCACCTGTCGCCACGAGCACGACAAGCGCCACGAGGACGAGCGAAAGCGCTGGGACGAGCCAGCCACTTGAACGTCGAATGTCCTGCTGCTCGAGTGGATGGACATTGTCCGGACCTGAAAATGGACGAACGAAGTGCGGTGCCGGCGCGGTCGCTTCGCCATCGGCAACGAGGCCGACGACTGAGGATCCACGCAACCAGAGTCGGAGTGCTTGCCCAAGATCGCTCGCATCATCGAATCGCGCTGCGCGGTCGCGGCGAAGACACTTCGCCACAATCTCGGCGAGACTCGTGTCGACGCTCGCGTCAACCGATCTCAAACTGGGCGCATCCTTCTCGCAAACGATTCGCGACGATTCGCTGACGGAGAGAGAGCGGACATCGTGGGGGTAGGAACCAGAAATCAATTCGAAGAGAATCACGCCGAGTGCATAGACATCCGCGCGCTGATCGATCTGGCGCGGATCGCCAGCGAATTGCTCGGGGCTCATGTACTGCATCGTCCCCACGAGCTGTCCCGTCTGCGTCTGCATCCCAGAGATTCCAAGATCGGTTCCGATGCACCGCGCAACTCCGAAATCAATCACCTTTGGCTCACCACGCTGATTCACCAAAATGTTCGCAGGCTTCAAATCGCGGTGGACGACCCCGGTCCGATGGGCGTGACCAATTGCGTCGCTGATTTCGGCGACAAGTGCAACTCTCGCACGCAGATCGAGGCGATTGTTCTCCGCCCAGGACGAAACATCCGTCGCGTTCGGTATGTGCTCCATCGCAAACCACGGAACTGCGCCAACGCCCTCATCGTAAGAACCGCTCGCGAAAAACGCCGCGATCCCAGGATGGTTGAGCTTTTTTAAAACCTCGGCCTCGCGAATAAAGCGTTGGAGCGCGATCTCGCTCGCAACAGATCGACCGAGGACCTTCATCGCGACTTCAAACTTGGGATCACTCGTTCTGTGCGCCAAATACACACGACCCATTCCGCCGGATCCGATCAATCTCTCTATTCGAAACCCGCCCAGATCTTGCCCGAGGAGCTGATCTGCCAGCCGAACGGCAATCGGAGCGGCGCTCGATTCGGCGTGAGTTGGATGGTCACCGTGCGCGACGAGCAACCGTTTGACTTCCGAAATGACAGTGGGATCGAGGGTCTGGCTCGAAATCCAGGCGACCGGCTCTGGCGTGCCAGAACGGATCGCTTCTTCGAAGAGTCGCTGCGCCAAGTCACGCTGCGCGGGATTCATACAGAGAGACTAGCCCATTGGGTATTCTGTGCACCGTGAAGGTCCTCCTCATCATCGTTGGCGCGATGGGCGCCCTCCTCTTCGCGCGCGCAGTCAAATTCGGACCGATGGAGAGCGCGCCACTCCATTCGATCGTCGCTTGGGCAATATCAATCGCGTCGCTCGTCAGTGCGGTGTGGCTTGCGAAACTGAAATTTCCAGCGTGGGCGGCAATCTTCGGGGCGATGGCGATCGCCCTCAATGTCCTCGCACCGCTTGATATGCCTGCGAATTGGTTCGGTCCCCTCAACATTTCGTGCGGAGTGCTCTGCGCCGCGTGCGTCGTTCGAAACTGGGAGTGATCGATCAGGGCTTCGATGGCGCGATCAACGGTTCGCTCGATGCTGGTGTGGATGCGGGTGTCGTCGTACGAGATCCCGCCGGGGGCATGGCTGGACCTCCAACCGGTGCCACGACTTCGCCAGCAGCTGGAAGCATAAAGAGGAGCGCGCCTCCTGGAACAATTCCCTCCCGCTCGCTCTGCGGTCGTGCGACGACCACCCGACGTCCATCGGCGCGAATTCCAACTCCCCAACGTGCTGTCGTGACCGCGACCGTTGGCTGAAACCGCAAGGACTCGACCCAAGTTCCACTACTGTCCCGGGCAAAGGCGCCCACATATCCAGGAGCTTGATCGCCATTGAGCGCGGTCGGATCGCCGAGAACGATTCGATCGTCCGCGATGGCAAGCGCGATTCCCCATCCCGCCCCAGGCGTTACATCGATCAGTGGAGCGAGCTCGCCGTCATAAACCCAACCGGTCTGTCCTCGTCGGTAGACAAGCACGATCGCGTTCGCCGTAGGGACTTGTGACATGCGTACCGCGACCACGGAATCGCTCGCAGCAATTGTCGATCCGAATCCGAGATAGTCCAAGCGATCTGGCGGTGGTTTGATCTCTCCGTCAACGGCCCATGCTCCGTCAGCATTCCTGCGATAGATGACCACGACGGCGTCTCCCCCGACCACAAGATCCTGGTGCGGCGCCGCGACGATCGCTTTGGGGCAACCGACGACGACTTGATTCGGTGTCATCGCCAGAGCAGCGCCGAAAAAGGTTGGCTTCGACGATTCATCACGCTGGAGAAAACCGATCCCCTTCCACCCATCTGCGCCACGCTTGAATAAGAAAACCTTTGGCGACACCTGCACATTGCGCGCCTTATCGCCGAGCACACGCATGTCAACGGTTGAGATGGCCGCCATCACTCCATCTGTCGCAATGACTCCGCCGAACGCAGTCTCGAGTGACCCAGTCGGAGGTTCGAGACGCCCCTGCTGCTTCCATCCCGAATTGTTCTCGACACTTTCGAACGCGACCACCGAACTGCTTCCTCCATCGCGTCGATCTTCCGAGATGAGCATGACCTCGCCCGCCATGGCCAGTCGTTGAAGCACCATCGTCCCCGCTCTCGTCTGATCAACCGATTGCATTTCGCGAAATGGCTTCCAGTCTCCGGTCGGCTGGAGTGCGAAGGTCGCAATCTGACCAACGGATCCTCCTGTCTTCGACGGATCTGGTCCAGTCGCCGCCACACGATCACCTGAGATTCCAACGACCATTCCGAATGTCGGCGAGACCGTTGGCGATGTCGCATCTAAAACCGCAGATTGGCGAATTGTCGGAATTGGAGGACCGGCAAGTGCAAGAGATGCAGAGATCGTGCCGAAACAAACTATCGTCAGTGTGACCATGGTCGAATATTACACAGACTCGCCTCTACTGCCCGCGTTGCGCCTTGACAGTTCGACCGAACAAATCAGAAGTTGATCGATACTCTTAGGATTCCAGTGACTGCGGCCGGCAGTTCCGAGTCTCCCAGCGGAGTAATGTTCATTTGTATGTCTGGCTGGATGCTCATCCAATTGGTGACCGCGATGCTGTAGTACGCCTCGAGCGTCAACGCGTAGAGCCCTCCGTTGCCCACATAGATATCTGGATCGTCGCTGAACGACGCATATCCCGCGGAAAATCCGACGGAATCGGAATCGCGTCCTGGCAACGGACCGTTGAAAACGAAACCCGTTACGAGCGACCACTGCACCGGATTCGTCGAAGGGTCGCCCGAACCGAACTGGGAATAGACGATCAATCCGCGCTGCGTTTTTGAGTTGGGATCGGGATTGAAGATCCGCTGGGCAACTTGCGCATACCAACCACTCGCAAAGTCACTCACCTGCTGATTCGGCGGGGTGTTGACCGCGACGACTGTTGATGGTCCGGTCTGCCACCATCCTCCGACACCGAGAGTTCCATCGAGCCCGCCCTCGCAAGTCCATTTCACATCGGCTTCGGACATGAAGAACCATGATCCAGGATTGTCGAAGAAGCTCCCTGGTCCGACCGAGCCAGTGGATCGTGGCACCTCGCCATTTGCGGTGTAGACATTCGTTCCGTCAAACCACGATGTTTTCAAATCCAGCCAATCCGTCGGCTTCCCGACGAGGACCAAGCCCATCGCCTGATCGGGATAGGTCGGTGTATACGCCACCATCGTCGCGGGATAGGTGTCGAGGTTGCTGATGAAGTACGCCGATGCCCCGAGTGGGTTGAGAAAGACATCGAGTGAATCCTGCTTGCCAAATCGAACAGCGAGTCGATCGTCGAGGAGCTTCTGTTCGTAATAGCAAATCGAAACTTGATTCAGGTCACCGATTCCGCTCGCGATCGATTCGTATCCCCAATAATCTGGAACAACTGTGTAAGGTCCTGGATTTGTTTCGCAGTAGGTCTGCCAGCCAACTTGAAATCTCCCTCCCTTGAGTCCTAGGAGTTTTTCGGTGTCCAATTGGAGCGTCGCAGTCAGGAGTCCGCTGACATACCCGCCAGCTTGGGTTCCACCGGTGACGTTGTAGCCGCTGTCGACTGTCAGGTTGACATTGAAGAGAATTCCATGCGAAGCGACGTCCTCCCGCCCACCGCGCATCCAATCGAAGACATCGAGTGCCGCCGAAGGCTCAACACCTTGCCCAGGATGAGTCGCGGGAAGTAGCGTCGTCTCGGTCTGGGGTAGCGGTTGAACCTGCGCGAGAATCACCGAAAGGGCAAGGATGCTGACAGTCATGGTTCTGAATCATAACGATCCATTTTGACCCTCACGAAGGTACGATTGCTTGATGCGAGTGATGTATGGCGTCGGGTCAATTCTCGGTGCTTTCGTCCTCTCAAGCGGATATGCGTCGAGCCACGTGAGCTCGCCGCACAACTCGCCGCACAACTCGCCGCACAACTCGCCGCAAAGCGTTCCGCCTCGAACAAATCCGTTGGGAGAACCAACCGTACCGCTCGACGCGCGCGTTGCGAAGGCGAAGACGACTGAGCTGGTACTCCCCACGCTCGTCAACACCATCGTCCAACCGCTCCCTGCGATCCACCGCATCAGTCGCGACGCATCGGAAGTTCCATGCTCACCCCAGAGTTGGGCGAGCGCCCGACGCGCGATCGATCTGGGAATTGCGCGATTGCGGGCGACCCAGAGCGCATCGGGTGGATGGATGGTCGGAGAATCCGTCGCGGCAACTGATCAACAACAGCGATCGCTCGCCGCGTCGACAGCCGTGACGGCGCTTGCGCTGAAGGCGTTCGCACAAGTTGATCTTCTCCCAGCAAACGATGAGACGGCGAAGAAAGCCCGTGCGCTTGTGCGCGAACGATTGGGCGGTAGTTTGGCTACGTTCAATCCAGATGCGGATGGCGGGCTTGGCAATTATGTCGCATCTGCAGTGACGAGCGGACTTGCCGCGGTCGATGATCCTTCGGATCGACCACTTATCGAAACAAGCGTCGAGTGGCTGACACGACAGCAATGGGATCAAACCGAAGGTGTGAGCCCTCGAATGGATTGGTTTGGCGGAAGCGGATATGGCAAGTGGGGTCGACCTGACCTCTCGAATACGCAGTTGATGCTCGATGCTCTGCACGATGCGCAAGTTTCTCCAGACGATCCCGCAGTGCAACGTGCGCTCGTCTTTCTCAGCCGAACGCAGAATCTGTCGGCCACGAATCCCGCCACGTGGGCGCAGACCGGACCAAACGATGGTGGATTTGTCTACACCCCCGCGAATGGCGGCGAGAGTTTTTCGAGCGAGGCGGAAGGTGAAGGTCGTTACGGCGAAAAGATTCCAACGGGACAGCCACGCAGTTTGAGGAGCTATGGATCGATGACATACGCAGGGTTCAAGAGCCTGCTCTATGCGGGACTTGCCGCGGACGACCCTCGTGTTCGGGCAGCATTCGACTGGATTCGGAATCACTGGACATTTGCTGAAAATCCCGGAGTGGGGCTTCAAGGATATTTCTACTACCTGCACGCGCTGTCGCGTGCTCTCTTGGCAGCGCGACAAGATGTCGTGACCGATGCATCTGGCGTCGCGCATTCGTGGCGCGATGAATTGATCGCTGCGATCGTTTCGAGGCAGCGACCTGATGGTTCGTGGGTGAACGACTCGGCTCGGTGGGAGGAATCGAATCCCGATCTCTGCACCATTTATTGCCTGCTCGCGCTTGAAGAGGCGATCAAACCTGTCAGACCCGCCTCGCCTCTCAATCCCCCCGCGCCGGTTCCCCAACCGAAACAGTGACTCGTCGCCACCATGCGGCGATCATCACGCTCGTCGCGAGGAGCAATGCACCGGTGACTTGGTGCAAGCTTGTAAACACGACTTCGGCGATGGGAATCTCGGGCGACTTGCGCACGATGACAAGAACGAGCGACGCGATCCCCAGAGCAACTTGAAGACCGACCAGCATCAAGATGCCGTGGCCGAGTTGTGGGAGCGGTCGGAGCGACTTCGGTACTCCCATCGTTCGCAATCCAACGAAGAGCGTGAAGATGAAAGTTATGACTGCGCCGGTCACATGTAGATGCATTGCCCACTTTGGATAGCTCGGCGGTCCGTCCAGAACTGGAATCTGATAGTGGCGATAGAGCGCGCCAGAGATGAGCTGCAACAGGAGCACTACCACGAGAATCGAACTCGATCGCCGACCTCTCGATGGGTCAAATGATGCGTATTTTGATTCTCCCTTCCACCGCCGACCACACAAGACTGCGATGAGACAGTAGAGCGCGAAGACCATCTGCCCAAAAACGCCGTGCAATACAGCGAGCGCAACACTTGGCGCGAGCTGCGACGGATCTTGCGAGAGCGTGAAGTGACCAGTCACCCGTAGGGCGCCGAGGAGACCCTGAACTACAACCATCGCGAATCCCACCGCTGCCAAAGTGCGAACGAGTCGCCCGCCTTCAAGTCGCGCGACAAGCACAAGGAGCGCGAGCGAGGAGAGTCCCACGAGCATCCCGTACAAACGGTGCGCGTGCTCGTAGTAGACGCCACCCTTCATTTGGGAGATCGGATAGAGAAGCATGTTGTGTCCAAATGTGTTGGGCCAATCCGGCACCGCCAATCCTGCCTCTAATCCTGTCACGAGTCCGCCTGTTATGAGGAGCAGAAAGATCGCCACAGATGTGATCACACCGAAGAGGGATGTTGCCGGAATCCTCGGTTGCCATCGCGACGCACTGCCACCAATCGCGCCACCGATCACGCCACACAAAACACTCGCTCCGTAGAGCCCACCCACCCAGAGGACGAGCTCACTTGCAAGATCGCGATCGGCGGCTGAACCGAAGAGGCTCCCGACGATCAAGAGATTCGCACTCGCGGAGACCAACCCGACGACCGCGCCGGCCCGAGCGCCGGTAGTGCGCCCCGCCTTCGCTGCGCATCGCCCGCCGACGTACCCACCGAAGGCAAGCACAACAAACATCGTCCCAAATAGAATCTCTCCCGCGATCAACCCCGGGCGCATCATGGCCACATATCCAATCGCCCACATTGCGACCGTGGCGCCAAATCCCACGGCAAGGCGAAGAGGTCCGCGATCGACATCGTTGGTGCGAAGCAGTTCGTTCATGATGCGTTCTATACTAGTTCGATCGAAAACGCCAAGACGATCTCTCCTCCAGTGCGGTTCCTACCGGTGATGGCGGAACTTGCAAAGGTTCGCTTGAATGCGCTCGTCGTCGTGACTGCAGGAGTAGGCTTTGTTGTGGCGACATCGACCACGCCGAACTGGGTTGCCCTCATGTGGACATTGATCGGGACTGCACTATCGGCGACGAGCGCGTCGATCTTCAACCAACTCATCGAGAGCCCCCGCGACGCGCTGATGGCACGCACGGAGAACCGGCCGCTCCCGAAGCAAACCATTTCAAAACCTATGGCATTCCTCGTCGCAGTTCTCGCGGGATACGCTGGATGGGCGTTGCTGCTCTGGGCCGCTGGATGGCTTCCAGCAACACTCGCAACCGCAAACATCGCGCTTTACGCGCTCGTCTACACGCCGCTGAAACCGCTCACGTC
>CAMBMO010000012.1 GCA_945868805.1 Singulisphaera sp. GP187
GTGCCGCCAGCGACCGTGCCGCCAGCGGAAGTCGTCGCGCCTGACGGTCCGATGGAAGCAGTGCCGCCGACATCAAAGTGTCCACGCGATCGCAAGCTGTCAACAACATTGCGTTATGCAATTCTTCCTCTCATAGGCGAGATTGGTGATGCCACTATTACAGAAGCGCTTGAAGTATTCATTAAAGGTTCGCCAGCATCGCGCCGCGTGAATGCGCTCGTGATTCAATTCGATATCACTGGTGGAACGCAGGCAGATACTGCCGTTCTCGTAGATCAAATCATAAGAATTCGAAAGACAATGCCTGTCATCGGCGTGTTTGGGTCTGCGCGAGGTCCTGGCGCTGTCTTACCAGTGTTCTGCGATTATTTGATGGTTCTCAACCCTTCAGCAGATGAGATCGTTATGGACTGGGCACCTGGAACGGATCTGGCAGAAGCGAATATCCCAGAACAGATTCGAACAAATCTTTCCTTGATTACATCTCGCGCATCGGATCGTCCATATTTGAAGTCTGTATTGAAAGGTCTCCTCGATCCAACAGTAGATCTTTTTCTGTGGCAGGGAAGTGATGGCTGTCCAGAAGCCGGCGAAAGTGCGCCTTCAGGTGTCGAGTCAGTTCAATTGAGTAGCGGAAAAGATTCACTCACTGGAATGACAGGAGCGCAACTTGTGACTGCAGGGATCGCTTGCAACGTGACAGGTGGTCTTGATCAAATCGGAGCAGCACTCGGTGTCAAGAGTTGGCAGGTCCAAGTTGGTGTAGGCGAAAAAATCGTGCAGGAGATTCAGACTTCGAAGCGCAAGGATTTAGACAAGTGGCATTTCACACTCAAAGATGGATTCACTGCAATCAAGACCGCACGCAGTTTGACTGCCGCAATGATCGAAGCAGAAGTAATTGCTCGTGAAGCCGATCCGCGTCGCCAGCAATTTCAGGGTTCCTATTCGCGCCGTTGGGGCAGAAGTGGTTGGGGATCAAGTTCTGGAGGCACGTTTTCATGGCGGAAGAATTCTGATACTGCGATCGACGCATGGGCCTTGGTCTTGCAGTTGTATCGGCAGGCGAGTGACGCAACTTCCTATGCGAAGAAGATGGTGAGTGAACTTCAGGCAAATCCATTGACGATGAGCAATTCAGATCACAAGTCGGATTTCAATGCATTAAAAGCAGAGGTCGATTCGCTGATGTCTCAAAGCGGAATGTTGACCGTGAAGGGACAGAACGCTGAAAATGCGGTGCAGTGGCTGCGCGCAAATTACAACCAGCCGGTTCGTTCGCAATAACTCGGGTGACAAACATACGACTCATCTGTGGTCGGCGCCGCGCAGGGCACAAGTCTGGCATCGCCGTTCGTCGCGGGGACAGCAGCGCTGATTCGATCGCAACATCCTGAGTGGGATTGCGTCGAGGAGACGAGCAAAGCAGTCACCCAAGCAATCCTCTCCTCGTGCGCAAGCCTCGCTGCCACCGATCCTGTGTACGGACTGCTGATGGGAGCCGGACGATTAGATGCGTTTGCGGCAACAATGCAGGGACCGCCGATGCCGCGTCTGGGAGATTTCAACTCGGACGGAGTCATCGATGGAATCGATCTCTCCACACTGCTTTCAGCTTGGGGTGCAGTTCACTCGTCCGCGGACATCGATGGCGACAGCGTCGTTGGCGGATCCGACCTCGCATGGCTCTTTGCCGCGTGGGGATGAATGCGTCGCTGACGAAGTTTCGTCGTGCGGACCGGAGCCTGATGCGTCACTTCGCGCCGGATGGCGAGGCGGGTGTCGCTGGCTTCGGGGCGGGCTTGCCCTCGCCTTGACCCTCGGAATGCTCCTCTTCATGATCTTCCTCGGGCCGGAAACTCTCGTGGCTCGCTTCTTCTTGCTTGTCGAGCGTTTCGAGAAGTGCCTTCGTGGTCTTTGCATCCCCCGCCAGGATTGCGTTCTCGATCGCAAGAGTGGTCACGATCGAGCCCATCAATTGCTGTCGCATATCGAGTTGATACTTCGCGACATCATCGCCGTACTTCGCCTTCGCCTGCGGAGCCATGTTGACCGATGAAATCATCCCCTTCGCGGCGAGCAATCCCGCTTGAATACTCTGCACTTGCTCGAGATCTCGGGAACGACTCGTTGCATCGAGTGCAGATGCGTTGAGTCCCTTAAAGGATCGATTCACCTGCTTCATCGCTCCGTCGAAATTCTGTGGCGGACCACCAGCACCACCACGACCACCTCGTGGGGCACCTTGCGTACGTGCAATGCCGACGAGTTCGGTCTCGTCAAGAACGCCATCCTTGTTTGTGTCCATGACCACGAAAACTTCACGGAACTGCGTTGGTAGCTCTTCTGCACTCAGCTTGCCGTCACCGTTGGTATCGCCCTGCATGAGCCGTTGAACAAGTTGCTGACCACCCTGACCACCTTGTCCACCTTGTCCACCTTGTCCACCTTGTCCGACCGGACCGCCGGGACCGCCTTCTGGACGACCCTGTTGTCGCCTTTGCGGTTGGCCTTCCGGCTGACCTTGCGACGGATCCGATGGAGGCGTTGGAGGACTCTGCGCAAATGCGATCGAAGAGAGCAGAATGCTTGCGCATCCAATAAATGTGGTGGGTTTCATGAGGGTCGGGATCGTAGCGTCCCGTAGAGTCACGCGCCATGCTTCTGTCCTCTTCCAACCTTTCGAAATCCCACGGCATGCGCGAACTCTTCCGCGGGGTTTCCATCAGCGTCGCCGATGGCGATCGAGTGGGTTTCATCGGACCCAATGGAGCTGGCAAGAGCACGCTCTTGCGAATGATGGCTGGGGCGGAGGAGGCAGACGATGGCGAGCTGCGCACGCAACGTGGAGCGGTCATCGTGTATGTCCCACAACGCGACGAATTTGAGGAGGGCGCATCCCCGCGAACGGCAGCGACAGTCGCCGCGATGCGAGCCGCAAGCGTGCACGGCGACGTGCACGAGGCTGAAGTTCTTGGAGGAGTGATTCTTGGAAAACTGGGATTCGCCGAATCTCGAATGGATGATCAAGTCGATCGACTCTCAGGTGGATGGAAAAAGCGCCTTTCGATTGCCTGTGGCTTGTGTGAGGCGGGTGGCACTCCCGACTTGCTCCTTCTCGACGAGCCAACAAATCATCTCGATGTCGAGGGCATCCGATGGCTCGAACAATTCCTTTCGCGTGGATCGAATGACATTCGAGCCGGCGCATGTGTCTTCGTCACGCACGATCGAACATTTCTTGAGCGCGTGGCAACACGCGTGATTGAACTCAGTCGCGCCTATCCACAGGGAACACTCTGCGCCGAGGGCAATTACACCGAATTCCTTCGCCGTCGCGGTGAGTTTCTCGAATCGCAGGCGAAGGCAGAAGCGTCACTCGCCAATGAAGTTCGCGTCGACGACAAATGGCTCGCGCGCGGACCGCAAGCGCGTCGAACGAAAGCGAAGAGCCGCATCGAGGAGAGCGCGGATCGACGCGACGAACTTGCTTCGATCTCGGCAAGAAACGAGGCGGGAAGTGCCGGTGGCGCACGCGTCGACTTCACAGCGAGCGGACGGCGCACACGAAAGTTGGTCTCTGCCCACGGAATCGCGAAGGGGTTCGATGGCCAAACGCTCTTTCAAGGTCTCGATCTCGAACTCGCGCCAGGAGATCGAATTGGATTGATGGGTCCCAACGGAAGCGGTAAGACCACCCTCCTTCGAATTCTCTGCGGCGATTTGGCTCCAGATGTTGGAATGGTCCGTTTCGCAGATCCGATGCCGCGAATCGTGGTGCTCCGTCAGCAACGCGCGGATATTCCACCGCTGACTCTTCTGCGTGATGCGATCTGTCCACTCGGTGACTTCGTCGACTTCCAGGGTCAGACGATGCACATCACTGGGTGGGCTCGTCGGTTTCTGTTCACGGATGCACAACTGCTTCAGACCGTCGGCAATCTCTCTGGGGGAGAACGAGCCCGCGCCCACCTCGCGCGGATGATGCTCGAACCCGCTGACATCCTTGTGCTCGACGAGCCGACCAACGATCTCGACATCTCGACGCTTGAGGTTCTTGAAGAATCGGTCGAGTCATTCCCCGGAGCCGTCTTGCTGGTGACACACGACCGAACGATGCTCGAGCGACTCGCGAAATCGATCGTTGTGATTGGTGCGCCGGATGCGTCGGTGTCTGTGGTGACAAGTCTCGACCAAGCTCTCGTCGTTCTCGAGCGTTCGGAGAAGGCCGCGCAAGAAGCGCTTCGTATGGAGCGCGTCGGCGCAAGCCGCGCGTCGTCGAGTACGAGCGCGTCCGCTCCCGTCCGACGCAAACTCACGTTCAAGGAGCAGCGCGAGATGGACGGCATGGAGGCTGCGGTTGCCAAGGCCGAGAGCGCGCATCATGTCGCCGAATCGCGAGTCGCCGATCCCGCGGTCGCGACCAATCATGTGAAGATGGCGGCGGCTTGCAAGGCACTTGAGGTCGCCCACACGGAAATTGCAACGCTTTACGCACGCTGGCAAGAACTGGAATCCAAGCTCGGGGGCTAATCGTCCGTGAGATGGACGCTCCCGCTGTCCCCCGGCAAGCTGGTGAGACAATGCTTGCGATGAAACGATTCGCAGTTTCCCTTGTCTCCGTCACGCTCGTTGCACTCGCTTGGGTCGCGACAAGCGCATTCGCGCGACCGCACGATGATCCCGTCCCTGCTCGACCACCGCAAGCCACACCATTCGACAGGTTTGCTCCAGCGGTCAAGACGCGCTTCGACGAGACCTGGCTCTATGTTGAGTGCGACGGAATGCCGCACGCGCCGTTCACCTATCCCTTGATGGTCGGCATCAAGAGCTGGCAGCAACAAGTTCCGATCCCTCAGGCATACACCGGGAGCAATGCGTGGCAGATTCCGCTGAAGCCGGAACTCGCCGACGATCCGGTTTCTGGAAAGACCCATTTGCGGCGCGGTGCGATCGCGATCGCGGTGAACGGCGTCCCGATCTTCAACGCGCTCAACAATCGAGGCGACGATGCATTTCTAGCTGGAGAACTCGACGAACATGGTGGTCACGCCGGGCGCGGCGACGATTACCACTATCACATCGCGCCGCTGGAGCTGCAGAAGATCGTCGGTCTCGATCAACCAATTGCATACGCGCTCGATGGATTTCCGCTCTACGGACTTTTCGACTCGAAGGCGAAGGCAGGAACGGAAAGGTCGTGCGCGCTCGGCGGTCGCGATCCGCTCGACGAATTGAATGGACATTTCGGCACGGGCACAAATGGTTCGCGTGGGCTCTATCACTATCACGCGAGTAAGACATATCCGTACATCAACGGCGGAATGCGCGGGAAAGTCACCGTGAACCAAGATGAGATCGATCCGCAACCACATGCGCGTCCGCTTCGCCCCGCACTCACTCCACTGCGAGGCGCGGCCGTGACCGGGTTCAAAGAGAATGGAGAGAAGTCATGGAGGCTCGAGTACACGATCGCTCGAAAAAAGTTCACTGTCGCGTACCGACTCGACGCAAGCGGGAAGTACATCTTTGAATTCACTTCGCCCGACGGCACAAAGACGACGGAGTCCTTCGTCAAAGAGACTGGTCGCGGTCCAGGGGGCGATCGACCAGAGCGCAGACCTCCCCCGCGAGATCAAGAGAGTGAACGTCCACCCAGACGCCCTCCTCCGCCAGATGAAGGTGCAAGTCCGCCGCCACCAGTCGAAAACTTTCTTGCTAGTTTCGTGCTGACCTCCCCTGCCATCGGCGCTGACGGAAAGCTTCCCGCCACATTCACTTGCGACGGCACGAGCGAATCCCCCCCGCTTAGTTGGACCAATCCGCCCACTGGCACGAAGAGCCTCGCACTCGTGATGGATCATCTCGCTCCTGACAGCATCAAGTCCTATTGGGTGGTCTACGGAATTCCAGCCCAAAGCAGGACAATCGCTGCGAACGGGGTGACGCTCGGCTCTCTGGGAGTGAACACAGTGAATGGGCGACCCGAGTACGCACCGCCATGTTCGAACGGACCCGGAGAGAAGAAATACACACTGACGATCTATGCGCTCTCCGTGGCGCCGACACTTGCCGCGCAGAACGTGACTCGCGAAGCACTGTTGGCCGCGATCACGGACAAGACGCTCGCAACGGCGAGGCTGGACGTGACATACTCGCGGACACAAGCGAAGCAGGCAAACCCCCCGAGAATCGCTGCCGACCCCCCGACGCCACCTCCCAACTTCCTCTTCATCCTCGTCGATGATCAAGCGTGGAATGGCACATCGGTCGCGATGATTTCTGGGAACGACGCGACACGTGCGCCAAACTTTAAGACTCCAAACATTGAAGCACTCGCCGCAAGCGGCATGACGTTCTCGCAGGCATACGCCGCGCATCCCAAGTGTGAATGCTCGCGTGCGGCGATCTTGACTGGGCGTACGACAACGACGCTCAATGCGATGACGAGAGTTTCAACCGATTGGTCCGCGCCTGCGAGCGATTCCATCGCAAACTCGCTGAAGAGGTGCAATCCTGCATACCGCGCCGCGCATCTTGGAAAGTGGCAGTGGCCACAGACTCCTGCGTCGATGGGATACGACATCAGCGATGGCATCACCCAGAACGACACGGGAAACTCGACCGACCCAAACGACCCAAAACTTCTGTTCAGCATGACGCGCCGAGCACGGGAATTCATGGCGACGCAAGTGAAGGAAGGACATCCGTTCTATCTGCAAATGTCCTACTACGCGGTTCATACGACTGCACAGTCGCTCGCTGAGACTGCGAAGAAGTATGAATCCCTGGCAGCGGGCGGTGGCAATCGAGGCGTGCGTGCAGGAGTCGCGGCGATGACCGAGGATTTGGACACATGTGTCGGCGCACTGATGAGCGAGCTTCGAACGCTCGGCATCGAAAAGAACACCTACATCATCTATATGTCCGACAACGGCGGGCGCACTGGAATTCTCAGCGGCGGCAAGGGAAACCTCGGCGAAGGTGGCATCCGAGTTCCGCTCATCGTCGCCGGACCGGGCGTTGTTGGCGGGAGTCGCTGCGCGATCCCCGTAATCAGTTACGACATCCTTCCCACGGTGCTCGATTTTGCGGCGCCCCATCAACTGGACGGCAGATGCGCGCCAGCCAACGGGGTGGAGGGAGGAAGCTGGAAGTCACTGCTGACGCATGAAGGAGCGGGCACCGTGGCAAGATCAATCGACCGATTCGTCTGGCACCAACCGGTCGAACTCGATCATCCGCAGTCCGCCATCCGCAAAGGCGATTACAAGCTTGTCTATGAATGGGACACCAAGGTGGCGCATCTCTTTGATCTCTCAGCGGATCTTTCTGAGAAGCGCGACCTCGCAGCTGAGAAGCCGGAGATCGCCACCGAGTTGCAGTCCGAGCTCATCGCTCATGTGCGCGCGGGGCTCGGCGATGCGGCGATCGCGGCACTCGAACGTGGCGAGAAGCCAGTGCCTCAAGGCGACTGAAAGCCCAAGCGACAATCCTGACGATCACTTTGGCTTGTTCGTATTGCCGATGGCGATCACCTTCGCGGTATCACCTGTCCCCTGAAAGACGGCAATAAACGGCACGGAATCAGCTGGAAGCGACGTGAACCCGACCGTTTGGCCCATCGAGAGATTGCACGAAACGACTGTCAGATCACCGCAGCGCGTCGCTCGCGCATCTGTGATCACTGCGGGTTGGGTCTTCGCCCTGCTGGCCCCTTTGATCAGGTCGGCACGGACTAATTGACCCTTGAAGTTCACAACTTGCATGCCATCAGCGAGCATCGCATCGAATGGCTTCATGTCTTTCGTCTGCTGAAACTTGAGAAACTTCGCGAGCATCGCTTGACCCTCAGCGTTAAGAGTTGCGTCACCCGGGAACTTTGGGGCACTCGTCGCCGGCCGCGTCGCTGGCATGCTGAGCGACGCCCATGCGGCGATCTTCCAGGACCCGTCCACGAACTGCCAGACACCAATGCGAGCAACGGCGTCCTTCGAGAGGCTCTCGCCCTCAAACACCTGTCCGGCCGCGACAAGGCAAGTCGTCACGAGTGCATCCCCACAACGGGTTGCGATGACATCGGTGATCTCGGGGGACTTCGTTGCGATTGCGACGATTCGCGGCATGGACAGCGCGAAGTCAGTCGCACCGTCGAAAGCGACCAATTGCATGCACGGCTGCATGCTTGCTGCGACACCCGATGCGTCGTTCGCCACGATCTTCGCAAACCAATCTTTGATGAGCGTGGTGCCGAGCGTCTTGAGCCCCGCATCGTCCTTGGGCCAAGGCGTCACCGGCGGGGACGCAGGCGCCTGCGCGAATACTTGTGAGGCGAGAATGCACGGCGCGATAAACGTCGCAACGATCGAAGCGCAATGGCTCAGTTTCATAGATCGAAGATGCTACTTACGGATGCCCTTGTCGAGGTGCACTTTCACTCGACGACCACGAATCGTCGCAACACGGAGCGCCTTGATCACCCGATCGACATCGGCGGATGGCAACTCGACGATCGAGAATGACTCCGCAACCTCGATGTCGCCGATACCGCGGGGATTCACATCCGCCTCGTTTGCGATCGCACCGACGAGGTCCGCTGGACGGATTCCCATACGCGCTCCGCCCGCGATGTAGATGCGCACCATGTCACGTGGATCTGCGCCTCTGGCATCACCACCCCCCGAACGATCTCCGGCTGGACGATCTCCCTTTCGCGCAGCGCGCTCTGGCGTCCATGCTCCTGGCGTCCATCCTCCACGCTGTGGTCTGTCGTTCGAGAAATTCTTCGGTCCAGACTTCTCGTATGTCGGAATGTGCACGTCATCGTCGTTCGATGCCTCGCCCTCGGTCGCTTCATGCGCGATTCGGATCGCCGCAGCTGCGATGTCCATCGGATCGAACTCGGCCGAGAGCGTTTCGACGACGACTCGGAATTCATCGAAGCCCCCTGCCTGCAACTGCTCGCGCACGGCGGCCTTGGTCATGTCGAGCCGACGTGCCTTCACGTCCATCGGCGTCGGCACGGTCTCGACCGCGATCTTCTGCTTGGTCAGTTGCTCAATATTGCGCAGAAGTCGATGCTCGCGCGGCTCCGCGAGTGTGATCGCGACTCCCTCGCGACCTGCGCGCCCAGTCCGACCGATGCGATGCACATACGACTCGGGCGACATCGGCACGTTGAAGTTCACGACATGGGTCAGATGGTCGATGTCGATGCCGCGCGCAGCGACATCCGTCGCGACCACAAGATCGACCATCGCTCCGCGCGCCTTCTTCATGACACGGTCGCGCTCCTGCTGCGACATACCGCCGTGAAGGGCTTCGACGCGATATCCATGTCCCACGAGGCGATCGGCGAGTTCATCGACTTCCAACCGCGTGCGACAAAAGATCAGCGCGAGCGTTGGTGATTCCAGATCAAGCACCCGACCGAGGGCCGCGATCTTGTGCGCTCGCGAGACGAGGTACGCGGTCTGACGAACTTTCGGTACCGAACCCTTCGTCCCCTTGTCGCGGGGAATGAGAATGCGCTCCGGACTCTTGAGATGGCGTTCTGCGATCGATGCAATGCGCGGCGGAAGCGTCGCAGAGAAGAGTGCGGTCTGACGAGTCTTGGGAGTCGCGTTGAGAATCAGTTCGAGATCCTCTGCAAATCCCATGTCGAGCATTTCGTCGCCTTCGTCGAGGATGACGGTTTTCAGTGCGCTCAGGTCGAGCGTCTCGCGCCGCAAGTGATCGAGCGCGCGTCCTGGTGTCGCAACGACGATGTGTGCGCCGCGATCAAGACCGATGATCTGCCTGCGAAATTCCTGCCCCCCGTAGATCGGCACCACCGAGATTCCCGTGCCCTTGCTGTAGGTATGGAACGCCTCCGAAACCTGCACCGCGAGTTCGCGTGTGGGCACAAGCACAAGCGCGAATGGTTTGTTGGGAACGGCCTTTGTCTTCCCAATGCGATGCAGGATGGGTAATGCGAACGCAGCCGTCTTGCCCGTCCCTGTTGCGGCTTGACCGAGCAGATCGCGCCCTTCCATAAGAGGCGGGATCGCAGCGATCTGGATCGGTGTTGGCTCTTCGTACCCGAGCGTGGAAAGTCCAGCGAGCAATTCCTTGCCGAGTCCGAGATCCGCGAATGACTTCTTGACGCTTTCCTTCATCGGCGGAGGGTACCGCCGATACGACGCTCACTTCGCCAGCGATGGAATCAAATCCGTGTGATGTCCGATCATCTTCCAATTGCCACCTTCAAGTCGAAAGGTGTTCGTCGCGCGAATCGACACGGTCGTTGGCTTGCCATCCGGACCGATGTTTGAACCCTTTTCATAATTCACGGTGAACGCGAGGTTCCCACCAACTGTCACATGCATGTCCGCTGGCTCGACCTTGCCGCCAAGCTTCATCGCGGCTTGTCGGTTCCACTCGTCACCGACCTTTGCCCATCCGATTTGAAGACCGCCGCCTGGTCCCATGTAGGTGACATCCTCGGCGTGCGACCAGACCTGGTTCATCGGTCCGACGTCGCCCGTGAAGAACACATTGAGGGCAGAATAGAAACTCGCAGCCGCTTGCTCGACTGCCTTGATCTCATCGGCATGTTTCGCATGCGATGCATGCGGCGCGTGCGGCGCGTGCGGTGTGGTTGCTGGAGTGGCCTGACGCGAGGTCGCTGCAACGAGGCCGGCGGCAAGGAGTGAGATTCCGGCGAGTACGACGATTGATTTGGTCTTCATAGTGGGCGCAGTATACGGATGAGCATGCAATTCAGTAGCGGAGATCAAACGCCCAGAGGACCTTTTCTTGAACGACGACGCCCACATTCGCCACCTCATCGCCAATTTTTCAGCGCGATTTGCGCCAAGGATCTTGATCGAATCATCGCTCTCTACGCGCCTGAGGTCGTGGTCTTCGACGGGAAACCACCGCTCCAGATTTGTGGAGTGAAAGCATGGCGAGAGATTTGGGGTGCGTGCTTGCAATGCCTACCAGAGGGTTTCGCGCTCGAACACCGAGAACTCGTCATCACAGTGAGTGGCGACATGGCACTCGCGCATTGGCGTGGGCGATTCACCGGGGTCGATATTCCTCACGGCGCTGCGCAGGCTTGGCTTCGAAGCACCGCTGGATATCGAAAGCTCGGCGACACATAGAAGATCGTTCATGAGCACGATTCAATGCCCTTCCATCTTGAGACCGGAATGGTCGCATTCGCCCTCGAACCGTAAAGCGAGTGATGCAAGCTTCGCTCTTCATCATTGCGATGGCAATCGGCGGTGCGATCACATTCGTCGATACGCGACCCGGGTGGGACAACACCGGCGTCACCGCAGGCGCTCGTCGTCGCATTCGCGGGCGCATACTTCGGCGCGTTCTTTCGCATCGGCGTTTGCGGCGCCCCGAAATCGCAGAGATAGCATCGAGTCGTGGATCTCTTCGTCACTCTCGTCCTCGCAGGAAGCCTGTCGTTGTCATCCGCCGACGAGCGCCCAAATCTCGTCGTTATCTACTGCGACGACATGGGATGGGGCGATGCACCCGGATTCGCGCTATTGACTGGCTGCTATCCCAATCGAATCGACATCCCGCTCGCCCTCTACGATCTTGAGAGCAATCCATCCAAGTCAACGGATCTCTCGGCCTCGAATACCGAAGTCGTGAAGCACATGATGATCGCGGTCGAAGGGGCGCGGGCTGACCTCGGCGACTTAATCACCAAGCGCGAAGGAGGTGGGCGTCGCAGTGCGGGGCAGAGTCGCGAGCCTGCTGCCAGAGATTCACGGCAACCAGACACGGTGATCCCACCACCAGCAGAACTTGTCGCACGCTTGTCCTTGTCGCCGAAGTACACAAAGTGCGTCATGGTGGAGGAGTTTCCCATCGTCGGATCTGCGGCAGTTTCGGACATTGCGCTTCTTGAAGCTGCGTACTTGATCCGAATGGAAATTGGATCGCGCCGAGAAATCCTTGCGGCAATGGCGAAGAATCATGTTCGCTTTGTGGTGATGTCTCCAACCGAGATGACGACCGATGTGGTGGAGCACAGCGATCTCGTACCGCGCAACTATTGGAATCGACGGGCTCGGGGACTCGGCGCGACGCCATCGCGACCGGCCGTCAGCTGCGGCGAGGAAAACTTGCTCTGCCTGCGGGGCGATCCATATTCGACCGAGAACATACTCCTTCACGAATTCGCGCACGCGGTGCATGAGATGGGACTGAACACGGTCGATCCGAGTTTCGATGGACGATTGCAATCAGCGTACGACGCCGCCAAGGAAGCTGGGCTCTGGAAGGAAACATATGCGATGGAAAACCGCATGGAGTACTGGGCCGAGGGAGCGCAGTCTTGGTTTGATACGAATCGAACCAACGACAAGGAACATGGATCGATCGACACGCGCGAGAAGCTGAAGGCTTACGACCCGAGGCTTGCTGCATTGCTGAGTGAAGTCTTTGGCGATCGTGCGTGGCGATATGTGCGACCTGATCGTCGTCGTGATTCAAATGCTTCAGACGAGTCGCTCGCACACCTCGCTGGATTCGACGCTTCGACACACGCCCCATTCGTCTGGCCGGAGCAGACTCGGGGGGATGAGTAGGCGATCAGGCGAGATTCACTCCCGCCCGTGAAGCAACTTCTTCATCGATGGCGCGAGTGCGATGCACACGACTCCACCGACCACCGAAGTGATGACGAACAGGAAGTAAAAGTCTGCCTCGCCACCAAGTCGGAACCAGCCATACCAGGGAAGGCTGACGCTCCCATCGCCGATCTTGTCGACGAATGAGCCCACCTGACCACCGATGACTCCAGCCGCGAAACTCGAAAGAAACCAGACTCCCATCAGGAGCGACACAAATTTCACCGGCGCCACTTTGGTCACGAACGAAAGTCCTGTCGGTGACATGCACAATTCTCCCAGCGTGTGGAAGAAGTAGGTTCCGATGAGCCACCAGATCGCGACCTGCGCTCCCGTGACTGCGTTCTCTCGTGCACCGAGGACGATCACGACATATCCGACGCCGAGAAAGAGCAATCCGAGACCGATTTTCACGGCTTGACTTGGATCGCGACCGCGTGCTCCGAGTCTCGACCATATTCCCGCAAAGAGCGGGCTCAGCAGAAGGATGAGCAGTGGATTGACCGATTGAAACCACGACGCCGGGAATTCCCAACTGCCGAGCATGCGATCGGTGTTGTTGTCCGCGAAGAGATTGAGCGTTGATCCAGCCTGCTCGAATGCCATCCAAAAGAATGTATTGAACAAGATGAAGACCAAGATCGCGACGACGGGGCCACGATCGACGGGTGCCTGCGCCGAGATCAACCACCATGAGAAGACCGCGACTCCGATCAATGCGATCGCTGGAGGCATCCAACGGAGCCCTCGCAGTTCGAGCCACTCGAGGCCGACTCCCAAGGACGAGAAGATTCCGCTGTGCCAAGCAATCCCGATGATTCCCGCGAGCACACATGAGAGTGCAAAGAAAATTGCCGACGAATCGCGCTTGCCGGCAGGAGCAAGACCGATGTTGTGCAGATATTTCTCTCGATAGATCATGTAAATCGCAAGCCCCAAGATCATCCCGACCGCCGCCGATCCGAATCCCCAGTGCCACCCGACCTTTTCGCCAAGCGTTCCACAGACGAACGCACAAATGAACGCGCCGAGATTGATTCCCATATAGAAGATCGTGAACGCGCCATCGCGTCGCGGGTCATGCTGGCTGTAGAGCTGTCCGACCATCACGCTCACGCACGGTTTGAAGTGACCAGTACCAAAGACGATCAGCGCGAGTCCGCCGATGAATGCGCTGACGCCCACAGCCGAATCGGGAGGGACCATTCCGGTCAATGCGAGAACGATGTGCCCTGTGGCGATCAGCAATCCGCCGACGATCATCGATCGATGCGTCCCGATAAAACGATCCGCGATGAGACCACCGATAATCGGAAAGAGATAGACCAATCCCGTGTACCAACCATAGAGTTGGGTCGCGTGCCCTCTCGACCATCCTGGTCCTGGATTGGCTGGAGTCGTGACATCGATTCGCGAAGCCCACTTCGAATCGACTCGAAGTGGTGCGCCGTCGATTCCCGACTGCGGCTTAATCAGCAGTGCGCCATTGTCCAAACCGACGACAGTTCCCTTGACTGAATCGGACGCGCTCATGGCCGAAACAGCGGTGACCTCATCCCCAGTCCGAAGAGTCACTGACTGGTCGCTCGAAGTCTGATAGAGGACAGCTGTTGCTGGGAGCGATACCAGATACAGAATGAGCAATGCCCGCATGCCGTAATACGAAAAGCGTTCCCACATTTCCACGAGGAAAAGCAAGTAAAGCCCCGGGGGTTGGCGAGTAAGCGCGACGGCGTTTGGACCGGGATGTGTAGGGCTCATCTCAGGAGCGTATCACCGGAAAAGTTCGCAAGAGACCAGTGCGATTTCTCAAACGATAAGACAGATGAGTCAAGTGGTCCAGTCAGCGAACCACTCCATGGACTAGATGTTCAAGCCATTCCACACGACGAACGCCTCGATCGCTTCGTACTCGGCAAGTCCAAGCGCGTCATAGGTTGCGGCGGTCGCTCTGTTGCGCGCTTCGGCTCGCTGCCAGAACTCGCGGTCGTCCGCCCCCGGGAAGAGCGGGCGGTCTTTCTGCGACTGATGACGGAAGATCGCACGTCGCTTCCGCGAGACTTCATCCGGCGAGAGCGGCACGGCAATGTCAATCGCTTCGATCCCCCACTCCTGCCACGCGCCACGGTAGAGCAGTGTTTCGATGGGCGACTTTGCGCACCATCCATCGCCACGCACACGATCGATCGCCGCAGAGACTGCCGCGAGACAGCATCGGTGCGTCCCATGAGGATCGGACAAGTCGCCTGCTGCGTAGACCTGATGCGGCTGAAGTTCGCGAAGCAACTTCACGACGCGGTCAATGTCAACATCGGTGATGGGCTTCTTTCGCACTCGCCCGGTTTCATAAAAGGGAAGGTCGAGAAAGTGAAGTCGCTCGCCACTCACTCCGCACACACGTGCCGCGGACTTCGCTTCTTCACGGCGAATAATCGATTTCAGCCGCTGGATTTCTGGTGCATCTGGGTCACTCGGCTTCGTCGATTGCAAGACTTCGATCATCCGCTTCGCCGATCGGTCGTTCTCCATCGAATCAAACGATGCGGAATAGTCGCGAACGAAGTCGAGAAACCTTCTTGCCTCTTCGTCAGAAACCGCGATGCTTCCAGATGTCTGGTATGCAATGTGCACTTCATGCCCTTGATCGCTGAGCCGAATCAGCGTGCCTCCCATCGAGATCACATCATCGTCGGGGTGTGGGCTGAAGATCAGAACTCGTTTGGGAAAGATCGCGTCGCGCGGACGGTCGATATCGCCCGCCTGCTTCCGATCGCGGGGCTTACCACCTGGCCATCCGGTGATCGTTTCCTGCAGGTCGCGAAAGACGCTCAAGTTGATGTCGTGCGCACTCCCCTCGCGTGCAACGAGATCCTGCAAGTGATTTTCGTTGTAGTCCTCGATGGTGAGCTTGAGGATCGCCTTCTTTGTATGACCACTGAGCCAAACCACCGCTTGGCGGATCATTCCGGGGGTCCACTCGACCGATTGCGAGACCCACGGAGTTCGCTCCCGTTGGAGGTGCGCGGCCGCGGGACGATCGAGATGGACTTCGACGCATGGGTGATCCTGCAGGAAAGTTGCGGGAATCTGGTCGGAGATTGCGCCTTCCACGACACGTCGAATGATCGGAGCTTTCGCTTCGCCAAGTGCCATCAAAATAAGCTGTTTCGATTCGAGAATCGTGCCGATTCCCATCGTGAGCGCGCGAATCGGCACTTGCTCTTCGCCGAAGAAATCGCTCGCAGAATCGCTCCGCGTGATTCGGTCGAGCACGATGAGGCGAGTTCGACTCGCGCGCGGAGAGCCGGGCTCGTTGAATCCGATATGTCCTGTTCGACCGACACCCAAGAGTTGCAGGTCGATACCACCGGCCGTGCGGATCTTCGCTTCGTACTGTGCGCACGAAGCCGCCGCGTCGACAGCTAGGACGGTGCCATCTGGAACATGGGTCTGAGCCGAATCGATATTCACATGGTCGAAGAGTTGCTCCTGCATGAACAGCCGGTAGCTCTGCGGGCCGCTCGGACCCATCGGCCAGTACTCGTCGAGATTGAACGTCGTGACATTTGAAAACGAAAGTCCGTTCTCGCGGTGCATTCGGATGAGTTCGGCGTAGATCCCAATCGGCGTGCTTCCCGTTGCGAGCCCGAGGACACAGCGACGACCCTCTGATTGCCGCTGCCGAATCAACTCGGCGATTCTTTGTGCGATTGCCAGTGCCAGGTCGCCGGGTTGCGACCAGACGGTGACGGCGAGTCGCTCAATCGATCCATGATCGGCGCAGCTGGAGTACGGTGTGGGGACTATTGGTTTTGTCATGGTGGTCATGGTGGTCATGGTGGTCATTCGTCTCTATTCTCTCATAGATTGACAACGAGCTCGACCCGTCGTGAATTCATCCGAGATGCAGCACTCGCGGCGACAATTGTGGTCGCAGGTGGCAGATCGATGGCTGTGGCGATGCCCTGCGCAGACCCGACACCTCGCAGGCGCTCCGCGAATGGTCGAATCAACATTGGCCTCATCGGGTTTGGCGTGCGGGGCCGAGAGCTGTGTGGAGGATTCCTAGACGATCCGGATGTCGAGATCGTCTCTGTTGCTGACGTGAATGCGACTCGCGCCAATGAGGGAGTTCGACTCATCAATGATCGTCGCAAGTCATCGACCTGTCGCCTCGCCAAAAGTTGGCGAGATGTTGTCGCCGACCCGTCGGTCGACGCCGTCCTCATCGCGACACCTGATCACTGGCATGCTGAACCTGCAATCGCGGCGTGCTTGTCGGGTCGACATGTGTACTGCGAGAAGCCGATGTCATTGACGATCGCGGAAGGTCGCGCGATGGCCGATGCCGCCCGCACCAGTGGAGTTCGATTTCAGACTGGTTCGCAGCAACGCTCCGAATTCTCGCACCACTTCACACGCGCAGCCGAAGCGGTACGCAATGAGCGAATCGGAAAGCTCAAGCGTGTCACAATTGGTGTTGGCGCACCTCCCATCGCGTGCGATTTACCCGAAGAACCATTGCCCGAGGGAATCAACTGGGATGGATGGGTCGGTCAAGCGCCCATGCGCGGATTCAATTCGACACTCTGTCCGATCGCGATGCATAATCACTACCCGGCGTGGCGCGCATACCGCGAGTACTGCAACGGATACCTCGCGGACATGGGAGCGCACCACTTCGACATCGCGCAGTGGGCGATGCGCATGGACGAGAGCGGTCCGCGCCGATTGCTTCCACCGGCCGATGGATCGCTGACAGGCCTGCGATTCTTCTATGAGAGCGGAGTCGAGCTCGTGCATGGTGGCCCGACGGATTGCACCTTTGAAGGAAGCGAAGGAGTCATCGAGTGTTCTCGCGGTCATATCAAGGCTCTGAAGGATGGCGTCGAGGCCCCGGATTTGCTCTTGCCCCCATCAGGGAACGAAGAGCGACTGCCACGCAATTCTTCGCACATTGCAGACTTTCTTGATGCCATTCGCAGCGGTCGCGATCCCATTTGCACCGCAGAGACCGGTCACCGTACGGCGAGCATCTGCCAACTTGCAGTCATCGGCTATCAAGTGGGCAAGCCCCTCGCGTGGGATCCGATCACCGAACGATTCACCGGCGAGAACTCCGCCCACGCAAACGCGCTCCTCGCCCGTCCGATTCGCAAGCACGTGTAACTGACCCGAAGCAATCGCGCGCGACCGACGCTTTCAATGGCTCCAGCCTCAATCGATCCAGGGAATCACGGAAAGTTCGACTCCCGCATTTCGCTGGGAGAACTGCTTCAACGCCCACTCGTCAGTGAAGAGCATGACCGACTGGTCGTCGCGGTCAGATCCGATGGTCGTGTCCGAGAGCAAATCTGGCGTCCAATCGGCGGGAGCATCAGGCTTGCGCCACCAGCGAACGAGCTTCCACCGTGATGGTTCCAACCGAGACTCGGCTCCGTACTCGGACTTCAATCTGAACTGGACAACTTCGAACTGGAGCGGACCGACGGCTGTCAGAAGTGGTCGCTGAAACTGTCCCGCGCCGACAGTGATCATCTGAACGACGCCCTCCTGCAAGAGTTGTTCGACGCCGAGTTGAAACTTTTTCGCGTTGCCGGGTTGCGGGTTGTTCAAGTAGGTGAAGCACTCTGGTGCAAAGCGCGGAATCTCGTTGTAGACAATCGTTCGGTCCTCGGTCAGCGTGTCGCCGATACGGAGCGCGTCCTGCCCGACGATGCCAACGACATCACCAGCACGACCTTCTTCAACCGTCTCGCGTTGCTGTCCGAAAAGTTTTTGCGCATTCGAAAGACGAATGCGACGACCACTCTGTGCGTGGATCACTGTCATCTCGCGCGTAAACGAACCTGAGACAATTCGAACGAAGGCGATGCGGTCGCGGTGTCGAGGGTCCATGTTCGCCTGGATCTTGAAGACGAACCCGCTGAAGACTTCGTCATCTGGTTGCACCAAGCGATCGCCTGCAGGACGTGGGCCCGGTCCGACCGAATGTGCGAGAAATCCGTCGAGCAACAATTGCACTCCGAAGTTGTTTGATGCGCTTCCGAAGTAGACCGGAGTCACGGCACCTGCGGCGACTCGCATCTCATCGAAGGCCTCGCCTGCGCCCTGGAGCAACTCGATTTCCTCGCGCGCTCGTGCGTAATCGAGTTCATCCAACTTCTCGCGAATTCCCGCGTTGTCAAGGCTCATCACTTGTACAGGCGCGACATAAGCCCCTGCCTTGGTTCGTTCATACATATGAACTCTGTGAGTCAATCGGTCATAGACACCACGGAAAGACGGGCCGGATCCAAGTGGCCAATTCACTGGGAATGCGGTGATGCCCAACACCGACTCCAACTCATCGATCAATTCGATCGGATTGCGGGTCGGGCGATCGCACTTGTTCATAAAGGTGAAGATCGGCACTCCGCGTTTGCGACAGACTTCGAACAGCTTCCGCGTCTGCGTTTCGATTCCCTTCGCCGCATCGATGACCATGATGACGGCATCGACCGCAGTCAACACGCGGTATGTGTCTTCGGAAAAGTCGTTGTGGCCAGGCGTGTCCAACAAATTGATCCGAAACCCCGAGTAATCGAACTGCAAGACTGTCGAACTGATCGAAATGCCTCGCTGTTTTTCCAGTTCCATCCAGTCGCTTGCCGTAGCGCGTTGGGACTTTCGAGCCGTAACCGAGCCCGCAAGATCGAGCGCCCCACCGTAGAGCAGGAGCTTCTCGGTGAGCGTGGTTTTCCCCGCATCGGGATGCGAGATGATCGCAAAGGTTCGTCGTGGGAGTGGATCGGAGCTCATATGTCCTCGCGAGAGGGGCACATGATACGCGTCTTCAATCGCGCTCGACATCCGTTAGGCTTCGTCGGTGGAGACTCCTGCAAGCGCCGAGGCGGATCACTACGACGTCCTCGTCGTCGACGATCAACCCATGATCATCGAGGCTGTACGACGGAGTTTGGTCGTCGACTCCAAGGCCCGAATCCACGGATGCTCCAGTGCTCTCGATGCGCTCGATCGCGCCATCGAGTTGCGACCCGCGGTGATCTTGCAAGACCTGACCATGCCAGACGTGAACGGGCTTGATCTCGTTTCTTCGTATCGACTGGAACCATCGCTCGCCGACTCGTCGATCGTCGTCCTCTCGGCAACTCAAGACCCCCAAGTCAAAGCCGACTCATTCGCACGGGGTGCGGCGGACTACATCGAGAAACTGCCCCCCGTCACCGAATTCGTCGCTCGCGTTCAGCATCATGCGCAAGCGTCGCGGGCAAGCGCGACGCGAAACGCTTTGATGAGGGCGCTCGATGAGGCGAATCAACGACTTCGCGAGGTGAATGAGAATCTCGTCGTCGAAATCGGCGCACAGCGACAAAAGGTCGAGATGCTCGCGGCGGTCGGAAGCAATCTTGCCAGCATTCAGGATCTCGAGGTCTTGCTCGGAACCATCTTGGATGGAGCCGCGAAGTTTTCGGGTGCGACTGCGGGCGCGGTCTTCATCGCCGAGGGCGACGAACTGAAGCCTTCCACCGTCTATTCGGCCGGGGCTTCTCGCGTCTCGAAATCCAGCGCGAAACGAGTTCGGTTTGGCGAAGGGACGGTCGTCGGAGAGGTCGCCGCTTCAGGATCCGCGCTGCGGGTCGATCACGTCGCCCCATCGACTTCGCAGCGACAGCTCGCGATGGATGAGACGCTCCCCGCGCATCCTCAGTCATTCCTCGCGCTTCCGATAGCGCTCGGATCGAAAGTTCTCGGAGTGCTCGTGCTGTGCGATGCAAACGATGACGATGGATTCTCCACCGAGGACGAACGACTCCTTCGCCACTTCGCGGGACTGGTTGCAGTCGCACTCCAGCGCGCCCAGGCAGCTCGGTCACTGATGTTTCGCATGGTCGCGATGGCGACACTGCGCGATCCCACCGAGACTTCGGGGCATGTTCTACGCGTTGCCGGAGTCTCCGAAATTCTCTACTCGGCATGGGCAAAGACACACTCGATCTCGACAACAGCGCGTGTAGGTGATCGCGATCGCCTTCGTTTCGCGGCCATCCTTCATGATGTCGGGAAAGTCGATACTCCCGACGCGATTCTGAAGAAGCCCGGGAAGCTGGATGACACCGAACGAAGTCGAATGCAACTGCACGCGGAGATCGGCGCGGGACTCTTCTCGGGGATCCAGTCCGATCTTGACGAGGCCGCATCGGAAGTCGCGCACTCCCATCATGAAAGGTGGGATGGCAGTGGCTATCCGCGTGGACTCCGCGGCAAGGAGATTCCGATCTTTGCGCGAATCGTCGCCGTCGCGGATGTCTATGACGCGCTCGGATCGCGGAGGGCATACAAAGAACCCTGGCCTCGAGATCGCATCGAGAAGGTCTTCCGCGAAGAAGCAGGCAAGCATTTCGACCCAGAACTTGCGGCGATCCTCCTCGACAACATCGAAGAAGTGGAGAGCGTGCGTGACGCGTACAACGAGTCCGACAGCGCCTCAAACTGAGTCGCCTACCCTTCGCAGATGAGCGATTGGGAAGGCACGCCGATTCAGAAAATGCGCAAAGTCTGCGTGCTCGTCGTAGGAAGCGTCGTGACGCTTGTCGGCATCGCACTGATCGTGCTTCCAGGACCCGCGTTCATCGTGATTCCCGCTGGACTTGCGATCCTTGCGCTTGAATTCTCGTGGGCGAAACGTTGGCTCGCAAAGCTGAAGGAGTACATCAAGGTTGCCGCGCAGAAGGCGAAAGAGCGATTGAGTCGATCAAAGATCAAGAACGACGGTTGAGGAGTCGAAGTCCACGAACTCCGCAATCCCCATCGGCCTGACTGCTAGGAGCGACACTTTCCGCCACAGCAACTGCCGGAAGTTCCTCCTGTGCCCGCGGGCTTCTGTACCGATCGACATCGCGCTCTGGGTGGAACAAGATCGCCTCCCCGGTTTTCTGGCATCCGATGAGGTATGCGTACTGAGCGAGATTGGGATCTGCGATTTGTCGAAAGGGCGTGGGTGGAACTCTAGTCGGACGCGGACTTCGTTCGTGATCCTCCCCACATCAATCCCAAACAGTTCCTTTGCACAACGCCAATGTTTTCTTCACGAAACCCTTGCCGTTCGAGCATAGTTTCTTGCCCAACATGATTCCAGTAGCCGATCGACCGATGCCGCTTCACCTTGCGCGGACCTCTCCGAACCTCCGTCGGATCGGAGCCGTGATCGTCGTCGCGCTTGTTGCTGCGGGAGCTTCTGGTCCAAGTCCCACTCGCCTTGCCGAAAGTCAGGTCGAAACTCCGGCCACGCTTGCGACTGTCCAGCCCAAACCAAACCAAGGCACGGTGGCGACAAAGAAGAAAACCGCAACGCCAGTGGCGCCGAAGTCCAAGTCTGCGGTTACGCCGCCATCGACCGAAAGGCCAAAGCCTCCGACGCCAGCGCCCTCCGCGGTCGCGGACCCTGCACCGCCAGACGTTCGATCGGTGATCGAGCAAACCCGACTGACGCTCGAGAAGTGGATCGAAACTCAACAGATCATTTCGAAGGAACGAAACGACTGGCAACAAGGCAAGGAGATCGTCCAATCGCGCATCGAACTTGTGGGGAAGGAAGTCAGCGTGCTTCAAGCGAAGATCGCCCAAGCAGAAGGGGCGGTTGTCGAAACGAACAAGACTCGCGACGAACTCATCGCCGAAAACGACCTCCTGAAGGCATCGACGACTCAACTTGCCAGTGCCGCGACGGTGATGGAGGACGAGGTTCGGAAACTCGTCCAGCTGACTCCCGATCCGACCAAGGCCCGCCTTGATCCACTCCTACAGCGCATCCCCGCCGATCCATCAAACACACGGGTCTCCATGGCGGAGCGCTTCCAGAATGTGCTTGGAATCCTGAATGAACTGAACAAGGACAACAGTCTCATCTCGGTCTCCTACGAAATCCGCACGCTCGCAGATGGGTCGTCGAGCGAAGTTCAAGTGATCTACATCGGACTCGCGCAGGCGTACTACCTGAGCCCACGTGGCGATGCGGGAATCGGGCGTCCATCCCCCGATGGGTGGCGATGGGAGCCCGCTCCGGCAACCGCGCCCGAGATCTTGACTGCTCTTGAAATACTCCAAGGAAAGCAGACGCCATCGTTCGTGCCACTTCCGATGAAAATCCAATGACGACCATTTCACGATTCGCTCCATGTGCCATAGCTCTCGTCCTCGCGAGCTACGACGCCAGCCCTCAAACGAGCCCAGGCCCCGCTCCCGTCGTAGACGGTGCGAAAACCGTCGAAAAGGCTTCTCGAAGTGCCGAACGCGATTTGACGAAGAGCGTCGCCGAGCTCAACGAGCTGCGTGCGCAAATCTCGACTGAAAAACTTCCGCTCGCGCAGGAACTCTCTGCGCTCGAGGAGAGTGTCATCGGACTTCGCCGCGATGGCGATAAGTTGCAACGCCTCGTGGATGCGGGCGCGCTCGAAATCGCGACTCTGAAGGCTCAGATGAAAGCCCGTCAAGACGAGTTGGCGTATGTCGGAAGCCTCCTCGACGAGTATGCGCGAACTTTCGAGACGAAGGTCGGTGTCGGTGAGCTGCAGGTTTGCGGTGATGCGATTGAATCCGCAAAGCAGGCGACAGAAAACAAGACGCTGACGCCGATGGAAAGATTCGGACGACAGACGCTCTTCGCAGATCTCACGATCAAACGACTCTTCGATGTCATCGGCGGGCACCGATTCGATGGCATCAGCGTCGACATGCTCGGCACAGTCCTCAACGGACAATTTGCGATGATCGGGCCAGTCACGCTCTTTCGGGCTGACACGGGAGTCGCAGGAGTCGCTGTCGCTCAAACCGGATCGCCCAATCCAATCGTCCGCCCACTCGAGGGCGACCTCGCGAACTCGATCGGGACGCTCGTCGCGTCAGGCGAAGGCACGCTCCCGCTTGACCCTTCTCGCGGCGGTGCGCTGAAGGCACTTGTCCAGAAGACCAACCTCGTGCACATCTTTGTCAAGGGTGGTCCCATCATGTGGCCCCTGCTCGCCGCCTCGATCATCGCGCTCGCGGTTGTCTTCGAGCGAGTGATCTTTCTCTTGAACGAGCAACGCAAGCGAAGTCCAAAGTCGCTCGGCAAGTTCTTCGCTGCGGTACGAAAGGGCGATCTCGCGGACGCGACGTCGATCGCCAACAAATCGAAGGATTGCATCGTGACCACGCTGGGCTACGCGCTCGAGCACCGAGACCAGTCGCTCGGACATGCACTCTCGTACGCAGAAACTCGATCGGTGAAGCGGTACCGCCGAGGAATCGCGATTCTCGACACCGTGATCACTCTCGCGCCACTCCTCGGTTTGTTGGGAACCGTGACAGGCATGATGGGGTCGTTCTCCGTGATCGGCGGCGAATTGAGCTCTCCCGGAGCAATCACCGGTGGAATATCCGAAGCACTCATTGCGACGGCGTTTGGACTTGTCATCGCGATTTGCGCCCTGCTTCCCTTCAACTATCTCAACAACCGAATCGATTCCGTCGAAACCGAAATGCTCGCCGCTGGGGCACAACTCAAGTTGCTCGTCGAGTCGCGCGACCATTCGCATTCGCCGTCACCCATCGAGCTTGATCTCGCTGTCACCGTAGGAGGCGGCTAGCCGTGGCTGGTGGTGGTGGTCGTTCGCGTAGCGGGAGGAAGAAAGCACGCATTGAGATCATTCCGCTGATCGACATTATCTTTTTTCTGTTGGCGACTTTCATCATGGTCTCGCTCAGCATGTCGAAGAACCAAGGAATGAATGTCGCGCTCCCGAGCGCCGCGACTGCGCAGTCCCTCGGCGAGCAGGACGAAATGGAAAAGGCTGTCACGCTGAGTGTCAACGACAAGGGCGAGGTCTTCTTCAACAAAGACAAGATCACGCTCGCGCAACTCCCAATGAAACTGCAGACATACAAGACGATGGCGAAGGATCCCAAGGTCGTCATCAACAGCGATGGATCCGCCGATTTCAAGCATGTCGTCGGCGTCCTGGATGAAGTCCGGAAAGTCGGAATTGCCAAGGTCGGCATCAATACGGACAAGAAGTGATGAGGACCGCTGGCATCGTCTTCGGAGTCCTCGCCGCGCTATTCGTCCATGCAGCCGTCATCGCCTTTGGTGGAATCCTTTTCATGAGCGACGATGCTCATACGACGACGCGTGACGTCGAGCTCCTGAGCGAAGACCTTGAGAAGGCCAAGGACGAGGACAAACCGAAGGAAGAACCGATCGCACCCGAAGTACTTCAGTCCGACGAAGAGCCACCTCCCAACCCGGATGAAGTGATCAAGAGCGCTGACATAACCGCTCCAACTGATGATGCGCCCGCACTCGATGTCGCAAGTTTGAGCGCGATCGAGCAAGCGCTCAATGGTCAGGGCGGTGCTGGAGGTGGTGACTTCGGGGGGGCGCTCACTCTCGCGTCGGGAGGTCGCATCGGTGGCACAGGAAAAGCTGGAAGTGAAGCTGAGGAAGTCGACAGTGCGTTCAGCATGTCCGAGATCGATCAGCGCCCTCGTGCAGTCCATCAGGTCGCTGGCGCGTATCCATCCGAGATGCGTTCACGTAAGGTCGAAGGAGTCGTCACGATGATCTTCATCGTCGACAACAACGGTCGGGTCGTCAATCCTCGCGTCGAGAAGTCGTCGCATATCGAATTCGAAAAGCCCGCCCTCGACGCCGTTCGACAGTGGAAATTTGAACCAGCAATCAAAGGTGGCGAGCGCGTGAGCTGTCGTATGCGCGTTCCAATTCGTTTTCAATCAAGGTGACCCATGCAAGTGAGCTTCAAACCAACTGTGATCATGATCGCGCTTGCCATCGGGCTCTTCGAAAGCGCGTCTGCGCGTTGCCCTGGCGACACCAGCGCTCCCGCGCCCCGACCATCGATGCAAGTCTCCCAGCCAGACCTTGCAATCTTGTGGAATGACCCAGGGTTTCAGCGGTCATTCATCGCTGGATATGGCATCAACCCGGAAGTCGAGCCTCGCCTTTCCCCCGAGGACATCGCAGTGCTCGAACTTGTGCGCCAATTGATGGCGGACGACCTTCCTGCAGCAGAGACGCTCCTCAAAAAGTGCGCGTCACCCGAGTCATCCGCTACGCTCGATTTGACTCTGGGCGGCACTCAGTTTCAACAGGATCGGCTCGTCGATGCGCTGGCCAACTACCGAGCTGCGGTCGCAAAGTTTCCGAACTTTCGGCGAGCCTATCGAAACATTGGACTCATCTGCACGCGCAATGGTGACCATTCGGGAGCGATCACCGCGTTCAATCGAATGATCGAACTCGGCGGTGCCGATGCGTATTCGTACGGGCTCCTCGGCTACTGCCACTCGGCTCGACAGGACTACCAACCTGCAGAGGCTGCGTACCGAAACGCGCTGCTCTTGCAACCGGAAAATGTCGAGTGGCGACTCGGGCTCACGCGAAGTGTCTTCAAGCAAGCCAAGTACGAAGACGCCGCGAGTCTGCTCGAAGTTCTCATCGCGACCTTTCCTGACAAGGCGGACTTCTGGCTCTTGCAAGCGCATACATACCTCGGCCTGAAACAACCCCTTCAAGCGGCGATTAACCTTGAGGCACTCGACTCGATCGGCAAATCCACGACCGACACGCTGCAGACACTCGGTGACATTTACATGTCCGAGGGATTGCCCGCGCTGGCGCTTCGGGCCTATGACCGCGCCATCACGCTGAATCCAACGCAAAGTGTCACGAAGTCCATTCGTGCGGCGGAAGTTCTCGCCGCCCGCGGGGGATTACCCGAGGCAAAGATCCTGCTTGAACGAATCAAGACGAATTGGAGCCAATCGCTGTCAGAAACGGAACTTCGAAACGTGCTGAAACTCCAAGCGCGACTCTCAATGAAGGATGGACCCGGCGACCAATCGACCGTGCAAGCGCTCGAAGAAGCTGTGCGGATCGATCCACTCGACGGCGAGGCGATCATGATGCTCGGGCAGTACTTCAATCGAGCAAAGCAACCAGACCAGGCGATTCTCTGGTACGAGCGTGCGGCATCAATCGAGTCGTTCGCTGCGAGTGCGAAGGTCAAGATCGCGCAGATCCTGGTCGGGCAGGCCCGCTTTGACGATGCCCTTCAATTGCTCCGCGATGCGCAGTCGCAGAAACCTCGCGACGACGTTGCGCGATACATCGAGCAAGTCGAACGTGCATCGAAGAGCAAGCGCTAACTGATGCGAGTACTCGATCATGAAATCTGAACGCAATCCAAACTGTGTTCAGACTCGTGTTTTCTGAACGCTTTCTTTGCACGATCCAAACCAGCGCGCGCCGATCCCATCGCACAATGCTCGCGAATCGATCGGCTTCAACTTCATTCACTTTGAACGAAAGGCTCATGTGAATCAGCGCTTCTTCGCAGTAGTTTTTGAGATGTCGAGTTTGAAACTTGACCGAATGACTTGTCGTTCGATTTCTCTCTCACGCGTCTCCAATCCTCCATTCAGAAAGGTCTCTCTCATGAATTCTCAATCCATTCGCCATCTCCTCATACCAATCGTCGGTGCGACATTGATCTCGGGATCCGCACATGCTGTCGAAGTGCTCGTCACTGCCGACATCGCCACATCCACCACGTGGGTCAAGACGAATAGATACAACCTGCAGGGACAGATCTACGTCTCGCCAGGCGCGACGCTGACCATTCAACCTGGCACGATCATCGCCAGCGACGTCGGTGGTTCATTGGCGATCACTCGCGATGCGCGATTGATCTGCAACGGAACGAAGGAAGAGCCTGTCATCTTCACCTCGAAGCAGGATGTCGCGACTTGGACTGGTGGCAATCCAAAGACCGGCACCTGGCGCGCCGTCGCCAATGAGTGGGGCAATCTCACGATCATGGGTCGCGGATACATCGGCAAGTACGGACAGGGCGCGATCTCCACGAACACGGCCGCTCCGAGCGCTGGCAACTACGCGAACATGGAAGGTCTCGTCGCTGGCGGGGTCGGAGACACGCGGACCTACTACGGTGGCGGGAACGACCTCGACGACAGTGGCGACTTGACATTCGTCTCGCTGCGCTACGGCGGCAAAGTCGTCGGACTCGGAAACGAACTCAACGGGCTCTCACTTGGCGGCTGCGGGCGCGAGACACTGATCAACCACATCGAGATCATGAACAATGTCGATGATGGAATTGAAATCTGGGGTGGAACGGTCAACCTCAAGCACTTCAGCATCTGGAACATCGGCGACGATTCATTCGATGTCGATCAAGGGTGGCGCGGTCAAGCTCAGTTCGGATTGATCGTTCAGGGATACTCGATCCCTGGATCGGTTTCGGGATCTGGATTTTGCGATTCGATGGTCGAGATGGACGGCGCGGAGAAATCCGATGCGCAGCCTGTCACGACAGCTGCGATGTACAACCTCACCCTCATCGGCCAACCACTCAGTGGAAAGGCCGCGACGAAGTGGCGAGACAACGCACGCGCTCAGTTCAATAACTGCATTTTCATGGATGTCGGCAAGGAAGTCGTCAAGAACGACAACACGGATGCAGAGGCGAACGGTGGTCAGACTGGCTACGCGCACAACGGGACTCTGACCTTCGCGAATACCTGGACCACTGATTTCAACGTCTATTCGACGGTGAATCCATTCTCGAATCCCGCGCAGGCCTATGCGGCGCAGTCTTCGGGCAAGCTGATCCAGTACACCGACAGCGTCTTCTTCAACAACACCAACGCAGCGGCATACACCGAAGCGAACGCACGCGGAGTCTTCGCGACATCGAACAACAATGTTCAAGCCGCCTCCGGACAGTCGCCGATCGCCAGCATCACTCGTGGCGCGAATGTCATCTCTGGAACTGTCGTCGTCCAACCGGTGATTCTCTTGGATCCGCGCGCAAGCAATGCGGCGGTCACGAGTGTGTCGACCGCTCCGCAGAACGACTTCTTCACCCAAGCGAACTATCGCGGCGCCTTCGGCCCGAACGAAAACTGGCTCTGTGGATGGACTGCCGCGGATGCCTTTGGAATGAATATTGCTCCTCCAGGCGGATGTACGACGTGCCCTGCCGATCTCGACGGCAACGCAAGCGTTGGCGCAGGAGACCTTGCGGTCGTCCTGAGCAACTGGGGAGGAACCGGTACTTCGGACATCAATCAGGACGGAACAACCGACGCGCTCGACCTTGCGGTCATCTTGAGCGGTTGGGGATCCTGTCCGTAAGAGGACTTCGGGAACGGTTCCCGATGGATTGATGAAGGCTCGTTCGGAGCGTCTGGTGGCGGCGGTGTTTCGCCACCAGGCGCTCTGTGTTTGAAAGGATCACAGTTGCGCTCAACCATCGTCACATCATCGTTTCTTGGATGTATCGTCGCCCTCGGCGGTTGCGCCGAGTCCCAAAGAACTCGAGTGCCTCGCGAGGTGCCCATTGCTGAGCGAGCGTGCGAGTCCGAGCCGATGTTCGGACTCGCGTTCTCAATCGCGTCGAGCATCCCGTCGGTTCCGCACGCACGTGATCGGAGTCGCATCCAGGAATCCGTCGTCGATGCATACATCGAGGTGGGATTGCTCGTCGATGCCGCCCACTGTGCGCAGCAGATCGACGGATGGCGTCGTGGAGAGTCGCTCGCGCACATTGGGCAGCGCTATCTCGACCTCGGTGACCGCGAAAAAGCGCGTGAGTTCGCAACTCGGGCTCTTGATGTCGCTCGCGCCGAAGATGAATGGCGTCGGGAGCGAGTCACGATGGAAGCCGCCCGAATTTATATGTTGCTCGGAGACCACGCGAGAGTCGAGCAACTGACAAAGGATGGCTCGCAGGCGGAGCTCGCAGCAATCGCGACGGACCGCACAACGCTTTTGCCCTCGGATCAGCTCGATCTCCAGGCCGACACTTTCGACAGGGCGATCGCGACCAAGAACTTTGATATCGCACGATCCGCAATCGACGGATATGTCGTCTGGCTCGGCCGAGTCGTCGACGACGAGACACGTCGCGAGAGGGCCCTCGTCGCCCTCGATCAGGCCCTCCCAGGACTTCCGGCCGATCTGCAAGTGACCAACCGACTTCGGATTGCAGAAGTGCTATCGACGAGCGATCGACCAGATCTCGCAGGAGCACAGATCGCACGCGCCGACGAGATTGTCGCGCAGACAAAGTTTCTTCCCGAGGATGTCGCCTCGGTCAATGCGAAGGTCGCACTGGCACACGCCGGCATGGGCGAAACCGATTCCGCGCGCGCCACCCTGCACCTGCTCTTGTCCCAGCACGCACAGCGACGCATCGAAATCGTGGACCTTCGTCGCGCGGCATCGTTGCGATCCCTCGCGGAAGCGTTCGCCGAAATCGGCGATACCGCTGCCATGCTCGACTGCTACGCGCTCGCGCTTGACGAGGGAGCGCTCAATCCCAATGCACGCCCTCGCGCAGAAGATCTCTGCGCCACCTGCGTTTCGATCGGGCGTGTCGGAATCACGCCTCCTCCAGCGCTCCTCGAACGAATTCGATCCATCCAATCGTCGCTCACAGATCCCTGGTAATCACGATGGCAGGATCAACTCGTCAGAGTCGAATGATTGGAGGGATTGTCTCGTGCGGCATCCTTGGATCAGCATTTCTGCCCACTGTCGCATTGACGCTCTGCGCAAGCGTGGCTCGCGCGCAGTCCCCGTCGATTGGATCGATTCGAGGCGTCGTCTTTGACGAGGAGTTCGACCTTCCGATTCGAAATGCAACGATCAATGTGCTCGGAACCAAGACGCGAGTGCTCGCGAAAGAGGACGGCTCGTACGTCATCGCCAACCTTCCATCGGGCGCATACACGCTGGTGATCACGAAGGACGGTTACCTGCGCGAAGTGAAATCGAATGTGCTCGTGCTCGCGGGACAGCTCTCGGATGTCGACGTGTTCATGAAGAACGAATTCGAAGACATGGACGAATTCGTCGTTCAGGACATGGCGATTACCGAGGCCGAGGTTGAAGTTCCAGAGGCGATCGAACTCAAGCCACTGGAGCTGAATGTCGGAATTCAACTTCGCATCGACAGCCCACAGTTGCTCGACACGCTCGGAATCGAGATGATCAATCGATCGGGCGCCGCTGACGCCGCAGCCGCGCTCCTGCTCGTCCCAGGGGCGACATTGCAGGATGGTAAGTACGCAGTCATTCGCGGGTTGCCCGACCGGTACGTCAGCACCCTGCTCGACGGGGTTCGCCTTCCGAGTGCCGATCCTGACAAGCGGGCGGTGAAGCTCGACCAGTTTCCCGCAGCTGTCATCGAGAGTTTGCAGATCAGCAAGACATTCACGCCTGATCAGCAGGGAGACTCATCCGGAGGTGCAGTCAACATCGATCTCAAGGATCTGCCCGACGAAGGATTTCTCATCTTCAAGAGTCAAGTGGGTTACAACTCGCAAGTGAAGGACGGGAATTTCCTGACGTATCCGGGCGGACGTCTTGGACTCTTCGGTGGCAACGACACACTTTCGACGCACCCGAACCAGAATGGCGAGTCTTGGACGAACAACCCCACTGGCACTGAAATGGGCGACGCGCCGCTCATCTACAAGTGGTCTCTCGCTGGCGGTGAGACATGGGAAGCTGATCCAGGAGTGAAGTTCGGCGCGTTTGGAAACTTCTTCTACGAGCAGGATGCGTCATTCTTCGACAACGGCATTTCCAACTCGATGATCCAGAATGGACCTGGAACAGATCTTGTTCCCGAGCAGTATGGCGCGCCAGATGCGTTCAAGACGCAGCTCTTCGATGTCACTCAGGGAACGCAATCGGTGCAGTGGGGTGGCATGGGAATACTCGGACTCGAAACCGAAAATCACAAGCTTGGAGCGAAGTTCCTCTACACCAACATGACGGAGAATCAAGCGGTGCTCGCCATTGACACCCGTGGCAAGGAATACTTTTTCCCCGGTTACGACCCCAATGACATCCATGGCACCGGCCACGACCTTCCCGAAGAGGCGCCCTACAACCGACTCGAAACTCTCGATTACTCCGAGCTGACGACTCAGTCGATCATCCTGAGCGGCGAGCACAAACTGGATTTTCTCGATCCGGAGTCAAGCCCTGAGGAACGAGCGATGGATCTCATCGGCGTCCCGATCCTCGACTGGCGCTTCTCCTATTGCACTGCGACAGAAAATCAACCAGATCAAACTCAATTCGGTTCATACTGGTTGCCCGACTATGAACTCTTCCCAGGATTCGTCATTCCGGAGCAATGGGTTCAGTATCCACCGAGCGAGAACATCAATCTCGGTTGGGTGCAGCACATCAACTACTTCAACACCGAATCGAGCACGCAAGGCGCGCTCAATGCAAAGATCCCCTTCTCGCAGTGGGAGGATCGGGAGGGGTATCTCAAGGCAGGGATCTTTGTTGATGCCGTCTCTCGGTCGTACACCCAAGACACCTTCAGCAACTCGGGGGGCGCAGCGACTGGACAGACGACCTCGTATGAGGCTCCATTCGACGACCCGTGGAGCGCAGTTTTCCCGAATCAATTCCACCCAATCTTTCAATCCACCTTCGACATCTCTTATGACGGGACGCAAGACATCGGTGCCGCTTATGTGATGACCGACGTGCCATTTGCAGAGACGCTGAATTTGGTGACTGGCGTTCGGTTCGAGCGGACTCAGATGTCAACCACTGTCATCCCGGATGCTGATGCAACTTGGATCGACATCGCCAACAATGGACAGACTCCGATCGCGTTCAACCCCGCCGATTCGGACTTGTACGACGCAAATTTTACGGTCAACAGTCTTTTGCCTATGGTGGGATTGAATTGGAGCATCCAGGAACATCTCATCCTTCGATCGGCATTCGCCCAGACGATCGCGCGTCCCAATTTCTACGAACTCGTCCCGGTGCTTCAGTACGACTTTCTTGGAGGGCCGATCTTCATCGGCAATCCAGGATTGCAGATGAGCTCGCTGAACAACTACGACGTGCGACTCGACTGGACGCCTTTTGAGGATTGGCTGATCTCGGGGTCGGTTTTCTATAAGCAGATCTTCGACCCGATTCAGTATGTCCAACGATTCGCGGGCTTCGAATACACCACCGCGGTCAACTATCCAGAAGGATCGCTCATGGGGGTAGAGATCGAAGCTCGGATGACGCTTGAGCCGTTCCTCGGCGAGGAGTACAAGGGATTCGCGTTCGGAGCCAACGCGACTTTCATGGACTCGAGCGTCACGCTTTCGAGTTATGACAAAGAGCAGTTCCAGATCTACGGAGTCGATCAGTCAACCCAACCGATGACGGCGACCCCGAACTACCTACTCAATCTCAACGCCACCTACGATTACAAGCCTTGGGGAACGCAGATCGGAATCTTCTACAACCTTCAGGGAGAGTCGTTGATCAGTGGTGCGAGTGCATATACAACCGAAATGGTCCCTGCGATCTATCAGTTGTCCTATGGCACGCTCAACTTCACCTACACCCAAGAGATCATCCAAGGGCTCAAGTTCTACTTCGCCGCGAAGAATCTGCTGAACCCCGTGATTCAAACCCAGTATCGCACCGGAGATTCCCCAGACGAGATTCAGTCCTCCTATACGGCGGGAATCGACCTGTCGGTTGGACTGGGTTACCGGGTCGAGTTCTAAATTTCTTGCCCGCGAGCACGCGAACGAATCGGCGTCACGAAGCAGGAATCGGGGGAGTCGCAGCGACTTTCCGCACGGCCTGAGCCTTCGCTTCTTCCTCTGCGATTTTGGCCAGCTTCGCCCTCAAATCATCGTCCATCTGATCCGCAAGCTTCGAATGGAGCGTGATCATCGGAAGTGTCTGAGCCGCGAATGATTTCAATTCGGGATCGCCACAATCCTCGTACGCCCATCGATACATCGCCAATGTTCGCTTGTGGTTCAGCGCCATGACCGTGATGTAACTGCTATCAAACGCCTCGCCATCGAGCGGGGCGAGACTCCGCTCGACCGCCTGCCCGGCGGCATCGATCCTTGTTGGAAGGGTGATCTTCTCTTTCGCGGCGATTTTCGTGATAATGACTTGGATCGCTTCGTAGTGTGGGCCCATTCGACGGGCGAACTGCTCGACATCGGGAGACGACGACTTCGTCAATGCGACCTGTGCGAGTTTGATGTCGAGAAGGTTGGAGGCTGCGACACTCTGCGCAAATGATGCGGCAGTCATCGACTGAAAGTCGAACTTTGGTTCCTCAGGCATTTGATTCGTCGCGACGACTGCGGTCGGTGTCGGCGCAGCAGCAGCCGCCTTTCTCGCTGCAGCAGCGGCCTTCGCAGTGCGAATTCCAGCGCACCCCGAGGCGGCGAGGGAGGAGACAGCGAGAGTCAGCGCGATGATTCGGATCTGCTTCATTGGCGTATCTCAATGTAGGTTCCAATTGTGAATAACTCGTTCAGATCCTGTGGCGTCCACAACCGAACGATCGTCGGCGCAACCCACAATCGCGCGAAAGTGCATGGGTGGAACTTAAGGTGGCAGGAGAGTTACACCTCTCCAATGCAACAATCCACGAGTTTCGGCAACGATTCGGCCCCAAAGTGCCCATTGCTCACAACCGCCAATGGCGCACCGATCGGCATTCAGCATGCCCTCACCGCTGGACCCCGTGGACCAGTTCTGATGCAGGATGTCGCCCTCTGGGAACAGATGCAACATTTCAATCGAGAACGAATCCCCAAGCGTGTCGTCCATGCGAAGAGATCCTGCGCGTTCGCAACATTCACCGTCACGGGCGACATCGCCGAGTGGACACGCGCAAAGATCTTCGAGAAGGTGGGAAAGAAAACCGAACTCTTTATGCGCTTCAGTACCGTCGCTGGCGAACGAGTCGCAGGCAGGTTCGTTCCGCTGGAATCCATTCGACCTCAAGGTGTTGCTGGCAAGGTTGATGTCGTATGCGGACACGCAATTGCATCGCATCGGAGTGAACAGCCATCAGATCCCTGTGAACCGACCGCGTTGCCTAGTGATAACTACATCCGTGACGGCGCCCCCCGCCGATGCGACAAATTATGGATCTGCCCCGAACTACTGGCCGAACACGATCGCCTCTGCGCCGAAGCCTGATGCATCGTTGGCGGATCCCGCGTGGGAAATAGGCCAGGCCGCCACAAACCGCAGTGAATGCAGTTGAGTATGAACCATCGCCAGGGTTCGTGAAACTCAAATTCGCCTGAACACTCCCGCCGACACGAAGCTCCGCCGCACCCGACGGCAAGACCATGATTGCGCAACCGCTCACGGATTCGGGAATGATGAACGACGAAACAGAGTCGCTGCATGCCCTGCACGATGCTCCTGCGATCAATTGCCGAAGTGGATGGACTTGCTTCATCACAGAAGACCAGACTGATACGGCTCTCCGTCAAGTCAACTTCACGCGAAGCGAAACAATCTGGAATGGCGTCATTTCCAGCACGGTCTTGCCGTTCTTGACAGACATTGGGGGGTGTTGCCCGCCACGACCGAGTGCGCGCTCGAAGAAATCGCAGTGCGAGAGCCGTTTGACACGAGAGTCCCAGTTGAGCGCGCAGGTCTGTGGCGATCCAGTGCGATCGACGAGGCGGACAATGACATCTCCGCTTCCGTCATCGGCTGGCTTGAGCGCCGCGATCTCGGTTCCAACTACCCCGCTCACACTCTGAATCGAAAGGAACTGCCGACTCTGACCGCCACGACTCTCCTTCGACGCTGAAACCTCGGTAAGCGGATTGTTCAGACGATTCGCCGCACTCCAGTCAGCTGTGCCCCACGCCTGACTGCATCGAATTCCATAAATGAATTCGTGCGCTCCTCGGTCGGCGGTCGGATCGGGAAAGTTTGGGCTCTTGATGAGCGTCAGCCCGAGTGTTCCATCATGTGCACTCTTGCCGAAGATGCCATCGTCGATCACGGCGAAAGTGCTCCCGCCGTCGCTCACGCTCATCCAGTCGTGACCAGGAACCTCGAACTGCGCGCACTGCCAACTTGTGTTGCGATGGGAGTCGCGATCGATGTGCCCGAATTGCGTACCGAATCGCGCGGTACGCGTGCGAAGGCGTGTGGGAAAGAGCGCGCGGAGAAGCGTCCGCTCTTCCCGCCAGACAAGGCGCGTGTGGACGAGAACGACGTCACTCCATGGTCGGAGCTCGTATCTCTGACGAATCGTGCTCGCTGCGCCGAGTTTGCGCTCGATCGTCAAGCACGCACTCCCTGCGCGAATCGACGCCTTCGACTCGCACGCAGTGACGATCGGTGTCGGTTTCTCGAAATACTCCTTGTCCGTATCCCACGCCTCCCATCGCCTAGGACGGTCTTCATATGTCACAAGTTCATTGAAGGCGCGCCCTCGATCCGGCTGGACTCGACCGTCGACCGTCATGATTTCCTTGATCCGCCCGAGCGAATCAAATCGAATCTTGAGAAGCGAATTGGAAATCTCTCTCGTCGATGCGCGCAGTGCTTCATCGGGCAGTGGCGAACTCACCGCCGCAATACTGCACGGCGGAGCGGTCTCCGCCGCGACGCTGGCAGGGTTAAAGACGACGCGGTCACTCGCTCCAGCGCGAACAAGCTTCGCAGCACGTGCCAGTCCATCTCCACGCAAGACCGAAAGCCGAGCGATCGCACTTCCCATCGCCACGCGCGCATCGTCATAGACCGCGCCGATGCTCGAACCTGGCAGAATGTCGTGGAACTGATGGAGCAAGACGACCTTCCAGATTGCGTCAAGCTCTGCCAGAAGTGCTCGTTCCATCTTGCGACTCGTCGGCGCGAGTACCGCAAGCATTTCGACCTCCCGCAACAACTTCTCCGCCGTTCGATTTGCCTGCTTGATCCATCGCTGCGTCGTATACGTCCCTCGGTGCGCCTCGAGATAGAGCTCGCCATCCCACACGGGCAACTCGACACCGCGCTGAACCGCGTCACGCGCTTCGTCGTGGAGTAGGCCACAGAAATCTCCAGCTCTCCCGTGATCCGTCGATGGCACGCCCTCGCATGAATGCGCGCTCCGCGTGCGTTCGATCTGCATTGGATCTGGACCACCACCGCCATCGCCCCATCCGTACGGCTGCAAATATGTACGCGTGCGCCCACGGTCCTGCCGTTGGACGTTCGTATATGCGAGTTGCAAATCTGCGGGCAAGAAGTCGCTGTTGTAATTGTGCCCGGGAGTGAGGTGCGTCAGGACTTCGGTTCCGTCAAGACCTCGCCAGTTGAAAGTGACATGCGGAAAGCGGTTCGTATCGCTCCAGATGATCTTGTTGGTAATGAAAGTGTCGAGCCCCGCCTTTGCGATGATCTGCGGCAAGCATGCGGGGAAGCCGAATGTGTCGGGCAGGAAGAGGAATCGTTGTGGCGCGGACGATCCGAAGTTTTCGTTCCACCAACGCGTCCCGTGAACGATTTGGCGAATGAAGCTCTCGCCACTCGGCGCGGTGCAATCAGGCTCGATCCACATTGCACCATTGGGTTCCCAACGCCCAGACTTCACTGCTGAACGGATTCCCTCGAAGAGCTTTGGAGACTCCTCCTTTACATACTGATACTGTTGCGCCTGACTGCAGAGAAATCGAAAGTGCGGGAATCGTTCGATGTTGCGGAGTGCGGTCGCGAAGGATCGCACGCACTTGCGACGAGTCTCGTCGATGCGCCAAAGCCACGCCGTGTCGATGTGCGCGTGCCCGATCGCGATGCATGTCGTCGCGAGTTGCGACCCTGAACGACCCTTAATCAGTCGGTCGAGCACGGCACGTTGCGCGAGAATGTCCTTGCCAGTCGCGGACCCTGCCGGTATCGCACGCACGATTGTGCGGAGGCCTTCATTGATGTCGTTGGTGCGACTGTCGTCTGCGCTCCCACCCCACAGCATCCGTCTCAACCAATCGAATCTCTGGCAGAATTTCCAGACGTCCTCGTCGATGGCAACAATTTCTGCGCACTCAAGCCGACCGGGCTTGGCTTCGTTCCAGCGCGCGCGTTGCTCTGGTTGATCCCACCAAAATGTCGTCGCTCCGAGTGGAAGATTGCAAGCCGCCTCGATCCACAGATCGATCGTCTCGCCCCCTCGCGCACGTTGAGAACTTCGCCAGTCCGTGGGCAGGATCGGTGCGGTGTCGTGGTAAGGATCCAATCCAGCGTGAGGGACGCCGTCCACCCAGAGGCAGGCTTCAGTCCCGCTCGAAAATCGAAGCATCAGGCGGTGCCCACGAAAATCTTTGATCATTCTTCCGCGAATTCGAAACCACGCTGTGCTCCAAATCGGTCCCCATCGGTAGCCAGTTTCGACCGGTTTGGTGCGGCCGCGGATCGCTTCGCCAAACGAAACTCGGACGGGAAAGTGCACCACCTCGACACTCACTGCTTGTTTTATGGGCCACGCGAGTGGTTCGATGACCTGTTTGCAGAACTCCTCATAGCGAATCGCATCCATTTGAAAATGAGGAAGCACGGCAGGAGTGTATGAGCGACTCTGCTTGACAATCGTCAATTGGAAGGTCTATTGTGCTTTGAAGATGATTCGACTTCAGCGCAATCTCATCATTGCTGTTATCGCGGTGTGGCTACCGCTGTGTTGTTGCCAGGTGATGGCATTTATTTCACCGAGTGATTTATGTTGTTCCGCAACATCAACCGCGTCTGACGCCAGCTGTTCGACAGAAAGTTGCTGCCGCAACGAGATGCCTGCAAACCAGGGTCACTCGAATACGACCTGTGACTGCTGCGTCGAGAAGGGACCCCCACCGACTGCTCCGTCGCTCGATTCGTTTTTCGTTGCAGTCGAGATTCCATTTTCAGTCGTGGCCTCGCCATGCTTTATTGATCCGTCCCAACTTCACGCGACCGAAGTCGCCGGGCGTTGGGATGTGCCGCCGCCGACCGATTTGCCTGCGCGACCGCGTGGAGCGATCGAGCGTTGCTCCATCTTCGAACTCTGGTTGATTTGAACTCCTGACACGCTTGATCCGCGCGAATCGTTTTCGCGCGGTGGTTCTGTGTCAACTTTGGAGTTTTCTCAATGCACAATTCAACTTGGTGGACGGTGCTCGCAACCACGCTTTCAACGCTCGCGCTTCCATCGTGCGTCACACCGCAGATGAAGCCACCCGCTTCAATTGGGGCGGATGTCGCACAAGCAACTGGAGTCACGCCGAATTGGTCCGATCCTGACGCGGGAGTCACGATCGACGGAGCGTCACTCCGCTCCGCTTCGGCGACTCCTCTGCCAAACCCTCTTTCCGAACGCGTCGCAATCGGAATTGCCCTTGACGCGAGTCCCGAAATCGCGCGCATGCTCGCCGAGACAGATTCGCTGCAAGCCCAAGCAATGGAGGTTTCCACGCCGATGAACCCCGTCGTCAACTTCGCGTCTGGCGCTCCGCTCGACTCGATGAGTGTGGTGCCGATCTTCGCCATGCTGATGGTGCAGATCGACGAATTGTGGAAGCAACCAATTCGAAGCGAAGCAGCCCACGCGAACTACGAAGCCGCGCTTCTCTCGCTCGGGGCTGGCGCGGTTGCGCTGGCATCGGATGCTCGAGCGCTCTGGCACGAAGTGGCGGTGCGCGAGGAGGAGTGCGCGCTTGCGAAGCACGACCTAGCCCTGACCGAACGACTACGAACGATTGCGCAAGAGCGATTCGCCGTCGGCGAAGGAGATGGCGACTCAATCGCCACCGCAAATCTCGAATTCGCAGATGCCCACCACCGTGTCGAGAGTGCAAACGAGATGCGCGACACGGCGCGTTTGGCGTTGATGACGATCCTCGGGCGCGCCGAGGCTCCGATCAACTGGAATGTGGGTGATGCGGACACAGCGAGCCAACACACCATTCACGGCGTTCTCTCGGACGAACCCGCCATGCTCGACCGCCTTGCACAATCGAGGCTCGATGTGCGCGCCGCGCAGTCGCGAGTGATCGCGGCAATGGCGAGCGTCACTCTCGCGCAGCGTGGACGGGTCGGTCGCCTTGAACTTGGTGCGGGCTGGGAGCGATCAATGGAGAACGACAGCGCTGTCGGCGTTGCTGCGAACATCGAGCTACCGATTTTCAACGACGGATCGTTTCGAATCGCCAAAGCCATTGCCGACCTCCGCGCAGCAGAGATCGCCGCCGAGCGCGTGAGGCAAACTGCGATCGGCGAGCTGAGAACCGCTCTCGTCAAAGCCCGTTCCGTCGAAGGTCGTTACAAGATCAGCGAGTCTTCCTCGGTCAGTCCGATGACGGAAAGTGTCAAGCGCACCGCGGATGCACTCGCCGCAGGCGAAGCGGCCGAGCAGGACGCGATCATTGCGGAGCACGTGCTGAATCATGCGAAACTCGAACTGACGGATCTAGAACGTGCCCGACGGGGTGCGCGAATCGCACTCTCGAAAGCTGCGGGCTTCCTGCCCGTGGAGGAGATGCCATGACCAGCATGACCAGCATGACCAGCATGACCAGCATGACCAGCATTCCAATTCCAAAGTCACGCATTGCGACACGCATCATTTTGCCCCTCGCCATCGTCGGTGGCGCGCTCGCGATTCTCGCATGGTCGAGTTGGCGCGCATGGGCGCCACTCACTGTCGTGCATGCGGTCCCGGTCGTCGTTCGTCCAGTTGAATTGGCAGCGGGTGCACCGTCACCTTCCTCCGATTCGCCCGCAAAAGTGCGAGCGGTTGGACCGATCGTGCAAGCACCGGGATGGATTGAGCCATCGCCATTTCCGATCAGTGTCGCGGCATTGACGGCGGGAGTGGTTCGTGAAGTCTTTGTTCTGGAGGGTGATCATGTGACGAAGGATCAGGTTGTCGCCCAGCTCGTCAACGAAGAACAGTTGCTCGCGCTACGAAAAGCGTCTGCGGAGGTCGACATCAAAGCTTCCGAACGGGATGGACTGCGCGATGAACTGACGCGCAAGTCGAAGTTGGTTGCGAGCGGCGGATTCAGCGAAGGCGAAGTCACACGACTCGGGCATCGTGTTCGAGGAGCGGAAGCAGCGTTCGAATTCGCGAGTGCTGTGCGCGACGAAGCCACACTCGCGCTCACCCGTACGGAAATTCGGTCGCCAATCGCGGGTGTCGTTATGACACGGCTCGTGGCGCCTGGAACGTTGGTTGGGATGGACGCATCAACATCAACGATCTTGCAGCTCTTCGATCCAACTCAGCTGCAAGTGCGAACCGATGTCCCGCTCTCTGATGCTGGAAGGCTCGTGATCGGACAGTCAGCGGTGATTCAGGTCGATGCACTCCCCGGAACGATCATCCGTGGACGCATCATTCGCGTCGTTCAACAAGCCGACATCGCCAAGAACACCTTGCAGGTCAAGGTGCTTCTTGAAAATCCTCCAGCGGGACTCGTTCCCGACATGCTCGCACGCGTGAAAATCGAGACAGGCGCAAAGAGCGTGGGCGCCGCATCCGCGGGCGCAAACGCCAACTCGGACCGCACCGAAGTCGCCGCACTCGAAACAGCGCTTCGTTCGACTGTGCCGACGGCGGACGGTTCGCGCGCGGGCGAGGTACGAGTCGTCGTCGATGTGCGCGATGGCGTCGGCCGAATCGAAGTGCGCGAAGTGCTCTGTGCAGCAGGACCGGACCCCGATGGATGGACGGCCGTCTACCAGGGTCTGCGTCCCGGCGATCTCGTGGTGCTTGACGATTCTCCACCGACCAAAAATGGGCAAAGTGTGCGAATCAGCGAGCGCGCTGTCGGCATCACAAAGAGCGGAGGTCACGATGGGCACAACTGAACCGATCATCGTTTGCTCAGCCCTCGAGAAGCACTATTCGCGTGGCGGAGAGACTGTCCGCGTGCTCGAGTCGATCGACCTGACGCTTAACCGCGGTGCGTTCATCGCGTTGATGGGTCCGTCAGGATCGGGAAAGACGACACTCCTGAATTTGTTCGCTGGCATCGATCGCCCCACGGCGGGATCGCTCATCGTCGACGGACACGACATCGCGATGCTCTCGCGCGCGGCGCTTGCCGAGTGGCGAGCGCGAAGCGTGGGCTACATCTTCCAGCTCTATCACCTCGTGCCTGTCCTGACCGCGTATGAAAATGTCGAGCTGCCGCTTTACTTGCATGCGTTGACTCGACGCGAGCGACATCAGCGAGTCTCCGAGGCACTCGACGCTGTCGGGATCGCGGATCGTCACGCGCACTACCCGCGCCAACTCTCAGGAGGACAGGAGCAACGGGTCGCGATCGCGCGCGCGATTGTCACACGGCCTGCGTTGTTGCTCGCCGACGAACCAACGGGAGACCTCGATCGGGTCGCCGCGGCGGGAATCATGGAATTGCTCTCGCGCTTGCACCGTGAACGCGGCGAGACCATCGTCATGGTCACGCATGATCCTGGGACGGCCGCGCACGCCGATGGGATCGTCCGGCTCGATAAGGGCCGGCTCGTTACGGACGCAAAGTTGTCAGGAACGCACTCATGACACGGTCTCTGAACGGAATCTTCGTACTCGCGTGGCGCGGACTCTGGCGTCGGCCGACTCGAAGCGCGCTCGTCATCGCTGGAGTCGCGGTTGCCGTCTTCCTCTACTGCACCGTCGATGCCACTCGCACTGGCGTTGAACGTGCGACGAAGCGTGCGGCGCAGGAGACTGCGCTCGTCGTTTACCGCCAGAATCGTTTCTGCCCCTTCACCAGCCAGTTGCCACAGTACTACGAGAACGAGATCAAGAAGATCCCAGGCGTTCTGACCGTCACTCCCGTGAAGATTGTCGTCTCGAATTGCCGCGCATCGCTCGACGTCGTGACATTTCGTGGCGTGCCACCTGAATCCTTTGCGCACGATCAGGCGAGTCGAGTCGACCCGGACGTGATGAAGGTCTGGGCAAGTCGTGGCGACGCCGCGCTCATCGGCGCCGAACTCGCAGAGCGTCGCAGACTGCGCGCTGGCGATCGCTTCACGGCTGCTGGCATCGATGCGTTTGTGGCAGGTGTTATCGAGAGCGATGCGCCGCAGGACCAGAGCAGCGCGTTCGTGCACCTGCCCTTCCTTCAAGAGCAGGCGAAGCGAGGTGGAACTGGAACGGTTGTCACGCAGTTCGATGTGCGCGTGCGAGACTCAGCCCAGCTCGACACTGTTGCGCTCGCCATCGACGAGCGATTCGCACACGACCAAACTCCAACGACGACTCGCGCCGAGACGGCGCATGTCGCACGCGCCGCAACCGATGTCATCGCGCTCGTCGGTTTCGCTGAACTGCTCGGGTGGGCAGGGCTTGCCGCCATCTTCGCGCTTGTCGCGAATGCGATCGTGCTCTCGATGCGAAGTCGCCAGCGCGAAGTGAGCATCTTGCAGACGCTCGGATTCCGGGGCGAACACCTCGCCGCGCTCGTCATTGCAGAGGCCGTCATCCTTGGTGGCGTTGGCGGCGCCATTGGTGCGGTGGCGTCGTATGCAATCGTCTCGCTCGCACGAACCGCACTCACGATGGAGGGAGTCTCGATCGCCATCGCCCCATCACTTGTGATTGCGCTCGTCGGAGTCGCCTTCGCGATTGGGCTAAGTCTCTTGGCTGGAGTTGTTCCAGCGATCATCGCCTCTCGTCAATCCGTCGTGGCGGGATTCAGGTCATGACTTTCCTTCCACTGCACTACGCCGCCCGCAACATCGGTCGAAGCCCGCTCCGCCTTCTGCTCACGGCTGGTGGCGGCGCGCTCGTTGTCTTCCTGGTCGTGAGCGCGATGGCGAGTGTGCGTGCGCTTGACCGCGGCGTTCGAGCGAGCGGTACGCCTGGCAATGTCATGATCGTCGGAGCTGGAAGCGAGGAGAGCGTGGAGCGGAGCGAGATTCCCGCGTCCGCGCCAGGCGTGCTCGCTGCGAGCATCCAGGGCATTCGTTCGCTCGGTGGCGGTCGATTCATTTCTCCCGAGTTGCATGTGCCACTGCCACTTCGACGTGCCGATGATCCGCCACTCGTCGGAAACTCACGGGATCTCGCGCTCGTTCGAGGATTCGAGCCGAGCGCGTTTCTCGTACACCCTCAAGCGCGACTCGCCGTCGGAAATCTCCCCCGCGCCGGCCAGGACGAGATCATCGTCGGCCGTGCGCTCGCATCAAGGCTTCGCGTCGCCAACGCTGACATCGAAGGTGAAGCCGATCAACTTCCACTCGTCCTCATCGACGATCGACCACACCGTGTGACCGGCATCATCGATGCTCCCGGGGTCGCTATCGATGGCGAGGCGTGGATGCCGCTGACGGATTTGCTCGTGCTCACGAAGCGACAGACAATTTCGATGGCAGTCGTCTCGCTCGATGGTGCCGACCTCGGCGATATCGAAGCCTTCGCTGCACGGCGATCAGACTTGGAACTCGCGGTGATCGATGAGCCGGCCTATTACGTTCAGCTTGCGCAATTCTTTCGACCGGTCCAAATCTTGATTGGCGTGAGCGCTCTCGTCATCGCATTTGGGGCGATGCTCGGCGGACTCAACGCTCTGGACGCCGCATTCGCGTCGCGGTCGCGGGAGATCGCGATGCTTCAGGTCCTCGGATTTTCGCGCACCGCCGTCATCGCGAGCCTCGTGCAGGAGTCCATCCTGGCGGTTGCGACCGGCGCGCTCCCCGCGGTAGTCCTCGCGGGCTTCTTGCTTGACGACATCGGAGTTCGATTTTCGATGGGAGTCTTCTCACTCTCGGTCGATGCGGTCTGCGTCGCAAGCGGTCTGGGCGCTGGGCTACTCCTCGGTATTGTCGGAAGCCTTCCCCCCGCCCTCCGTTGCATGCGCGCCTCCATTCCTGGCGCGCTCAAGTCTGATCTCGTGTAATTCATCCACCTACTGTTTGATCACTCGCTACTCACCAAAGGAACCTCTTCCATGTCACTCCGATCGATCATCAACATTCTTCCAATGATTTCGAATCTCGCCCTCGCCTGCACGCTCGCCTGCACGCTCGCATGCGCGGTCGGATGTGGAGATTCGTCCGCACCGAAAGCGGACTCCAAGGCATCGACTGTCGCCGACGCGACAGTTCCTGCTGGGACCTTCACCAACGAACAGCCAGCTGGAGCTATCGGAGTGATCGAGGCGCGCAAGTCGGCGAAACTTGGAGAACGGGTCGTGCTACTCGGGCGAATCGGCGGAACTCGCGCGCCATTCGTCAGCGATCTTGCGATCTTTTCGATCATTGACTCGTCACTGAAATCCTGCGTTGAGGGAGGCGACGACGATCATTGCCCTCGACCGTGGGATTATTGCTGCGAAGAAAAATCAGCTCGGTCCGCCGCCATGGCGTCGATCGAAATCGACGGCGCTGACGGCAAGCCGCTCGCCATCGCACTCGAATCCGAAGGAACCCTAAAACCGCTGATGTTGGTCGCAGTTGAAGGGACGCTTCAATCGACCGATGGAGGATCGTTCGTCGTGCGAGCGCAACACATTTACAAGATTCCCAACGACCCGCTCGCGAAGCACATCAAGTGACCTTCGCGACGAGCGGGAGCGAACCGCGTCACTTCACGCCAATGTCGATCGTTGCTTGAGCGGGACCGCTTTCTGACGCACTCAACCCCATCGACATCGTTCCCGATGAGAATCCGAAGAGTTTGCGTTGCCCTGAAAGATCCTCGATGTTTGCCCAGCGTTGACCATCCGGACTGATCCGCAATCCAGCGTGGGAGATCAGGAGATAGGTGTCACTGGTGAAGACCAAAATGTTCTGCCCCGCACCAACCGTCGCCATCGGCAATTGAACAGTCAATACGAGCGGGAGCGACTCGCCCTTGCGAATCAGGAAGAGCGACTCGCCACCAGCGTCGATCACGACCCCGGCCTCCTTCAACTGCTCCGGCGTTGCCTTCGTGGAGGCGATCTCGACCGCCTTCATCTTCGAGCTGTCAAAGTGCGTGATGGACTGGCAACCACTCGCCACAAGAACCACCGCTACGACATTCGCGATAGAGAAAGAAATCAGCTTCATTGTTGTATGTGATCGCTCGCAACCCGCTTTGTCAACAAGCGCCGACGGTGGTCGACATACCCTCGTCGCAAGTAAAGAGCCTCCGCGCGCTCATTCGTGAAATCCGCTTCGAGCCTCAGGCATGCCACCTGCTCCTTCGCGCACTGTGCCTCGAGTTCCGAGAGGACCCACGATCCGATGCCTGTGCCGCGTGCCGATGGTTCGATCCACAACTCGTCTATGAAGGCGACTCGTCCATTGAATTCGAGTCCAAACGAGTACGCCACCAACGCATAGCCAGATGTCGCTCCGGCTTGTTCGATCAGCCAGAGTCGACCGAGTGCCGCATCCTCGAAAAACCCCGCAAGCGCTCGTCGCTTGGCGGACGCCTCGAACGGGTACCCGAAGTGCTCATAGAACCGTTGGATCAACGGCATGACGATGTCGAGGTTCGAAGAGTTTGCGAGGACGAGTCGCGGTGAAAATGTCGGCTGAGAGTCAACCATCTCGCTGATCCGAAATTGCCAAGCCGATCATAGATGCCCGATGAGTTTATATTGCTCGCATGAAGGCTCTCAAACGGACACGTGCTGGAACAACTTCCGTGCACAAGTTCGGTGGTGCCGCTCTCGCAAATGCGCAGTCGATTCGATTGGTCGTCGACCTCCTTTCGCGGATGACCGAGCCACGAGTTGTCGTCACATCGGCACTCGCTGGCGTGACCGACTCTCTCCTGGGAATCGCGCGCATGGCTGCGGCTGGCAATCCGAGTCGCGCACACTTCGACGCGCGAGCGCTTCACGATCGACACCTGCGGGTTATTGACGAGATCGACAATTCCGATTCGCAGACTCGTCGCCGCATCGACGCTTCCTTCGCCGAGTTGGGCGAATTGCTCGATGCCATCGGCAGGTCGCACGCTCTCACCGCCGAGATGAGCGATGCTGTCGTTTCTCGCGGGGAACGAATCTCCGCGCAGATTGTCGCGTCGGCACTCCGTGCTTCGAAAATCGCCGCCACGGTCGTCGACGCTATCGATTTCTTGCAGACCGACGGTCGATTCGGCGACGCCGCTCCCGATCTCGCGCGAACAGAAGCCTTGGCGACCCGCTCAATCGGTCCCATTCTGCAACGGGGAGAAGTTGCCATCGTTCCTGGCTTCATTGGCGCAGGAGTTGACGGTGCGGTCGTGACACTTGGAAGAGGAGGATCGGATCTCACGGCGACCGTGATCGCGCGCGCGATCGGCGCGACGGAAGTGACGCTCTGGAAGGATGTCAGCGGATTCCTCACCGCAGACCCACGCATTGTTCCAGAAGCGCGGATCGTTCCAAAGCTCGATCCTCGCGAGGCATCGGAACTCGCGTACTACGGCGCCAAGGTTCTGCACCCTCGCGCTCTCATTCCGCTCACTTCGACCACAACACTGCGCATTCGCCCCTTTGCCGATCCGAGCGCGCTTGGAACAGAGATCGCCCATGGCCGTTCGATTGCAGGTTCTCCAGTGCGTGCGATTTCAGCGATGAGCTCGCTGGCACTCGTGACGGTCGCCGGAAATGGAATGCTCGGTGTTCCGGGCATCGCCGCGCGAACTTTCGGCGCGCTGGCGAACGCGAACATATCCGTTTCGCTCATCACGCAGGCGTCCTCGGAGCACTCGATCTGCTTCACCGTCCCAGAGCATGCTGCTGCTGCTGCGGAGATCGAACTTCGCACGGCATTTGCCCGTGAACTTGAGCGCGCCGAGATCGATTCGGTCGAAGTGCAGATGGGAGTTGCGACTGTCGCAGTTGTCGGCGTCGGAATGGCACGGACGCCAGGGACTGCAGCGCGAGTCCTTGGAGCGATCGCGGACGCGCGCGTGAATGTCATCGCAATTGCGCAGGGATCGTCGGAACGGAACATCTCGTTCGTGGTGACTGCTGAGAGCGTCCCAGCGGCGGTGCGAACGATCCACTCGACCTTTCGGCTGGACAAGGTCGGCGGCGGACGCACAGTGCGTCGATACGGCGCCGATGTCATTCTTCTCGGATGTGGTCGAATCGCTCGCGAACTCATCGAACAGATTTCAGCCCTTCCAGCAAGCGAACGATCGTCGATGCGAATCGTGGGGATCATCGACAGAAGCGGTTCAATCTTTCAAGCGAGAGGGATGACGCCAAGCAAGCTGACTTCGATCGGCTCGGCGAAGAAACGCGGGGGCAATCTCTGCGCCCTACCGGGGGCACGCACGGGGGTCCCAATAGACGCGGTGCGATCGATGGCCAATCACGCCCTGACTCGACCAGTCCTCGTTGATGTCTCGAGCGGCGATACACGAGATGCGTTATTGACCGCAGTTTCGCTCGGAATGGATCTCGTCATCGCCAACAAGATTCCGCTCGCATTGGACGCCCAATCGGCCCGCGCACTCTTAAGGGACGCACGAGGCAGTGGTCGGCAAGTTCTCCACGAGGCGACGGTGGGCGCTGGTCTTCCGATCATCGACACGGTCGAAAAACTCATTTCGTCGGGCGATCGAATCTTGACCATCCTCGCGTGCCCTTCCGGAACGATGGGATACCTCTTCAGCGAACTCGGGCGTGGGCGCAAATTCTCGGATGCCCTTCGGAGCGCGATGAAGCTTGGATATACCGAACCCGATCCGCGCGAAGATCTCTCGGGGTGCGATGTCGCGCGCAAAGCAATTATTCTTGGGCGACTGCTCGGGTATGAGGGCGAACTGAGCGATGTCGCAACCGAGTCGTTGGTCCCGATTCCCGCGCGCAACCTTTCACTCAAGGACTTCCTCGCACAGACTCATTCGTTCGATGAACAATGGCGCGATCGCGTCGACAAGGCGGCGAGCAAGCGCGAAGTCCTGCGCTACTGCGCGACTGTCACGCGCGCATCGGTGCGAGTCGGACTCGTGAATGTGCCACAGTCAAGCTCGCTCGGATCGCTCAGCGGCACCGACAATCAGTTCGTTTTCACGACCGCGCGCTACCGAGAGAACGCGCTCGTCATATCGGGTCCGGGCGCCGGTCCAGCCGTCACCGCCGCGGGCGTACTGAACGACCTGCTCAGAGTCGTCGCGTCATGAGCACGAACGACGCATCCATGACTGCGGCCGCGCCTGGAGGAATCGGCAACTTCGGCCCTGGGCTCGATGTGCTCGGATGCGCCGTGACCGGTGCGCGCGACGAAGTCACTGTTCGGTGGGCAAGCGACGAAGGAGTCGTGATTCTCGACGCGGGACACCCGCGACTACCAACAGATCCGATGAAGAACACGGCAGCGATCGCAGCGTCCGCGGTCATGCACATGGCACTCGCAAAGGGGTGCCGAGTCGCTGATCGTGGCATCGCAATCTCCATCCGCAAGGGACTTCCGCTCTCAGGTGGATTGGGAGGGAGCGCAGCCTCGGCTGTCGCAGGCGCATTCGCAACCGACGCGTTGATCGGCGCGAGCAATCTCCACAGCAGGAGTGCCGGACGGATTGGTGTGCTGAGCGTGAACGAATTGCTCGAATGCGCCCTCGCAGGAGAGTCCGCCGTCGCGGGCCGCCACCTCGACAACATCGCGCCCTCACTGCTGGGCGGAATCATCCTCGTCCGTTCTCTCGACCCGATCGACGTCGTTCGAATTCCAGTGCCGAAGGGACTTCGCATCGTCCTCGCGACTCCATCACATGAACTCACAACGACCGTCGCTCGCGGCGTATTGCCGACCGTCGTGCCGAGAGAGATCGTCATCCATCAGATGGCGCAAGTCGCATCGATTATCGCGGCGTGCCACTCGGGCGACCTCGCGCTTCTCGGTCGTGCGATCGACGACCGCATCGCTGAACCTGCGCGCCTTCCGCTCTTGCCAGGATTTCAGCAGGCGAAGTCCGCCGCGCTTGATGCTGGTGCGCTCGGGGCTTCGATTTCGGGCGCAGGACCGACCGCGTTTGCACTCTGCGATTCAGCCGCGATAGCAACGAGAGTCGCCCAGTCAATGCAGAGTGCATACTTGCGTTGCGGTCTCGAATCCGCCGTGCGAGAGTGCGAGGTCGATGTGTGCGGTGCTAGAGTGATGCGCGCATGACCGCATCGAGCGCGACCATCATTTCCTGCGCTTCCTGTGGAAAGGTTCTCGACGATCGCACACCTCATTCGACTTGCCCAGATTGCGACGGGATGCTCGACATTACTCCTGCGACCCCGCTCGTGCGCGGGACTGCCCTTGCCCAATTGTTCGATGGCCGACTCGGTATTCACGGAGCGCGCGGGTCGGCTGCCTCGCAGTCGGGCGTCTGGCGGTTTCGCGAACTCGTCTTGCAGACCGACGATGACTCGATCGTCAGTCATCCAGAAGGAAACACTCCAGTGATTCACCGTCGTTCGGTCTCGCAGTATGCCGGAGTCGATTCACTTCGGATGAAACACGAGGGCCACAACCCGACTGGATCGTTCAAGGATCGCGGAATGACCGTCGCGATCACCCAAGCGCGGCGCTGCGGAGCCACTGCGATCGCATGCGCCTCGACTGGGAACACGAGCAGTTCGCTCGCGTCGTACGCCGCTCACGCAGGCATTCCCGCTCTCGTGTTGGTTCCGTCGGGGCGCATCTCGATGGGCAAGCTCGCACAGACCGTCGCGTACGGAGCGCGCACATTGCTTGTGCGAGGCGACTTCGATGACTGTCTTCGGCTCGTGCGAGAATCGGCGCGTTCGCTCGGCGTCTACCTCGGCAATTCTCTGAATCCATTTCGAATCGAAGGGCAGAAGACGATCATCTTTGAATTGCTCCAGCAATGCGGCTGGATCGCACCCGACTGGATCGCTCTTCCCGCAGGTAATTTGGGAAACACATCCGCGTTCGGCAAGGCACTGAGCGAGGCGCATCAACTTGGGTTGATCGATCGGATCCCACGATTACTCTGCGTCCAGGCGAATGGAGCGGCGCCATTCGCCCTCGGATTCGCAGAACGCTTCGCGACTCGTCACCAAGTCCGTGCAGAGACGATTGCGACCGCGATCCGAATCGGCGATCCGGCATCTTGGGATCGCGGCGTCGCGGCGATTCGCGTGACGAATGGCATCGTCATCGCTGTCAGCGACGATGAGATCACCGCTGCAAAGTCGGCGATCGACGCAAGTGGCGTCGGCTGCGAACCCGCGAGCGCTGCAAGTGTCGCGGGAGTACGCGCCCTCGTTTCGCAGGGAGTGATCAAGCCACATGAAAACGTGGTTGCGATTCTCACCGGTCATGTCCTGAAAGACCCTGAAGGATCAATCGGGTCTGGCACCTCGTCGCGCCCCCGACCGAACGCTCCGATTGAAATAGACGCGGACCTTGCGTCCGTCGAACGCGTGCTCCGAAACTCGGGAAAATCGTAGCGGTGACGAAACGCGGAGTGCGCCTCCAGCATTCCTGACTCTCATCGATCCACTCGAGCCGTTCTCAGCCAATCAAGCCGATCGCCCTCGCGGCGATCATGATCAGCACCGCCATCGCGATTCCGACCTGCGCCATCATCCCGATCTGCATGGACGCACGAAGCGGAATTGGGAGCGTCGGCCCAAAGGTGCTCGCTGTGTTGAACGAGAGAAAGAGATAGTCCATGAACTGCGGTCGCCATCCGCGCATCGAATCCATCGGAAGAGTGTTCTGCGGAAACATGACCGCCGGATGGACTTTCTCTCCCGCGACGATTCGATCCTGAAACTTGTGGTCAAAACGCCAATAATACGCCACAAAAACCGTGATGTTTTCCAGGTAGACGAGGCTCGCGGAGAGCAGTAAAAACCCCGCACTCGCCTTGGGATCGAAGATCGACACGATGAGCCCTGCAAGATTGTTGACCAGCGCGACGATCGAAAGCGCCAATGTGACATCGAACCAGGCGAAGAATCCTCGCCACCCGAACAGCCAGATGACTGTCGCGATCCCACAGCTCAGAAATGCGCAGGGGCTGGAGTATCGATCCATCGCCCGAAGCAGGTGGATGAGCGCTGGCGGAACATGATTTGTCATGCTGAGCGACTCGGCGGTCAGAATGTCCAGGAGAGCCGCGACCGCAAGCGTAACGATCGATGAGAATCCGATCCGCTCGCATTGCCGTGCCGAGGTTCGATGTTCGGGCGTCGTCATCAAGATTGCTATCCTAGACAGCCAGAGTCGTGCCGTACGCAGGCAACGGTCTGGCGATGCCCGCGCAGTAGGCGGATCGCTTTCGAAGCTTTTCGGGTTGTGTGCAGGAACTCGGATCGCATGCCACATAGAAAGCCGATCGGACTCGTTCTCTCTTTCCTCTCAAGCGTCTTCGCACGGTTGAGTGGATTCGCCACTCAAGTCATTACCGCCTGGTATCTCACCCCGAGCGAATTCGGTCTTTACGCGATCGCAGTCGGTATCACCACATTCACCATGATCATGCGTGGAGGTGGTACGGGCATCGTCTACCAAACACTGCGCCCCGAGGAGTACTCGACCCATGGTGGCGCCCTCCTCAGGATCGGAATCTTTTTCGGGATTATCGGGGCGGTCTTCACTGCCGGCGCTGCGATGCCTGCGTTGGAGTACTACGGCCAGGCATCGCTCGGTTGGCTCCTGTTGTGGATGGCGGCGCTCTTCCTCGTGACTCATCTATCGCTTTATCCACGAGCAAAGATGGCATCTCACCTTCGATTCAAGGAAATTGCGACCATTGACCTCATTGCGGCGATCCTGAAGCTCGGGACAGCGTTCTTCTGCGCCCAAGCCGGATGGGGCGCTTTCACATTCGTCTTCGCGCAACTCGCGGCGGTGATCTTGCAACTCGTCGCGACATCGTGCTACGCCCATTTTTCACGGACTGATTTTTCCATCGCGACCGACTGGTTCGCGCCAACGGTCCGAATGCTTCAGTATCCATTGCTCCTCAGCGTCATGATCTCTCTTATGGATCAGATCGACGCCTTTACTGCAAGTTTCTTCGTTCCCATCACATCGCTCGGCTTGTACTTCTTTGCGGTGCAGCTCGTCATACAACCAACTCGCCTCATTACGAATTCCATCGGGAGCGTGCTTGCTCCGTTTGCGGCGCGAGCACGCGGAGATCTCAAGGCGGAAAATGCGCAGATCGCGGTCGCTTTCAAAACGGGAGTCGTGTTCGCGCCACTCCTCGTTCTTTCGATCCCTGCGGTTTACCCGGGGCTCCAGCGAGTGCTCTGGGGTGATCGTTGGGAGACTAGCGTGCTTCCGGTCATGATTGCGGCGTGTCTGCTGATCTACCCGACGATTCAGTGGGTGCTCGAGGGACCAGTGATCGGACTTCGACGCTGGAAGACATACTTCAGGTTGCTCTCCTGGCGTGCAGGGAGCAAGGTCGTCGGAGTTCTGCTGGCCATCGCGGCAATCAAGGTCTTCGCACTGCCTGAGCATTCGATCGCACTCTCGCTTGTTGTCGGGGTTGGAGTGGTCACATCAGTTACCTCCTACTTCCAAGTTCGACGGGTGCTCAACGAGATCAAGTTCGACCGGAGTAGCATGAATGCGGAACTTCATCTCGCACCGGTGTATTCGATCCTCGCGGTTCTTGGCACGAATGGACTCGTCACGAGCATCCTTCAGTATCTCGTTCTCGCCAACGACCCGTCGCGTGAGACAGCACTTCTCAACCTCACGCTCTCAGCGGTGATTTACGGAACGATCAGCATCGCGCTCCTTCGATTCGCCTATCTCGACAAGCTTCAGCTCGTGATCGCGTTGCTACCTCTGAGGGTCCGAACTGTCGTATACAAGGCGCTCGTGCTCCCGGATTGGAAACTCGACCGCGCCACCAGTTCAGACACCATGCGTTGATCGCGAAGGGTCGAATCACTGTTGCTGCGATTCATCGCGCGACGGATGGCAAAATGGACATGTTGCACCCACCGAATAGTGTGGATGACGCTGTTCCTGTTCGGTCAGAGGCATCTGGCAGGCGAAGCAGATTGCCGCGTCCGTCTCGCGTAACTGCGGATCGACGCAGACCCTTCGGTCGAAGACAAAGCAGTCGCCCTTGTAGTGAGATCCACCACATTCCTCGAAGTACTTGAGTATGCCCCCGTCGAGTTGATAGACGTGCTGAAATCCGGCGCGCTCCATGAAAGGTCCTGCCTTTTCGCAGCGGATACCACCGGTGCAGAACATCACGACCGTTCGCTCCTTCAGTTCGGGTGGCAGTTTCTCGACGGCGGCGGGAAAGTCGCGAAAGTGTTCGACATCGACTGTCACCGCGTTCTCGAAAGTGCCCATGCGCACTTCGTAATTGTTGCGCGTATCGAGGAGCGTGATCGGTCTTCCCTCGTCGATCCACTCTTTCAGTAGCTGAGCAGAAATCTTCGCTGTTGACTTTGATGCGGGATCGATCCCTTCAACCCCGAAGGCGATGATCTCCTTCTTCAATCGAACCAGCATTCGGCGAAATGGCTGCGTCTCGCTCAAACTCTCTTTCGGGTTGAGCGCTTCGAGACCATTCACGGATCGCAATTCCTCGAGAAGGGTCCGAATGTTCGCCTGCGTTCCCGCAACAAACACATTGATACCTTCGCGACTCAGCAGGATCGTCCCCTTCAGCTCGCACGATGCGCAGACCGATTGCAGTCGGGCACGCAATTCTGGCAACCCATCGAGTTTCGCGAACTTGTATACGGCGATGTTCGTGAACATCTGTCGAACTCACATCAAGGTGCGATGCGCCGTCGCGCCGCCATGCGCTCCTGCGTCGGAAGACGGACTTTCGAGGCGAGTCCGATGGACTGCAGTGATCGAATGACGATCCAACTGATGTCTAACTGCCACCACTTCAGACCGTGCCTTGCGCTCGTTGGAAAGGCGTGATGGTTATTGTGCCATCCTTCTCCGAACGAGAGCACTCCCATCACAGGATTGTTGCGGCTGTGGTCGTCGGATCGATAGTCGCGCCATCCCCAAACATGGCAGACCGAATTGATGCTCCATGTTGCATGATGAAGAAGAAACATGCGTGCGAGTCCGCCCCAGAGCACACCGAGCACAACGCCCATCCAACTCATCGTGATGATCCCGCAGACAATTCCCGGGATGGCGAGTCCGAGCGCGACCCAGAGAGGAAAAAGTCGATTGATGCGCATGACCGTCGGATTTGCAAGCAGGTCTGGCACATACTCGTAATTGTTGTCGGCGGTGCTTGTGAAAAGCCATCCGATGTGGGCGTGAAGAAATCCGACCGTCCGCATGATGATTCCGTTCGAAAAACCAGCGTGCGGCGAGTGAGGATCCATCTCATGATCGGAAAAATGGTGATGACGCCGATGCGTCGCGACCCACCAGACCAGTGGCCCCTGTGCCGACATGCCACCGAGGATCATGAAGAAGACGCCGATCGGAGTCGGTGTCGCGAACGCCTTGTGCGCGAAGAGACGGTGATATCCGATCGTGACGCCGAGCCCGGTCAAGATGTACATCACGACCATCGCGATCAGACTCGACCACCCGAACCAACCGCCCCAAAGCAACACCATCGCAACGGCAATGCCGATCGGAGGCAACGCAACCGCTGCGAGCATCGCGAGATGCATCTCTTTCCTCGAAAGCACCGACTCTCCTGTGCGAGAATCGTTCGATTCGCTGGATTCACCAGAGTCACTACTGTCAATGGATGGCTCGTCGTCAAGGACCGCTACGCTGTCGTCTGTCAAGTCTCGCAATATTTTCTCCGTGATTTCGCAGAACGCGAATCGATTGGGGGCTAACTCTAGCACGCATCAACGGTCCGCACTCGCGGAATCTGCTGATTTCTCCCGAGTGAAAGGAGGTGTCTTTGACCGTTCTACGGCAGGCGATGAGGATCGACCATCTGATCTGGTCGAACGACACGATCAAAGGTCGATTCATCGACATGCCCGAGCTCAAGTGCCGCCTGTTTCAGAGTCGTGCGCTTGTGATGCGCGTGCTTCGCGATTGCGCTCGATTTGTCGTATCCGATGTGCGGAGCGAGCGCGGTCACCATCATGAGGCTCAGCGACAGAAGTTCGTTGATCCGGACCTCATTGGCTTCGATTCCCTCAGCGCAAAACTCGCTGAATGCGCGGCATGTTCCTGCCAGCAGATCGCAAGACTGTAAAAGGTTGCTCGCGATGACCGGCTTGAAGACATTGAGTTCGAAGTTACCCTGACTCGCGGCAAATTGGACAGCCGAATTATTGCCAAAGACCTGCACGCACACCATCGTCATGCTCTCGCTCTGCGTCGGATTGATTTTGCCGGGCATGATGCTCGAGCCTGGTTCGTTCTCCGGAATTACGATCTCGCCGATTCCACACCGAGGCCCGCTCGCAAGCCAGCGCACATCATTTGCGATCTTCATCAGCGATCCTGCAAGCACGGCGAGCGCGCCATGCGCGTGTGCGGTTGCCTCGTGCCCAGCAAGCGCGGCGAACTTGTTGCGCGCGCTCGTAAACGGAATCTTGATCTCAACCGCGAGCTTTGCGGCAACGAGTTCGCCAAATCCCCTCGGAGCATTGAGTCCCGTTCCGACCGCGGTGCCGCCAATGGCGAGATCACGCAGTCCGGGCAGGCTCTCCTCCACCGCGCGCATCGCAAAGTCGAGCTGCGCGACATATCCAGAAAACTCCTGCCCAAGCGTCAACGGCACCGCGTCCTGAAGATGCGTACGACCGGTCTTGACGATGCCCGCGAATTCGCGCGCCTTGACATCAAGCGCCTGTCGCAGTCGCTTCACTGCCGGAAGCAGTGTCCGTTCAAATTCGATCGCCGCCGCGATGTGCAGAGCCGTCGGAAACGTGTCGTTGCTCGACTGCGACATATTGACGTGATCGTTGGGATGAACCGGCCGCTTTGATCCCTTGACGCCACCCGCGATCTCGATCGCGCGGTTGGAGACCACCTCGTTCACATTCATGTTTGACTGTGTGCCCGACCCAGTCTGCCAAATCTTGAGTGGAAATTCATCGTCGAGCTTTCCCGAAGAGACTTCGCTCGCGGCGACCACGATCAGGTCTCGCACTTCCTCCGACATTCCTCCGAGGTCGAAATTCGCTTCGGCGCACGCTGATTTCAACAGGCCGAATGCGTGGATGATTGAAAGTGGCATCCGATCGCCGAATGGAAAGTGGTGGATCGACCGCTCGGTCTGCGCTCCCCAATAGTGATTCGCGGGGACCTCGATTGCTCCCATGGCGTCGGTCTCGGTGCGTGTCATGGATGTCGATGGTGCGTGGGGCATGATTCGGAGGATCCCTTCGAGCGTGCTGAGTGTAACGCCGCGAAAAGTGCAAGCGGTAAAGTAATCGATCATGCCTGCGAAGCCCACGATCTACCTTGTCGCCAACGGCGACCTGCGCACATCCGCGAATCAGAAGTGCGAGGCCGCCCAGCTTGAGATGGAGGCGGCGCTGACGAACGCGATCAACGCGCAGGGATGGTCCGTCAAGCGCGCACATGGTTTTCGAAAGGACTCTGGTCACGGATTTATCGATTCGCAGAAGTACGGAATGGAAGTCTTTCGCAAGATCCCTTGCGATGCCCCACTCATCGTCGCCGAGGCTGTCTGGCAGTACTCACACCATGTTCTCCATGGGCTCCTCACCCATCGCGGGCCGATACTCACCGTTGCGAATTGGTCAGGCACATGGCCGGGGCTCGTCGGAATGTTGAATCTCAATGGATCGCTCACCAAGGCGCGCGTGAAGTACTCAACACTTTGGAGCGAAGATTTTCAAGACAAGTTTTTCCGCTCTGGATTGCGCCAGTGGCTGACGCGGGGCAAGGTGACTCATTCGACCAAGCATGTCCGTTCCATTGCGGATGCGAAACTTCCCGTGGCGTGCCTGCGAACCGGCGAAAAGTTTGCGACCGATTTCAAGTCGCGCAAGGCGATCATGGGAGTCTTCGACGAGGGCTGCATGGGGATGTACAACGCGATTATTCCCGACGAATTGCTTCATCCCATAGGCGTATTCAAAGAGAGGCTGAGTCAGTCGTCGCTTTACGCCGAGATGTTGCGCGTCAAGGACGCCGAGGCGAATGTGGCGTTGAATTGGTTGATTCAGCGCGGAATGAAATTCAAGTGGGGCACAAATGCCAAGACGCAATTGACGAGACGCCAAACGCTCGATCAATTGAAGATGTACATCGCGGCCGTGCGGATTGCAGATCAGTTTGGGTGCGCGACCATCGGCATCCAGTATCAGCAAGGCCTGAAAGATCTCGCGCCCGCGTCCGATCTGGTCGAGGGATTGCTCAACAATCGATCGCGTCCTCCAGTTTTTCATGCGACGCACCGCAAAGAACTCTTCCCAGGCGAGGCACTCCCTCACTTCAACGAAGTCGATGAGTGCGCTGGACTGGATGGATTGGTGACATACGAGTTATGGAAGCAATTGGGCTTCGAGCCCGAGAACACGCTCCATGATCTGCGTTGGGGGCGACAGTACTGTGGACCAGCTGGCGGCGGGGCGAGCGCTCGACTGCTCGACGCGTATGTCTGGGTCTTTCTCATTTCTGGCGCGGTTCCCCCTGCTCACTTCGCCGGCGGATACCGAGGAGCATCGAGCGAGCGTCAGCCAGCGATGTACTTTCGTCTTGGCGGCGGGACGGTCAAGGGAATTTCGAAGCCGGGCTGGATCGTTTGGTCGCGCGTCTATCTCGAAGACGGTCGGCTCAAATTCGACACAGGGATCGGCGAGGTGGTAGAGCTCCCGTCGTCCGAGACGCAAGAACGCTGGAACCTCACGACTTCGCAGTGGCCGATCATGCATGTCGTGCTCGAGGGAATCAACAGAGATCAAATGATGGCTCGTCACAAGGCAAATCACATTCAAGTGGTCTATGCACCAAACAAGTCCGCCGCCCGAAAGGGTCTCGCCGTGAAAGCTGCAGCGATGCGCGGGCTCGGGCTTGAAGTCTTCATTTGTGGGAGGATCTGATGATGAACTCTCTGACGGACCTGCTCGACCTCGCGCACCGTGTGGGTCGTGACGATCTTCGGATGTCAATCCTCGGTGAAGGCAATGTCTCGATCCGACTGACGGATGCGACTTTCGCGGTCAAGACTTCCGGGTCGAATCTCGGCACCCTGACTGAATCAGGACTCGCGGAGTGCCGCTTCGACAAATTGCTTCCGATGCTCGAGGCCGAGGGACTGTCCGACGAGCAGATCGATCAGACCCTCTTTGATGCTCGCGTGAAAACCGATGCGAAGAAGCCCTCGGTCGAGGCGCTCTTTCATGCGTGGCTCCTCGGGCTCCCAGGAGTTCAATGCGTCGGCCATGTCCATGCAATCGCGGTGAATCAGATTCTCTGCTCGCCTCGGGCAAGATCGTTCGCGCGCAGGAGAATCTTCCCCGATGAAGTCGTCTGCTGCGGAACAGAGTCGGTCTTTGTGCGATACACCGATCCGGGACTCGCGCTCGCGAAGGCGATCCGCGCAAGGACTTTGAAGTTCGTCAAGCGCACCAAGCGTGAGCCACGCATCATCCTCCTTCAGAATCACGGAGTGATCGCGGTCGGATCCTCGCCGCAGGGGGTCCTCGCGTCGCTTCTGATGGTCGAAAAGGCCGCGCAAATTTTCGTCGGCGCGGCTGGGCTCGGTGGACCTGTCTTTCTCGATCAAGAGCAAGTCCAGCGCATCGCAGGACGTCCAGACGAGCACTACCGCCAGAGCGTCCTGAAGCTTTGAGCAACTATCTCGCGATTGACCTCGGTGCCGAATCGGGGCGCGTGATGATCGGGACACTGAAGGCCGGGCGCCTGCGGATGAAAGAACTCCATCGGTTCTCCAACGGCCCACTCAAAGTGAAGGGCACACTGCGATGGGATGTCATTCGACTCTGGAGTGAAATCCAGATCGGCCTTTACGAGGGATCCCGCCATGCGCCGATTCGTTCGATTGCGTGCGACTCTTGGGGCGTTGATTATGTCTTGCTCAAGGGAAACGATCCCCTGCTCGCGTTGCCGTACACATACCGAGACGAACGAACTCTCCCGGCAGTGGCGGCGGTCTTCAAGCGTATGACCCGAGCGCAGCTGTATGCGGCGACGGGCATCGGGTCGTACTCGATCAATACCAGTTTTCAACTCTTCGACGATGCGAAGAACCACGCTCGACTTCTCAGAAGTGCCGATCGCTTTCTCCTCATCGCGGACTACTTCAATTGGATGATGACGGGTGTGTCAAAGGTCGAGGTCACGCTCGCGTCGACCACGCAGTGCTGGGACACGCGTAAGCGAACTTGGGCTTGGCCGCTTATAAAGAAGCTTGGTATTCCCAAGCACATTTTTCCAAAGACGATCGAGCCTGGTGGCTTTCTCGGTGGGCTCATCCCAGAAGTCGCCGCAAACACTGGGTTCGACACTCCCACAACGAGTGCGACGCGCGTCGTCGCCACATGCTCGCACGACACGGCATCGGCTGTTGTTGCGATCCCCGCAACCGGACGAAACTGGGCGTATCTCTCTTCGGGGACGTGGTCGCTGATCGGCGTCGAACTTCCGAAGCCACTCGTCAATGAACGAGCCCGCATCGCCAACTTCACGAACGAGGCGGGCTTCGCAGGCACGACTCGATTTCTCAAATGCCTCGTCGGTCTGTGGATCTTGCAGGAGTGCCGACGCGAGTGGTCGGCGACTCCGTTAGCCTATTCGCGCATTATGACTCTCGCGCGATCTGCGAAGCCACTTCGATCGCTCATCCGTCCCGACGATCCTCGGTTCACGAGTACTGGTGGCATGATGCGCAAGGTGCAGGCGTATTGCCGAGAGACGAAGCAAGCGATTCCGATCACGCGCGGCGCGGTCGCGCGCTGCATCTTCGAATCCCTCGCGTTGCTCTACCGCGTCGAGATTGACGCGCTTGAGAGTCTGATTGGACGAAAGATCTCCACACTTCACATCGTCGGTGGCGGATCGCTCAACACCTTGCTGAATCAGTGCACTGCGGACGCACTTGGTCGGCGCGTCATCGCCGGTCCAGTTGAAGCAACGGCAGCCGGAAACATCCTCGTTCAAGCGATTGCGATGGGCGATCTCCGTGGACTCAGCGCCGCCCGCGCAGTCATGCGAAAGTCGTTTCCCATCAAGACATACAAACCCACTGCCAAGGCTCGATCCCTCACCGCGTGGAAATCCTCACTTGCGAAATTCGCCGCCCTCCCAAATGGTAGAACCGCACCATGACAACGATGAAGCATGTACTCAACCTCTGGAAAGATTCTGAAGTCGCATCGCTCGACCCAGTTGCACGACTTGTCTATCGATCAAACAAGCTCGGCGCGGACCAGCGGATCACCAACACTGGTGGTGGCAACACTTCGTCGAAGATCTCACAGAAGGATCCACTCACGGGAGAACCCGTCGCGGTTCTCTGGGTCAAGGGTTCTGGAGGCGATCTGCGGACAAGCACACGGGAAAATTTCGCATCGCTCTATCAGGACAAGGTTGTTGGACTGCAGCGCACATATGCCAGTCGGGCGGAGAAGGGACTCAAATCTCCGGCCGAGGACGAGATGGTCGGCATGTACAACCACGCGACCTTTAACCTCAACCCCCGCGCTTCGTCGATCGACACGCCACTTCATAGTTTTCTGCCCGCGAAGCATGTCGATCACATGCATCCAAACTCGGTCATCGCGATCGCCGCGTCGAAGAACTGCGAGCGACTGACTCGCGATATCTACCGCGGGGCGATGGCATATCTCCCGTGGATGCGACCCGGATTCGAACTCGGACTTGCGATGGAGGAGATTGCGAAGCACCACCCAACCGTGAAGGCCATCATGATGGGCCAGCATGGTTTCATCTCGTGGGACGACGACGACAAAGTCTGTTACCAACGCACGCTCGACTTCATCGAAACCGCGAGCACATTCATCGAGACGAAGTACCTCGCCAAGGGTGGTGACGTCAAGGCATTCGGCGGAGCGAAGCACGCGACGCTTGATGAAACGAAGCGTCACGCCATGCTTGCCGCGATTCTGCCGTGGCTTCGAGGGCAGATTTCCAAGAACAGGCGATTCGTCGGCACGATTCAGGATGACGCCGCGATCATGCGCTTCGTCAATTCCAACGACGCACCGCGACTGGCGGAACTCGGCACTTCCTGTCCCGATCACTTTCTGCGCACCAAGATCAAGCCGATGTATGTCGCATGGAATCCGCAGGTCGAAGACGAAACAGTGCTTCGCGCGAAAGTATCTGCGGGACTCGACGCCTACCGAGCCGACTACGCGACCTACTACAACGCATGCAAGCGTTCGAATTCTCCCGCGATGCGCGACGCGAATCCGACTGTCGTACTGATTCCCGGCCTCGGCATGATTGCCTGGGGCAAGGACAAGTCGGAATCGCGGGTCACTGCCGAGTTTTACAACTGTGCGGTCGAAGTCATGCGCGGAGCCGAGGCGATCGACGAGTATGTGTCGCTTCCTCAGCAGGAAGCGTTCGACATCGAATACTGGCTTCTTGAAGAGGCGAAGCTTCAGCGCATGCCGGCGGAGAATGAACTCGCGCGGCAAGTCATTATTGTGATCGGCGCGGGATCTGGCATCGGCAAGGCAACCGCGCACCGACTCGTGAAGGAAGGTGCACACATCGTTTGCGTCGACGTGAACGAAGCGAGGGCGCACGCGACCTCGAAGGAAATCACAGACAGGCACGGGGTCGGTATCGGCGTTGCAGGCTCCGGCATTTCGGGATGCGGTCCCGCGATTGGCATCGCATGCGATATCACCGATCGTGCATCGGTACGGCGCATGCTCGACCAGGTCGCGATCGCTTACGGTGGCTTCGATTCGATTTGCGTCACTGCCGGAGTCTTCGTACCTCCGGACACGACAGGCCACATTCCCGACGAGAAGTGGGCGTATACGTTCTCGCTGAATGTCACGGGCAGTTACATCGTTGGCGACGAAGCGGCACATACATGGAAGGATCAAGGCCTTCCCGGAAATCTCGTGCTGACAACCAGTGCCAACGCACTCGTCGCGAAGAGGGGATCGCTTGCGTACGACGCATCGAAGGCAGCCGCAAATCATCTCGTGCGAGAGCTTGCGATGGAACTCGCGCCACTCGTTCGTGTCAATGCGGTCGCCCCTGCGACAGTGGTGGATGGATCGTCGATGTTTCCGCGCGACCGTGTGATCGCATCGCTGGCGAAGTATTCCATCGCATTCGACTCGGGTGAGTCTGACGATTCCCTGACGCGAAAGCTGTCTCACTTCTATGCGGCGCGCACGCTGACCAAATCTCCAATCACTCCCGCAGACCAAGCTGAGGCGTACTTCTTGTTGGTCTCAAAAAGACTTAGCAAGACGACTGGGCAAGTCCTCGCCGTCGATGG
>CAMBMO010000013.1 GCA_945868805.1 Singulisphaera sp. GP187
GATGTGAGCAGCGAGCTCGGGTTGCGACGCGAGCACTGCTGCAGCTACGTCGAGGCAGGCGAGCGCACGGGCTGGTTGACCAAGTGCCTTGTGAATGTTGCCAAGGTTGATGTCAACGCGAGCGGCCAGAACTGGCTCTCCAAGCGCGAGCAGTTCGCTGCAAGCGGTTTGACCAGCAACGAGTGCCTCTTCGGCCCGACCAGTCACCAAGAGCGGCTGCATCTGTGCGATCAGCGTGCGTGCTGCCTCAATTTTTTCGCCAGCAACGAGTGCTTCTGATCTTGAAAGCTCTGCAAGTGCAAGCGCATCGACGTACGCCCCCGCATACGAGAGCGTGAGCACACGTGCTCGCCGGACACGTGCGAGCGCACGTGCGTCGCCGAGTGACTTTGCCGTTGATTCAAGGGTTTCGGCAGTGGCGAGTGCGTCAGTCACATCGGTGCAAGCGAGTCGCTCAACACTGTCGCCGTAATCACAAATCGCCGCGGCTGGTGCAGCCATCGCGTGAAGCGCCACCAATCGTGGCTTTTCAGCGAGCGCGACAAATTCGCTCAGCGACAATCGCGATGCGGAACCGGGAGCGGTCATTGGACCAAGACTCCCTTTGCAAGAATCGCCCCAGTCGGAAGAGCAACGGCGACGGCATAGGTACCAACCGGAAGGAAGACAGAGAAGAATCCAAGATCATCAAGGGTGGTTGATGCCGCCTCATTGCCCGCTTCATCGACGAGCACCACAGGAATTCCCTCGCAATTCTCAACACTCTGAACTTGCCCGCGCACGACCCCGCGCCGTGTCGTGTGCCGCACGAGTGGTTCGACTTCGAGATCGATATGCACATTACCTTGAACAAATTCCATCGCACGGATTGTTCCGCCACGCAGTCCAACACCTGCGAGCATCGACTCGTTGAATGTCACGCTTGCGAGAGCGACGCGGGCTCGATCCCACCAAGCCAGCGGGGCATCTGCAGGACCGCCACCGACAGCTGATGGCAAGCAGCGAGCCAATCCCAGCGCATTCGCGAGCACACCAGGAGATGCGGTGCATCCTGCATCCGCGGCGATGTGCGCCATGGCAAACTCTGCCATGCGCTGATTATGTTCGTCGGATTGCGGGAAAGTGTTCATGGTGGTCGTCGTTACCCCTAGATGAGCGAGCCCCCATCATCCTGATACGAGCCCTCCGAGAAACAATTGCAAAAGCAAAAAAACGCCAATCCGCTCGTCCGTGCCGTCAGGGGGCTCTCCGTTCACGGGGGTCGGCTCCCCCTGGTCTTCGAATCCCCATTTTTTTGAGAATAACGCCAAGTTTCTCAAGGCATCTCGCCCGGGTCGGCCCAATGCTCCCCATTGGGATCCCAAGTTGGACTGCTACTTTTTCATAATCGCACTTTTCGGAACCGCCAAAGAGCATCAAGAGAAGTTCCTGGCACCGACCGCCAAGTTGATCGAGTCCCACCCGAACGAGCTGCTGCTCTTCGATCTCCTCCACGACCGACTCTGGAGGATCAGAAACACTCACAAAGTCACTGTCAGTGTTCAGTATTCGGGAGCGTACGCGCCCGATTCGCCAACATTCTCGGTGGGAGGTTGTGATCAACCAAGCAGGAAGTGCCTGCGGATTCTTTAATTTGGAGATATTGCTCACGAGGTTGGCAAAGACCGCCTGATGAATGTCGTCGCAATCCGCCGAAGGAAGCCCATATCTGCGTGGAACACTGTACACAAGCTTGGTGTAGCGCTCGACCAGCACCCCCCAAGCGTCAGCCTCGCCGAGCGCACAGCGTTCGATGAGTCGGATGTCTGGTTCGGCTTTCACGGGTTGGAAGTCTACGAAACATATCGAGGCCTTCGCCCAACTCGATCGCCTAGCGACGTGGCGTCCAAAGTGCGGCGTCAAGGATCGACCAGATGTGGATAATCCAACCGAGCCAGATCAACCAGAGGAGAGCGGCGAGAAAAAACTGCAAAAGCGCGATCAACAGTCGCCCTTGCAGGAGCTGCCCGAGCCCAGGGATGAAAAAACTCGCAAGTGCTGAGATGACATTTCCGGCTGATCCTTGGCTCATGGAATTCTCACCACAGAATCGTACCCAGACTCAACCCCAGTCCGAGAGAAGCAGGGTCAGGTCTGCGCCATCAGCAGTTCCATCGTGATTGATGTCTCCGGACCCCGAGGTACCCCAAGTCGAAAGCAAGAATGTCAAATCAGTTCCATTGACCACTCCATCGCCGTTGATGTCGCCTGGCCGTGGCGGAGCGCAGTCGAAACCAAACATGCGCAGATCGTCGACTCCCGCCTCGACGAGGCTTCCGGTATCCAAGTCACGCGCCTGAAATCGCACGCGCATCGCGTTGGTCGGTGCCATGAAGTTCGCGATTCGAATCCGTTTTTCTGTCCAGGAACCAGGGCTCGCTGTCACCAACTCGACCTGTGTCCACGTTGTTCCAGCGTTGTTGGAGAGGAGCATCGGCATCGAATCAAGTCCAGGCGCGCCACCCAAGTTGTTGGAGTACCAGACATAGCAACCGATCACCGGATCCAAAATCAAAGTCGCATCGATTGACGGCGATGTGAGGGACGTCGTTCCACCATCAACATCCGCGACTCCTGCGCCACCACCAACGACGCCGTTGCCCGTTATCCACGCCGAAACTCCGCTGGGGGTGTGATCGTCTTCTGGTTGGGCAGTCGTCCCGACTGGATTGGCACGCTCCCAAAGTCCGCTCACTGCATTGTCGCCCGTCGCTCCGACCGTCCATCCGTTCGCCGAAACTTCCATTTCGTCGGTGAAAGAAACTGATTCGCCGTACGCCACGGATGCGGTGTGATTTCCGCTCGGAGGATCCCGAATGACGCTCCCACTCGCGAGCGTGAATTCGACGGCGAATGAAACTTGCGATGGACAGGCGAGCGCCGTGAAATTTGCCTTCCACTGACCTGGACTCGTTGGGATCAAAGGCACACGCAGATCAGCGCCCGAACCGGTGTTGTAAACAAGCGTTGCACCACCCGGAGCGATCGACTGTCCTGCGGCGAGAACGGTCGCGACATTGAATGATCCCCCGATCGGATCGATCTGGGTCGGAATGCCATTGGGATAGCTGATAGTGATCGGCGCCGCGCCAAGCGTCCAGACGAAAAGTCCGCGCTGGATATCGCTCCCGATGACCGTCCCACTCGGGAAGTATGGGTAGTTGCTCCAAAGTCCCGCATAACCAGTCGCATTCTCCGCTGGATAGGTATCGAAGTATGCCGTTTCGTTCGGCGACGTGCGATTGGTGATGTCGTAGATGCGCAATCCGCTCTTGTAATTGCTCGCAAAGAGATTGTTTCCCTTGATGTACAGATTGTGGTCGACCGAGACAACTCCGTTGGTGTAACCACCCGCATAGAACGGCGCCGCGAGATTCTGAATGTCGATGATGCGAGTCAGTCCAATCACGCCGAAACTCGACTCGTCGATCTCGTCGTTGATATATGCATACTTGAAGTCAGGCGAGATCCACACTTGATGGCAGTAGGCAGCATTCGCGTAAGTGGCGCGACCGATGACGACGATGTTCGCCTTGTCGGTGATATCGATGATGTCCAATCCCGTGTCCGTTTGCCCGCTGTTGAGGCCGCCACACGCAAGAAAAATCTCGCGCCCCGCATAAGGACCACTCGGCCAGACAAAGACCGCTCCGTCGTGCGTGTACTTGGGATTCCAAGCACTGACATATGCGGGAAGCGCTGGATTCGCAAGGCTGTAGCAACGAATCCCGCTCGAACCTCCGCCCATTCGATACAAGAATCCCGTCGCCTCATTGATGATCATCGTGTGGGACGATGCCACGCCACCGTCGGTGACGGTGCCGAGATCCGTAATGACGCCAGTATCGATCCCAGCGAGATCGAAGATCTGAATGCCACCGCCGCCTTCGCTCACCGCATAGCAGTAGTGCTGATATGTCTTCATATTGCGCCAAAGACTGTCGCTCGCACTTGCCGGTCGAGCCTTGAATTGGACGAGCTGCGATGCGGCTGGGTTTGTGACCTCGACAAACGCCGTTCCGTTGCTCATCCCAAGAATCGCGTACTCGCGACCGCTCGGACTGACATAGCCCCAAGAATCACTCGCACTCGTCGCCGCAGCGCTGATGGCGGTGAATGGAAACCAAGCCTGCAATTGAACACCCGACGAACTGAAAGTCTCTCCAGCGATTCCACCCTCGCTGGCGCGCCAGATCGGCCCGAAGAAGGGTGGCTCGTTGTTCTGATCTTTGGGATCGTCTTCGTGGGCGATCGCGGCGACGACGAGCGTCATCCCCACGAGCACCGATGTGATCCACGACCGAGGGCGCGATAAGCTCATGTCATACTTTACCCCGCCACCGCAATGCGTCCAGTTCAATCGTGCGGTTTTTCGGTTGGTACCGCCACAGGTGGCAGTTGTTGCGGGGGCGAAAGTGCGGGATCTCGCGTCCACTGGGACGGTGGTGGCGCCCCATCGAGGGAACGCAAAAACGCCTCGAGATCCAGCAATTCTTGCTCCGAAAAATCGCGTCGCTTCAGCACCAATTCGCGGTGGTGATCCATGGTGACGGCTCCGTCGAGTGTGCTGTAGAAACGCAGAACTTCTTCAAGAGTCGCGAATTGTCCCTGATGAAAGTAGGGCGCGGTGAGTCCGAGGTTTCTCAGCGACGGGGTTCGGAATGCACCCCACTGATCTGGTTGAGCAACGAGCGATTCGACGATTTGCGCGCGCTCGACACGAGGCGAATCCGAGTGTGGTCCTCCCGTGCGAAATGGGCTCGCGAGGAGTTTGTCCACTGCGCCAAATCGACCAGGATCGGAGATCAAGTCGTTGCGAGGAGCGGCGCCGAGCGCGTGAAACTCTCCATCGCTCAGAAGCGGTCCCGCATGACATTTCCAACAAAGCGCGCGGCTTGTAAAGAGATCGAGTCCGCGCTGCGCGCTGGCAGAGAAATCTCCCGCGGGCACTCGATCAAGTTCACGAGTCATGCGCAAGTCGCGCCAACGATCCACCCAGCGGTCGAACGCGCTCGGACCAGTCATTAACCGTCGCTCGTACGCGGCGAGAGCCTTGCCGAGGTTCGACACGGCTTGTTCGACATGAAACGGCGTAAGCGGCGTAGCAGGGAATTGCCCGAAAATCGCCTCGTACTGACTGCAGATTTTCGCGTCCCCCCTGATCGCATTGACCACTTGATCGAATGAAGCCCCCATCTCACGCGGATGGGAGATCGGACCGTGCGCCTGACTCCAGAGCGAATCGAATCGGCCATCCCAGTTGAACCAGGTCTGGTGTGCTGCGTCGAGGATCGTGAGCGTATTGCGAACACCGCGCGAGATCCCGACATTCAGGGCAAGACCATCGGTGAATCCGCGATCTGGTTGGTGACATGTCGCACATGAGATGTCGCCGTGCACTGAAAGCCTCTTGTCGAAGAAGAGGATGTGCCCCAGATTCGCCGCTCGAAGATCGTCGCACACATGATTCGTTTCGTCTGGCGAAAGCGGCCCGGGGAAACCCATCTCACTCACACGCTCGATCTGCGCCTGACCAAAGACCACACCAGAAAGTTCAGGTGATTTGGGATCGGTCGGCGTTGGTTGAGAACATGCCCAGAGCGCTAGGTAGAGGGACAGCCAGAGCGCCACGCAGATCGAGGGCGCGCACGCGATCGAAGAGAACAAGGCTCTCAGTACATCCCGATGTTCCACTGTGCTCTTTCCACGGTGCATCCGTCGTCAATATCGACATCAACTTCCCATCGTCCGGTCATGTGAAAGAGCATTCCGTCCGCTCGCCCGCCCTGTTCGTCGAGCAGAATCGTTGGCGCGACATTCATCCCGTGTCCATGCTCGGGCATCTGAGCATCGACCACGATCAATCGTGGCGTTTGGGGCGGTGTACATGTCGACTCCAGTTTCAATTCGATCGTGAACCTGCGCCGAGGAACCGGAAGTTCCACCTCCCGCTGGTCGACGAGCAATCGCCACTTCACTCGCCACGATCCATCATTGCTCGTCACTTCCTTCCACGGAGGTTTTGCGTCGACTCGCTGAAGCGCAAGCGATCCCGCTCCGCAAAGAACAAGCGCGATGGCGACACGGGGCGCAATCGGATTCACTGCTTCGAATCCTCGGGGATCGCGACTGGTCCGTCTGTCTTTTTGCGAATTCGAAGGACCTCGTCCGCCGTTCGCGCGCGGGTGTATGTCCGCCCCAAACTGAATGTCATCTCCCAATCGCCCGACGAACTGAACCGCTGCGCCCGGTGATTACCACCATCGACAACATAGATCTCGCCACCACTCCCAATCGTCGCGGCACCCGGGAGCCACAATTGGCCATCGGCGACGCCCCGCGAGCCCGTTCGACTCGCCGTCCCCTCAGAGTTCAATCGAGTAACTGAATCCCCCCACGAATCGACGACCAACCACTCGTCATTGGGCATCGCGACGAGCCCATTCGCACATGCCACATCCGCGAGCGTTCGAGTTTCCGTTGATCGCCACGAAAGTCCCTCGCGCACATACAGACAGAGAATCGCCGGTCGATCAAAGAGCACTCCAACGACCCCGCTCTGTCCAATCGCAATGGAACAAGGACGAGCAGTCGTGTCGGGAGCAGAAATCGGTGCGGCAGTCTCCGTCCTCAGTGATGAGTCCAATGTCACGATCGACGGTCCTTCTTCCGAGAGTGCGAGCACGAGATCGTTTGGACCGCGTGCAAGCCCGACGATTTTCGTTCCAGCGGGAAGCCCGAGCCGGTCATACGGACGAGTCTTCACCAACCTGGCCATGAATGGTTCGAAGATGATCTCCTTCGGAGGGGGAGTCAACTCCCACAGGGCCAAGCGGCGGTTGATCCCGTCCGCAACGAGCAACCGAGTCCCGCCGGCAAGGCCGACCATCGCATCGATCGAACCAAACTCATGTGGCTTTGCGCCAGCCGATCCGACATTCGACACGTGAAGCGGCTGTCCCTTCGACAAATCGAAAACAACGATGCTGCACGACTCTGGATCATGCATGAAAAGTCGCTGGCCTTCACGAGCGACTGAGTCACCGAAGTGGCTCTGGACTCCGTCGAGCTTTGGGAGGACGAGCCGGATGTCGACTGGCTCAGCATCCAGACCGGGTTCGAATGCTTGTATTCGCCGCTCAAATGGTTCGCAGACCACCGCAAGAGATCGCTTGGATGATCCAATTGAGACATCTCGACAAACTGCGATCGCCGTCGGGTAATGAACTGCACCCTCTCCCTCACGGGGCCGAACGGCGTGCTGACCGTACGCGAGTTGTCCTTGCCCCCGAGCATCTTGGCGTGATATCCGGTGGTTGTACTGATCTGCGACAAAGATCCAATTCCCATCGCTCGCGACTCCGAGCGGATGGTTGAAGAGCCCCGGAAATGGACCGCGCCCTCCCCACACCTGGAGGACCCGCACTGGATCGGAACCCTGTGGCGGCTCAAAGACGAAAACGTGATTCTGCTCCGCGGCGGTCGCAACCAATCTGCCAAACCCAGCGAACGCAATGCCGCTCGGCGTGCAGATCGATCCATCTTTCTTCTTGAAAGTCTCGCGACCGATGCGTCGGATCACCTCGCCCGTCTCCGAGCAGATCACAATTTCTCCACTTGCATCGTCGACGATCGCGACGCACGCGAGTGGTGGCACGCCGGCTGTTCCGACTGCGATCGAGCCTGGTCGACCGAAGAATGTGTCCGCGGCGAATCGCTTTATCCACGCGCCTGATGTCGCATAGTGTTCGACTCGACCGCGCCTGCGGTCGCAGAGGAGAAACGAACCATCTGGTAGCGCCGCGACGGCGCTTGGTTCCACGAGTTTCTCGTCGCCCGCACTCTTCGTACGCCAAAGGATCGAACCGTCGAGCGCGGATACTCCGACAAACTCACCGCTTGAATCTGCGACTGCGACCACTCCGGCCGGCACGATCGCACACGCGACTGGCGACTCGAAGCCACCCCTCTGCCAGAGGAACTTTCCTGCCAACTCGCTCGACGATGGAATCGCTTGGGGCACACTCTGCACAGTCGTGCCCGCCGCGACGACGAGAGAGAGTGTCATGATTGCGACGATCACCAGTGGAAGTCTAGTGCGCTACCCTCGTTGTGATGTTGGCATCGCACGCATCATGGCCGATTGGAACTTTGCCATTCATAGGACTTCTGCTCGCCATTGCGGTACTGCCGCTCGTGCCGAGATCGTCTCATTGGTGGCACTCAAATCGAAACAAGGCAATCGTCTCGGTGGGATGCGGGTTGCTTGCGCTGGCATTCCTGGCGATCACCGAAGGATTCTCCGCGTCGGGGCAGGTCCTCGCCCACACAATATTGACCGAGTACGTGCCATTCATGGTTCTCCTTGGTTCGCTCTACATCGTCGCCGGGGGCATCGCGCTCCGTGGAGATTTCACGCCAACGCCAGCGACGAACACTGGAATCTTGGCATCTGGTGCGATTCTGGCAAGTGTGCTCGGAACGACTGGGGCGAGCGTGCTCTTCATTCGTCTGCTCATCGATACAAATCGACGCCGCACCCGGGTCGCGCACACGGTCGTCTTTTTCATTTTTATCGTTTCGAATGTCGGCGGATTGCTCCTTCCAATCGGTGACCCGCCGCTCTTTCTTGGATACCTCCGTGGAGTGCCTTTCTTCTGGACACTGAACATGTGGCCACAGTGGATTTTCACGGTCGCGCTCCTGTTGGCGATCTACTTTGTGCTCGACACATGGTTGATGAGGCATGAGACCGCGACTACGACTTCGCTCGGTTCCAAGCCCTCCGGAAGAATCCAGATCAGCGGATGGGTGAATTTTCTTGCGCTCGGGGGAATCCTGGCGAGCGTCATCGTTCTCATTCCGGGGCGACCATTTCCGGGGACGAACGCAGTCATTCCTTCGTTCGCACGCGAGATCGCGATGTGCCTCTTTGCTGCGATCAGTCTTTGGATGACCCCGACGGGCGTACGAGCTGCCAACAAGTTTTCATGGGGACCGATTCTTGAGGTCGCGGCACTCTTCATCGGCATATTTGTAGCGATGCAGGTGCCGATGGCCGTTCTTGCCGAAAAGGGTGCGGAACTTGGCGTCACAAGCCCTGCACAGTTCTTCTGGGTGAGTGGAACGCTTTCAAGCTTCCTCGACAATGCGCCGACCTATCTCGTCTTTCTCACGATTGCGGCAAGCCTTCCAGTTGATCTGGGTGCAACCATGATCACACTCAACGATGGCGCGCAGGTCAGCGCGACACTCTTGACCGCCATTTCGCTTGGAAGCGTCTTTATGGGAGCGAACACTTACATCGGCAATGGGCCCAATTTCATGGTGAAGGCGATGGCGGAAGAAGGTGGAGTTCGCATGCCAAGTTTCTTCGGATTCATGGGCTGGTCGATCGCTGTGCTGATCCCCGTCTTTGTACTCGTGACGATTTTGTTCGAGTACTAGCGGGGTGGAGAAGGGCACCAGGAATCAAAACCACGACGAAACTTGGGCGCAAAACCGGGTTTCATCAGCGCCTTGCTATCCCCCCGCGCCAGTTACTGCTTCGTCGCCTTGGCATCGTCGCGCTTCATCATCGAGTAGATCACGCTTTGCACAACGACAGATTCGCCGATGAGCCGACCGACTCTCTCCCCCGCCTCCCTCACCGAACGAATCTTTCCCTCGTCGAATTCCTCTTCGAAATCGCAGAGCGAGTTTTCGATGCCGAGCATCATCGATGCAATCACGGCCCATTCGTGACGAGTGTCGGGCCAATACTGGTTCGTTCTCAGTGTCTCGACAGGGACATTCAGCCGCCAACCGTCGGATGTCTCGACCATCGTCAAGAGTCCGCCGAACGCAGGTTCATCGTCGATCACGATCGCCGCTGTTCCGTCGCCAAGGTCTTCCACCTTCATTCGTGAGCGCTGCTCGATCAAAAAACCGAACGGATCTCCGAAGACGCGCTTGGCGAGCGTGCGGTAGTCGAATCCTCCCTCGTCAAGCTGACGCCCCGGACGATCGAGCAGCGCATCGACGCCGACTTTCGCTTCGTCTGCGAGCTCCTTCGGAAAACGCTCCTTGATCTTCTTCGAGACGCGCCACAACTGCGCAAGCACATCGCTCAATTTGTCTTTGACATTCTGGATCGCGCTCGCTTCTGTGACTCCATCGTCGAAAGTGATGTCGCGCGCCTGAATCTCGATCATCTGTGGCAATCCCTCGGGATGTCCGGATTCGATCATGGTTTGGATCGCGTCGAGTGCCTTTTCCGGCGTACTCGTGTCCACTCCCTTGCTCCCGCAGGCGAAACCGGAGAACATCACCGCGATCGACGACACAATTGCGATCGACAGTCGAAAATGACGGAAACGGTTCGGGTCGGAAGGCACTGCGCTAATCTTATCCAACCGATGCGAATCACCGTCAATGGAATTCAATCCGATCTGGAAGTGCCGATCACGGTCGCGGAGTTCATACGCCAGCGCCGCACCAATGACGCCCCCTGCGCCGTCGAATTGAACGAACGACTCGTCGCCTTCGATCAACGCGAAACGGTCCTGATACAGGATGGGGATCGCGTCGAGGTCGTGACACTCGTGGGAGGAGGTTGATCAAATGATGGTTCCACCACTTCAAGTCGGTTCGTTCACGCTTCGAAGTCGCCTCGTCGTAGGAACCGGAAAGTACTCCGAGGCCGAAACGATGAATCTTGCGCTGGCCGCGTGCGGAGCCGATGTCATCACCGTTGCAGTACGCCGCGAAAGATTGATCGATGCGAATGGAAAGTCGCTCTTGGACACATTGGACTCTTCACGATTCACGATTCTCCCAAATACGGCGGGCTGTTTCACAGCCGCAGACGCCGTGCGTGTCGCTCGACTTGGGCGGGACATCCTGCGACAGATGGGTAATCCCGGCGAACGATGGGTGAAACTCGAAGTGCTCGGCGACAAGCGAACACTTCTTCCAGATCCAGTCGGAACGCTCGAAGCATGTCGCGAGCTTGTCGCTGACGGATTCGAAGTGCTCTGCTACTCCAGCGACGATCCGATCATGGCGGTTCGACTGCGCGATGCTGGTGCAACGAGCGTCATGCCGGCTGGCAGTCCCATCGGATCAGGCCGAGGCATCTCCAACGCCAGCGCGATCTCGATCATTCTCGAACTCTTGAAAGATCCCGCAGCAGGTGGCGATCCGAGCTTTCCCGTCATTGTCGATGCAGGTGTTGGCACTCCCAGCGATGTCACAACTGCCATGGAACTCGGCGCAGATGGGGTTCTCTTGAATACCGCGATCGCTCACGCGAAGGACCCCGTCATGATGGCGAAAGCAATGCGAATGGCGTGCGATGCGGGATGGCTTGGCGCGCATGCGGGAAGAATGCCAAAGCGTCGCTACGCAAGCGCATCGAGCCCCTGGGAAGGCGTCGTGACGCATATTCCAGGAGAGTGAGCGGTCTGAACGGTCTTCGCCGACTTGGCCATCTGCAAGGGCGTCTGCAAGAAATTCCCTAGCAACTGTGGTCCGTCCGTCGAAAGAAAACTCTCCGGGTGAAACTGCACGCCGTCCATAGGAGCCTTGCCAACGGGTGACTTCCACCGAAGTCCCATCACCTCGTCCTGCGCAGTCCACGCCGAAATTTCGAAGTCGGGAGTGACCGTTGCGCGCTCGACGATCAACGAGTGGTATCGCGTCGCAGTGGTCGGATTGCAGATCCCTTGAAATATCCCCTTACCGTCGTGGAAAATATGCGAGGCCTTTCCGTGCACGGGACGATCGTTGCGCTTGACTCTCATGCCGTGCGCATCCGCGATCGTCTGGTGTCCGAGACACACTCCCAGAATCGGGATCACACCGCGAAAGGTACGAATGAGATCCCCGCAGACTCCGCTTTCTTTGGGCGTGCAAGGACCGGGCGAAATCACCAGCCACTTTGGATTGAGTTCCTTCGCTTGATCGGGAGTGATGGCGTCATTACGAACCACATGGATCGGCATCGATCCATCGAGTACGCCAAACGCTTGCACCAGGTTCCAGGTGAACGAGTCATAGTTGTCGATGAGGAGGATCATGGGTCGGGTCGAAGCTCTCCAATCGAAGCATAGACATCGCGTTCGAACAAAAAACCCGCCGAGTCGGCGGGCGTTTTTCGCGCCCGGTTCAGGGGCATTTCAGTGGAGTGGATGAGGATCGAACTCACAACCTCTTGAATGCGATTCAAGCGCTCTCCCAATTGAGCTACCACCCCTGAGCTCTCAACTCCGAGCTTGCGCTCGAGGGCGGAAAAAGTATAGCCAATCGAGTGAGGATGGACATGTGCCACAAGTACGCTCGCGATGTGGCGAACGACACGGTGAACAACGAAAAAGCTGCGTCGCCAGCCAATCGCGACACGCCAGCGATGCGGCAGTACCAGCGCTTCAAGGCAGAGCACCCGGGATGCATGCTCTTCTTTCGAATGGGCGACTTCTACGAGATGTTTCACGATGATGCCATCCGGGCACATCGCATCCTCGGGATCACGCTGACCCAGCGCAGTGCGGGGATCCCGATGGCGGGTGTTCCATTTCATTCGGCCGAGGGGTACCTGCGTCGACTCGTCGAACATGGAGAACGTGTCGCAGTCTGCGAACAAATTCAAGACCCCAAGGACGCCAAGGGTGTCGTCGATCGCGCGGTCGTTCGCGTCGTGACACCTGGAACTCGCGTCGACGAGGCACTGCTCGAAGCTGGAACGCACAACATCGTTGCGTCGATTGCGATCATTGGCGATCGCGCGGCCATCGCTCTCGTCGAACTTTCCACTGGATCATTCCGCGTCCTTCCATGCGAAGCGCAGAGTCTTTCGGATGAACTCGCGCGCTCAGCGCCATCGGAAGTCATCTGTGCAGAAGAAGCGCAACTTCCCAATGGTTCGTCCCTACGCGAACTCGCCAACTTGATGCAACTCCCCATCACGACGCGACCTCCCTGGTCGATGGGGTCGGAAGAGTCTTCGAATGTGCTCCGCAAACACTACGGCGTTGGATCGGCGAGTGCGTGGGCGCTCGACGGCGCCTCGATCTGCGCAGCCGGCGGTCTGTTGGGATACCTCCTCGAAACACAGTCGGGATTCGCCGTTGATGGTGCCGCCGGCACAGCAGCTGGAGTGCGAGATTTGTCGCATCTCGAAGCGCCGAGAGTCGTGGACCGATCGAAGTTTGTCGTCCTGGACGCCTGGACTCTGCGAGCCCTTGAAATCGAGCGGACATCGCTCGCGGGAACGACCGACTCATCCCTCGTCGCGACACTCAATTGCGCTCGGACTCCGATGGGCCGTCGAATGCTTCGTGACTGGATGTGCTTTCCACTCCGCGATCAACACGCCATCGAAGGCAGACTCGACGCGGTCGCTTCACTTGTCCAAGATTCATCGCTACGCGAATCTCTCTCATCGGTTCTCGGGCGCATCCAGGATGTCGCCCGCATTCACGGGCGCGTGGCGATGCGCCGTGCGACTCCACGCGACGTGGTCGCTCTCGGCCGATCACTCGCAGCACTTCCGACCACCATTGAATTGCTTGAAGGAGTCGAGGCGTTCGCAGAGTCGTACGCACGACTCTCGGTGCTTGGGATTGGATTGACAGAACTCGGCATGCGCATCGTCCGATCGTGCGTCGACGATCCCCCCGCTCACTTGCGCGAAGGCGGACTCCTCCGCGAAGGTATCGATGCGGATCTCGACGAGGCGAAGGCTCTCCAACGCGACGCCGGCGAGTGGATTGCCAATTATCAGAGCCAACTGATCCGCGAGAGTGGGATTGACTCTCTGCGAACGGGCTTCAATCGAGTCTTCGGCTACTACATCGAAGTCACGCACACGCATACGGCGCGGGTGCCGATCACATTTACGCGCAAGCAGACTCTTCGAAATGCAGAGCGATACATCACGCCCGAACTGAAGGCCTTTGAGGACCGCGTCCTTCATGCCGAATCCCGAGCATTTGAGCGCGAAAGACAATTGTTCGAGCAGATTCTCGAGGCGATTTCTGGGCGCGCGAGCGACCTCGCTGCGTTCGCGGACACGATCGCTCAACTGGACTGTGTCACTTCTTTCGCCGAGACGGCTGTTCGACACGCGTACGTTCGCCCTGAAATTTCTCGGGTTCCACTCCTCGAGATCGACCAAGGTCGGCACCCAGTTCTCGACCGATCGCTCGGTGGAAAGTTCGTCCCCAACGAATGCACTCTCGGCACACCGAATGTGTACGCGACACTCGCACTGGTCACTGGTCCGAACATGGCAGGTAAGTCGACATTCATTCGACAGAACGCGCTCATCGCATTGATGGCACTCTCCGGAAGTTTCGTGCCGGCGAAACGCGCGGTCGTAGGAGTGTGCGACCGAATCTTTGCACGCATTGGTGCGGGCGATGAACTGCACGCCGGCCGTTCGACATTCATGGTCGAGATGACCGAGACCGCAAACATTCTCCACCATGCCACTGAGCAGAGCCTCGTCGTGCTCGACGAAATCGGGCGTGGCACGAGCACGCTCGATGGACTCAGCCTCGCATGGGCGATGACCGAGTGGCTCGCCCAGAAACGCGTCCGCACGCTCTTTGCGACGCATTATCACGAACTGACCGCTCTCGCAGACGACGAACGGGCGATCTGCAATCTGCAAGTCGGCGTGCGCGAGTGGAAAGACGAAGTCATTTTCCTTCACCGGATCGAGCCTGGACGTGCTGATCGCTCCTATGGCATTCATGTCGCAAAATTGGCAGGTGTGCCCGCGAAAGTTGTGGAGCGCGCCACGAAGATCTTGGAAACTCTCACTGTCCAGGCTGCAACGCCCACTCGGCGACGGAGCGCGCGCGACGACGACCAGCCATCGCTTTTTGCTCCTCCAGTTACGAGCGCGCCACCACTGCCTGCGCTTCACCCAATCGTTCGGGAAATCTCCGAAATCTCGGTTGAGAATCTCACCCCGCTTGCCGCGTTCGATCTCTTGCGTAAGTGGAAGTCGAGCATCGACCAATAGACGCGAGCGACAATAATTGCGCTTTCACTTTGGTTGCCGCTTCGGTTGCGTTGGGGACCGAGTCTCTTCGATCCCGGCGATCACGATCGCCATATCGTCTGCCGTGATTTGACCATCGCGGTTGAGATCGCCAACGAACTGATCGCTCGAAATCCATGCTTCCAGAAATGCCGAGAGATCCTTGTCGTCAATCGTGCCATCGACTGTTACATCTCCCCGTTCCTGAGCGCAAACCGCGGGTTCGGCTCCCAAACGTGGCTCGAAGAGAGAAGTCAATCGTTCAATCAACACCTCCAGAGATTCCGCTTCGCTGTCCGTCAGTCCACCACGCGAAAGGCGATTCAAGTGCGATTGAATCTGACGCGCCAGCTCATGCGAGACAATCTCGCAAGGACCGAACTTCTCGTCGATGTCGTCGACAACTTCGGCGGGGATCTTGGCGCTGAGCGAGTCACTCAACGACTCGCCAGACGATCCATCCGAATCTGGCACGTTGTCCATTCCAGATGCATCGCTCACATCACTTTCGCCACGCGTCCCATTCGATTCACTGCCGCCACCCGCCACACCTCCCTCGTCACCCTTCCCATCCCCTCCAGCAAACCCAGGCGGTCTGATTCCTGTGTCAGGCAAACTCATCAGCGTCGCAACAGTCGTTTCGAGCATGACTCCTGCGAGCACGTACTTCATCCTGACGGAGTATGTGGCCGTCACGCCCGACGGGATCGAAAAGTCATCGAAGATGAATGTCAGCGCGTCGGTCACACCCACGAGTGTCGGCGATTCCTCTGCAAGAGATCGCCAGAGTTCGAACCCAACCAGCTCGAGAGCGGTCTTTCCTGTTGGCGAGGCGTTCCATGTCACGCGCACTTTCACAGGGTCGGTATCCGTAGCGACGAGATCAATTGGCGCAGGATGATTCGCATATCCGAGATTTCCAGCACTCGGAAGACTCAAACCCACCGCGCCGATCGCTCGAACTCGGTACACGGCAGCGCTCCCGGAGAGAGCGGAGAAGTCGCTGAATGTCGTGACCACGCCGATCGTCGCGATCGCAAGGGAAGAAGAGTCCTTGAAGATCGAGTATCCCGTCGCGCCGATAGACCCGACCCAAGTCAATTCCACGCGATCGGAGAACGATCCATTGGATGCCGCCACGGCCGTCGGAGGCGAGAGATTCCGGAAGCCGCTCTCTTCGACGCTCAAATCACTCACTCCAACGCCACCAACTGCAACGACCGCGTATGAGTACAGAGTTCCTGGAACGGCCGTCAAATCGTGGAAAGTCGTCTCGACCCCGACAGTTCCAATCTCGGTCGCGCCTCGGTTTCGATAAATCTTGTATCCAGTTGCGGCGAACGATGTCGACCAATTCACGCTTATCTTTCCAGTGAATGTTCCGTCCGACGCCGAAAGCTCGACAGGTGCCTTGAGCTTTCGATACCCCGTGTCCGCGAGACTCACGACGCTCACTCCAACGATTCCATGAGACTTGACCGAGTATGTGTACGGCGTCCCGGGGATGGCAGAGTTGTCATTGAATGTCGTCGAAGCTGGAACCACCGCGATCGGAGCGATCGAACCGTTGCGGAAGATGGAATACGAGGTCGCGCCGATCGATCCGCTCCATGTCACGGTCACATGCGATGTCGATGTTCCATCGGAGGCGATCACGTCGCTCGGAGGCGAGACATTGCAATATCCCGAGTTTGCCACGCTCGTCGCCGAGACCCCAGTCGCGATGATTGCGTTCACCGTGTACGGGTACGGCGTGCCTGCGATGGCGTCGAAGTCGGTAAATGTCTGAACGAGGTTTGACACCGTGCCGATCGGCGTTGTCGATCCACTGCGAAAGACGCCGTACCCAGTCGCTCCTGCCGATGGATTCCATGTCACGACGACCCTGTCCGTAAATGTGCCGTCAGTGGCAAAAACTCCAGTTGGTGCTGCCACATTTCTCCAGCCAGGATCGCCGAGACTCGCGGTGGACATTCCCGTCGGAACGACGACCTTTACCGTGTATGTGTACGAATTGCCTGCAACCGCACTCGTGTCGCTGAATGACGTCACGACACCGACGCTCCCGATCGCCGTTGTCAAGCCATCTCGAAAGATCTTGTAGCCAATCGCCCCAAATGACGGCGACCAAGTCACTGCGACTCGATCTGTAAAAGCGCCATCCGATGCGGCGACATCGACCGGAGGCGCAATGGCACGGTAGCCGCTATTCCCTGCACTGAGAGCACTTGTTCCGATCATCCCAACCGCTCGAACCTTGTAAGTGAAGACCGTCCCAGGAATCGCGGTCGTGTCGGCGAAGGAAGTGACCGCTGAAAGGACTGCGAGCGGGCTGGCAGAGTCACTTCGCAGGATTTCGAATCCGACGGCACCAACCACGGAATTCCAGGTGACTTCGACGCGATCGGTGAATGTTCCATCTGATGCGGCAACCCCAGTCGGCGCCGACAGATTTCGAAACCCCATATCGCTTGCACTCTCGGCAGAGAGGCCAGCCGCTGTACTCGCTTTGACGCTGTAGACGTACGAGATCCCCGCGAGTGCGCTCACATCAGTGAATGTCGTCGCGACACCAACGGCTCCAATCTGATTGGGAGCGCCACCACGGTAGATCTTGTACCCCGTCGCGCCAGTGACCGCGCTCCACCCGATCAGAACACTCGTCGTGCTCGTCCCATCGGACGCAATCACGTTCGTCGGCGCCGCTGGCGCGCGCCAACCGATCACACTCGCACTAAGTTCACTCGCCCCGACGGCTCCGGTCGCCTTGACCGAATAGGAATAGCTCACGCCGATTGCGGCGGTGAGGTCGTCATAGGGCGACGCCGTCGCGGTTCCGGGCGCCAGTGGTGCGCCGTTTCTGAAGATCACATAGGAAATCGCGCCTTCCGAGCCAACCCACGAGATCCGCACTCGATCGGTCAATCCTCCGATGGAGACGACGCTCGTCGGCGGGAGCAAGTTGCGGTAACCCGTCTCGCCAACACTTCTTTCACTCATTCCTGCCGAATTCGTCGCGACGAGAGCGTATGTGTACAAAATTCCAGGGAGGGCAGTCAGATCGTCGAACGATGTCACGCTCGCTACCGTTGCAATCGCTTCAAGCGAGTCGCTCCGAAAGATTTGATAGCTCGTCGCATCGGCAACTATGTCCCACGCGATCGCGATGTGATCGGTGAACGCGCCGTCCGTTGCAGAGACATTTGTCGGCATGGCTGGAATCGACTGGCCTCCGAGAGTCAACCCAGACACACGAAAGGTCGATGAAAACCTGGTGGAATCATCGAATTTCCCGGTGATCACCATTCCATCCGCAGAGATGCCGGCCTCTTTGAGTATCCAACCACCGAGATTTAGTCCCAGACCCGTGAGGTATGCCTCGAGGTCGATGACCCCGAGTTGCGCTGTCCAGAAACACGCGACCCGGTCGAATTCTCCGCCGCCACCACGACGTGAACCGCAGATCACCGAGCCATTGCCGGTCATGTTCGTGATGCGCTCCATGGGAGCGAGCCCCACCATTCCTTGACCCGAAGTCCATCGGAAGACACTCGAGATCTGTTGCCCTTGCTTCGAATCAAATCCCCAGCACTCGCCGGCGATAACGACGCCATCGCGACTGACCCCCCTCGCCATTGAGTCAGTAAACCCATCCAAGACTCCAAGGTTCGACATGAGACCGCCGGACCATCGAAACGCTCGCGCACTGACATCCCCGCAGGCTCCGACAACGATCGAGCCATCGTCGCTCACATCGCTCGCGAACGACTTCGTGAATCCGTCGAGGACTCCAAGACCAACCATTCCAGCGCTCGTCCAACGAAACGCTTCCGTCAGAGAACTCTGCGATTGATCCAGGAATGACTCTCCAACCACGACCGATCCATCGATATTGACGGTTCTCGCCTTTGACATCGTGAATCCATCGAGCACGCCGAGATCGGACATCACACCTTGACTCCATCGGAATGCGTTGTGCCGAGAAATGGAATTGCCGTCGAAATCTTCGCAACTACCAACGACAACCATCCCATCGCCGCTGACTCCCGCGCTGGTCGAATGGCCAACAAACCCTGGCAGAATTCCAAGATCGATTGGATCGGCATTCGTCCAAAGGCACGCGCGAGTGAACCCTCCACCTCGACTCTCGCCGACGACGACACTTCCGTTTCGACTCAGGCGGCGCTCGCCCCCGGTCGACTCGGACGTGTTGATGGCCGCAATCGAATCGCCCGCGAGCGGTCGTAACTCGATCATTCCATTGGAGAGTGACCAGCGATAGGGACGGTTGCTTGACACGCCCATTCCGATGATGATCGAGCCGTCGTCACTGATACCCGATGGTTCCGAGTGATCGGGCAATCCAACGAGTTCGACCATGCCAGCGATGGTCCATCGAAATGCGCTTGGATCTGCGCCACCAAGCCCGCTACTTGTCCCGACCACGACTGAACAATCACGACTCGTCCCCTCGACCTTGCAGTTGATATCCCCTGGCAGATGTCCGAGGTCTCGCATCCCTGTGCTGATGCTCCAGTGGAATCCAGATGTCGAATCGAATGAACTTGAACTCCGAACAGTCCCGACCAGAGCACCTCCTTCGTCACTCACGACACAATTCACGATCGAATCGGGGAGCGCGCTCGGGGGCAATCCGAGGTCTTCAAATGGGAACTCCGGCGACGAACGGAAAACTCTTGAGCCGCTGAATGTCCCAACAATGACTGATCCATCGCCGTTCATGTCGTGTGCATGACAGTCTCTCTGCGTGTCACTGACGAAATCCCATCCATCGCCGAGAATCCAGAGCGAGGCGCGCCGTGTTGGTCCCGCCGCCGTTAAACCATCTCGGTTGGCGACAACCACTGACCCCGAGTCATCGAGCTGAAAATCATCCAACCATGTTGCGTTGGCGAGTAAGTCGCTCGGAACACCAAGGTCCATCCATTCTGGCGCTCCCTTCGACTCGGTCCAGCGGAACAAGTGCACAGGACTCGTGCCACTTTCGCTAGAGAGTGTCAAGACACCCGTACCAGGTTGCGAGGCATAGCCACCAAGCCGGACGAGATACGTCTCTCCCAGGACGGCTTGAAAAGTCAATCGACTGCTGAAATAGTCGCAACCAACGACATCGTCATTGCACGCGAGCAGTTCGCCGCCGCATTCGCTCAAGACCTCGAGCCGAGTGTCGAAGTCGGTCTGATTGCATGTGCTCAATGTGATTGATTCGGTCGCCTGTGCGTAGTAAGTGAACCAAATGTCGCGGTAAAAGGTCGCGGCAAAAGGGCTACAGCTCGGATCTGTCGGGTTATTGCCGTCGGTCTGAGCACCAAATGTCGAAAACGGCGTGTCGCCAAATTGAATTGGGATCGCGTCCGCGCACAGATCGTTCCCACCGCCCGTCACTCCAGACGATCCACTCAGCGCAATTTGAACTACCACGACGGACCCATCACCGCTTATCCGAACGCCCTTCTGCGAAAGCCCGAGGACGACCTCACCTGGTGGAATTCCCATTTCCTGAGCGATCGCGGACCCGGCCGTCCAGCGAACGAGTCGCAAGATCATCGTTTGTCCTGCTTGGTCCCAGCGTCGACTCGCCCCAACCACGACCGTTGCATCTGAGCTTGCATTGAATGCGACAGAGTTCGTGTCGCCTGGAATGGGCTCTAGGAGTGTGGTTTCGTTGGGAGCAGTCCATCGAAACGCTCGAGGCCCCGCTTCAGTCTCGGCATTCCCGACAATGGCACTGCCATCGAAACTCACTCTCAAGAGTGCGATGTTCGTTGCGGTCGATCCAAGATCGAATGCGATCGGGACCGCTCCACTCGCGCTCGTCCAACGAAAGAAGCGCCCTTGCTGAGACTGAGAGTCGGATGCACTTTCTCCGATGACGACCACGCCATCTCCGCTTACAAGGCGTGCGATCGACGACGCCGGTAGCCCGCCCAAATCCTCAATCGCAAGTTGTGCTGGAGCGCTGAGAGCGCTGAGAGCGATCACCAACGCGGGAATCCATCCCACGAATCGGTAGTTCGTGCGATCCGAGCGCATGAACTTCATGAACAAGCAAGTGGCAACTCTCATAAACAACGCGCATTTCGCCCAACGAGATCTGACTCATCCATTTTGACTATTAGCGATCGCAAGTCAAGTAACGCCCTCAACTTTGCCGTCACGACCCACCTGAAACGATTCCTTCGACACTTAGCGGGGGTACCCCCCCCCAAGTCATCGCCCCGGCGACTCGGGCATTGGGGCGGGTGGAGTCGCAAGCGTTCCGAGCCATTGTTCAAGAGCGTCGGGCATAAGTGGCTTGAGGATGTCCGGGACTTCACGTGTTCTGTTCGAGAGCACGATCGCGGTCGCCGTCGCACCCATTCGATACGGATTCTGATCATCGGATGGGTCCATGACGATTCGGACCGGAAACCGCTGTGCAAGCCTGACCCAATCAAGCGTTGGCGAGACAGTTGGGAGAACTCCATTACTTCCCTGGTTCGGGTCGTAGAGCGCCCATCCAATCCCCTGAACGACTCCGTGAAAATGCACGCGCGGATAGGCCATCAAATAGACCTCAACATCCATGCCAGGCTGAATGACTCGGATATCCGTCTCTTGATAGTTGGCGAGCAGATACCAGCTCGAGGTGTCGACGAGCGCGAAGACCTCCACGCCGGTCGACGCGTATTGACCTACCGAGATATTAAAGTTCGTCACATACCCGTTCACCGACGAGCGGACTTCGCAGTAGCCGACATTGAGTTGGTTCTCGACAACCATTGCCTGCGCGCGCGCTCGGCGAACATTGACATTTCCGATCTGCCCGAGATTGGCGACCGCCTGCGCGAGTGCCGCCTTCGATTGCAAAACGCTTGCATCCGCGGTTCGCACATTTCGCTTCGCCGCATCGATCTGATCTGGAGTTACGAACTGCTTCGGAAGGAGCGGTTCAATGCGCGCGAGATACTGCATGTTGTAGAGCGCGACGGCTTCGGCATTGACGATGTCCGCTTCACGCTGTGTGATCGCATCCTTGAGCGCCTGAATCTCCAAATCGACATACGCGAGGTTCGCGAGGGCGACGTCGAGTTCAGCTTGATAGGGTCGAGGATCGACGCGAAAGAGCAGGTCCCCGATGGCGACTTTCTGGTTGTCCACAACCGCGAGCTCGGTGATGTATCCAGAGACATTGGCCGCGATTCCAACGATGTTCGCGCGCAGATACGCGTCGTCTGTGCGCGGACGAATGTCGAGTTCCCACCAGGTCAAGAACGAAAGCACGAGGGCCGAAAGGACGGCCGAGATCCCGAAGAGTCGTCCAAAGATCTTTCTCAGCCGATTCGGGGTTGAAATCGGAGCCTTCACGGGAGACCGCGCGACCGCAGGAGCTGGTGCCGGAGTTGGGGTTTCGCTCGTCATAGCCGAAAGAACCCCAGCCAGAGCCCAAGCGTGCAAGTCAGATAGACACAGAAATAGACCGTCACCCGCGGACCGATGAATTGCTCCATACCAAGCCGAAAGATCACCCAGCGGATCCCGCCGAGCATGAATCCGGCAGCGATCATGCAGATAAGCCAGGCAGGGAAGAATGCCCCATCGACTTCGAGGATCGGATCGCACCCCGCGAGAAATGCCACCGCTCCCCACGAGCCGATCATCGCGAACTTCCTCATCGCGTCGCCCGCCTCTGGAGTGAACCACGACTTTGCTCGACGACCTGATCCAGCGAATGCCATGATCTCGCTAGCGTACTCAAGTTGCTAAAATCGGGCGATGCCTCGCAAGTCACTTCCCGTCGGTTCAGACTTGCGCGATCGTTCACTTGTATCTGCGACCACACTTTTCGTCCTGTTCTCGTGTTGCATCGCGTGTTTCATCTCGGGATGCATCATGGATGGACCGTTCGTGGATCAAGAGATCGACAAACTTGTCTCGCACGACTCGGCAGTCGGCTGGGCGCCAAAGGGACAACCGACACCAGTCACCCCGCTCGCAATACCGGTCGCGCCAACCACCCCCGAGATTGCAAGGCGCACGGCAGAATCGCAAGTCATCGGCGCCCCGCTCCTCGTCGCGAATCCAACTGAGAAACTCTCGCTCACGAGATGCCTCGACCATGCGCTGACCAATAGTCCAGTGACACGAGGCGCGTGGGAATCAGCGCGAGCGACCGCGGCGACGATTGGCATCGCAGACGCCGCCTATATGCCCGACATCGCGTTCACCTCGGCGATGGGACCTCAAAGACTCGCCGAAGCGCCGATGATCGTCACACAGACCCCGGCGACCGCCGCCATCGGCATGAGTTGGGTGCTCATGGATTTCGGTCGCCGAGATGCGGAAAGTGCCCGCGCACGCGCACAATTGATCGCGGCGAACTACACATTTAATCGCGCGATGCAGAAGCTCGTCTTCGATGTTCAGAGCGCGTACTTCACGCTCGACGCAAAGATTTCATTGCGCGAAGCGGCACGCGAGAATGTCATCACAGCCCGCAAGCAGCTCGATGCAACTGATGATCGAATGACGGTCGGCCTTGCGACGCGCCCCGAAGTTCTCCAGGCTCGGCAGCAGTATCTCCAAACGATCTACGATCTTGAAAACGCCAAGGCAGAAGTCTTCATAGCTCAGTCAAATCTGGCGGTCGTCATGGGCGTTCCTGCGGATCACGCGCCTGACATCATCGCGCTCAATGAATTGCCCCTGCCCGATTCCCTGACCAAAGGAGTGGACCTCGCGATCCAATCCGCGCTTGTACAGAGACCTGATATTGCGTCTGCGATCTCGCAGGTGCGCGCACTCCAACAGGTCACAAAGAATGCCGAAGCGAATTTCCTGCCGATCATCTCTTTCGAGGGATCCGGCGGAATCACGACCGACAATTACAGCTACACGATGCCTGGAACGACAGGCGGAAGCGGCGTTCCGACGACTGGAACATACTCCGCACAAATCACCGCGGACTGGCTGATATTCGATGGATACGAACGAGCGAATGTCCTTCGACAAGCGCGGAGCAATGTTCGGGCAGCGGAAGCTCAACTTGAGCAATTGCGACTCGTCACGACCGGCCAAGTCTGGGCGAGCTATTTCGACTTCTTCTCCGCGCAAAAACGATACGAGGCTGGCGTCGCACTGTTGACGGCGTCGCAGGACTCCTACGACAGTGTCTATCAGAACTATCTCAATGGGCTCGCAACGATCAACGACTTGCTTCTCGCCGAATCCTTCCTCTTCGACTCGCGCTTCGAACTCATCAAGTCGCGCGCAGAGCTTCTCACCGCGAGCGCCACATTCGTCTACGCTCTAGGCAGTTAATTTATGGATGCGAAATTCCTCCGGTTGAAGCACTCGGCGGGACTCGATTTCGAGGCTTACCTCGCGACCGACCCAGGGCGCACCGCGCAGTGGCGTGAAAAGTGCAAACTGCTCTCGCTTGACAACGAACAACGCGCCCTCTTGCAAAGCTTCACTCGCCGAATGCCCGTCATCTGCCTCAGCGGGACGTGGTGCGGGGATTGTGCGGTTCAATGTCCGATGCTCGTTGCCATTGCAACTGCGTCCCCCGCGATCGACTTGGTCTTTCTCGATCGGGACGAGCACGCGGACCTTTCCGATCAAGTTCGCATTGCCGGCGGCAAACGAGTGCCGACTGTGCTCTGGATGAGCGAAGAGTTCGAGTTCGTGCATTTGTTCGGCGATCGAACTCTATCGCGCTATCGCCGCATGGCAGCCACCCAACTTGGCACGACAACTGGCCCAGCTTGCCCGCTCCCATCGATCACGACACCCGCGAGCGAGAGTGCCACCGTCCTCGCGGAATGGATTGCGGAATTCGAACGCGTCCAATTGATCTTGCGCCTCTCCCCGAGGCTCCGCCAAAAGCACGGCGACTAGGTGGCTTGGATCAGCGCAGTTTCAAGCTGACAAGCGCGATCATCGTCAAGACCACCGAAACAATCCAGAAGCGCACAACCACTTGTTGCTCTTTCCAACCGCCGAGGTGGAAGTGATGATGAATCGGGGCGCAACGAAAGATTCGCCGACCCTGACCGTACTTGCGACGGGTCCACTTGAACCATGATGTCTGCACAACGATGCTTCCAAGTTCCAGGAAGAAGATCCCACCGATGAGCAAGAGTAGAAATTCCTGACGAATGGCGACTGCGAAGTACCCAAGAAGCCCGCCGAGCGCAAGACTTCCGGTGTCTCCCATAAACACGCGGGCAGGACTGCAGTTGAACCAGAGAAATCCCAGGCACGCGCCGGCCATCGCGCCCGCCATCACCATCAGCTCGCCAGTACCCGGAACGCTCGGGACCAAGAGGAAGTACGACGCACGCGGGCTCCCCGCGATCCACACCAGCACCATCATCGCAAGGCTCGCAATGATGAGCGTGCCGGTCGCAAGTCCGTCCATTCCATCGGTCATGTTGACCGCGTTGGAAGTTCCCGCAATGGCCAGCATCGCGATGATTGTGAAGCATCCGATTCCCAAGATCCAGACGCCACCCGCGATCGCCGGTGGCTGAATCAAACTTTCGATTGACGGAGTCGGCAGATACGTTCGTTGGAACGGGATATTCAGTACATGCGCATCAGGTGAGGTTCCGGATCGATAGAGAAAGAATCCAACCAGTAAACCGAATCCAACTTGAAAGAGCAGTTTCTCCCACGCGAAGAGACCATCGCGAATTCCTGGAGACCGACGACTCTGGGTGAGCTTCAGCCAGTCGTCGACACCTCCAAGGATTGCGTAGCAGAGCACCACGATCAGGCCGAGATGGATGTATCGATTGTGTATCACATCAGCGAGCAGGATTGTGCTCGCAATCAATGCACCACAGATGATGATCCCACCCATGGTTGGCGTTCCGGCTCGACTCTGCATCAATTGATTGAGGCTGTCGTTTCCAAACTCTGGGGCATCGCCAATTTTGCGGCGTGCGAGCCACCGAATGACTCTCGGTCCGAATGTCAGAACAAGCACGAAAGAGAGAAGCGCTGCAAAGAGCGCGCGAAACTCGAGTTGGTGCATCACCATGACAAGCCAGGAGAGACCTCGGTCGTCGAGCCAACTCTGCGTCGCAGCTGTCAGGTTGTAAAGCATCAGGCGGCCAATCGTTCTTGAAGCGAGGCGAGGAGTCTCTCAAGTGCCGCGCCACGCGATCCCTTCAACAAGATCGCATCCCCTGGTAAAAATTCGCGCACGATGGTCGCAGCGCATGCTGGGCTCAGATCCGCCACGTGCACCACCTTGCACGTACCCGCCTCGCGACAGGCTCGCGCGGCGTGCGCCGCGAGCGCACCAACAAAGATGGCGACATCGGGCGCAGTTGCGCCGACTCCTCTTCCCACTGCACGTCCGATCTCTGCGTGGAGTTCGGGCGATGCTTCCCCCAACTCCAGCATGTCACCGAGCACCACCACCTTGCGCTGACCGACCGGAACGATTTCCGAGAAGGTCGCGAGTGCCGCGAGAACTGCGTCTGGATTGGCGTTGTAGGCGTCGTTATAGATGGTCAAGTCCCCCACCTGCTGTCGAACAAATCGCATCTCCGAAGATTGGACCCGCACAAGTCCCATCGATATCTCATCGTTGGACAATCCGCGGTCGATTCCGATCGCAATCGCCGCCAACGAGTTCATCGCGTTGTGCGCTCCATCGAGCGAGAGTTCCACCGTGAACTTTCGACCGCACGCCTCGACATCCAAACGTTGCCCGCCACCAGCGCGAAGCTCGCGTCGACGCAGACGAACATGATTCATCGGTCCCTCACCAAAGCGCACGACCCGTACTCCCGTCGAGAGTGCTCCCTCGAGCGATGCATCGAGCAGTGCGCTATCGCCCCGCACGACCGCAAGGCCACCAGACGAGAGACTCGAGACGAGAGCGAATTTCTCGCGCATGATGCAATCGAGCGATCCGAGTCCGGCGAGGTGTGCACGACCAACCATCGTGATCACCGCAATGTCGGGACGGGCGAGTGCCGCAAGCGTCTCGATTTCGCCCGGGGCATTCATGCCGATTTCGGCAAGCAGATAGTCGTCGTCGCGACGGGCCCCGCACAAGGTGATCGGCACCCCGATGTCATTGTTGAAACTCTTCGGGCTCGCGGATCCGCGAAACTTCGTCGCGAGAACTCCCTCGATCAATCGACGCGTCGTTGTCTTTCCTGCACTTCCGGTGATCGCCACTACTTTCGTCGCGACGAGACCTTGACGCCAGACACGGGCGGCCGCCTGCAGCGCGCGACGTGTGTCCGCGACCACGAGAATCGCCGCGGATGAGGGACCGCTCAATCGAATCCGTCTCCACTTCGACTCCTCGACCACCAGGATTCGCGCCCCTGCACGAACCGCATCGAGCAGATGATCGTGCGCATCGTGTCGCTCTCCGTGAAGCGCGAAGAAGACTCGGTTGGTCAGATCGCAGCGGGTGTCCGTACCGACACCGATCGTCGGCACGTGCGAGTTCGGGGCGGGAGCCCAAGATCCATTCACCGCAGTTCTCAATTCCTCCGGGGTCATGAATCCTGTCACTGTGGATGATCCGATCGTCGATGTCGCTCCCATATAAGTCATTTTCGTGCTCCGATTCCTGCTGGGATTCCGCATGTATTCGAATGCGAAATGGTTTCGACGTGCGCCCTTCGCAATTCATGTGCGGATCCCGCACCCAACTCGTCGAGCGCCTCTCGTGCCACCCGGCGATCGTCGAATGGTCGCTTCTCGCTTCCGATGATTTGGTAGTCCTCGTGCCCTTTCCCGGCGATCAGCACGATGTCCCCCGCCTGTGCAATCGAGATCGCACGCTCGATCGCGCAGCGTCGATCTTGTTCGCATTCGACCGCAATCGAGCAATTCGTCGGAACTCCAGTCCGGATCTCGGCGATGATTGCCTCGGGGGACTCGGTCCGCGGATTGTCACTCGTCACGACGATGTGATCCGCGTGAGCCACTGCCGTCGCCATCATGCGCGGTCGCTTCGTGCGATCGCGATCGCCCCCGCAACCGAAGACAAGGATGATCCGTCCCGAAGCGACGACCGGTCGCAGTGCCGTCAGCACATTGGCCAGCGCATCATCCGTGTGCGCATAGTCGACGAGTACTGCAAATGGCGCATCGGGAGCGGTCACTGGTTCGAGCCGTCCAGGAGGGGCGGGCGCGGTTCGCAGTGCAGCTGCAATTGAATCTGCTTCGATGCCGAGTGACCACGCGGTCGCCACTGCCTCGAGTGCGTTCATCGCGTTGTGACGACCAACGCAGGGAAAATCGACACTGATATCTCCCCAAGGACCGTGCAAGTTCAGTCGGGTCAATCCAAGCCGCGCTTCGACCGTTTCGACGAAGCAATCGGACCCGGCATCACGCGAACTGCAACGAAGCACTTTCGCCACACACCCATCGAGCATCTCGCGGTGCGCAGGATCGTCGACATTCACCACAGCGCACGCGCCCGATCGGAGTCCCCGAAAGAGCCGCGACTTCGCCCGTGCGTACGACTCCATCGTCCGGTGATAGTCAAGGTGATCGCCAGTCAGGTTCGTAAAGACTCCGACGGTGAAGTCCACACCATCGACGCGCCCCTGGTCGAGCGCATGGCTCGACACCTCCATCACGGCGGCCTTGCACTCGTTGTGAACCATCCGACCGAGGAGAGAGGCCAATTCCACCGCGCCTGGAGTTGTCAGTTCGGAGTTCGTCCGCGTGGCTCCATCGTCCGTCACGACCGTCCCAAGCAATCCACAGCGAAGTCCACTCTCGCGAACCAAGTGCTGGATCAAGAATGCCGTTGTCGTCTTTCCGTTCGTGCCGGTCACCCCGATCATCCGCATCGCCCGAGCGGGGTATCCATGAAAGGCATGGGGAAGTTCCACGAGCGCCTTTTTCATGTCTGGAACACGGACGATTGCGATGCCAGCCGATTCGCATTCCCGGGTCAGCGCGCTTGAATCGACGCAGACTGCTACGGCGCCCTTGGCAATCGCATCCCCAATGAAGACGCGACCGTCTCCGACGCTCCCAGCGCGTGCGATAAACAACGACCCCGCGCCGACCCTTCGAGAATCATCCGTCACAGCAACAACCGTGGGATCAGATCCGCTCAAGACAGAAACGCCGTCGAGATTTGCGATCAGATGCGACAACTTCATGCACCGCTCCATGAACATTGATCGGCATATTGGATCGCTCCGCTTCAAGTTGGAGCATGCACAATCGAGCACCCGCTGGCGACTTCACGGGAGTATCAGCATCGCGTCGCCAAACGAATAGAAGCGATACCGCTCCCGCTGTGCAACCGCGTAGATCTCCTTCAGTTGCTCCAGGCCGACGAGCGCCCCGACCAGTGCCAGGAGCGTCGAGCGTGGAAGGTGAAAGTTCGTCAGAAGTCGATGGGTCCACCGAAAGTCGAAGCCAGGCGCGATCAAAATGTTGGTGGTGAAATCCATCGCGACCGCCTCGGGAGAACCGACGTCCACCATCGCCTTGGCCCTCGCGATGATCCCTTCGGGGATCGGCCTGGGAAGGCTCTCAAGAAACCGAACGGAAGTCGTTCCCACGACGAGACTTCCATCGCTGACGTTATCTGCAAGCCGAAGCAGATTCCAGGCCGATATACGGCAATGCTCGTGGTGCATCGGATGCGCCGAGAGCACCGGCACTTCGACGGGGCGAAATGTCCCCGTCCCAACTTGCAATTCGATGGCGATCCGCTCGACGCCAAAGTTCGCGATGCGCTCGAGCAGTTCGGGAGTGAAGTGCAAACCTGCGGTTGGCGCGGCACAGCTTGGGAGATCACTCGCTCGAGCGAAGACGGTCTGATACTCGCCACGATCAACCGCGTCGGAGTACTCACCACCACCAGCAGCGTTACGTGCCTGCACGATGTACGGCGGCAGTGGCGTGCGTCCGGATCGCTCCCAGATCGCAGATGGAACGCTCGACGATTCGAATGCGACTTCCCATGCCATCTCTCGACGTCCATAGAGTTTGATTCGATCCTGATGAGAAGTTTCTGCTCCCGCCGGAGGGCAGAGTTCGAGTTCATCACCAATGGCAAATCGCTTCGCCCCCTTGATGAGCGCGAGCCATCGCCCCTCTGCCGCACGCCCAAGGAACAATCCTTCAGTCTCACGTCCATCGCCGACGCGACGAGCGACAAATCGCAGTGGAGCCACACGCGTCTCGTTCACGATCAGCTTGCTGTTGGGCTCGAGATACTCCGGCAAGTCAGCCACTCGCCGATGCTCGATCCGCGACTCCCGGCGGTGAAAAATGAGCATCCGAGCCTGGTCGCGCGGATGCGCTGGGGTCGTCGCGATCAACTGCGGATCGAGTCGGTAGTCGAGCGCCGCGGACGGCAGATCACCGACGATTTGCGTCATGGCGCACCACCGCCACCGACTGAATTCGGATGATTCGGATGATTCGGATGATTCGGATGATTCGATTCGATCCGAATCCCCATCGACATTCGTCTGCCATTCATAAACGCGCCGAGCGATGTGACACGGCTCCCGGGCGCCTGGACTTCTAACAACTCGATCGATCCGGTCCCGCAACCAACGAGTCCATCTGCCCCGACTTCGCCTGGGATGGCGCGAATGGACGGGTTCGCCTCGGCAACTCTCGCCCGAAGGAGTCGCGCAGGCTCACTGCCGATCATCGCATCAACTCCGGGCCAAGGACTCAATCCGTTGATCCGCGCGCACACTTCGCCGGCGGAGCAAGTGAAGTCGACCCACGCATCGGCACGCGAGAGTTTTCGCGCGCGAGTCGCGAGGGACTCGTCTTGCGTCTCACCGCCGAGTGCTTCGAGCGCTCGGCACGATCGCGTGGACCTGGACTGCGAGCTCGTCGCTTCGGCTCGGAATGCACTCACCCAACGAGCGACCGTTTCAAAAAGCGGAATCGCCCCCAGCGTCGAGAGGCGATCATGCAAATCCCCTGCTGTCTCGGTTGGAATCAAGTCAGTTTGGGCAGTTGCAAAGACAGACCCCGCATCCATTCTCTCGCTGAGCCCGATGACACTGACTCCTACCTTTGCGTCGCCAGCCATCACGGATCGCTGGATTGGAGCCGCGCCCCTCCACCGAGGCAGAATTGATCCATGCAGATTGATCGCCGCGACATTCTCAAGGAGCGCGTCTGACATCTTCTGCCCGAACGCGATGACGACAAAGAGTCGCGCGTCCAGCTGCCGAATCATCTCAAGCGTCGCTGGTTCGTTGACATCGGGTGTCCTCAGTAGCGGGATCCCGTGCGCGATCGCCCAGACGCTCACTGGAGTCGCCAACGATTCTCTCCCTCTTCCCGCCTTGCGATCGGGTTGCGAAATCACCTGAACGATCGTGACCCCCAATTCTGGGAGGCGTGCTCGAAGGAGTTCGAATGGGCCAACCGCGAATTCGCCGCTCCCGAACAAGACTATTGGAATGCAATCAGCGGTCTCTGTGACTGGCTCAATGCGTGTCAATCCCGCTCTCCGGCCGACTCCATCGCTCGCAATCGCTTTCGATTGACAATTCGATCGATCACCGACATCCGATCGATGATCAGAACGCCATCGAGGTGGTCCATCTCATGTTGCCAGCACCGTGCCATGAGGGCACTTCCCTCGAGTGTGAATGACTTGCCATCAATGTCGAGCGCTTCGACGATGACATGAGGCTGCCGTCGGACAGAACCACGGATGTTTGGAAGGCTCAGACACCCTTCTTCGGATGCCTCGAGCAATCCATCGATGAGAATGAATTTGGGATTGATAAAGACCCGCTTCCCACCTCCGTGCTCCTCGTCTCCATCGGTCACGAAGAGACGCTTGGAGGCGCCGACTTGCGGAGCGGCCAATCCGAGTCCTTGTTCCGCTTCAAGAATCTGAAACATCTCCTCGACGAGGGATACAATTCCATCGTCGATGGTGTCGACCGGATCGGCGCGACGTCGCAGGACAGCTGAAGGATGAAGGACGAGATGTCGCATTCCGTTCGAATCCTAGCGTGAATTGGTGCGGGATTGCCGACGGTAGAGCAGGCAACCGCGTGATGTAGTCTGTAGGATTGTCCGATTGATCGAGAGGTGGCCTTCCGTGATTTTGCCTTGGAAAAAGAACGATAGCGACAAGAAATCTCCGTTCGTGCCCTCGCCAGAAAAGGCGAAGATGTTTGTCGAGCGTGCCGAGAAGGCGCAGTCGCAGTCGGCCTTTGATGTCGCGCTCTTTTACTTCGCCAATGCGGTCAAAGTCGATCCGCAGGACATCGCATTGCACGAGGCGATGTATGCGTGCGCCAAGCTTCATTTCGCTGGTGGCGGCAAACCAGCATCGAACCTCGACATCAAGCCACTCGAAGGGCCAACGGCGATCGACCGGCTTGCGATCACCGAGCTCTACTGGATGCGTGACTTGAACAATGTCGACCGCGCACTCGACATGCTTCACGCGTCAGTCAAGGCCGACCAGATTGCCTTCGGTTCGTGGGCTGGCCCAAAGGTCTTTAACCTGCTTTCGGTTTCGCTTCGCGACAAGCCCAACAAGAAGATGCTTCTTCGCGCAAAGGATCTCTTCGTGCAAGTGAATTCTTGGGAAGAAGCAAAGCTCTGCATCGAGAAGGCGTTGGCAATCGACCCTTCCGACATCAACCTCGACCGAGAATTCAAGCAGATCCTCGCGAATCGTGCGATCGTCGCGAGCGGATTCGACCGACCAGACGGAGGCACCGGCAATTTCCGGGAAAATGTGCGAGACCTCGACAGACAACGCGCGATGGAAGAGGCGGATGCGCTGACGGGGAGCGCGGGATCCGAAGATCGCAACCTCGCACGCACGAAGGCAGAGTATGACGCCAACCCCGCAGTCCCGGACAATGTGCAGAAGTACTGCACGGCACTCCGTCGAATGGGAACGCCTGAACATGAGGCAACGGCGTACCGAACTTATTTGGCGGCGTACGAAGCGCTGAAGGAGTACCGATTCCGAATGGCCGCTGGCGATATCAAGTTGATGCGTGCGATCCGCCAGCAGAGTGCCGCGGAAGAAGTGGTCAAACTCGCTCCAACCGATGCAACTGCGCAGGCGAATCTCGCCCGCATTCGCAAGGCGGTCCTCGATTTGCAAGCATCCGAGTATCGCGAGCGCGCGACCAATTATCCGACTGACCGAGGGATCAAGTCCGAACTCGGGCGGATTCTCTACGACCTCGGGCTGTATGAGGATGCGATGGGTTGCTTACAGATTGCGAAGGAAGAGCCGAAGATGCGTGTCGCGGCGGCGCACATGCTCGGTCGCTGCTTCGCAATATCCGGCTGGCACGCAGAGGCGATCGGCGAATTCAAGGACGCAATCGCAGCAATGGATGTGACGCACGCAGATCGCGAGCAGGAGATTCGGTATGACCTGATGCTGTCGCTCCTCGAACTGGCTCGGAGCGAAAAAAGCGGTCAGCACGCGCGGGACGCATCTGAAATCTGCTCGAGCATCCTGCGCAAGGACATTAGTTTTCGGGACATTCGACAACGACGCAAGGATCTCGACCTTCTTGTCAAGGAACTCGGTTGAGCGTCGCCTCCCGCCCCCCGAATTCGGGCGCGGGGTCGCGTCGGGTCATCGCCGTCATTCCCGCACGACTCAATTCATCTCGGTTTCCGGCGAAACTGCTTGCGTGCGAAACGGGGAAGACTCTCCTCCAGCATGTCTGGGAACGCGCATCGCTCTGCCCTCGAATTCGCGAGACGGTTATTGCGACCGACCATGATCGGATTCGCGATGTCGCGATCTCGTTCGGGGCGCGCTGCGTCATGACGCGCTCGGATCATCCCAACGGCACAAGTCGAATCTGCGAAGCGGTCGATGCGCTCGAAGGTGACGATCGCCCGGAGATCGTCGTCAATGTGCAAGGCGATGAACCGGAGTTTGAGCCCGAGCTCGTCGAGGCCGCAATCATCGCACTCGAAGGTGATCCGGGGGCGTCGCTCTCGACCGTGGTCTCTCCCTTCCTTGCACATGAGGATCCGTCGAACCCAAACATTGTCAAATGCGTTGTCAGTCGAGGCAATCGCGCGCTCTATTTTTCGCGGGCGCTCATCCCATTTGTGCGTGACCCGAGCGATGCCCACGTCGAACCGCTCAAACACGTGGGGATCTATGTTTATCGCCGAGATTTTCTCCGGGTTTTCTCGACACTTGCGGCAACGCCACTCGAAGAATCGGAAAAACTAGAGCAACTTCGCGTGCTCGAACACGGCTACGCGATCGCGGTCGCGCATGGCATTGCTCGATCGCACGGAATCGACACGCCGGAGCAGTACGCCGCCTTCGTTCGTCGTTACGGCGCTGCCGGCTGAGGTGCCGGCACTGGCGTTGCCTCGCTCTTTGGCTCACTTTTCGGCTCAGCACGAATCTTCCTCGCCCATCCCTCGGCTCGTTCTCGGGTTCTCGGATCAGGATCGCTCGTCGCCATTGCGTCAATTTGGGCCAATGCCTCGGTCGCCTTCATGTTTGCGAGTGCTTCACCAGCAGCAGCCTGCGCTCGCGATTCAGGGTCGTCGAGAAATCCCGCTAGAACCGTGACGACTTGCGCGCGACCGCTGGGATCCGTCGCACTGGGCGCGAGCTCGGCAAGTGCCTCGATCGCGGATGGACGCATTCGTTCGACATGCCCAGGCATGGCGAGAACTGCGACCTGGTCTCTCAGCTCGACCAGTCCGAGTGCTCTGATCGCTTTCAGTGCGGCCGACCTGACCGATTCGTTTGGTGTCGAAACCGCCAGCATCTTTTTGAGTCCAGCGCAGATCGCTGCGTCCTTCACCAACAACGCGCGCTGGTCGGGGAAATCAACTGCGCCCAACCGAGCGAGACCCTCCGCCGCGGCGATTCGAGGTGCATAGCCCGAGTCTTGATCGAGTACCGACTGCAATCGTGCAAGCGCGTGCTCGAGAGGCGCCACGGCAATCGCTTCGGTCAGCGTCGCTCGCAGACGCGGATGACAGAATTGCGCCGCGACCGCCGCTGACTTCCCGAGCGTCGCAACGACCAACTCGTCAAAGAGCGAGCGCGTGACTTCGCGCGCCTCTGGAGACCCCCACGCAGAGAGCGCCTCAATTGCCTCCACTCGCAGACTCATTCGAGCCGTTTGGTCCCGCGCAACACTCGCCAGTGCATCACGGACTTGCGGCAATTCGGTTTCGCGAAGTGCGAGAACTGCCTGTCTGCGCGTTGCGGCAGTTGGACCGCTCCGCATCTGCTCGATCAACAGTGGCGTCGCGAGCGATACTTCAAGCACCTTCAGCACATCGAGCGTGGGATCGACAGCAATCATCGTCGGAGGTCCATCAAGTTGCTCCTGTCGATTCACTTTGTCGGTTGCAATGGCGATGGAAATCGTCCGCTCTCCCGTTGCAGTACGAATGAGGACCGGCAAGTCGAATTTCATCGGCGAGGCAGCTGGATTTCGCTGCTTCTGTTCGACATCGATGGTCAACAGTCGCGATCCAGCGTCATACGACGATGACACTTTGACGACCGGGCATCCGGAGCGAAAGCACCACTGGTTGAAGAATTCCTCGAGACTCCGACCGCTCGCCTCTTCGAGGCATTTTCGAAAATCATCCGTTTCGACTGTCTTTCCAGCAAATCTGTCGACATAGATCCCGACGCCACGAAAGAAGATCTCGTCGCCGAGGAGGCGTCTGAGCATGTGCAGGATCGACGCTCCCTTGGGGTATGGATTCGCCGCACGCCGAAATGTCTCGCCGGCTGACTTGTAGACACGTGAACACATCGCTTGCGCCGTCGTCGCAGATTCGCCTCGACCAAGTCCGGTGTCGTTCTCCGCGACTGCGGCGCTCCCAAGCATCGAGTCGTAGTAACCATCGGCGCCGTCACGTTCTTCCATCCAAAGGGCGGATCCATACGTCGCCCACCCCTCGTTCAACCAGAGATGCTCCCACGACTTGCATGTCATGAGGTCGCCAGTCCATTGATGGCAGAGTTCATGTGAAATCAGTCCGTCGATATCGCCTTCGAGCAACGCCGTCGAATCGAGGACCGCTCCGGAATGCATCGTCGTCGCCGATGTGTTCTCCATGCCCCCCGCCCCAAAGTTTCGAACCACCAACTGGTCGTATCGAACCCAGGGATAGGGTTCTCCGAAGACGCGCCCAAAGCATGCCATCATGCGATCCGTGTTTGCGTACGTCGCTCGCGCCAAATGGGCGTGGCTCGGTCGAGTCCAAACTGTCATCGGAACTCCGCTCAGAGATGAGGGCAATTCCGTCCGCTGGAAGTGCCCTGCCACGAGCGAGACGAGGTAGGGAACATGCGGTTTCTCCTGCAACCAATGCCAAATCTCCCTATTTCCTTCGGTTCGGTGCTCGACCAATCGACCATTGGAGCTTGCGGAAACCCCCGCTGGAAGATCGACAACGATCTCGGTGGAAAGTCGAATGTTGGGAAAATCGTGTACCGGAAACCAGAAGTGATTGGATTCGGGTTGCCCCTGCGTGTGGATCTCGGCCGCGACGCCTGGTTGTCCGTCGACTCCGGGAATAGCCGTGGAAAACGTCATTCCCTGTTCCGGGTCGCGAACCCGATAGTCGATCACGATCGTGAGTGGCGCCACACCAGGGGATTCGGTCGCTGGATTGACGAGAATCGCGGGTCCGATCGGTTCACGCAGTCGAATCTGCAACTTGTTGCCTTCAAGCGACCATTCGAGGGGTGCGCCACCACCCTTGCCCTCCCGAACCGACCTGATTTCGAGACCAGCCGCATCCAATTGAATCGATTCAACCCGCTGACCCGCTGGCGCGATCGTGTACGTCGCCCTTGCCTCGAACGCCGGATCGTTCATGTCGGGAACTCGAATGTCCAAACGGAGGTGCTTCCACTGCACTTGGGGATTCGGCGGGAAGTGTTCGGACTGCTCTTGCGCAGAAGCAACCAACAATGTTGCCATCGCTTGCGCGATCGAAAGAACGATCGCAAATTTCCAGGGTCTTTTCATGTGCATCTTGTACCCGCATTGCGCTTGGGAGTAGCATCAGGCATGCCCCAATCGGGTCCCGATCCAAATTCTGGCTTCCTTTCGCAGTTTTCCAATAGCGAAGAGTTGGGCGAGCACTTCTCGCCAGCACCGGCTGGATATGTCCGCGGACGCACAAGATTCGTCGTGGTCATCGGCACGGTGATGAGCGGACTTGGAAAGGGAATCTTCTCCAGCTCGCTCGCGAAGTTGCTGAAGGACAAGGGGCTTTCGGTTGCGCCGGTGAAGTTGGAGGGATACCTCAATATCGATTCCGGAACGCTGAACCCCTATCGACATGGCGAAGTGTTCGTGCTCGACGACGGTCTTGAGACCGATATGGATTTAGGAACTTACGAGCGAATTCTCGGACAGAATCTCTCGCGCAAGAATTTCATGACGGCGGGACAGATCTACACCGAAATTCTCGAGTGCGAGCGTCGTGGCGGTTATCTCGGTCGCGATGTGCAGATGATTCCGCATGTGACCGGCGCGGTAAAGATGAAGATTCGCGAGTTGGCGATGACTGGTCCCACGACCGGCCCGAAGGGCAAGCAGATCGATGTTGTCTTCGTCGAAGTTGGAGGCACCGCCGGCGACTACGAAAACGGTTTCTATATTGAAGCGCTGCGCGAACTTGCATTCGAAGAGGGCGATGGCAGCACATGCTTCGTCGCGCTGACATACATCATCGAGCCCGCGATCCTCGGCGAACAGAAGTCGAAGGCGGCGCAACTTGGAATGAAACGACTGATGGAGGCGGGGATCCAGCCACACATCATCGCCTGCAGAGCGAAGAATCCAGTGACCCCGAAGGTCGCTCAAAAAATCTCGATGTTTTCGAATGTCCCGATGAAGCGAGTCTTCTCGATGCACGATCGCGATTCGATCTATGTCATTCCTGACGCGATGCGATCCGAAGGACTCGACCGCGAAATCCTTTCGATCCTCGAGCTTCACGACCGGGTTGATACCGTGGCGGAAGACGCGGCACGGAAGGTGTGGTCTACGTTCGCATCACGCCTCAGCGGACCACGAGACCATCAGGTCACACTCGGGATTTCGGGAAAGTACGCCGCACTGCGCGATGCCTATGCATCAATCGACAAGGCGGTCGAACACTGTGGCGTCGCACTTGGTGCCGAAGTCCAGATTCGCTGGCTTGACACGTCGGACGTCGACACAGCGGAGCACGCAGCAACGGCACTCGAAGGCGTCAACGCAATCATCGTTCCAGGCGGATTCGGAACGCGCGGCATCGAAGGCAAGATTCACTGTGTCGAACTCGCTCGGATTCAGCGCATTCCGTTCCTCGGCATCTGTCTCGGATTCCAGATGGCGGTCATCGAGTACGCGCGCAATGTGCTCGGATGGAAGGACGCGAACTCGACCGAATTCGACTCCAAGACCAAGCATGCAGTGATCAGCGAGTTGCCCGATCAGAAGAAACTCGAAGGAATCATGGGCGGAACGATGAGGCTTGGTGCGCAAGATGTCGCAATCACCCCGAACTCGCTCGCATCGTTCCTCTTTGTCGGATCGAAATTGGTACGCGAGCGATTTCGCCATCGATATGAAGTCGATCCAGTGTTCATCGATCGGCTCGAAGAGGCAGGACTTGTTTTTAGCGGACGGCATCCGCAACATGCGATCATGCAAGTCCTCGAGTTGCCACTCACAAGCCACCCTTACTTCATCGGGGCTCAGTTCCATCCCGAATTGACGAGCAGACCGCTTGCTCCTCAGCCGGTCTTCATGGGACTAATCGCTGCGGCGATTGCGCAAAAGGAACCATCGTTCGCCCAAACTCCCACGGGTCGTCGATGGGTTCGGTCCGCTTCGACCACTCCGACCGCGAATTCGCACTCGTAAGCTTGCTGTTTCGTCCCTCGCAACAGCCATTGGCGGGACTCCGATATACTGCGCGATCCTCGGCGATGTAGCTCAGCTGGTTAGAGCGGAGAATTCATAATTCTTAGGTCGGCGGTTCGAGTCCGCCCATCGCCACTCGTTTTTCCCGACGTTTGCGGGGTGTGAGACCAAGTCGGTGTTCCCTTGCAGGGTGTCGAGGGTGTGCCCCGCTGTTTCCAACAACGCCCGATGACGGGCTCGAACCGTCGACCTCCGATTTAGGAAACCGGTGCTCTATCCAACTGAGCTAATCGGGCTCGTGAACGAAAGCGGAATCCGACCCCAAAGTGACTTCGAGCGATCGACCAACACTCTTCAATCAGCGTGGTTCTTCATAATCTGGGTAACGCCCACCCGCAGCACGATCGACTTTCGCCTGAACGAAGTAGAAGACGCACCAGCCAGAGAGAAAGATGATCCAAAGGGCATTCGAGAGCAGGACGAGTTCCATGCGAGTGATCATAGTGACTTTCTCCGTGAACCCCTTTTCGCACCTGCGCCTCGTGCGTCTAGCCTGAACCACGGCGAATGGACGATCCACTCTTCAACATCGTGCTCTGGCAACCGCAGATTCCCCAGAACACTGGCAACATCGGTCGCACTGCGATGGCAACCCACTGTCGACTGCATGTCATTCACCCGATCGCGTTTGACATGTCGGAAAAGGCGTGCCGTCGCGCCGGGCTGGACTATTGGGAGCATGTCGACTGCCGAGAGCACAAGTCGTGGGATTCGTATCTTCAGAGCGAGAAACCAACGAGACTCTGGCTCTTTACGACCAAGAGCGATCGCCCTCACTGGGGAGCGCGGTTCGAACAGGGGGATCACCTGCTTTTCGGTCAAGAACAGGGCGGGATTTCGAAGGAGATTCACGAGTGGGTTGCGACGACATTCGGGATCGAACACCGGATCTCATTTCCGATGGTTGCGAAGGAAAGTGCGCGCAGTTTGAACCTCGCCACAGCAGTCGCGTGCGGGGTTTATGAGGGGCTAAGGCAGGTCTCGCTGGCAACTGGACGCATGCCCCCTGCGTATGATCAATGACAACCCACGCATGAAAAACAAGCCAACTCGAACATCGAACACAACCCGCTTCGTCGCCAACCGGCGCGGATTCACATTGGTCGAACTTCTCGTCGCGATCGGGATCATCATGGTTCTGATCGGAATCCTGTTGCCGGCACTCGGCAAAGTCGCCGCAAAGGCGAAGGCGACCGCGACAACCGCCACGATGAACGAATTCGGGAAGGCGTGTGATGTCTTCTACACACAGTTTGGCTACTACCCCGGAATCGTCCCCGAAACTTATCTTGCGAGCACTCCGAATTCACCGTTGAGCGGGACTGAGAATGCGCTCCTCCACTTGATGGGTGGCGCAATTCGAGATGACGATCCAAATTATGCAGCCGATAGTGGATCACCACTCACCTTTCTGGGTCCGACTGGAAGTATTCCTGTCAGCATCTCGATCAAAGTGAGCCCGATCAATATTGGCCGAGGACCTCGCGTCGAAGGCAAGCAGTACGACCCATTCTTCACTCCCAAGGATTCGCAGTTGAAGGTCGCGCTAGGTCAAATCGGCCAGACCATCGCATTGCCAGACTTGCTCGACGGATGGGGGCAACCGATTGGCTATGTGCGCGCGGCGCGACCGAGTGGAATGCTCACACGTGCGCTCACGAGTGACAATCCGCAGTTCTACATCGAGCCACTTCTGCCTTATTTCAATTCGACCGCGCTCGGCGAATTCGCCCTTGACCAGACGGCGAATTCGGTCTTCTCTTCCGGGACTCTCGCGCAGAAGAACGATTACTTCGCTCAGCTCATCCGACATCCTGCGATGGGGTCATTTGCCACGATCACGGACGCGCGTGCCGGAACCGCACGCGGAAAGTTTTTCCTCTTCTCTCCTGGATCGGACGGAATCTTCTTCGCGAAAACTGGCGATGGACCGCTTCAGCCTGGAACACTCGTCCTGCCAATTGCGGGCGGATCTGCTGCACTCAAGCCCGATGTCGTCACGACCTACAACGACATTGTTGTTTCTGGCGGAGGCTAAAAAAAAGCGCCCGCGCTTGTCATTGCGTGCGGGCACTGTTTGAATCTAGGTCAACGAGTCTGGCAGCTTCAGTCCGAAAGCTTCAGTCCGAAAGCTTCAGTCCGGAAACTTATAGTCGCGCTTCGGGGGATCTTGTGGTGGTGGCGCCTTCTGGCCGTCCGGACCATCCTTGCCACCATTTGGACCCTTACCTGGGCCACCTTTCATCTTGCCACTTCGCTTCTCCATGTCCTTGCGCATCTGGGCCATGTTCGCCTTGAGAGTCGTCACCTGATCAGGGGTCAGAATCGCCACGAGTTGGTCGCGAGTCTCTTCCATGTTTGGCATCGACGCCTTCAGTTTCTGCATTTCTTCGAGCGCAGCCTTTTTCGCAACCATGTCTCCGTTGCCAGCGCCGTTGCCAGCGCCGTTGCCAGCGCCGTTGCCAGCGCCTTCACCGCTATAGAGCTGCCTGTACTCGCGCAACTTTTCGCCGTTGACATCCATCCAAGCCTTCATTCGAACTTCGAATGCGCCACGAATCTCCTCGATCTTGGTTCGTTGGTCATCGGAAAGCTCAGAGTGCAGCGAGTGCAGGGCATCCATGAAGAGTCGCCCATCCGCCATAAGTCGATCCCTCATCGGACCGCCCTTCCCTTTTCCATCACCTGGACCAAAGGTTCCATTTCCGCCAGTCGCGTCGGGCGGGACTTTCGGACCTGAGAGCATGCCTCCATCGTCGGTTTTCGAATCCCCATCTCGCGGAGGCTGCTTCGCCTTGGGAGTCGCTGGCGGCGGAGCCTCTTGCGCGCCCTTGGATGCCCCAGCAGGAGCGGTCATTGGATCGTCATCGAACGAACAGAAAGCTGGGGTTGGGCTCCCGGCGAGCGCAACCGCAGTTGCAAGTGCAAACATAGAACTGAAGAGTGAGAGATGTGTCATAAAGTGTCCTTTCGGCAAGTGTTGCCATCGAAGGCGAGAATTGGGACAGGGTACCCTAGTATTTTCTACCAATGGCAGAGCTCCACCTTACCTCGTCCGATATCCGCGATGCGCTTCGTACTGTCAAGGATCCAGATCTCGGCAAGGATTTGGTCACGCTCAATATGGTCAAAGATGTGCGGATTGTTGGATCGGCAGTGACGGTCGGCATCGAGCTCACGACGCCTGCGTGCCCAATGAAGGATGTCATCCGAAAGGACATCGAGCGAGCCATTGCCGAGCAAGCGAAACGTGTCGGCGCAAGCGCTCCGAAAATCACGGTCGAGTTCACGGCTCAGGTTCGGGTCGCAGCAACGAAGTCTGCAAGCAATCCGCTTCCGCAAGTCAAGCATGTCATCGCCGTCGGCGCAGGCAAGGGCGGAGTCGGCAAGAGCACTGTCAGCGTAAATCTCGCGGTCGGACTCGCTCGAATGGGGGCTCGAGTCGGATTGCTTGACGGCGACATTTACGGACCGAGCGCGCCGACAATGCTGGGACTCGACGAACTGACAGGCGCGATCCGCAATGAGATGCTCATCCCATTTGAGGTGCACGGCATTCGCGCGATCACGATTGGAAAGTTGGTCGACCCCGACAAAGCACTCATCTGGCGAGGACCGATGGCGCACGGAGCTTTCAAGCAACTTGCGCTCCAAACCGAGTGGGGTGAACTCGACTATCTGATCGTCGACCTGCCTCCTGGAACTGGCGATGTTCCGCTCACACTCGCTCAACTCCTGCCACTCTCAGGGGCGGTCGTCGTCTGCACTCCTCAACGAGTTGCGCAGGACGACGCGCGACGCGCGGTGCGGATGTTTCAACAACTCGGAGTCCATGTACTCGGTGTCGTCGAAAACATGTCCTATTTCGTTGGCGATGATGGAAAGACATACGACATCTTTGGTCGCGGCGGCGCGGAAATCATGGCACGAACAATGAACCTGCCGTACTTGGGTGCAATTCCGATCCACATGGATCTGCGACGCAATAGCGACGAAGGAACACCGCTGAAGAATTGGCAGGGCAATCCAACGCTCGCGAGCGAACTTGATGGTGTCTGCTCGCGCGTGGCGAGCCAGATCTCGATCGCGACAATTCAGGGTGGTTTGATTCAGCCAACGCTCTCGGTCACTGGCTGATTGTCCGCGAGGGAATTGTTTTTCCCAACGCTGCTTCCACCGATCCCACCGGGAGATCCGCTCCCTCGACTGGATAGCCGCGACCAAACCAGGGCCAGTAACCACCTTTCAGCGTCGCACACTCGATTCCTCGGCGGTGCAGAAATGCGCAAGCGCGCGCGCTCCGGCCACCGCTCGCGCAATAGGCAACCACAAACTTGTCGCGGGGAATTTGACCAATCAAACCAGGGATCTGCGAAAGAGTCATAAACCGCGCGTCCGCGATTCGACCGCGAAGCCACTCGGCTGTATTGCGCACATCCAGAAAGAACGCTTCGCCCCTCTCGAAGAGTCGGTGAGCTTCGTGCTGCGAAATGTCGTCGACATCGCTGTAATTCAGCAGTGAACGATCGATCATCGCAAAGACATCGCTCGCGATCCAACCCGTCATGTCGTCGATCCCAATCAGTCGTAGCGCACGGGTGATCTCGCCGATCTGATTGCGATCGCAGATGACCGCCACGCGTTCATCTGGTCCGACCGAGACGGCGATGAGCGGAGAAAAATGGCGATCGAGCGGAATGTGAAGCGCTCCCTCGGGTGCATCCGAAGTGAATCTGGTCCACGACCGTGTATCGAGGACGACGGTGCGTGGAATTGAGAGCAACTGAACAAACGTGTCGCCGTCCACCTCTTTCGGTTGAGAGAGTTGGTGCACGTAGCTCGGTCGCTCATGCTGATTCACTTGTTCCATCCTCGAGAAATAGCTCGGTCGGTCGGGTCTTCTCTCCTGAACCGCACTCGTGAACGCGGCGGCATCTGTCAGAGTCTGGAAGACGCGATTGAACCGCCTCTCGATCCCAAGTGTTGTTTCTCCCGGCAGATTCACGGATCGACCGCACGAGCTTCCACTGGTGTGACCTGCGAGAATGACCGTCGCGTCATCCAATTGCCCGAGGCGCAGAAGCGAATCGCGAAGGACTTCTGATTCCAAATCGTTCGAGCTACCGACACCACCGGGAAGCAACGCGTCGCCCGTCAGGATCACTTGAACTCCGCTTGGCAGATGGACGACGAGAATGCTCAGCGCTCCGTCGGCGTGCCCTGGGGTGAGAATCGCGCGAGCGCGCAAGTCTCCGATCGAAAACTCCTCGCCATCCCTGAGGAACTGAACGCGCTCCGCCCAGTCGTTCGATTGTCCGGCGCACCATTTCGGCGCAGTTGTTTCGCCGGACAGGTATGCACGTGCCGAAGTTGAAACCAGAAACTCGCGAACACCCGAGACATAATCGGATGGGGCGTGCGTTTCGATGACGGCGACGATCGAAACGCCAACTTCCTTCGCGATCAGCCCGTATCGAGTCGCGTCGCGAACGGGATCGACGAGCAACGCCCTTCGCGTGCGCGGGCAGGCGATCAGGTAAGCGCACTGCGCAATGAGCGGTTCTGTCACTCGGCGCACAATCATGTGATGAAGAATACATCCCCTGCCACGCGGTACGCTTCGTTCATGCCGCAACGAGACGATCTCACCTTGCTCTCGTGGTGTGGCCCCAAGGGATGGCTGATCCCCATCTGCATCTTGAGTGCACTCGCACTGCAGTTGCTGGCTCTGACCCTTCCGTTCATCGAAATGTCTGTCTTTCTCGAGGGTCAGACGATCTATGGCCTATTGACCACGGTCAAACTGCTCTGGAAGGGCGAGCTTTACACGATTGCGATCCTCATCGTCTCGTTTTCGGTGGTCTTCCCATTTGTAAAGCTGACGGGGCTCATGATCGCATGGGTCGGGCTTCGTCCGTCCCCGGCACGATCCAAATTGATCAAGGTCCTTGGAACGCTCGGAAAGTGGTCGATGATGGATCCATTCTGCGTGATCCTGCTCGTCGCACTCTCATCCGGTCAGTGGGCGGTCGGTGCCACCACGTGTGTCGGCGTCTACTGCTTTCTCGGCGCGATCGTCATTGCAATGGTGTTGTCGATCATCATGTCCATCGCCGACCGTCGCCAGTCACCGCCGAATGCTCCGCGCGATGCGCCGGCATTCCGAGTTGCGAGCAAGGGTGGTTTCGAGGCAACTCTCGTCCCAGCCGCGCTTCTCGTTTCGCTTGCGTGCATCGTGCTTGCGTTCGATGTCCCGTTGATCCAGATCGATCAGTTCCTCCTCCACTCGAACGCCTTCGGGCTCGCGGATGTCTGCATCCAACTCTACAAGAGCAACCAACATCCCCTCTCGGCGCTCGCGTGGATCGGATTGGGATTCGTTCCGTTGGGAGTCATCGCGCTCGAATTCTGGGCGTGGCTCGCCAAGAGCACCCCAAATGGGCACATCGCAAGACGTCACTTCATCGACTATGTCCACGAGTGGGGAATGATCGATGTCTTTGGACTCTCGCTGGTCCTCTATTTGCTGGAAGGGTCGAGGTTCATCAAGACCGAAGTTCGAAATGGACTCTGGGTGCTCGTCGGCGCCGTGATTATGACGCAGATCAGCCGTCGAATCGCTCAGCATGTCGTGCTTCGATGCGTGCGCCAACGCTCGCTCTGAGACCGGCAGGAATTCTCAGCGATCGAGCTTCTTGAGCGCGGTGAAGAGCGCGTCGAGGTGATGCCGCTCGTGTGCGGCCGAGATCTGAACTCGCAATCGGGCGTGACCTTCAGGGACCACCGGAAATCCGAATCCAATGACGAAGACTCCAAGATCGAGCAGGCGTCGGCTCATCGCAATCGCCTTCGCTGTGTCGTGCACAATGATCGGACAGATCGCCGTTGAACTCTTCAAGACGGAGAATCCCGTTGCTGCAATTCCAGCGCGTGCGTATTCCACGTTGTCGCGCAACTTCGCGACACGTTGGGGCTCGCGCATGAGCACTTCGATCGCCTTGGTCGCGCTACACGCAACAGAGCACGGCAACGCATTCGAAAAGAGCGTCGGCCGACCGCGCTGAATCAGCAGATCGATCGCCAAGCGCGATCCCGCGATGTATCCACCGGCCGCACCACCGAGAGCCTTCCCGAGTGTCCCGGTGAAATAGTCGATCTTGGTCGCGGGCATCCCCCAATGTTCGTGGGTCCCTCTCCCAGTTGCGCCCATGACCCCGGTTCCGTGGGAATCGTCGACGATAAGCAGTGCGCCAAACTCATCGCAAAGTCCGCGAATGCCTGGCAGATCGGCGATGTCTCCCTCCATCGAAAAGACGCCATCGGTCACGATCCAAATCGTCCCGGTGATGGCGGGGTTCGAACGAGCTTCGGTCAACTTCTCCCGCAATGAACTCAGGTCGCCGTGACGATAGACAGTCCGCAAGAGACCTTTCTTGATCGATACCGCCAAGCGAATTCCGTCGATGATCGACGCGTGATTCAGCTCATCGGAAATGATGATGTCACCCGCTTCGCAAAGCGTCGGGAAAATCGCCTCATTCGCGTTCCAACAACTCGTGAAGGAGTACGACGCTTCAACGCCGTAAAACTGCGCGATGCGATCCTCAAGCTTTTCATGGCAATCGAATGTTCCGCAGATAAATCGAACGCTCGCAGTTCCTGCGCCATACTTGCGAATTCCCTCGTGCGCTGCTTCGACAACCTCTGGATGATTGGCGAGTCCGAGATAATTGTTCGAGCAGAGACAGACCACTTCCCCCTTCCCCCGAATGCGCACCGTGGCATCCATCGGTCCCTCGATCATCTGGAGGTGCTTCAACTGCCCGCTGGTTCGCAGCGACTCCAAGATCTCGTTCGTGCGTGAGGGGAAATTCGCGGCAGCCGTCATGGTCATGGGATTCAGGATATCGATCAGCTCGTGCTGGATCGCTCGTAGTGACCGACGATTGTCGGCAGGAGATACTCACTGAATGCGGTTGAAAGCGTGTGCATCGGGGTCCATCCCCACTCGCTTCGGGCCGCTTGGTCGTTGCAAGTCTCTGGCCACGAGTCGATGATCGCCTGCCGCCCGAGGTCTGGATCAAACGAAATCCGCGCTCCTGGGAAGGCCTTTCGCACCAGCGCCGCGAAGTCATCGGCGCTCGGAGAGAAACTTGCAACGTTGTAGACGGTTTGAGTGAGCGACCGCTTGGGCGCTCGCATCAAGCGCATCGTCGCGTCGATGGCTTCCGGCATCGTCATGAATGGGATGCGCGAATCAGGTCGCACGAAGCATCGGTATTCTCGACCCCCTGCGGCCGCGTGAATCATCTCCGGTCCGTAATCGCTCGTTCCACCCGATGGCATCGTTTCTGCCGAGATGATCCCTGGGAACCGGATCGAACGGAAATCGACCGGGCTTTCAAATCGATCCTTCGCCAGCTTGCGATAGTGATGGTTGTAGTAGCGACCAAGATGCTCACCTGCCAGTTTGTTGCATCCATACATGGTGTGCGGATCGCAGAACTGCTGTTCGGTCACTGCTCCCGCACCATGCTTGGTCGCGAGATCCGGCAGACCATAGACCGCGATCGAGCTCGGGAAAAAGAACCGCACGGTTCGACCGTGTGACCGAGCCTGCTCGGCGGCAAGATGAAGCAAGTTGAGCGTTCCCCCGACATTCACGTGATGGGCTGTCTCGGGCGCGAATTCGCTCCGCGTTGAAAGGAGCGCTGCGAGGTGATAGATCTCCTTGATCTCGTACATCGCCAACAATCGCTCAAGCAACGCGTGATCGCAGACATCTCCCACGAAGGCCTGATCACACTGCTCTCGGATTTCCGCAGAAAGCTCCCGAATGTCCAACGCGATAATCGCACCTTGCTCATCGGCGTCCCCGGGCGTCGCCGACGAACGCGCCGCATTGAGCGCCGACAAGAGGCCATGCCCCATCTCCCCGCCCGCTCCGCTTACCAATATGGCCGAGGGGCGCTGCGAACCGGTGGGATGAGCGAGGTGCGTTTTCGGTGATGATGAAGGCAACATTCGTTCCAAATGTATATCCAAAGCGATGATCAGATGCTCGATTCCTGCGTGTTTGTCCCGTGATGATCACCCCTGCGTCGATCGACCGTCCCTCTAGAGCACGCAGCCGTTGCGGAGCAAGAGGTCTCGAGTGGCGTTGGTCCCAGCAATTTCGCTCGCCTTATCCCCTTCGTACTCGACCCCCACCCACCCTCGATAGCCCGCAGCTCTGACGATTCCCATCATTTTCGCGAAGTCGGTCGCGGTCTCGTTCCCAGCGGCATCGAACTCGTGACTCTTCGCGCTGACCGCACGTGCAAATGGCATCATCGCCTTCACGCCCGCGTAACGATCGCCCATCGTTCCGTCTTCGCACCTAAAATTGCCGAAATCTGGGAGGGTTCCAAAGTTTCGCATCGCAGTCTTTCGGACGACTGACGCGACCCACTCGCCGTCGCATGAGAGCCCCCCGTGATTCTCCACGATCACACTCAGTTTCATTGGCTCGGCAATTGCGCAGAGCGCCCGAAAACCCTCCGCACACCTATCGATTTGCTCCGATAGCGTCCCGCTGCTTCTTGCGTTGACCCGAATCGAGTGGCACCCAAGGAATGCGGCTGCATCGAGCCACCGTCGGTGCGAATCGACTGCCTTGGCACGTGCCACCGAATCTGGGTCACCGAGGTCCCCTTCGCCGTCGCACATGATCAGCAGGCTCTTGACGCCCGCACCATCGGCGCGTCCTTTCAAATCGTGGATCCATGACGGGACGGAGCCACTGGTACCGCCCAGAGGCAACCCTCGGTAGAACGTGCTTACATACTCGACTCCAGCGACTCCGCAGGTTCGGCGCGCAAACGCCGGGAAATCAAGTGGATCCAAGGTCCCCGCCTTGAGCATGCGATGAAACGACCACTGAGCAACACTGATTCGATTCGGCGAAGCACCATCATCGGTCACCGCCGAAGTGGAAGGCGAACTCTGCGGTTGCGCGGTCGCTCGACTCACGGCCGCACCGACTCCGATGCTCGCGAGCAACCGAAGCATGGACCTACGGGTGACATTAACTGCGGAGGCTTTCTTGGATGGGGTCATTGGGAAGTGCGGGGGATCGAGATCGACTCGCGCAAGATTACCCCACTCCAAGTGGCTACAATCGGACCTATGAACACGAAGTGCCTTTTCATCGTCGCGAGTTCGCTCGTCTTCGTCAGTCCCATCGCCTCATATTCACAAGATTCGGATGCGAGCCCGGCCTCGGCAACGACTCCATCCGTTCATCCCCAGATCCAGGCTGCGCTCGTGAATTTGACGATCGAGTCGAACGCACTTCACACGCTCCTTCACTCGATCGGCAATGTTCGAGTCAATACTGAAGACCGACTCAAGGCGATGAATGCGTACATGCAGCAGAAGAACCTGATCGATGGCTGGAGGAGCTACTCCGCAACGACCACCAACCTTCCCGCAGGAACTTCCTTCAATGAGGGCTATCAAGCAGCGCTCGCGCAGCAGAAATTGCTCGGCACGCCACAGCCAACGACTCAAGATCTTGACGCACTGACGAACGATGTTGCTGCGACGACGACCCTCGCGCAGGAGTCGTGGAACTCGCAGAACAAGCGCTTTCAGCAGGTCTCGTTGATCTCGTCATATCTGCAGTCGAAGAACGAACTCGTTGGGTATCAGCAGTGGGCACCGAATTACGCGGCGAGCCAGCGCAGTGCGGACAAGGCGCGATACGCCGCCGCGAATCAGGCGCAAGATCAGATGTCTCAGGCGTACTACCAACATCTCGATGCTCTTCACGCCGAGTGGGATAAGCAACCCCACGGAACTGGCGAAGATTTCAATTACGGGTTTAGCCAAGGCAATGGGCCAAATGAAGGTGGCACCGGAGAGTCAACCAACACCGGCGGTGTTGGTACCAACGCGCCGAATGTCGTCGGAGCCAACACTCCGTGGAGTTACGCCGGAGCGCAAGGCGGGTACTACCCCGGTGCGTACGGTGGCGGAAGTGGCTACTACGGCGGAGTTCCAGCGGGAAACAATTACAACGTCAACAACACTGGCGGGTATTACAACGGCAGCAATTACAACTCGTACTCCGATACTTACCCAGATCTCTACGGTTATCCAGATGGCACCGACATGGGCATTGGCGGATTTGGACCCAACGGAATCAACAATGTGTGGAACCGCACGAATGGTCGTGGGAATCTTCGATCTCCAAATGGGATCGGTGGTGCTGGAGTGCATGTCGGCGGTCCAGCAGGTGCCGGTCATGCCGGTGGAGCCGCGGGAGTAGGTCAGGTCGGTGGACCTGGTGGCGCCGGTCAAGTCGGAGGACCTGGCGGAGCTGGACGCGTGGATGGTCCTGGTGGAGCCCGCAACCGCAAGTAGGGACTTCAAAGAGACGCCAAATCATTCCCATTCAATCGTCGCGGGCGGTTTGCTTGAGATGTCGTAAACGACCCGATTAACGCCGTTGACCTCGTTGATCAATCGGCTTGAAATCGTGGCGAGTACTTCGTATGGCAAGCGCGCCCAGTCCGCAGTCATAAAATCCTGCGTCGTCACAGCGCGCAACGCGACAACCGAGTCGTACGTCCGTCCGTCACCCATCACTCCAACGCTTCGCACCGGGAGCAGGACCGCGAAGACTTGATCGGTCTTTCGATAGAGATCTGCGGCGACAATCTCTTCGAGAAGAATCTCGTCGCAGTCCCTCAGAATTCGAAGCTGCTCTGGCGTCACTGCGCCAAGGCAACGAACGGCGAGTCCTGGCCCTGGGAACGGGTGCCGCGAGATGATGTGCTGTGGAAGCCCGAGCACTTCGCCAAGCGTCCTCACTTCATCCTTGAAGAGGTGACGGAGTGGTTCGATCAAATCGAATCCGAGATCTTCGGGTAGTCCCCCAACATTGTGATGCAACTTGATGTTGGCGGCGGTTCCAGCATGGCCGTGCCCGCTCTCGATGACATCCGGGTAGAGAGTTCCCTGCGCCAGAAACTGCACATTGCCCTCGATCGTCTTTGCCGCAGTCTTAAAGACTTCGATGAAGCGATGGCCGATGCGCCTGCGTTTTTCCTGCGGATCGGTGATGCCATCCAAGTCGGCAAGAAAATCTTCGCTCGCATCGATGACACGAAGGTCGATATCGAAGTGATCTCGAAAGGTCGACTCCACGAGGGTGCGTTCGTTCTTGCGGAGGAGTCCATTGTCGACAAAGATGCAAACGAGTTGTCGGCCGATTGATTTGGCCAGTAGTGCCGCCACAACCGAACTGTCGACACCTCCCGAGAGTCCGCAGAGCACACGACTCGAACCAACTCGCTCCCGAATTCGATCGCTCTCGGTCGAGACAAAGTCGGACATCCGCCAATTCCCGCGACAACCGCACGACCGGAAGAGGAAATTTCGAATGATGTCCATCCCATGCGGAGTGTGCGTCACTTCGGGATGAAACTGCACACCGAAGATCTTTCGCTTTGGATCGCCCACTGCCGCGAACGGGCATGTTGAAGTCGATGCGAGCACCTCGAACCCGGCGGGCAGATCCAACACTTGATCTCCATGACTCATCCAGACTGTCGAGTTCGCTGGAACACCCATCATGAATCCGCTTGGGTCGTGCACTTCAAGATTTGCGCGCCCATACTCGCGAGTGGCGACCCCTTCGACTCGCGACCCCATGATTTGGGCGGTCAACTGCATGCCGTAACAGATTCCGAGAACCGGAATTCCGAGCTTGAATATTGCGGGATCGCAACGCGGGGCGTTCTTGTCAGAAACACTCGAAGGACCACCTGAGAGAATGATTCCCACAGGATTGTGCCTCAATAACTCCGCAACCGTCGCGTCCGGCCGGACGAGCAAACTGTAGACCCCGGCTTCGCGAACTCGGCGCGCGATCAACTGCGCGTACTGGCTCCCGAAGTCCAATATGAGGACCGTTTCGGATTGTGAAGGAAGCGTTGGGGAATTGGAAGCACTCATGAGATTCAGGCGATCTGAAGGGACGGGATAGTAACGAGCTTTACGGTATCCTCGGATCGGTGCACCTGTTTTCACTTGCGACCAAACTTGACGCTCCTCATGCACCTTTCATGATGTGGTTCACCACGCTTGCCACCGCGATGATGGCGATGGTCGTTGGAGTGATCGGTTGTGCTCCGAGCGCGACCGAAGGAGGCTTTTCAAATCCGGCTCCTGGTGCGAGGGTCTACGCCATTGAGGATGCAGTTCGATATAACCGGCGGGATCAGATTCCACAGATCGTGGAGTGCCTCTGTTCGGACGATGAGTTCGTGCGATACTTGGCCATTGGCGGGCTTCAGAGGATGACGGGGCAGGATCTGGGGTATCAGTTCGACGATCCGGACGCGCTTCGGTTCGTTGCCTACAAACGGTGGCAGCAGTGGACGATCGATCAGAAATTGGCTCCTCCAGAACAGGCGTACGCATCGACGATTTATCCTCCCGCTCGCCCTCGGCCACAGTGGTAAAGCGCATGGAACGGGAACCCGAAATCAGCGTCCGCATCTTCAGCGACCCACAGTTGCTCTCGGGAATCCGTGCGATGGTCGAAGCGATCGCGAAAGTCGTCGGATTTACCGACAAATCGAGAGGGCTTCTGACACTCGCGGTCGACGAAGCGCTTGCGAATGTGATTCGTCATGGGTACCAAAATCGAACAGATGGGATGATTTGGATCAATCTCTGGCGGGTTCGCGAACCGCGTGGAATTCGTATCGTCCTCGAAGATCTCGGTCGATCGGTCGATCCAGCACAGATCAAAGGGCGCGATCTCGATGATGTCAAGCCGGGTGGCTTGGGCGTCCACATCATCAAGGAAACTATGAACGAGTCGTGCTGGGAGAATCGACCTGGTGGCGGCATGCGCCTGACCCTCGTCAAATGGCTTTCACCTGAAGAACTTCAAAACTCGACACCAACTCAGCCGGAGAACACAATCCCTTGAACCAAGAACTCGTCATTGATCAAACAACAATCGGAGATGCAATCGTGCTACGGCCTGGTGGTGACATCGACATGTCGCGCGCATCGACGATCCGCAAGGCGGTCGCTGAGGTGATGAAAGTTCGACCTGCGAAGTTGATCATGGATCTCGGAAGCGTCGAATACATGGACTCGTCCGGAATCGCGACGCTGATCGAGGCATTGCAGCACGCGATGAGAAACAAGATGAAATTCGTCCTTGTCGGAGTCGGCCCGCGTGTGCGAAGTGCGTTCGAAATCACCAAGCTCATTGGGATGTTCACGGTCTGCGCGACCGTTGAAGATGCCACGAAGATCTAATCGATGTCGACAAGCGCCTCACAACGACCATCGCTCTTCACTGGGGCGGTCGACCGATATTGGGAGATCTGGTCAAGCGTTCTCGGCTTGGTTGGGTCCTGGGCGAATCTAGCCTTCGATGTCCTCGTCTGGATCGTGCGCTCGCTCGTGCGCCGTCGCGCGCGATTCGGCGCACAAGCGCTCGCGACCCAGATCGTGCGAGTGGGAACGAGATCGATTGGCATCGTGATGCTTGTCTCCGGATGCATCGGAATCATTCTCGCGCTGCAAACAGCACCCACCTTCGAACAGTACGGACAGGTCGACAAAGTTGCGAATCTCGTCGGAGTCGCCGTGTTTCGTGAACTCGGCCCGCTCATCGCCGCCATCGTTCTGACTGGATTCGCTGGCGCGTCGATCGCAGCGGAACTCGGGACCATGAAGGTGGGCGAGGAGATCGAGGCGCTTGAAGCCATGGCGCTCAATCCGATTCGTTATCTCGTCATGCCACGCGTGATCGCGACTGCAGTCAGCTTGATCGTGCTCACGGTCTTCGCGGATATCTGTTCGGTCGTCATGGGAGGTGTTGTCGGCGTCTGCTTTCTTGACATCCCATACGAGGTGTACAGGTCGAACACGATTACCCAGCTTCGCCCAGTCGATTTCAACACTGGACTCTTCAAGGCGGCGGTCTTCGGAGTGTTGCTCGGATTGATCGCGTGCACGAATGGACTGAAGGTGACGGGTGGTGCGGCAGGAGTCGGCCGCGCGACCACCAACACAGTCGTACAGACCACAGTTGCGATCGTGATCTGCGACCTCCTCTTCACTGCGCTCTTCTTCAGTCTTGGACTGAACTAAACACAGCTTCAGTCTTGGACTGAACTCGTCGCCATCCGTGGACCCCCTCTTCGCGCGCAAAACGGCCCGAAGATGCCGCGCGTTTTGCCCACGAACAAGACCTAGACCTCACCCACGCCCCCTCGGCGGCGCGAAACCCGCGAGCCCAAGCAAGTGCGCCCCCTCGATCGTGGACGCGTGTGCCACCAAGTGATTGAGCACATCATCTGGCGTCTCCACCAGAGCTGCCTGCATCGACTGAATCAACTTGTGACAGCCAGCGGATCTGCCCGAGTGCACGGGGCCTGGCAACGCCATGCACAGACGATTGATGTCGCATGCGATATTCGCGGTGATGATCGCGCCGGACCTCGTCGCAGCCTCGATGACCAGCGTTCCCAGACTCAACCCTGCGATGATGCGATTTCGACTCGGGAATCGATCGGGGGTCGCTGCCGCTTGCATGGGACACTCGCTCACGACCGCGCCACCCGCAGCGACGATCTCATCGAGCAATTCGATGTGCTCAGGCGGATAGGGATCGCTCAGTCCGCCTCCAACCACGGCGATCGTCCGCCCCTCCGCTCGAAGTGCGCCACGGTGCGCCTCGGCGTCGATCCCGCGGGCGGCGCCCGAGACAACCGTAACTTCGCTCGCCGCCAGCGCGCCAGAAAAACGCCCAGCCTGCTCGACTCCGTATGCGCTCGACCGACGTGCACCGACGATTGCCACACTCCAAGCGTCATTGGGAAGGAAGTCCCCACGAATCCAGAGCACGATGGGTGGATCGCTTGTCGCCGCCAGCATCGGCGGATAGTCCGAATCACCTGCGATGACGAGTGCAACTCCGAGCGACTCCATCCTTCTGCGCTGAGCGTCCGGATCGCTTCGTGCGAAGCACTCTCGAAGTTTGGCTGCACCGCAACCAGCGCCCGGCTCGACGGATTCCAAAAGGGACTCCAAGCGGACCTCCACCTGCCCCTTGCCCACATGCGCCTCGCGTGCGAGTGCATCGAGACCCCCGGCGCGAATCGCGGCACTCCTCCACGCCCGCGGGGCGCGATCGAGTGCCTCCGCAGCGCGAAGCGTCCAATCGTTCAGTTCATCCAGTGTTCTTGGCATCGGTGACCTGGGTCGAAACCTAGGTCATTGCCTGACGCCTTCTCAAACTAGATCGGTTTTTCTTGAGGCTTGATCGCTGGTCCAAAAATCAGCCCAAGGAAAACCGAAAACGCTCCAGCAGCGATAACCCAGAGTCGTTGTGGGCCCAGGGTCCACCGCGAAAGCAGTGTGTCGGGATACGAGTCGCAGTCGTAGTTCGGCGGTGTCACACTCGCCTCGATCCAGTCGCTCGGAGTTGCATCGATCGATGTCGCGACAAGAAGCGCAGTTTCCCCCCTTGGCATCAGGTTCAGCTGACTCGCGGCGAGTCGTCGAACCAGCCCTTGATCTCCAGCCTTGAGATCGTCAAGAAACCGCGAGCATGCCGCCATGCGCGCGAAGTTGTGTTGCTCTGCGAAGCGAATGGTCTGCAACTGCGTCCGCATCGAGTGAACCTTTTCCGCTTCCGGGATGACTGCAGCAGCGACGATGAGCGCAATCCCCGCGATGAGGAAAAGCCATCCAGGATCTGGATTGAAGAACGGGAGCGAAACGCGCACCTCAGAGAATCGGCAGAATGCCCCGATTGAATTGAGGAATCCCAGATCAGGCGGTCGGTGGTGGTTCTGCGATGGAATCCATCGAATCAAGGACTTGCCTCAACTGAGCACGCATTGCAGGCGCGCCCCAAAGGAGGTCGAACTCGATCCGCCAGTTGCATCGCTGGACGAGGCACTTTCCGGAGAAAACGAAGGGCGAATTGGTCAAGACGAGCGTGCACGAATCGAAGGTGCAGTCGACGTAGGCATTCCCGGCCAGATGGACGGTCTGCGCCACAAAGGTGCGCTTCTCATGGCGCGTGAGCTGAATCTGGGCGGCTTGACCAGCTTGTCCCCCACCACCCGTCGAGGCCGGTTGAGGTGACGCACCAGATGGGACTCCAGCGGTTGGTTTCCCTGCGTTCGCCCCGCCCGAACCCAAGCTCCATGGACCGCCGGACATTCGAAGGAGTGATGATTGAAAATTGTTCATGTGTGATTCCTCTGCGGGGTGTGGGTGGTTCAAGCCAATTCTGGGAATGTCTTTCGAACAATGTCCACGAGGTCCTTCACATGCTGGATGGATTCGTCGAAGAGTTTCCGCTCATCAGCGTTGAACTTAATTTCGACGACGCGCTCCATGCCTTTGCTTCCGAGGACACACGGCACGCCGATGAAGTACCCCGCGCCCTTCTGCCCGGGCGCCACCCCGAGGGCATCTTCGCAATATGCCGCACATGGCAGGATGCGCTTCTTGTCCTTGATGATCGCTTCAACCATCTGGATCGTGCCCGACGCAGGTGCGAAGTACGCGCTGGTCCCCATCAACTGCACGATCTCGCTACCGCCGACCTTTGCTCGTTGCGTGCATGCGGCGATCTTTTCGGCAGAGAGCAACATGTCAAGCGGAATTCCGTGCACGCTTGTGAACCGAGAGAGCGGAACCATATCGTCGCCGTGACCGCCAAGGAGCAACGCCTGAATGTCCTCGACCGAACAACCAATCTCCATCGCAATGAAAGTTCGGAATCGGGCGACATCGAGACATCCCGCCTGTCCAAGAATCCTGTTCGTTGGAAACTTCGACGCCTTCCACGCGGTGTAGACCATCGCATCAAGTGGGTTGCTCACGACGATCATCACGGCTTCGGGCGAGTGCTTCGCAACCTGTTCCGCGACCTCCTTCACGATCTTGACGTTGGTGGCGATCAGGTCGTCGCGGCTCATGCCTGGCTTGCGTGGGATGCCCGCAGTCACGACCACGACATCGCTCCCTGCCGTATCTGCGTAATCGGAAGTTCCGATCACGCGCGCATCAAATTCCTCAATGGGACCGCAGCATGCCAGGTCGAGCGCCTTTCCCTTCGCCACTCCAGCACGATCTGGAATGTCCAAGAGCACGATGTCTCCGAGCTCTTTGGCTGCGGCCCAGTGAGCGCAAGTTGATCCGACATTTCCAGCTCCGATGATTGAAATCTTTGCGCGACGCATGATGAATGGTGACTCCGTAGAAGTGCGAATGGAAGGGCAAGGATCATAGCGATGGAACGGCCGCCCATTCGCCCCCAGGACGCAAACGCACCAATGAAAAGCGGCGAACTCTCTTGGAGAATCCGCCGCCATCAATGCGCCAGAAAGGACTCGAACCTTCGACCTCGCCCTTATCAGGGGCGTGCTCTAGCCAGCTGAGCTACTGGCGCAAGGGGGAACCAGTATAGCGACGATCCCCTCATTCGCTCGGATCGAACGCGATTACCACTCTGGTGTTGGGCCAAAGATCGGCTCGACGACATCCTTCAGCGTGATGATGCCGATCGGAGGCGCCGTTGCGCTCTCCGCGATGATCGCAATCGTTCGACGCGACGCGCGCAATCGTCGCGCAGCCTCGATCACGAGCGTCTTCGGGTCGATGATCAGTGGTTCTTGAGCGATTTCCGTCAGAGCCATCGTCGGTTGCAGGAGCGCGTCGAGTGCAGAGATGACTCCGACGACGACCACTCGACCGTCCTCGACCTTCGTGATCGGGTATCGACTGAACGCGTTTTGACTGAAGGTCGTTCCACGCGCTGAATCCGTCGCGTCTGCTGGAAGAGTCACAACTCGAGACCATGGCACTGCGCAATCAGAGACCGATCTCTCCGCGAGGCCGAAGACTCGATCTGCCATCTCTAGGTGGACTCCCTTGATCAAGTCTCCCTCGATCCCCTCTCGCAACGATTGCAGAATGCGCTGGCGAATCGGTGCCTCCTGATCCGCGCGAAACCCAAGGAGGTACGCGAGAGTGTCGCCGAGGAATCGCACGATCGGAACGACGCCTGTCCAGGTCAAGACCACTCGAAAAAACACCAAGATTCCCGAGCATCTGTATGTCCACGAATTGGTGAAGACACGAAAGAACTCCTTCGGAATCGCGTCTCCAAACAAGAAAACCAGCGGGAGCACGACGATGGTGTTGAGAACTGCAACCCGAAGTGGATCGGCCGAGACCTGCTCCATCACCGCAGTGGTGGCCGCGCTCAACCCGGCGTGGGCGATATTGGTTCCGACGAGGAGCGTCGCTAAGAGTCGGTTTGGGTGTTGCAGTTCTGCGCGAAGTCGCTTCGCCGATCGCGATTGCTTCGCAGCTCTCGCAGCCAGACGAACCCGATTGAGCGTGTAGATGCCCGTCTCCATTCCAGAGAAGAGTCCGCAAGTCAGGATCGCGACAATGCCGATAGCAATCGCCAGGATCATCGAGAATTATCCTCGTCATCGTTTGTGTTCGATTCGCTCTTGCGTGTGACGATCAATGATCGCGCTCGCCCTCTTTCAACTTCGTCGACCCGAATGTCGAGCGACCCAAAGGTAAAGGTCTGCCCGACCGTGGGGAGATCACCTTTGATTTCGAGGGCGATCCCGCCCACCGTCGAAGCGTGAGTCAAGAGGCTCGCCTCGCCAAAGTGAGCGCAGAACGCACGCGCAGACATCTTTCCGTCGACGCGCCAAGTTCGATCGTCGATTGCTTGCGGCGCGATCGGTGTGACTTCGTCCTGAGCAACGATGTCCCCGACAATCTCTTCGATTGCGTCTTCAAGGGCGACTACTCCGGCAGTTCCACCGAATTCGTCGACCGCGATTGCCAGGCTTGTCTTCTGGACACGAAAGAGCTCAAAGAGTTGCTCGAGCATCGCGATCTCAGGCACGATGACCGGCGTTTGGATGTACGAATCGATCGGAGTCTCGACCCCACGCGGGTCGAGCAAGAACTTCCGAACATCGAGAATCCCGATGACACGGTCATGACTTCCGTCGACAACTGGGAGTCGCTTCAATCGACTCGCCATTGCGAGCCTCACGACATCGGCCCGAGTACAGCGGCGAGGGAGCGCCGCCATCTCCGTCCGGTGCGTCATGACATCGCGAACACGCGCGCGCCGCAAGATGAGCAGTCGTCCGAGCATCCCCTCTTCCTCTGCGGTGATGTCCCCCTGCACGCGCGCCGCGGCGACAAACTCTCGAAGCTCTTCCGCGCTCGGGCCGGATTTGGGAATGGAAGGCGCCGTCAATCTGTGAAGCGGAATGAAGACCAAGTGCTCGAGCACGACGCGGATCGGAGTGATGATCCGAAAGAGAACCAGCGCAGGCCAGGCGAGGATTGGCGCAAACGGAAATCGCATCGAATTGGCGACCAATTTCGGCAAGACCTCGCCGAAGACGATCAAGGCGAGGACTTCTCCGATACCGATCGCGAGACGCTCGACGACAGAGAGCTCGGTCGTTGCGAGCGAGACCGTGGCGATCGCGAAGTAGAGCGAATTCACCGACATGTTCGCCAGCAGAAGCGTGACGAGAAGTCCTCGTGGCTTCTCGAGGAGCTTCTCAACAACCCTGCCCGCACCCGGACGTTCGCGTTGCAAGCGCCAACGTTCATCGGCGCTGAGTCCGAAAAAGACGGTCTCGGATGCCGAGCAGACAGCGCTGATCCCGATCAGAATCGGAAGGAGCAGAAGCATCGACTCCATCGCGATTTTCATCAGCGACTCGCTCCACGCCTACGTTCGACAAGTCGAGCATGGTCGCTGGACAATCTCACAAGCGCACGCAGATATGCCACCAACCGGCGGATCGAAACCCAATCGATTGGAGTCCGCGCGAACTCACTACCAAGCAACTCCATCGTTGCATTCGTCTGCGCCTTCAGCCAAGTCGCGCACTCCGCTGCTTGAGCGGGCGAAGCTTGAACAGATTCCTCGATCGACTCGCGCCAATCGAGCAATTGCGAAAGTTGGTCAATCGAAAGAGGTTCCGCGCGCCCAGCTGGATCGCCCATTGAAACAAGCGCCTCAGCGCGCAAGAGCGGATCCGCGAGCACTGTCGCTGCGGCGTTCACTTGAGCGCTCCGAAGAACCGCCAATTCCCTTGCAACACCTTCGGGGTGGCGATCGGGATGAGACTGCGCGAGAGCACGTCCTTGCGCACGGACCACAGCTTGAGGATCCAACTGAAAGGAACGGGGAAACCCAAGCACTCCGAAGGGATCATCCACGGTGAACACCACGCCGCGGTCCATCAAGAGCGACTTTCATGCTCAAGGAGTCGGATCGGGACCTTTGCCTGCAGTTCCGGAACGTGGGGCTTTCGGCTTCGAAGTGGCAACCTTCGGCTTCACAACACGAGGAGGCTTTGGACTTGGACTTTCGACTCCCGAACTCTCGACGATGGGAGCCGGAGCGCTGGGAGCCGCGAGGCTGGGAGTATCCAATCTGCGAACCACTGGTGGTTTTGTTGCTGGGGCACGGGCAGGTGAAACTGCATCCGTCGGGGCCGACTGCGGTTGCGGCGGCGATGGCGCGACCTCCGGAGCTCGAGCGGGCGGAGTGCCTGGAGAACCAATTCGTCCTGGAACTTGCGGACGGAAGAATCCAGCGGATCCACTTGGTCTGTTGGAACTTCCTTCGGGCGAACCAGGACCACGACTGAATCCTCCCTGACCACCAGTGAACCCTCCGCTCGAACCACCGCAGTCTCGGCGTGCGTTGCCTCTGCTGAAAGGCCGACTCGACGGCCGCCCCGATGGCGGTCGACTTGGAAAGCGAGGTTGCCCCCCCGTGCCAGAACCACCGAATCCTCCACCGGGCGATGCGCTACCAGGCCGCAACGGACCCTTCTTTGGCGGAGTGCCCTTACCCTTCTTCTGTGCTTCGTTCAGAACGAGCGGGCGACCGTTCAAGATCTTGCCCTGCAATGTTTCGATCACGAGTTGCCCGCGGACCGCCTCGCGAAACATCGCTATCGCGAAGCAACGACTCTCGCCAGTCTCTGGATCCATCACGAGAACCAGATCTTCGAGATCTGTGAAAGGCTTGAACACCTCTTTCAATTGCTCGAGAGTGACACCATTCTCCAAGTTGCCAACATAAACTTTGTACATGAAACCCTTTCAAATCCCCTCGGTTTGAATGCGACGGTTCGATGATAGCGAGAGGAACAGGAGACAAGCAAGTCTGCTTGAAAGGACTGATCAACCAAACCGACCCACCAAAATCCACTCGATCACCGACAGTTATAGATAAAAAAGCACAGATAGAAAAAAGAGCCCCACCCAGTTACCCGGATGGGGCTCATGAAGTCGGCGATGACCTACTTTCCCGCTGAGCAGTATCATCGGCAGCGAAAATTTCACTTCTGTGTTCGGGATGGGAACAGGTGTTTCCTTTCGCTTATCGTCACCGACAAATCCCTAAACATCCTTTCGGACCCTCAGGG
>CAMBMO010000014.1 GCA_945868805.1 Singulisphaera sp. GP187
CATCGGCGATCGCCTTTTGAATGCGGATTCCTCGCGAAGCGTCGGTCAGCGAGTGCGATGGCTTTCGAGCGCGACGTGGCATCTTCGCAAGGTAGCGTTTTCTGGATGAACTATGCTCGATACGTGTCGGATTCTTTGCGATTCTCGAAGTCGTGGGACTACCCAAGTTTGGTAGGAATCGCTTGCTCTTGTGCAGTTTTGTGCGCAACTGGTCATTCCCAATCACTGCCCCTTCCGCGCGTCGAGCGCTTGTTATCGCATGAATGCGCGATTGCGAGCGCGCTTCTCGATCCCGGCCCCAACGCGACGACATTGGGACCACTGATTGATCTCCATCATCTGCGCGGACCAACCGATCTCGTACTCGAGGCGATGACTCGGTACTGCGCCCTCTCTCCCGGCGGGCAAATCGTTGCTCCCATGCGACGTGCGATCGACCACCCATTCGCACTCGCCGACCATGTCGCGCATGCGACCAAACCGTTCACGAAATTCGGGACCTCGCTGCAGTTTGGAGAACGACGTTCCCCATCCCGGGCGGCCGCGGAATTCGTCTGCACGAGTTTCGGGGCGGGCACCGAAGACCTTGCGAAGTTTCAAGGGCGGCTACCCATTACGAATGCGCAAGGAGCAATCTTTGCAATGGATTTTCTTCTGAACGAACCGAGGTTGAAATTTGCAGGATCGATTGCGGATCGACCCTCATCAGACGAGTGCTTCGACTTCCTCGCGATGCTCATCACCCATGTCAGTCCAGACGCTCAGATCGCGGAAAACTTCTCGGGATTCGCGACTCGGGCGCGCCGTTCAATGGACATGAGCGACTCGGGGATGATGCGGGCCATTGCGATGTCACTCGCACATATCGACGCTGATTTCGGCATCACCGCGGATTGGAAGTCGGCTCCGCCAGAACCACCCCCCACAGAAATCGCAGACGCGGTGAACGGTCCGACACTCGCCGCCGAGAATGTGACTGGAGTGGGATGGGTCGTCGTCGGTTCGCTCGGGGCAAATTCGTACGACATGCGACGAATTGCCGCCGTTTTCGATCCTGGTGGCGACGATTCGTATACATGGTCCGGAGTCCGCACCGGGAACCAAGCAATCGTCGACCTTGCAGGAAACGATCAATACATCGGTGGCGAGCTTCAGGGTCCTGCGGCGGCACTCTTTGGAATCTGCTTGATCGACGATGCTGCAGGAGACGATGACTACTCAGGCAAGAGTTTCTCGTGCGGTGCAGGGATGTTCGGCGTCGGAATCCTCATCGACAGAGCCGGCAACGACCGCTATCGGACGGGGACGTGGAGCTTGGGTGCTGGAATCCTCGGCGCCGGATTCGTTTTTGATGAATCGGGAAGTGATGAATACCAGAGCGCTGCATACTCACAGGGCATCGGTGGCCCACTCGGTATCGGAGCGATCATCGACACGAAAGGAAACGATCTCTACCGATCCGACGGCGCGCTGCCGGGCGTCGACGGTGTTCCCGCAGTCGCCTTCGCGATGAGTCAAGGAATCGGATTCGGCGCACGTCGACTCATCGCGGGAGGAGTCGGATTGTTGGCGGATTTTTCAGGCGACGACCGATACGAATGTGGCGAGTTTGGCCAAGGGGGTGGCTACTATTTTGGCTTCGGGATGCTGGTCGATACATCTGGCAATGATCTCTTTCGAGGAAGCCACTATGCACAAGGATTTACGGCTCACCAAGCTGCGGGAGCCCTCATAGACCTCGACGGGAACGACACCTACTGGTCGCTGATCAGTGCAGGGCAAGGCGCCGCGTGGGACACTTCGGTCTCGCTCCTCCTCGACGCACACGGCAACGACACCTACCGTGGAGGTGCGCTTTCGCAGGGATCGGCTGCAGAACAATCGCTCGCGATGCTCTGCGACCTCGACGGTTCGGATCACTACCTCGGACTTGGTCCGTTTGTGCAGGGCGAGTCGGGTGACAATGCATATCACTTCGCCGACACGAAAGCCCGCTCCTTCAGCGTGCTGATCGACGATGGGATTGGTGAGGACTTTTTTTCCTCGATGCGCACGATTGGCGGAGTGACCGTGACAGGACCAGCCGAGACGACGGGTGCGCCAGCTTCGGCGCCGCTCTTTGGCTTGATGATCGACTTACGATCGAGACAGTCACTCTTCCCAGTTCGATAGACTGCGAGAGTGGATGTCCTGAAAAGATCCAGTCGGGGTCTCGCGATCGCTCGGTATTGTCTCTCGCACCTCGCGGAGGTCCGAGCACCTGACATGGCGGCGGCGCTCTCGTTCCGAACACTCTTCGGGCTGGTTCCGGTGCTCTTTGTCGCGACGCTCATCACCCGTTCGATCGCAGGCGAAAAATTCCCAAAATATGTTGAGTCGATCGCTGGAATGGCTGGGCTCAACGAGATTGGAGTCGACGTCATCTCTCGAGGGAGCGATGCAACAGAACGACAAGCACTGAGCGGTTGGGTCGAAGAACTTGTCCGATTCTCGGGCACAATCAACTTGTCGACGTTGGGCATGATCGGCGTGGCAGTCGTGATCTTCTCGGCGATCTGGCTCATCGTCTCGATTGAGAACACATTCAATCTCGTCTGCCGTGCACCGAATGCACGCCCTTGGCACAGGCGGATCCTCGTCTACTGGTCGACATTGACACTTGGGCCACTGCTCTTGGCAACCCTCCCGTTGCTCGACAACAAGTTGCGCGGAATATTCGATGGGGACACCGCCCTGCCGACTTCGTACCTCTATGTACGACCTGCACTGGGTTTTTGCTTGCTCTTCGCATTGCTGTACTTCATCTACGCGGTCATTCCGACCGTACGGATGAGGTGGAAGACACTCGTCGTGGGAGCGCTCGTCGGCGCGATCGGTCTCGAAATCGGACGACGATTCCTCGGGATCTATCTCGACATGGCATTTTCGGTCAATCGCCTTTACGGCTCGCTTGGGCTCGTGCCCGTGTTCATGTTCTGGGTCTATGCGATGTGGTTGATCGTTCTCTTCGGGCTCCAGGTCAGTTCGCTCCTTCACGCACTGATGAGCCACGGAAGGATTCGGTGCCTCCTGAGTCATCCGTCGAGCACATTCGAACCTGCGATCGCGGTCGCAGCAATGGACTGGATCTGCGATCACTATGTCCAAGGCACTCCGGCAGAAGTCCCCGCGCTCAGCGACGAACTGAAAATCGATCTCTCGACAGCAACCAGACTCACCGACCTGTTCGCCGAGTCGGGAATCGTCATCCGTATCCACGAGACCGGAAGGATCATCCCCGCTCGCCCCGTCGATTCGATTTCAGTTGCAGAAGTTCTGAAAATCGGCTTTCGGGTCTCTTCAATCGACCGAGGGATCGAGCGTGGGGTCGGAACGGGCGATTCCATCAAAGCACTGAGAGAGACCCAGTTGAATTCGGTTGGAAACCGGACATTTCAGGGGAGAGGTACTTGCACGAAGGACGATTTCAAAGCAGAATTGAATGGAACCCGATCATGAACCCTGGCACCTCTGGATCCTCGGCACCGACATTGCTCTCTGTGAGCACGAAGAATCATCACATGATCATTCGGCTCGACGCGGTCGCGATCGGTCCACGAGAGGCGACGATCATGGCGACCGAAGTGACCCGCGCGCTCGAACATGCCGTCAAGGGAAAGTCCTTGGTCATCGACTTGTCGAGAACGGTTTCGCTTTCGAGCATGGGATTGGGTCTTTGCGTGGACATTCGAAATCGGGCTGTCGATTCGGGGATGAGACCAATCCTGACTGGGATGAATGTGCAACTTGCCGATCTCTTTGGCATGATGAGAGTCGATCGGCTTTTCACGATCGCATCATCAGCTGCCGAACTTGAGCGGTACCTGTTATGAGTGCGCATCGCCATCGCTCTCGATGGCTGAAGGCACTCGCCGTGAGTTGTTGTGTCACTGTCCTCACCGGCTGTTACGAGAAGGTCGTACGTGTCAAATCGGGTAGCCAGACAAGAGAGGTTTCCAAACAGGATTTCGACGAACAACCCAGCCCACTCGACGAGTTGATGTGGGGACCGGTCCCAAAGGGTCAGGACCCCGCGACTTACTATCGCAAGAAGAAGCAGTTTCTCGCGCAGTAGAGATTTCGTGACGAGGACGCGCGCGCCACCGTGCTCGGGTTTTTTGAATGATTGAATTCCGCCATTCGTCCGCCCGTTGTAGACTCGTTGAACCATGGGTCTTGAGTCTGCATTACCGACCGACAGCGTTTTGACCACGAACCTCAATCGAGTCATCAATTGGGCTCGACGGTCAAGCGTTTGGCCCATGCCATTTGCAACCGCGTGCTGTGGTATCGAGTTAATGGCGACTGCGTGCTCGCGATTCGACCTCGCGCGTTTCGGTGCCGAGGTCATGCGCTTCTCACCAAGACAATCCGACCTGCTCATCGTCGCAGGTCGCGTGAGCGTCAAGACTCTCCCCGTGCTTCAACGAATTTATGCTCAGATGGCTGAGCCAAAGTGGGTCATCTCAATGGGGGCGTGTGCGTCAACTGGTGGCGTTTTCGACACCTACGCAGTCGTACAAGGCGTCGATCAGTTCATTCCGGTTGATGTCTATGTCCCGGGTTGCCCTCCCCGACCAGAGATGCTGATCGAGGGGATCATGGCGATTCAGCGAATGATCGATCAAGAAAACATTCCGAGAGATCCGTCGGGTCAACGACGTGCGCTCAACATTGCTCTCAACCCCAACTACGAGCCGAGGCACCAGCCACGTCCAGTCACAATCGGCGCGACGTAAGCGCTGAAACCAAGCGCTGGAACTCTTGATCGGGGTGGGGTTATGAGGCCTGACACGATGCTGCGACTGGATTGAGTGATCGCACGAACGCGTCGACCCGAGCAATCCCCTTCTCGATCTGCGCTTCGGAACAGGCAAACGAGAATCGCACATGATTGCGCGCACACTCTCCAAAGTCTTCGCCGGGAACGACAGCCACATGAGCTTCTGAAAGCAACGCTTCGGAAAACGCCTGCGCCGAATCGAGGATTCGCCCAGCCGGCGACGTACGCCCGATCAAATCGCCGATGTTTGGAAAAGAGTAAAACGCTCCTGTGGATTGAACATCGCGAAATCCAGGAATCGCGCAGAGCAAACGGTGAGTGAGTTTCGCTCGCGTTGCGAACGCGAGGCGCATTCGTTCGACTTCAGGGTTGGTCGCGGGAGAAAGCGCCTCAATGATCGCAGGCAGAAAGAAGCTCGCGATCGAATTGGTCATCTGTCCCTGCAACTTGACGATCTCGCGCATGAAATGTCCATTCGCGCTCGGACAGCACATGTACCCAATCCTCCATCCCGTCATGGCAAATGCCTTGCTCATCCCGTTGATCGTCACTGTGCGATCTGCAACACGCGCGTCGCTCCCGGGCGACCAGTGGGCAAGGCCCGGAGCGATCTCTGGATAGATCAACTTCTCGTAAATTTCGTCCGAGATGATCGCGATCTTTGGGCGTGGCGCGATCACGTCGACGATCGCACGAAGTTCGGTCGGCGGGTAAACAATGCCGCAAGGATTGCTTGGTGAATTCAAGAGAATTGCAATTGTTTTTGGCGTGATGGCGTGTGCCACTTGATCGGGCGTCGCCCGAAATCCGTTCGCGATGGATCCCGGGACTTCAACGCACACTCCTCCGGCGAGTTCGATCAACGGACGATAGCTCACCCACGCCGGAGTCGGCAGAATGACCTCGTCGCCGCGCCCCGGTTCGATCATCGCCTGGAGTGCCATATACACCGAATGCTTTGCGCCAACGGTGATCGTCACATCTTCGAATCGGCACTGGATGCCGTTCTCATCGCGCAATTTCTTGGCGATCGCCTCGCGCGTTGGCTTGTCCCCTGCGGTTGGTGCGTACCTGGTCATTCCAGATTCGAGCGCCTTGATCGCGGCACGCTTAATGTTTTCAGGCGTATCGAAATCGGGTTCTCCCATCGCGAATCCAACCACATCGACCCCCTGCGCTTTCAATGCGGCGACTCGCGCACCGACAGCGAGCGTGGCGGATTCTTTCATTTCGGCGATCCGACTGTAAATGTGCATCGCTGCAGAATAGCGAAAGAGCATGGCATTCTGGGATGGGCTACAGTCACGCACTTCCATGAGTCCAGATTCCATTCGTCGCATCGGCATTCTCACTGGTGGTGGCGACTGTCCAGGGTTGAACGCAGTCATTCGAGCAGTCGCCAAAACAGCGATGTTGCAATTCGGCATCGAAGTCTTGGGAATTGAAGATGGCTTCCAGGGGTTGATTGAGAATCGAGTTCGGTCGCTCTCATTCCGCGATGTTTCGGGGATTCTGACACGTGGAGGAACGATTCTCGGAAGCAACAATCGATGCAATCCGCGACGGTATTGCACTTCGATGGCGGCGGATGGAAGTCCGATCTTTTCCGATGTCACCTCGACTTGCCTTGAGACGATTCGGAGCAACAGATTGGATGCTGTCATCGTGATCGGAGGCGACGGGACGATGCTTTGCGCAGCCCCACTCATCGAAGCTGGCATCAATGTCATTGGCATTCCCAAGACAATTGACAACGACTTGTTCGGGACGGAGATCACTTTCGGATTCTTGACAGCAGTCGCGACGGCAACTGAAGCGTTGGATCGACTCCATTCGACCGCGGATAGTCATCACCGTGTCATGGTGTGCGAAGTCATGGGACGAAACGCTGGGTGGATTGCGTTGACATCAGGCGTCGCGAGTGGGTCCGACATGATCCTGATCCCCGAGATTCCGTACAAGGAAGATGCGATTGCGCAGTACATCACTCAGAGGATGAACAGCGGACCTGGTTTCGCAATCGTGGTCGTGGCGGAGGGCGCGAAGGCGGTCGGTGGGAATCCGAGCGTCGCTCGAATCGACCCGACGAGTCCCGATCCGATTCGCCTCGGTGGGATCGGGCAGCGCGTTGCGGACGTGATCGCCGCTCGGACAAATGCGGAGGTGCGCACCACCTCGCTCGGCCACATCTTGCGCGGAGGAATGCCGATTGCGGCGGACAGAATCCTCGCGACGAACTTCGGATATCACGCGATTTCGATCTTGATGGAGGGCGCATCGGGCCGACTTGTCGTTCGCGAAAACAACGTCTTCAGCGATGTCGACCTCCTCATCTCTGCCGGACGGCAGCGACTTGTTCCGACAAACCATGCCCTGATCACCGCGGCTCGTGCGCTTGGGACGTCATTCGGCGACGGCGTCGGACACACGCACGGCTGTGTGGGATCTTCGACGATCGATTGAGGACATGCGGTCCATCCTGCGCTAGCCTTCGGCTGTGAAGCGTGGCGTTTTTCTCGATCGAGACAACACGATTTTGGCGAATGACGGTGACTTGGGCGACCCCAATCTCGTCCGACTCCTTCCCGGCGCATCTTGGGGAATCCGCGCACTGCGCGAGTCTGGATACACAATCGTCGTCGTGACAAATCAAGGTGGAGTTGCGCGAGGTCGATACGGCGTGCGTGATGTCGACGCCGTTCACGCTCGAACCGCTGAATTGCTCGAGCGCGAATCGGAATGGACTTCGCGCGAACCACTCGTCACAAAGTGGATCTTCTGTCCGTTTCACCCAGACGGCACCGTCGCCGAATTTCGAATCGAGCACCCCTGGCGCAAGCCCGCTCCAGGAATGTTGATCGACGCCGCGAGTGAATTCGAAATCGAACTCAAGAATAGCTGGATGATCGGGGATCAGGAACGCGACATTGAAGCGGGACGAGCAGCGGGATGCAGGACGATTCGAATTCAAGCAGATCCTTCCGGAAGTCCAGGAGATGGTTTGGTGCGTGCTGAGAGCGGTGCCGACTTCATCGAGACCGATTTGCTCCATGCGAGTCACCGAATCTTGCGAATCGATGGGCTCGATGGAGCGCCAGTTTGGACATCCACGAGTGCCGCACGGATTGTCGCAGCGCCGGGGCAACTCGCGGATGAGCAAACCAGAGAGACAATCGCAACCGTGGCTCACGCGCTCGCGGAACGCGAAGGGGTCCGCGTCGCGCGGATCGCCGTCGATGCCACCGGGATCGAACTCGAAGTCGTTGGATGCGAGATCGTCGCGGTTGGGTTCGCGGCGGAGTTGCGCAGAACCACGAACGACTGGGCTCGTTCGCGAGGCATAGGGCCACTTTGGATGAACGGATGACAAGCGTGCGACCGAGCGACGCGCCTCCGCTTCCCGACGCAGCTCCGCTTCCGCTGGACGCACAACGCATCCTGATCGTCCTTCCGTCATGGGTCGGCGATGTGTGCATGGCAACACCGCTCCTGCGCCACATCGCGACTTGTCGCCCCAATTGTCGCATCGTCGCATTCGGAAGACCCAGCCTCGCTCCCCTCATGGATGGACTCCCGTGGATCGAGTCGTTCGAAGGCGGGGCGATGCGGGGCATCACTGCGATGAGCGAAATCGCTCGCATGCGCAAGAGAAGATTCGACGCGGTACTCCTGCTGCCGAATTCCTTTCGAAGCGCGCTCTTCGCACGATGGTCTGGTATCCGTCACCGTGGTGGCGTCGCCCGAGATGGGCGCAGTTGGATGCTGACGCACCCTTTCATGTGCGACCGACCCTCTCGTGCGATCGACTGCGTCAAGTCCATTCAAAGCGCGACAACGAGTTACGCGGCACTGGCCCAATGGTGGACGGGCGAACCCCTCGCAAACCACCGCGTCGAACTTCGTGTCACCGATGCAGAACGCGCGCTTGCGCAAGCACTCCTTCGTGACTCGCCGAGACCTGGTGGCGTCGATCGTCGCGATCTGGTTCTTCTCAATCCGGGTGCCAATAGAGAGGACAAACGGTGGTCTGCTGCGCACTTTTCTCACGCCGCGCGTCTCCTCTCGAATGCGCGCCCGCGAAACGAACCTCCGCGACCCATCGCCATCACTGGCGGACCGTCAGAGCGTGAATTGTGCGCAGAAATCGCGAAAAACTGCGATGCGATCGATCTCTGTGGCCGCGGTGTGACTCTTGGATCTCTGAAGGGGGTGATGGAGCGGACGGCACTGCTCGTCACCAATGACACGGGGCCGCGACACATCGCTGCGGCACTCGAGACACCGACAATCGCCCTCTTTGGACCGACCGATTGTCGATGGACACCGCTCAATTATCCACGCGAGCGAAGAGTCGTCGCCGAACCGTTTCTGACTGAAGATCGAATCGCCGACGATCACGCGAGAGTCTGCGCGATCGATCGCATTTGCGTCGGCGATGTTGTGCACGCCGCGCGCTCCATCGACCCATCATTTATCGAGTTTGATGGAACTAGGATCTCCCCGTGAGCGCCCCACTTTGGATCGTCATGATGGCGATGGGATTCGTTGCAGGGAGTATCCCCTTCGGACTCATCCTCGCCCGAACCAAGGGAATCGATATTCGCGAACATGGATCGAAGAACATCGGCGCGACGAATGTCGGCCGAGTACTCGGGCGGCGATACGGGGCACTCTGTTTCGTTCTCGACGCGCTCAAGGGAGGCCTGCCAGTCTTGGGGGTCTGGATTTTTCTCGTCGGAGAACACCCGAATGAGATCGAGTTCGTGTCAATCCTGATGCCACTCGTTGGGGTTTGCGCGATTCTCGGGCATGTGTATTCACCCTGGGTCGGATTTCGAGGTGGCAAAGGAGTCGCGACAAGTTTCGGCGCGCTTGTGGCGATGTGGCCATTGATGACGTATCCGGCGCTCGGTGCGCTCGTGGTTTGGATCATCGTTCTCAAGGCGAGCAGATTCGTCTCACTCGCATCGATCTGCGCCGCACTCTCGTTGCCAGTACTCCTTGTGGCGCGCGTGACGCTTCCCTGGGGGCAACCAGAGTTTCGCGCGCAGGCATACCTGCCATTACTCATCTGTGTCACCGCGTTGGCGATCCTTGTGGTCTGGAAGCACCGAGCGAACATATCCCGAATTCGGGCGGGAAATGAACCACGTGTTGGCGGTTCGAAACCGTCGGGAGCATCCTCCGCTACTCTGCGATGATGAGCTCCGACGCAGCGACTCACGGCTACCGATCACCGCTCGAAACTCGAAATGCATCGAAGGCGATGCGATTTATCTGGAGCGAACATCATCGCTTTTCGACATGGCGACGGGTCTGGCTTGCTCTGGCTCAGGCACAGATGGAGTTTTCACTCGGCCCAACCGCCGAGCAAGTCGAGGCAATTCGGCGTGTCCTCGACTCGGTCGATCTCGACGCAGCCGCCAAGCACGAAAGTCGACTTCGCCACGATGTCATGGCACATGTCCACGCGCTCGGAGACCAAGCGGTCGCGGCGCGCGCGATTCTCCACCTCGGTGCAACGAGTCAGGATGTGGTCTGCAACGCCGACGCGATCCTGCACAGAGAGGCGCTCTCGCTGATCGCCACTCGCCTCGCCCGACTGATCGACCGGCTCGGCACATTCGCGCACAAGTGGCGTGACCTTCCTGTTGTCGGATTTACCCATTACCAGCCTGCCCAACCCCTGACAATGGGTCGGCGCGCGGCGCTGTGGGCGCAAGAATTCGCCATCGCACTTGCGGAGGTCGAAATGCGACTTGGCGCGCTTCGCCTACGGGGACTGCGCGGTGCCACTGGAACGCAGGCGTCTTTCCTGAGCCTGTGCGGAGGAGACCCAGAGCGCGTCGACAAACTCGAACGCCGATTTGCAGAGTTGTTTTGGGGCGATTCCAAGTCGCTTTGGTCACTCACGAGCCAGACCTATCCCCGACTGTGGGATGCCCAGATGCTCTCATCTCTTGCAGTCAGCGCGTGTGCGATCCACAAGTTCGCAAATGACATCCGCCTTCTATGCAATTTGCGCGAACTCGATGAGCCATTCGAGAGCGAGCAGATCGGATCGAGTGCGATGCCCTACAAGCGCAATCCGATGCGTTGCGAGCGAGCGACTGGGCTTGCTCGCTTCGTCATTTCGCTCACTCAGAACGCCTACGACACTGCGAGCACGCAATGGCTTGAGCGAACGCTGGATGATTCTTCGAATCGACGACTTTCGATTCCAGAGTCCTTCCTCGCTCTCGATGGATCGATCGAAGTCATGACCAATGTTGCTGGAGGGCTTGTCGTCTATCCAGGACAGTGCGCCGCACGACTCGATGCAGAAATGCCCTTCATGGCGACCGAAGAGATCCTCCTCGCTGTCGTGGCGGGCGGAACGGATCGCCAAGTTGCCCATGAATCTCTCCGCAAGCACTCGCAAGCAGCCGCACAGCGCATCAAGACCGGCGCAGCGACCGATGGACCACCCAACGACCTGATCGAGAGGCTCAAGGGTGACCCATTCTTCAAGAACGTCAGTTTCGCGGAGCTGATGAACCCGTCGCGATTTGTCGGTCGTTCGATCGATCAGACAGATCGATACTTAAAGGAATCGATCGAACCGATTCGCGCCCGATATGCAAGTTCGTTGCACGAAGAGCCAGAACTTCGGGTTTGAATAGGGAGATAGTCATGGCAATTCCTCGCCTCCAGCTCGACACCACCGCTCTCCTCGTCATCGATGTTCAAGAACGGCTCATCCATACGATCCACCAGCATGAACTGTTGGTCGCACGGTGCAAGGCGCTTGTCGGTGCCGCAACAATTCTGAAGATGCCGATCATCGTGACCGAGCAGTATGTCAAAGGACTCGGGCGAACAGTTCCGCAAATCGCAGAAACATTTCCACCAAATACTCCAGTCTTCGAAAAACAGTCGTTTTCGGCACTGACACCGAATGTGCTAGATCTACTGCGGTCCCTCGGACGCCCTCACTTGTTGATCTGCGGAATTGAAGCCCATGTCTGCGTCCTGCAGACCGTCTTGGATGGTTGCGCGCAAGGAATTCAGACATTTCACCTGACAGATGCGATTTCTTCTGGTCAGCCCGATCAGATCGATCCAGCCTTTCGGCGAATGGAACGAGCGGGAAGTGTCCCGTCTGGAGTTCTCTCTGCGCTCTACGAGTTGATGGGGTCCTGCGACCATCCTGGATTTCGCGAGGTACTGCCGTTCGCAAAAATCGCGCTCCAAGCGCGGTAGCGATAGTTCTGGTGCACTGGCATAAAGGCACAAGAATGCGATGCAGTCATCAGCATCCCACGAAAACTCGCAGAACGAGAACTCAATCCAATTGGCGAAGCGCTCCCGAAAACCGCTAAATCAAGCCTTCGGCGGTTCAGTCCGAGCAGTAAGGATCGAGTTTCGAACCTCTTGCGCTGCTGAACGAACCTCCTGCATCTGCTTACGAGCTCGGGTTCCCGCTGCGCGATTGCCCCCAGCCGCCTTTTCCACATCCTCACGAGCACTATTAATGACCGCGAGAAGCTTCTCATAACTTTGCATGATCATGGGTGAGTCCTCCTATTAGCCCGAAAGTGTACCGAATTGCTATCTTCGTGCCACTCCTGCTCAGAAAACGACACCTATGGCTGCCTCCCTACTTTTTCCAATCGACCAAATCGACCGATCCCAAACGATTCTTGGCAAGGAGGAGATTGATCGTTTTCTCCCCCAAAGTGGCCATATGAGAATGGTGGATCGGGTCTTGTGGATTTCCGAATCGGGAACTTCCATCTTTGGAGTTCGCCAGATTCGCCACGATGAATTCTGGGTCGATGGCCACATTCCAGGGCGTCCGATCTTCCCGGGAGTCTTGATGATCGAGGCAGGTGCACAACTCTGCAGTATCGCACATACCCGCCTCGGTCGAACGACTGGATTTACGGGATTCACCCGATGTGATGACGTCGCCTTCCGAGGACAGGTCGTGCCGGGAGATCAGTTTTTCATTCTGGCGAGCGAGATCGAGTTCAACCGGCGCAGATTCATCTGCCGATCGCAAGGACTCGTCAACGACAAGCTCGTCTTTGAGGCGACGATCACCGGAATGTCGATTTAGCGAGTTTCGAGCATGTTCCAGCTCCATCCCTTCCTCGTCCAACCGACCTTCCGAAATCGCGTTTGGGGTGGGAAGAAACTTGGACCATGGGTTTCTCGAGTCACGATCACCAGCGATCACTTCGCCATGAAGCGCACGGCGGGTCGAGTCGGGGAGGCGTGGCTGCTATCCGATCTGCCAGCGACAGTGCTGGATGGCCGATCGCCGGTCATCACGAGGGAGGTAGGGGTCGACTCTCTGCATGATCTCATGGCGAATCCACCGACTCGGCGTGCGCTGATGGGTCGCGCCACACCTGCAGGAACCGAGGGCTCCCCGCTCTTTCCGCTGCTTCTCAAGTTGCTCGACGCGGGTCAGAACCTCTCGCTTCAGGTGCATCCCGACCCGACATTTGCAATGCGAAACCCCTCTGCACTGGTGAAGAACGAAATGTGGCTGGTCTTGGAGGCAGATCCTGGTGCCGTCATCTATCGGGGTATCCACCCCACAGTCACTCGAGAAGAGTGCAAGCGACACATAGAGCAGAACACGCTCCTATCGGTCATGGTGACCGAACCCGCCCATGCGGGTGATTGCTTCTGGCTTCCTGCTGGGATTTGTCACGCCCTTGGCGAGGGATTGCTCGTCGCTGAAGTTCAGACTCCGAGCGACACGACCTTTCGCGTCTGGGATTGGGGACGCAGTGATCCAGCACGTTCACTCGACATCGAATCTGCAATGGAGTGCATGCTTCTTGGGGACGAACAGAACCTTGCAACGCTTGATCGACCACACACTCCCAATGTCGTGCGGACAGATGCGATAGCTATCGAGGGGCTCGTCCGATCGGAGTGGTTTGATGTGGAGCGCTGGATCATTCATCCAGGCACCTCCCTCCAACACTCGGGGATCGGGGTTCCTGTCATCTGGACGATTCTTGAAGGCGAATTCGAAATGGGTCCAAGCGCGACGCGACTCCTGCGTGGCGCGACACTTGTCTTGCCTGCTCATCACAGCGGTCTGGAGGGTCGGACTGGACCTAGCGGAGCGGAAATCCTGGTCACCACGCTCGAAGACCCCGCGAAATCGAACCGTCAATTCGGCGGACTTCGCCTCGCCTGAGGCGTGGACGAGGGAGCGATCCCCCGCTATTCTGTGCCCCCCTCAAGGTCGCCCACAACGAGAAAAATATGTCAACAACAGGCACAATCACGCAAGTCATCGGATCAACCTTCGACGTCCAATACTCCGAGGATGCCCTCCCCGAGATCTACAACGCGGTCAAAGTTGACTTCGATTTCCGAGGCGTCAAGACGACCCTGATGGGTGAAGTTGCGAAGCATCTCGGCGGTGGAGTGGTCCGGTGTGTTGCACTCGCTTCGACGGATGGTGTGCGGCGCGGCGATGCATGCGTCGACACCGGTTCGCCAGTCAAGGTTCCCGTTGGTGAGGCCGTGCTCGGGCGGGTGTTCAATTTGCTTGGGCAGGTTGTGGATGAACGAGGTCCATGTGGCGCGACGAGTTTTGCGCCGATTCACCGTGAACCACCAAAGTTTGTCGACCTGAATCCAAAGACTGAAGTGCTTCCGACGGGCATCAAGGTCATCGATCTTCTCTGCCCGTTCGTCCGAGGTGGAAAGATTGGACTTTTCGGCGGCGCAGGCGTTGGGAAGACCGTTGTCATCCAAGAGATGATCGCGCGAGTGGCGCGAAACTTTGGTGGATACTCGGTCTTCGCGGGCGTCGGCGAGCGCACCCGTGAAGGCAACGACTTGTGGCTTGAAATGCAAGAGGCCGAATACACCGATTCAACTGGCAAGAAATGCCATGTGCTCGACAAGGTCGCGATGGTCTTCGGTCAGATGAACGAGCCGCCTGGCGCGCGCCTTCGCGTCGCCTTGAGCGCTCTGACAATGGCAGAAAATTTCCGTGACGAGAGCGGAAAAGAGACGCTCTTCTTCGTCGACAATGTCTTCCGATTCACACAGGCAGGTTCCGAAGTTTCCGCGCTCCTGGGTCGAATGCCCAGCGCCGTGGGATACCAGCCAACGCTTTCAAGCGAGATGGGACAACTTCAGGAGCGCATCACTTCAACCAACAAGGGCGCAATCACGAGCGTGCAGGCGATCTACGTTCCCGCCGACGATTTGACTGACCCCGCGCCTGCGACCACCTTCAGCCATCTCGACGCGTTCATCGTGCTTGAACGAAAGATCGCGGAAAAGGGTATCTATCCCGCCGTCGATCCACTCGCGTCAACGAGTCGAATTCTCGATCCCCAAGTCGTAGGAGAACGCCAGTACAAGGTCGCTCGCCGGGTGCAGGGAATTCTGCAGCGATATAAGGATCTTCAAGACATCATCGCCATTCTCGGCGTCGACGAACTCTCTGAAGAGGACAAGTTGGCAGTCTCTCGCGCGCGAAAGATTGAGCGCTTTCTCTCACAGCCGTTCTATGTCGGCGAGGTTTTCACTGGACTTCCAGGCGTGACTTGCTCGCTCGAAGACACCATCGATAGCTTCGAACGACTCTGCAACGGCGAAGGTGACGACCTTCCCGAGAGCGCGTTCATGTATGTCGGCAATCTTGAAGACGCCCGCAAGAAGGCGGCGAAGATGGCTGCGGCGGTGTAACTCGATTGGGCCGCAGCGAAACACAAGTTTCTACAACTTTTCAACGTCCCACACCGTCAGCGTGCGAAGATCTTCGGAGTCTGCCTACTCATCCCACGCCGGCTTCTGCCAACTCGTTGTCCGTCCGTCTGCATCGAAAAATACAACCCAAACCCGATCCGATGGCGGTTGATCTTTGAACATCGCGCCGGTCGCAAATGTGGAGAGGTTGTCTCCGTACTGCCAGAACGCTGGGACATCAACCTGACCGTTCTTGTTCATCTGCGGGGGAGTTTTCGACGATGGTTGCCCGAGCAATGCGACGACCTCGCTCTCGCTCATCCCCTTTCGCAATTGTTCAAACTTTCCAGCAGCGGGAATCTGACAGCCGAGCCCAAGAAACATGGCACTGCCGATGATTGCTGTCAAGCAACGTCGGATGAAGCGACTGCACGGAGGTGTCATCTCTGGAGAATAGTCCGCGATGATCGTTTGCCGAGTCGTGGCATTCACGCCACAATGCCCCTCCCATGGTGACCCACTCCACTTCCGCAGTCACGACTTTGTTTGAAAAGTTTGGTCCCGGCGAACGCACTCGCATCGAGCGTGGCGTCGCCCAAGTTGCGGCGCGTTGGAAATTAGTTGATGGGACGCACGAGGAGTTCGAGAAGTTCTGCCAAGAGCGCTTTGTCGCGACTGGTCCAGATCTCGTTCGACTCCTCGCACGCATCGAAGGAGCCCTCGAGCAGATCAATGGGCACTTGTATGAAATGCACCGGACACTGCGCAGACATAGTGATCTAGCGGGTGACGATTTCCCGGGTATAGATGACATGCTGGCGACATTTGATCCCGCACCTGACTTGTCGGAGCAGTTCTACCGACAGAAGTTGGCATTCGTCGCGCTCCTCAACTTCGAGAGAGCCACACTCGACTCGATGCTGAAGGAAGGCGCCGGATGGGATGTCGACCGATGGGCAGAGGTCCGGGTGGCGCAAGCGTTTGGCGCACGCATTCCGAAAGAGCTTGCCGAGAAGGCTCGCAAGGTCGGACACGAGTGCCAACAGTGGGTCTCGCATTTTCATATTCCCGTTGGAACTCTCGTCGATTCGACTGGGAAACGATGGTTCTCCACCGATCGCGCCCTGCTGACGCATTGGCTGGTGCGGGAAGAAATCAAGGCGCAATACAACGATCCTGCGGGACTCCCGCGGCAACGAGCGCTGGCGTCCGTCATGGCACGAGCGATCGATGGCGGTGTGCCGAATGCAATCATGAATCGATCGGCGAGTGAAAACTGGGATCCCCAGCACAACACCATCGGCGGGATCGCGATCCAACCCGACGAGACAATGGGGTTGGCGCGTTACGAGCGGTGGATAGAGCAATTCAATCTTGCACGTGAATTCGATGCACACTACCCCGAGCATCCAACAGCCATCGCGCGCAAATTCGAACTCGCCCGTGAGATGTCCGAGCGGGATGTCGAGCGACTGCTGACCGACTTGCTCGATCATCCGATGCGCAAGGACCTCGCGGTGTACTTGCGCAAGCGTCTCGGTCGCGATCTTGAGCCCTTCGACATCTACTTCGACGATATTGCAGAAGCGCGACCGGCGAGCGAACTTGATACGGCGGTTGCGACGAAATTCCCAGACGAGAAAGCATTTCAAGCGGCACTCCCGCAGGTCCTCCGTGGACTTGGGTATTCGGCGGAAGATTCGGATTTCCTTGGATCGCGCATCAAGGTGGAGATCGCCCGAGGGTCCGGTCACGCGATGCGACCGCTCCTTACGGAGTACGGCGCATGGCTACGAACGAGTCGGCTGAAAGATCAACTCGGCTGGGATGGGTTTGATACCGCGATGCACGAACTCGGTCACAATCTCGAACAACTCTGCTCGACTTATTTCGCGCCACGACCTGCACTGCGCAACGTTCCCAACACCGCCTGCACCGAAGCATTCGCCTTCCTGTACCAGTCGCTCGGCAAGCGCGTGCTTGGAATCGAAGCGACGGACGGCGCGGAGCGAGCCTTTGCCATTGATAGTGTTCAGACGATGCTTGCGGCGTGCCAGATCGCGGGCCCAAGCCTCCTCGAACTGCACGTTTGGCGCTGGCTCTATGCGAATCCAACCGCGACTGCGGTGGCGCTACGCACAGAAGTTCTTGCCATCGCAGATCGGCTCTGGAAGCGCTTCTATCAGCGAGATTTCGGGGCAGATTCGTATCGATTGCTCGCGGCGTATCAGCACATGATCGGGCATCCGCTCTACCTCGCGGATTACACGCTCGGGCATGTGATGAGCCATCAGATTCGTTCATTCATGCGCACGAAGGACATCGCGACAGAAACCCGCCGCATCACATCGATCGGTCGCTTGACGCCGGAGTTATGGATGAAACGCGCGGTTGGCGAAGGCATCTCTGTCGCACCGCTTGCAACCGAAAGCGCGCGGGCGCTCGAGGTGCTTACGCGCTGAAGCTACTACCGCAACCGCACGAGGTCGTGGCGTTGGGGTTGTTGAAGACAAATCCGCGTCCCATGATCTCGTCCTTGAAGTCGATGGTCGTGCCATTGAGGTAGAGATACGACTTCGGATCGCAGACCACACGCACTGTGAATGGTTCGCCCACGGCTTCCGCGGTTGCCACCGCCATACCACCCCCACTCTCCGCAACTTTGGCCGTCCGGCGACCAAATGAGTACGACCAACACTCATCCGTCTCTTTTTGAACTTCTGTCAGATCGAGGATGTAGGAAAAGCCAGAGCATCCCCCACCCTTCACGCCGACGCGTAGACAGATCTTGGCTGCATCGAGCCCCTGCTGTTGAATAATTGTGTCGATCTCACGGGCGGCTGATTCTGTCACGTTCAAAGGCATCAAAGACTCCTGGCTGATATTTAATAAGTGGCTGATATTTAATAAGTGGCTGATTTTTAATAAGTGGCTGATATTTAATAAGTGGCTGATTTTTAATAAGTGGCTGATTTTTAAAATAAGTGGCTGATATTTAAAATAAGTGGCTGATTTTTAATAAGTGGCTGATTTTTAATAAGTGGCTGATTTTTAAGAACTGGTTGGGACTGCAGCGGTGGCTATCGCAGATGATTTCTTTTTCCAATCTTCGATCGCACTTCGGATCGAATCTTCTGCAAGCACACTGCAGTGGATCTTGACTGGTGGAAGACTCAACTCTTCGACGATCTGCGTGTTACGAATCGTGAGCGCCTCATCGACGGTCTTTCCCTTGATCCACTCTGTCGCGAGGGACGAACTGGCGATCGCGGATCCGCAACCAAAGCACTTGAACTTCGCGTCCTCAATGACGCCCTGCTCGGAGACTTTGATCTGAAGTTGCATGACATCGCCACACTCGGGTGCTCCGACAATGCCGATGCCAATGTCGCGCCGTACTGCAACTTCCTTGGACGTGCCAAATGCGCCAACATTGCGCGGGTTTTCATAATGATCGATGACTTTAGTGCTGTATGCCATAGTGTGTGCTCCTCGTATCCCTAATGACTTTGCCAGACGATTTTCGACAGATCGATTCCCTCTTTGTGAAGGTCGTAAAGCGGACTCAGGCGCCTTAAGTGATTCACGGCGGTCTCGATCATCTCGATCGCCGCGTCGACTTCGGCATCGGTCGTCCACCGCCCCAGAGACAACCGGAGCGACGAGTGCGCGAGATCGTCACCGACCCCGAGGCTCTTCAACACATACGAAGGTTCGAGACTCGCGCTCGTACACGCCGATCCGGAAGAACAGGCAATCTCGCGAACGCCCATCATGAGACTCTCACCTTCCACAAATCCGAAAGAGATATTCGTGATGTTCGGAACGCGCTTCGTGGCGTGCCCGTTGACGACGGTCACTTCGATCCGCTTCACCAATTCGGACTCCAGTCGAGATCGCATCGCAAGAAGTCGAACCCCCTCGGCTTCCATGTCGTTGCGACAGAGCTCGCACGCCTTGCCGAATCCGACGATTCCGCTGACATTCTGTGTTCCCGAGCGCATCCCGCGCTCCTGCCCTCCACCATCTTGCAGCGCCTCAAGCCGTACTCGTGGCTTGCGACGGCGAACATAGAGCGCACCAACCCCCTTCGGACCATAGATCTTGTGCCCACTCCATGAGAGCAAGTCAATGTTGTCCGTTTCGACATTCGTCGGCATCTTGCCGACCCACTGGGTTGCATCTGTGTGAAAGATGATTTCCTTCTCGTGGCAGAGTTTGCCAATCGCAGGCACCTCGTTAATCGTCCCAAGTTCATTATTGACCCACATGATCGAGACCAAGATTGTGTCGGGTCGAAGTGCAGCCTTCACCATCTCTGCCGTGATCACGCCATCCATCGGTGGCTGAATGAATGTCGCGTCAAATCCCTCGCGCATCAATCGACGAACTGGATCGAGTACTGCCTTGTGTTCATGCGCTGCGGTCACGATGTGACCGCGACCAGACTGCCCGGAGGCGGCGCGGGCATAGATCTCTGCGGCTCCCTTGATCGCGAGGTTGTTGGACTCTGTCGATCCAGAAGTGAAAATGACTTCCTTGGACTGAGCGCCGATCAACTTGGCGGCTTGCTCGCGAGCGATCTCGATGCCATCTTCGGCTTCCCACCCAAACTGGTGATTGCGCGACCCTGCATTTCCGAATCTTTCGCTGAAATAGGGAAGCATCGCTTCCACGACCTTGGGATCGCACCGAGTGGTCGCGGCGTGATCGAGGTAGATTGGGTTCTTGGATGAAATCAAGGATTTCCTTCGGGTAAGTTGAGACTGGTTCTCAATTACGCATTGTAGTAGGTCCACCAAACTCATCAAGCCAAGAGACATGAAAATAATCGAATCATCACGCGAACTCGCCCCATTTCAAGGAGGTTCCCTGGTCGCGACTATGGGAGCTCTGCATGAAGGGCACGCATCGCTTATCCGGACCGCGAAACTGGCCAAGCATCCCGTGTTGGTGACGATTTTTGTCAATCCAACCCAATTCGGACCCTCGGAGGACTTCTCACGGTACCCGCGCACGCTTGAGGTGGATCTTGGACTGGCAGAAACGGCTGGTGCCGATGCGGTCTTCGTGCCTTCGATAGGCGACATCTATCCGGACGGGATCGAGATTGCGAAGCGACAGGCGACTGAACTCGCGCTCCCGCCCACCGCGAATCAACCCAAACTCGAAGATGCGGGCCGACCGACCCATTTCGGCGGAGTCTGCCAAGTTGTAGCGAGGCTCTTCGATCTATGCCGTCCATCGCTCGCGCACTTCGGCGAGAAGGACTTCCAGCAACTCCGAGTCATCACGCAACTGGTCGAACTGAATTCGGATCGATGGCAAGCGCTCAAGATCGTTCCTTGTAAGACGGTGCGGGAACCCGATGGACTCGCAATGAGCAGTCGCAACCGCTACCTCAACGTGACTCAAAGACAAGATGCGCTCGGCCTCTGGCGTGCCTTGCAAGTCGCGAGAGAATGCGAAAACCTATCGAACGCGGAGGTGATGATGCGCGCCACGCTCGAACAACACGGGCTGGACCCCGAGTACGCAGTTGTTCGCAGTTCAAAGACACTTTGCGCCATCGACGCAACGACGAACTCTGCTCGCATACTCGTCGCTGCAAAGCTCGGCGAGATTCGGTTGATCGACAACGCTCCCTTTGGGAATTGATCTTTCCTTCGCTAGAATGCCAAGATGCGAATCCTTCCCACGTTGGTTTTCCTGCTTGCGTTGGGATCTACTTGGTCGATCGCGGACGCGCAATTTGGTGGCGGTTTCTCGCCACGAAAGCCGGCGCCCGCGAGTCCACCCGAGACACCTCCGACCGCGCCGACGCAAGCTAAGCCAGCAGCTAAGCCAGCAGCTGAGCCAGCAGCTGAGCCAGAAGGCAACCCACCAACCCTTCCAGAGAACGCCCCTCAGTTTGACGAACCAACGTCAGCCAAACCTAGTTCGCCACCCGATTCTGGTGCCACGGTCAAAGTCGCGAAACCTGTCAAGTGCGACGCTCCACAGAAGGCGTGGATCGCGCGCCTCGATCCCGAGGACCGAGAAGCCATTGACGCCGGACTTGGATACGCCCTGGCGGAATTGAGCCCAACACTGAAATGGGTCGGATCCACTTCGACTCAGGGAGCGCCCGACTTCAAAGGCAAAGTTGTCGTGATCCAGAGCATTGATGCTGGTTCGTCGACCCCAGCGATTCTCGATCGAATCGTCACGGGGCTCGGATCGGCGCACTCGGATGGCGATGTGGTCGTCATCGGCGTGCAGATTCCAAGCAAGCTGGATCTCGCGACCAAACGACTGGAAAAGACTTCAACCAAGGCGATAATTTGTATCGACACGGATGGCAAGTGGTGTGATGCCCTCGGCATCTACAAGAAGCCCGTCAACCTGATCGTCGACCGGAATGGGGCAATTCGATTCGCTGGATTGACGGAGAAAGGGTCGGCCGCAGCGGCAAAGTCGCTCGTTGCAGAGCCGAAAGCTGAGATTCGCGTCGCTGCTCGCCCGGAGTCTGTGGCGAGCGCATCGGCACCCACCGTCAGCTTTCCGACCTTCACCGAACCCCTAAGTGGTTGCAAAGATTTCCGTGGGCGAATGAGCCCAGAGCTGATGGTCGATCAGTGGATCACGGTCACTCCCAACACCAAAGGGAAGGTCATCATCGTCGACTTTTTCTTCACTGGTTGCGCCCCGTGCAGAGCGGCCATCCCTCACACGAATGAACTCGTAAAGGTGTACGGCGATTCGGTCGCCGTTGTCGGCGTCTCTTTCGAGAGTAAGTCGACATTCGACTCAGGCATGAAGAAACACAAGCTCAAGACGAGCGACTTTCACTACCCGCTCGGACTCGATACGACTCGGCGCACGATCGGGGCGTTCGGCGTCGAGAGCTATCCGTCGATCGCGATTCTCTCGGCGGACGGAATCGTCCGCTGGCAGGGACACCCAAGCAACCTCAATCGAGCAGTACTCGATCCAATTGTCGCAGCGAATGGGGCACTCGCGAAGAGCGCCGAGCAGTCGAAGAGTCGTAGCTGGGCGAAGTGAGGTTCTCTCTGACTTCTCAATATTCGCGCTCAATAGTCGCATCCGCGATCGCGCGAAGCAGTTGCCGTGCGGGGCACTCCGCGAGGATCTCCAGCTGATCCTTCGCCCTTTCGACCAATGCTTCGGCCGTCTCCCTTGCTGCGACGAGCGACTCGGTCGATTCAACCAACCGAAGGACCTCCGCGACATCGCATCGTTCGACTGCTCGAATGGTCTGATCCCGAGAATCTGCGGAGCATCGAGAGAAATGCGTCACCAGTGGCAGCGTGAACTTCCCCTTTTGCAAATCGATCCCAAGCGTCTTTCCGACGACAGTTTCGTCACCCACCAGATCGAGTACGTCGTCCTGGATTTGAAACGCCATACCAAGTTCCTCCCCGTAGATTCGGAGCGCCTTGCACGCAATGGGATCCGCCCCAGCCAGCCTTGCTGCAAGTCCGCAACAGGCCCCGGCGAGAACTCCAGTCTTGCGACGGATGATGTCGAAGTAGGTTTCTGAATCGAGGTTGAAATCACCGCGATGGGACAATTGAAGGATTTCTCCGCTACAAAGTTGCGACGTCATCGCTCCCAACTCGGTGTTGAGCCACGGCTCGCCGACCGTTGAACAAAGGCGGAACGAGCTCGAGATGAGAAAGTCGCCAAGCATGACGGCTGTTTCGTTTCCGCGAAGACTGTTCACTGTCGCTCCCCCGCGCCTCATGCTGGCCTCATCAAGGACATCGTCGTGGACCAATGTCGCCATGTGGATCATCTCCACGACCGCACCGAGAGTGTTGAGACTTTCGTCGATGACACGACTCGGTGGCGCCCCTGTTCGAACCGCGAATCCGGACGCGATCACCAGTGTTGGTCGGAGCATCTTGCCGCGATACTTCTCGACATGTCGTGCGAGCAGATTGACCGAAGAAAGATCGCTGACAAGCTCGCGTTCGAAACAAGCGGCGACCGCTTCAAGTCGACCTGCGAGTTCGGGCAAGAGGTGATCGGTCTCTGGAAATAGACTCATCGGATTCCAATAGTAGGGTGAGGCACAGTCCAAAAACTGAGTCGACCATCCCCGAATTCGCTCATCGCTGCGCCGCGATGTAGACGATCCATCCTTCGCACGCTTCACCTGCACGCGACGGCTTGAAAATGCTGTTTCCTTCGCCACTCTTGTGATCGGTTCCTTCCCAGTAGACGATCGGATTGCGAAAACCAGCCTCAACAAGCACTTCCTTTATCTCAGGAAGCGTCCAGAGTCGCCATTCATACGTGAACGCTCGTCGCATTTCGCTCCCGTCCGGGAAGCGAAAGTGAATGTGGTTCACGACTTCATGGGTGATCGGATTGACCTTCGCCTGATCCCAAACATAGGTGAATCCATCGAGGGATCGCTCTTCCTCGCCGACGGACCAGGACCCGGATCCTCCGTACGCGTCGACGAAGATCATCCCCCCAGCCTTCACATGGGTGGCAGCATTGCTGAAATACTCCCGCAATTTTTCCCGAGAATGGAAAATGAAATAGCTGAAGTTGAGCGCGACGAGAACATCAACACCGCTCGTTCGCACACAATTGACGTCGCCCTTCTTTAGCTCGATCCGATCGCGCTGATTCTCTGAGAGTGACGCAATTCGTTCCCGGCCTCGCCTGAGAACTTTCGGGTCGAGATCGACTCCGATCGCGGTGTTCGTCGGACGCCACTGCACCCAATCTCGAGCGAGAAGTCCTGTTCCGCAAAAGTCTTCCCGGAGCGACGTCGGGAGTCGGTTTCGTAGCTTTCGGAAGACACGGTCGATCATTGCGCAGTCGGAATCCGTGCCCTGAACGGCGAGCTCGTAGAGTTCGTGCCGATCCGAGTTCTTGGCACTTCTCCACGCCGGTTTTCGTGGACTTCGAGTTGATTGCTTCGCCATATGCTTCGCCATATGCTTCGCCATATGCTTCGCCATAGTGGGGGCGAAGTCTAGTGGGTCACGGCTCGCGCAGGTGGCGTATTGCGCAACCAAATGAACAGTTCCGAGCAATCCGGCTTGTCCGTCCCGATGCGCAACAAGAGCGTTGACCACGCTCCCGCTTGGTCGAATGCGAATTCGGGAAGCGGCGATTCTGCGATCGCGAGCGCATCGACCTTTGCCCAATCGATCGAGAGGGAGTGGTCCGTTGCTCTCTCGTCAGATCGCTTCGCCACGACGGGCGGATAAGAGTGCGTGATCGCGAATGGCACATCGTCCGAGGACTCCACCTGAAAGGACCCGTCTGGATTGACTTCACGCGAGATCCCGCTTGGAGTCGATCGGACAGAGGATCGCACCTCGTATCGAACCTGCAGGCGCCCAAGTGGTCGAGAATTCTCATCGATGAAACGGATGAACTGCTGTTTTCTTCCCTGCCCCCACAACTCAAGTCGCACTTTCACCGTGACCTCTCCGCCGGGGGGTAATTCCAAATTCGGCTGAAGATCTGGAATCGTGCAACCGCAAGTTGCGACAAATCCACGAATCCGAACCGGAGTCGCCAAGGGGTTGCGAATGACGACCTTAATCGGAGGGAGCAGCTCGCACTGAGAGACCGCACCGCAATCGACTTGATCCGGAGTGATCGTGATCGATGAGGACTCTGTCAGCGGGTCAACCGCGACGACTTCCACCTCGGGCGTGGTCGAGCACGCACTCACCAGGCAGAACACGACGATGCAAAGGCATGCCACTCTCATCAGCGCAAGCCTACGAGAAAGGAGCAAAATTATGCAACAAATTCAGTATCGATAGAGCGCAGGCTTGTACGGACCGTCAACGGGAATTCCGAGGTATTCGGACTGCTTTGCGGTGAGTTTGCTCAACTTCGCACCCAATTTTCCCAGATGAAGTCTCGCGACCTTTTCGTCGAGCGACTTCGCAAGCGTGTAGACCTTTTTCTCATAGTTCGCTGCGTTGCCATGAAGTTCGATCTGCGCGATGACCTGGTTCGTGAAACTGGCGCTCATGACGAACGACGGATGACCCGTTGCGCAACCGAGGTTGAGCAATCGCCCCTCGGCGAGCACGATGATCGAATGCCCATCCGCAAAGACCCATTCGTCGACCTGTGGCTTCACATTGACGCGGGTGACACCCTTGAGAGCGGTCAATCCAGCGATATCAATCTCGTTATCGAAGTGGCCGATGTTGCCGACGATCGCCTTGTCCTTCATTTGGGTCATGAGATCCGCGGTGATCACATTGCAATTGCCAGTCGCAGTCACGAACAGGTCAGCTGAGGCAATGACGTCCTCGATCGTCACGACTTCGTACCCCTCCATGCATGCCTGGAGCGCACAGATCGGATCGATCTCGGTGATCTTGACGCGGCATCCTTGACCGCGAAGGCTGCTCGCGCAACCCTTACCGACATCGCCGAATCCAAGAACGACAGCGACCTTGCCCGCGAGCATCACATCCGTTGCACGCATGATTCCATCGACGCATGAGTGGCGACACCCATAGAGGTTGTCGAACTTGCTCTTTGTCACCGAATCGTTGACATTGATCGCGGGGAAGAGCAATTGTCCGCATTCTTGCATCTGAAAGAGACGATGGACTCCGGTGGTGGTCTCTTCGCTAACTCCACGGATGCTCGGCGCGATGCGACCAAAGAGGCCAGCATTCGTCGTCGAGAGATCCTGAATCAACCGCAAGACAACCTGGAATTCCTCGCTCTCGGCAGTGGCAGGGTCGGGAACTTTGCCCGCGCGCTCAAACTCGAGCCCCTTGTGAATGAGCATCGTGAGATCTCCACCGTCATCGAGAATAAGCGTTGGCCCCTTCCCGTTCGGCCAATTCATCGCTTGGTAGGTGCACCACCAGTACTCCGGAAGCGTTTCGCCCTTCCACGCGAACACGGGAATGCCAGCTGGCTTTTCAATCGTTCCCTTCGGACCGATTGCAACGGCGGCGGCGGCGTGATCTTGCGTCGAGAAAATATTGCAGGAAGCCCATCGAACTTCTGCACCGAGATCCACAAGTGTCTCGATGAGCACTGCAGTTTGAATGGTCATGTGGAGCGAACCAGATATCCGCGCTCCCTTGAGCGGGCTCTTGCCCGCGTACTCCATGCGAAGTGCCATGAGTCCGGGCATCTCAATCTCGGCGAGTTCTATCTCCTTGCGTCCAAAGCGAACCGTGTTCGCTGATAGGTCAAAAACCTGAAATGAAGGGCTCGCAGAGAGTGCCAATGAGGTGGTCATGAAGTTCTGGCTCTTCGCTGCGACGGGTGCGGTTGCTGTAGTGGTCACGGTCAATTTTCCTTTGGTTGCGGGAATTCGGCGAAACATCCGTCTATCCGGATATATGTATAGTAGCCAACAATCGGCTGACCGCATACCCCCAATTCGGAGACTCCAACGAGTCGCTCGCCTTGTTGAGATATTCTCTTCGCTTCGAACCAACCCAAAGGAAACTCCCCATGAAATCATCCACAACATCTTCGCGTTTGATCCTCGCCTCGCTCGCAACACTCGCCATCGGAACCGGCGCCGCGATGGGCTTTGCCCGCGTTGAGTCCGCCGCGAAGGGATCCCCCTACCCGCTCGCCACTTGCCCCGTGTCCGGCAAGCCACTGACCAAGGATGCGGCGGTCCTCGTAATGGAGGACCCGGCCAACCCGCTCAACAACGGTCGCGAGATCCGATTCTGTTGTCCAAATTGCATCGATCCATTTAAGGCAGATCCTTCGAAGTTCCTCCCCGCAATCGATGCGGCCATCATCGCGCAGCAGAAGGCTCGATATCCACTGACACACTGCGTCGTCATGACCGAGGATGAACTCCCTGCGGCGGGGCAGCCCGACGCGGACAAGGTCAAGGAAGTCGTCGTACTCAACGACATGGTCCGACTCTGCTGCCCAGGTTGCATGAAGAAGCTCAGGGCAAATCCTGAGAAGTATCTCGCCGATATCGATGCGGCGGTCATTGCGACCCAGAAGAAAACTTACGTGCTGGTGACATGCCCAATTTCCGGCGAGGCACTCCCCGAGGAACCGGCTGACATCGTCATCGGCGAACGACTCGTCAGACTGTGCTGCAATGGATGCGCAAGCAAGGCTCGTAAGGACCCCGTCGCGATGTTTGCCAAACTGGATGCCGCAACGGCGACGAAGCCAGCGGCTGCGCCGACGCAAACAAAGTGATCAAGGCGCGGAACTGCGCATTGATAGGAGAGAAGCCGAGGATTCGCGGAGTGGGTCGTTCTCCAATCTTCCTGCTCGCTTTTTCGCTGTTCTGCGGATGTCATCCTCAGTCGCAGATTCCTTCGAGCATCACTACCTTTGATCTCGACGAGGCCACTGTCGCAGACTTGCAACTCCGGATGGCGTCCGGCAAGGAGACGGCACGCACATTGACCGAAAAATATCTCGCACGTATCGAAGCGATTGACCGAGGCGGCCCGACCTTACGGAGTGTGATCGAACTAAATCCCGATGCGCTTTCCATCGCAGATGCACTCGACGACGAGCGCAAAGGTCGCGAGCCGCGTGGCCCACTCCATGGAATTCCCGTGCTCATCAAAGGAAACATCGCGACGGCCGATCGGATGTCGACCACTGCTGGATCGCTGGCACTCGAAGGATCCATTGCTCCTCATGACGCCTTCATTGTGAAACAGTTGCGGATGGCAGGTGCCGTGATCATCGGCAAGACCAATCTGAGCGAGTGGGCGAACATTCGCTCGGCACACTCGTCGAGTGGTTGGAGCGCGATCGGTGGTCAGACGAAGAATCCATATGCACTGGATCGCAACCCGTCGGGATCGAGTTCGGGATCTGGATCTGCGATTTCTGCAAACCTCGCTGCGGTCGCCGTTGGAACTGAGACCGATGGATCGATTGTTTCACCTGCGAACAACAATGGATTGGTTGGAATAAAGCCAACGCTTGGCATGGTCAGTCGCACTGGAATCATTCCAATTGCGCATAGCCAAGACACTGCTGGGCCGATGGCACGAACCGTCACCGATGCGGCAATTCTGTTGAGTGTGCTCGCTGGTACCGACGTGTCGGACCCGATCACTGCGAGCGCGACTTCGATGGGTCAGCACGACTACACAGCCTCGCTCGATCGGGATGGTCTGCGTGGCGCGCGCATCGGCGTCGTGCGAGAGAGGTTTATGGGATACAGCGCAGAGGTTGATCGCGTGATGGAAGCGGCGATTGCAGACCTAAAGAGACTCGGCGCAGTGATCGTTGATCCTGCGAACATTCCAACGCTTGGTCAGTTTGATGAGAGCGAGATGACGGTCCTGCTGTACGAGCTGAAGAGTGATCTGCCGAAGTACTTCGCGTGGCTCGGACCGAAGTCGCCCATGCATTCACTTGCAGATGTGATCGCGTTCAACAAGCGACATGCCGCACGCGAGATGCCGTTTTTCGGACAGGATCTTTTCGAGATGTCGCAAGCGAAGGGTCCTCTGACGGATCAAACCTATCTCGACGCGCTTGCGTTGAATCGACGCCTTGCAGGCCCCGAAGGAATCGACGCTGTCATGGATCAGTATCAACTCGATGCACTCGTAGCACCAACGAGTTGCGAAGCGTGGTTGACCGACCATGCCAATGGTGACAACTGGACCGACTGCGGGAGTAGTTCGTCACCAGCAGCTGTTGCGGGGTATCCCCATATCACCGTGCCCGCTGGACAAGTGAACGGATTGCCAGTGGGTATCTCGTTCTTTGGAGGTGCGTGGAGCGAACCACTCCTCATCAAGTATGCATTTGCGTACGAGCAAGGAACGATGCACCGGACAGTCCCGATGTTTTTGGACACCGCTACGCCTTCTCGCGACGAGTCAAAAGCGCGCTAAAGAGACCGGGTCCACGCACATCGACTTGTGGAGTGATTCGCCTCCAGCGGTCGAGAGTCATTCCACTCGCACGCGCCCATGCGCGCGCGTCTCGCTGCGAAAATCCCAAGTGCAAGTGACTCATCGTCGTTCGATATTCGCTTCGATCATGCTCAACCATGTCGATGACCAACAGTCTGCCGCCGACCTTCAGTACTCGAGCGATTTCGGTCGTCGCTGCAGAGGGATCAGCCAGATGATGGAATAAGAGCATCGCCACCGCGGCATCAAACTCGCCGCGCTTTGCGGGCAGTTTCGAAACATCGCCTCGTCGAAATTCGACATTCTGAACGCCGGCAAGTCTGCGCTTGGCTGCGTCCACCATGGCAACCTCCCGGTCGATCGCGACGACCCGCCCTACATATGGCGCGATCCGCTCGGAGACTTCACCAGTTCCCGATCCAATGTCGGCGATGATCCACTTGGGGTTCAGCAGTCCAAGCATTCCCTCGGCACCCGCCGCATCTCCGAAGAGCGAGCGACGGATCGAATCCCAATCGCCTCCGACACGACCAAAGAATCCCCTGCTTCCCAATCGACGTGCCGCGATGATCGCCCCCAAGCGGGCGTCGTCATCTTTGGACTGCGGAGTTCCTTCGAGACGAGTTCGAGTCAAGCCCCACAACGCGCCGATTTCTGCAGGCATGTCTGATGCATCAACTCGATACAAGCTCGTCGTGCCCTCCATGCGCCTCGTCACGATCTTCGCCTCGAAGAGCGGTTTGATATGCCGACTCGCGGTCGACTGTGGCATTTGGAGCGCTTTCGCGATCTCTCCCACCGCGAGCTCGTGTGCATCAAGTGCGCGAAGAACGCGCAGACGAGCAGGGTCACTCAACACGGAGAGGAGCGCCGACCATTCCTTTGCATCGAGAGTCGACCCACTTGAAGAGCCGTTCGGTCGAGAGACGCTCGAAACTGTCCCCCGTGATCGCCCGTTTCGTGCCACCTCGTCAGACCCCAGGTGGTAGCGCGCTCGCTGGTTCGAGCGCGATCCCCTGTCGCTGAAGCGCTTCGTTCACACGCGGATCATTGGCGGAAACTCCGTACGCCTGTCGCAGACGGCGCTTTGCTTCGCCTGTGTTGCCAAGGGTCAGTTGAAGCACGGCGATCTGATAGTAGGGTTCCGCTGTCCGTGGGCGAACAGCTCCGCTATCGACCTCAATCGCAGATTGCAGCGCGAGCAACGCGCTGTCGTTGTCATTCAACTTGATCGCATAGGAACCGAGCACGAGATAGGGTTCCTTGCGACCGAGCAATGCGCCTGCGCCACGAAGCAACTGAAAGAGCTGGCCCGAATCGCCTTGGCGATACATGACATCCGCGAGCGCCTCGATCACTTTCATATTGCCAGGCGAATGATCGTTCGCGGTTTCGAGGGATCGTCGTGCGGTGACGAGGTCGCCAAGATTCGCCATCGCGACGCCGTATCCATACTCACCTCGCCAGAGTCCAGGCGAATTGTTCACAACAGGCTGAAATGCATCCGCAGCTTTCTGCCATTCACCGAACTCCAAGTAATGATCGCCGAGATCAATCGACTGCTCGGTCGAGGGCGGACCCTTGCAACCCGACTGAGTCGTGAGGAGCAAGGCGAGCGAGCAAAAAACTGTATGGGCAATCCTTCGCGATTTGTTTGTGCAGTCCATTGAGATTGATTGTACGGTCATCCTCGTGGAACGACGAGCCGTCAGCGATTGGCGCCCCATGGCACTCTTGCAACATCATGACGATTCAGGCACTTTCCACTTCGACTGGCTCTTGGCTCAGCAACAGGATTGCGAAGACATCGACGCGCGTGTCGTTCGCACCTATCGGTGTGGGCTACGAGTCGATCAAGCGATTCCAGCTGGTGGAATTGATCTCGAACAGATTTCAGATCATCGGTGGTTCTATCTCGGGCTCAAGAAACCGCACACACTCTCGCGAGGGAGAGGGATCGTGACTCCGCTCGCCAACGGATGGTGGCGTGGCGGTGAGGTCGTCGAACTTCGGTGGGATCACGACGATGTCGTTCGGCGATACCAGATCACCGATTTACCAGTCTCGCGCCTCGTTGCGGTCGATCCAGTGCGCTAGCCTTCTCCCACCGTGTGGATGCTGTACTCAACTGCCTCTGTGTTCGCCCTGCTCGCCGGGGTCTGTGGATGTGCGATCGTTTTCGGATTGCCGGGCATCTGGTTCATGATCGTCCTGGCGGTCGCGCACGAATTGTTCGCGGGATGGTGGCTGGGAATTCCAGGAGATTGGTTTTCATGGACCGCCATCGGAATCGCGGTCGTCATCGCGCTCGGCGCCGAAGCCGTTGAGTTTCTCGCTGGTGCCGCAGGTGCGAAGGCGGGCGGTGCATCAACGTGGGGAATGATTGGAGCGCTCATAGGCGGAATCGCCGGCGCGATCGGTGGAACAGTTTTTATCCCGATCCCCATCATCGGAACTCTCGCCGGCGCGATGCTCGGTGCGGCCCTCGGCGCAATCTGCGGCGAACTTGTCGGCGGCGGACGATCGCTCAAAGACTCGCTCGCGCCGGCGGCGGGCGCAGCGGGCGGACGATTGATCGGCACGCTTGCCAAACTTCCGTTCGCTGTCGCTGCGTGGCTCGTGCTGGTCGTTGGTGCGTTTTGGCGCTAGATCGCCGAAGCGCTCGCGACCTTCGACACGATCTCCGCCACTGGCACAAGCGTCTGCACATTCGCGTCGAGATCTTTCAGCGCGACCATCCCCTGCTCGAGTTCCGCACCGAGGATGACCGCGAATCGTGCGCGACACTTCCCCGCCTCGCTGAGCAGTTTTCCGACATTGCGGGTCGACTTGTATGTGTGCCGAACATGCAACCCCGCGCGGCGCATCTGCGCTGCGAGCTGCGCGAGCAATTGATCTGCGAACTCGGCACCAGCCGAGATCAAGAAAACATCGGTTCGCGGCAACAGCGACTCGCCGTCGTCAGCGGGAAGCTTGCCTCTGTCCTTCAACACAAGTCCGAGCACGACGTCTCCCATTCCAAATCCAACTGCTGGCATCGGCGGTGCACCAAACATCTCGATGAGTTTGTCGTAACGGCCGCCACCTGCGATCGCGCGCTCCGCTCCGCTCGCCTCGTGAATCTCGAAGACCGATCCCGTGTAATAGGCAAGTCCACGCACGATTCCAAAATCGATGTCGCACCAAGCCCCAAGACCTGCGTCGCGCAGCCGTCGTACGAGTTCTGCAAGTGGATTCGCCTCTTCCGATCCACACCCGAGCGCCTGGGCGATCTTGTCGGCATCGCTGTCGATGGGCAACTTCGTCTTGGCAAGATCTCCAAGGCGCTCAAGCGCCATCGCTGAAAGCCCGATCGCGAGCGCTCGTGCCTCGAACTCTTTGGGTTCAAGTCGGTCTCGTCGATCAAGCAGCGTGAAGGCGTCCGCGAGACGAGTCGCATCCACCCCGAGAGCTCGCAATCCAGCGGCGACCACCCCTCGGTGACTCAATTTCACGCGCACATCGCTCGGGGCGAGCCCAAGTCGTTCAAGCGCAACAATCGCCGTCGAAAGCACATCGACTTCGGCTTGCGGACCCTCGACCCCGACCATGTCGACATTCCACTGGATGAATTCACGAAGTCGTCCACGCTGCGGTCTCTCTGCGCGAAAGTGAGTTGGAATCGCGAACCACTTGATCGGTTGTGGCAAACCACCTGCGCGTGCAGCGACCATCCGAGCCAATGTCGGAGTGAACTCTGGACGCAGCGCATAGTCGTCCTCGCCCCCCGCTCTGCGAAAGCTGAAAAGTTCGTTCACGATCCCCTCGCCACTCTTCACTGTGTACAGCGACAAGTGTTCAAAGGTGGGTCCGTCGATCTCTTCGAATCCGTGGATGATCGACGCATGGCGCCACGCCCCTTCGATGTGACGGCGAATCGCCATGTCGCGCGGATAAAAATCACGCGTTCCCTTCGGAGCTTGGTGACTCGTGGCGGATGCCATGGCACGAGTGTAGAGACCCATTCCGGTTGTGTGCGCCGATAGACTCGATCGATGCTTACGAAGCGACAAAAGTTGATCCGTGTCATCTTGAGTGGTGGCATCGGCAGCATGCTCGAGTGGTTCGACTTTGCGGTCTATGGCTATCTCGCGTCGGTGATGGCACGTGTCTTCTTCCCATCTGAAGATCCAGTCGCAGGACTCTTGAGCACCTTCGCAGTCTTTACTGTCGGATACTTGATGCGCCCCGTCGGCGCAGTCCTGCTGGGCAATATCGGAGACCGAAAGGGTCGCCGAGCGATGTTGCTCTGGTCCATCATGCTCATGGGAGCGGCGAGCACGCTGATCGGACTCTTGCCATCTCACGCTCAAGTCGGCAACCTTGCTCCGCTGGGTCTCGTTCTCCTGCGCATGATTCAGGGGATTTCCGTGGGTGGCGAATACACCGGAGCGATGACCTATACCGCGGAAAGTTCGCCGCCTGAGCACCGAGGATTCTTCAGCAGTTTGGCTTCAGTCGGAGCGCTCATGGGACTCCTTCTGGGGTCCGCAGTCTCGTGGCTACTGCAATCTCAACTTTCAGACGCCGACCTCATTTCGTGGGGATGGCGGCTTCCGTTTCTCGCTGGGTTCTTCATCGCAGTCGCTGGAGTTCTCATTCGAGAGCATCTGCCAGAGACAGAATCGTTCGAAGAGAACGCAATCAAGTCGCAACCCACACCAGCACTCGTCGCGTTCACTCTGCACTGGCGCACACTTGTCCAGTGTGGAATCATTGTGGCAGGAGCCAACATCGTTTTCTACACCGCGTTTGTCTACTTTCCCGAGTATGCGGCGACACTCCCTGGTGTGCAGGCTGGACTCTCGGAGGGGTTCAATGCGCTCGTCCTCTTGCTCCAAATTCTGATCATCCCAATCGGCGGATGGCTTTCGGATCGATTTGGTCGGCGGCGAATCAGTCTGTTGTTTACGTGGATCTTGCTGTGTGCGATCTATCCGACATTCCAACTCGGCACTTCGGGAAGACTCGACGACCTCATCATCGCGCAAGTCATTCTTTGCTTTCCGATCGGAATCCTCTTTGGAATTCAAGGAGCGATGCTGGTGGAAATCACACCTGCCATCCCGAGGTGCAGTATTTTCTCTATCTCATATGGATTGACGATGGCGATCTTCGCCGGGACTGCGCCACTCTTGGCGACGTGGATGATTCAGAAACAGGATTGGCGACACGGACCATCCATCTATGCGGCGATCTTTACGGTCGCATCGCTGGTGGCGCTCTATCGACTCGGCGAAACCAATACGCCGACTTCAATCATTACCACTCAGGACCACCCTTGTATCGACCAAAGACATCCGCCATTGCGTTGACCATCTCGCCAAGCGTGCAGCGACCATGTGCAGCCGCGACCAATGCTGGCATCGTGTTCTCATCTGATCGAGCCACACGGCGGATTTCATCAAGACACCGACGCGCGACATCGGGGTCTCGCTTCTTGCGAAATGTGGCAAGCCGATCGCACTGCACGCTCTCGACGGTGTGCGGAATCTGCAGAATCTCCATTGTCCGTTCCTCGTTGCCTTCGGGATACGCGTTGACTCCGACGATGATCCGATCGCCCGCTTCCATTTCTTGCCCAACTCGATAGCTCGCTTCAGCGATGCACCGACGGAAATATCCATTGTGGATACCGGCGACCACGCCACCCATGTCGTCGATCTCCCGAATCATTCCGTCTGCATCCGCCTGCATTTGATCGGTGAGTGCCTCGACATACCACGATCCACCGAGCGGATCGACCGTTCGGTGTACGCCGGTTTCATGCGCGAGAATCTGCTGGGTCCGGAGCGCAACGCGCACCGCAGTTTCGGTCGGCAACCCGAGCGTCTCGTCCATGCTGTCCGTGTGGAGGCTTTGGCATCCGCCAAGCACGCCCGCCATCGCCTGATACGCGACACGGACAATATTGTTGAGCGGTTGCTGTTCGGTCAAGGAGCAACCAGCAGTCTGCACATGCGTTCGCATGAGCCACGACCGCTCGTGCTTCGCACCGAATCGCTCGCGCATCGCGTGTGCCCAGATGCGCCGGGCCGCTCGCAATTTGCAGATCTCTTCGAAGAACTCGTTGTGACTATTGAAGAAGAACGACAGTCGTGGCGCGAATGCGTCGACTGGCATTCCACGCTTCAGTCCCCATTCGACATATTCCATTCCATCACGGAGCGTGAACGCGAGCTCTTGCGTCGCGGTCGAGCCAGCCTCGCGAATGTGGTAGCCACTGATCGAGACTGAATTCCAGCGCGGCGTGTGAAGCCCCGCAAACTCCATCGTGTCCACCACCAGCTTGACGCTTGCCTCGGGTGGATAAATGAATTCGTTCTGTGCGTGAAACTCCTTCAGGATGTCATTTTGAAGCGTCCCTCCGAGTCGGTCCCACGAAATCCCCCGCTCCTGCGCCATGGCGAGGTACATCGCCCAAATCACCGCCGCAGGCCCATTGATCGTCTGGCTGACAGTCACCTCGCCAATGGGGATGTCGGCATAGAGGCGAGCCATATCGTCGATCGTCGAGATTGCGACTCCGCAACGCCCAACTTCGCCCACGGAAAGTGCGTCATCCGAATCGCGACCCATCAACGTCGGCAAATCGAATGCCGTCGAGAGTCCCGTGTTCGCCTTGGTTCCCTTGGCGTTTTCCAAGAGGTACTTGAAGCGTGCGTTCGTGTCTTCGGCACTCCCGAAGCCCGCGAACTGACGCATCGTCCACAGTCGACCTCGGTACATGGTCTTATGAATGCCTCGCGTGTATGGAAACACCCCAGCTTCGCCGATGCGTTCGGCGGGACGCTGCGAATTCTGAGCGTCCCCAGTCGCAACACTTTCGGGACCGTACGACGCATCGACTTGATACCCAGAGAGCGTGACGGATTCGGGATCGACGGATGTGGGTTTGGCGGTCGTCGCCGGCGCTTTCGGTGGAACCGTGCTCATGGCACAGCATCGTAGCGTCGAGCGACTGCTTGTTCGCATGAACTGCATGATCGTTAGCATCGCACGGCGTGACAGCCAGCGTTTCAATCATCGTTCCGACCTACCGAGAAGCACTGAATATTCCCGAACTTGTTCGGCGAATCAGCGAGGCGATGACCCCAACCGGCCACAAGTTCGATCTGTGGTTAATGGACGACCCATCCGGAGATGGCATCGAACGCGTCGTGAAAGAACTGCGACTGCCATGGGTCAATCTCGTGACGCGCACTCCGCCCCGCGGTCTTGGATACGCAGTACTTGAGGGACTTCGCAGCGCACCAGGAGACATCTTGGTCGTCATGGACGCGGATCTCTCGCATCCACCCGAACGAATTCCCGCACTCGTCGATGCTGCCCTGCAACCAGAGAATCACCTCGTAATCGGATCGCGCTATGTGAGTGGCGCGACAATCGACGGTGGCTGGTCATTGCTGAGGCACATGAATAGTCGTGGAGCGACATGGATGGCTCGGCTCTTCACTTGGGTCAATGATCCAATGAGCGGATTTCTTGCGATGCGACGCGACATACTTTCTCGTGCGGTGGGCGAACTCGATCCTGTCGGTTACAAAATTGGTCTCGAACTGATCGTGAAGTGTCGCTGTGGCAAAGTGGCGGAAGTCCCGATCCACTTCAGCGACCGTGCGCTCGGCAAGAGCAAGATGGGTCTTCGCGAGCAATTGCAGTACATCGTGCATGTTCGAAGATTGGCACGGTGGAAGTACGGGGAACTCGCCCGCTTCGGCGAGTTCGGGATCGTCGGCGCAAGCGGATTGGTCGTCAACCTTGCCACGCTGACACTTGTGAATGACGCGATGCTGCGCATGGGATTCACGGCGCAGAGCGCGCGGTTGAACACGGCGGTCACGATCGCAGTGTTCGTGTCCATGTCCACTAACTTTTTGCTCAATCGAATGCTGACCTTCGGCGACAAGGCTCGTGGTCATCTCGGTCGCAAATACTTGACATTCGTCGGAGTCTGTCTGGTGGGTGGAGTTGTGAACTGGTGGGCGACCACTCGCCTCGCACTCCGGTGGCACGAGATCACGCTGGGTCTTCAAGCTGCGGCGGTGTGCGGAGTTTTCGCTGGAATGCTTTTCAATTACATTGGATCGCGGATCTTCGTCTTCCGGACAATCCGATAAATCAGTCGAAGCGCACCCGGTGGCGCGGGTTTACCCGTCCCCTTCAACGTTCTGGATGGATGTAGCGGTCGAGTCGACGGATCGAGTCACAATGCCAACGCCACTGGCGACACACGCAAAGCGTGTTGGCCGTCGAAAAGCCTCCCGCCCGAGTGACCCAATTCGAGCCGATTTCACCGATGTTCGTCGCGTCACGCTTTCGCGGGGTAATCGAAGACTCCGCATCCCGACTTGTCGCCGAGTCGACCTGCTGTCATCAGCTGCCTCAACTTCGGACAGGGGAAGAACTTCGCATCGCCGAGTTCGCGGTAGAGCACCATCATGATGTCATGACAAACATCAAGTCCAATGAAGTCCGCGAGCCGTAGCGGCCCCATCGGAAAGTTGCATCCAAGCATCATGATCTGATCGATGTCCTCTGGTCTGGCCACCCCCTCCATCCAAGCGAAGAACGCCTCATTGATGAGAGGCATAAGCACGCGATTCGAAACAAATCCAGCGCGGTCGTTTGCGGGTACGGGGGTCTTTCCCATTGCACGCGCAAGGTCAAGCGAGCGTGCAACGGTCTCGTCGCTCGTGGCGAGTCCACGAATGACCTCGACCAACTTCATCACCGGGACTGGATTGAAGAAGTGCATGCCGATCACATGCGTCGCACGCGATCCAGTCACAGTCGCAATGTCAGTAATCGAGATGGAACTTGTATTGGTCGCAAGAATCGTCTCGGCGTCAAATGTCTCAACAAACGACTTGAAGAGCTTCTTCTTCACTTCCGGATTTTCGCTCGCGGCCTCCACCACGCAGTCCGCATCACGCGCGCTCGAAAAATCGGTGCTGTAAACGATGCGAGCGGCGACGGACTTCGCATCGTCGGCTGAAATCTTCTGCTTCTCGACGAGACGGCCGAGTTGCTTGGTGTGATAGCCCCGAGCCTTTTCCAACTGAGATTGCGCAAGATCGACTTGAACGGCGTGAATTCCCGACTGCGCCGCAGTCAGAGCGATGCCCGACCCCATCGTTCCCGCACCAACTACCACGATTTTCTTCACTGATTTTTCCATTGGAGTGCCATAGTAATCACGATCAGCCCGCATTGATGTCGAGCGCAACATCTGCCCATCTTGCGCTGTGGGTCAATGCGCCCACAGAAATTCGATCGACACCCGTGCGAGCGATCGCGGAGATCGAGTCGAGATTGACACCACCCGACGCCTCGATCTGCAGAGTCGGGCGCGATCGATCGCGTCGCGCGACAGCAGTGACGAGAGCGTCGTTCGAAAAATTGTCCAGAAGCGCAATGTCAATGATCCCGACCGGGAGCGCGAGGAGCGCGTCGAATTGTTGGAGCGTGTCCGCCTCCGCGCAGACGAACGACAACGGAGTCCCAAGCAATCGCAGTTTCTCGACTGCGGTTTGGATGCGCTGGGTGTACTCATCGACGGCAAGTCCAGCAATGTGATTGTCTTTCACAAGGAGAGCATCTCCGAGCCCCCATCGATGTGAGTGCCCTCCCCCGCAGCGAACCGCGTACTTTTGCAACCAGCGCAGTCCTGGAACAGTCTTTCGCGTATCACAGACGACCGCCTTCGTCCCCACGACCGCAGCGACATACTCTGCCGTCAGCGTCGCAGTCCCCATCGCGATCCCGAGCAGATTCAACAACGACCGTTCAATGGGCAAGATGCTCGTCAGAGGTCCTTCCAGTTCGACTAGGTTCGTCCCGGTCGCGACCATCGAGCCATCGACGACTCTCTTCACTCGCGTCGCGCTCAGCCTCTGATCCCGTGCCACGAATTCATCAACAATTCCCAACCCGGCGCAGACTGCAGGGGCACGTGTTACAACCCTCGCCCGGCCTACCTCGCTCGGGGCGCAGAGCGACCTGGTCGTGACATCATCAGCTGCGCCATCTTCATCGAGCGCCAAATCAACCGTAGCGGCAAGGTGGTCCCGAGATAATTCTCGCCACAGCAATGGAAGTTCGCAGTCGTTGAAATGAAACACCCCCGCAGTGTAATGCGAGGGTGTTATTGAACGAAAGTTTGAAAAGACAAGGACTCAGTTGCGGCGACGGCGACCGAATGCGCCAGCGAGCGCGCCAAGCGCAAGAACTGCGGGTGACGGCACGACACCAACCACGACACTTGAGGCTGTTGCATATACCTGCACGCCAAGATCGAACGGTTGAAATGAAATCGAGTTTATTGCCCCGCTCGTGCTGATGAACCCAGCGAAAGCTGAGGATCCACCATTCGACTCGTAAAAATAAGAAACCGTACCAACTGTAACAACGACATGTCCTGGGACCGTGTTAAAGGCAGCGTCTGTGTTGTAGAAATTCCCACCGACTGCAAATACATTTGGACTCGAGAAGGTCATCGTCAAGGCGACTACCGCGTTGTTGGTCGACATAGAACTCGTACCTGCATCTGCGTAGAGCCCGCCAAGCGCAGTCGCGGTCCAAGCGAGGTCGCCAGATCCACCAGTCAGACCAGAGGAGTAAAAGCCGTTGTATCCGTCGAATGATTCAGTCAAAACAGATCCGCCCTGAAGCGCAACAGCTGTAGCAAAAGTTGAACTGCTAGAAGTGACAATAAGGGCTGAGCTTGCAATTGATGAAACAAGCAAGGTGGAAAGAACGAATGTGACTTTGACGGTTGTTGTGGACATAAAGACTCCTAAAGTTTTCCTTTTGTCCCGACCTCTGAGAACACTTTAATATGACCCCAAATATGGCCTTGTCAAATTTTTAAGAGGCAAAATATTGATAGGACTTGGTCTGGTGCACGATTTATTGACACACCGAGTTGGGAGATTTGAAGACAATGTCCGACATGAAGAGCCTCGTTTTTCGTCAAAAAACGCACCCGTCGCTACGGTCGAGGGCTGTCCGTCTCGCCAGCGAAGCTCGCGCAATCTGAAAATCAAGTCGCGAGACGATTTTCTTGCTGGCGGACAGTGTGGAATCCAAGTGCGCGTTGATGAGGTCAGTCCGCAATGATGCCGCGACAGAAGACGCTCGCGTTGCACGGTGCCACGCCGAAGAAGAAGGGCGGCCCCAAGACATGCATTTGGATCCTCGGGCGTCTTAGATGCAAAACGCCCGCACAACACCGACGCAGTTTCCTCGTGGAGGTCGCGTGATTTACACACAAACTTGTGTCAACAATGGGATCCTGTACATAGAGAGCCACGCCACCACTCCCCAGAACTCGCCAAAACAGGTCTTATAACCCCGACGGCTCGTTATCTATGACGGCGTCGTAGCAAACCCGCCATCGCTACAGCTGCGAGGACCGCGGGCGCAGGCACGAAGCCAATCCGGAGGGAACTGCTCGTTGCGCATGCCCCAGAGGTCAGCGGCCGAATCGAGATTGATTGGATTGCGCCGTCCGTGCTAATGAAGCCAAGAAACGAGGTATCCGATCCATCGGTGACATAGGAATAAACGACATTGTCGGCGATGATTTCGATCACTCCACTTATCACACTTTGGTTCGTATCGGTGAGAAAGAAATTTCCTCCGACGGCGAAGACTCCAGGATCCGAGAATGCAAATGTCAACGCACCTTCCACCGTCGCGGTAGAAATCCCCGCACTGCCTGCGAACAGCCCGCCTGGAGCAGACGCGATCCATTCACCTGCGCCAGAGCCGCCCACCAATGCTGATGCGTAATGGCCTGAGTACCCCGAAAAATCCTCGACTTCCATCGATCCGCCTTGAAAGACAACCCACGAGGTGAAAATCCCGCAATTGTCGACGGTAACAAGTCCTGCATTCGCTACAGAAACAGCCATCGACCCGGCAATGACAGCCGTGAGAACCGCGGGATTGAATAACTGTTTTTTCTGGAACAAGGGCCTACTCCAACCAAACAACTCAATTGGCCTCACTCCACCTATCGATTTCTACACCAATTCTGCCGAATTGCAAACATGGGAGTCAATTTTTTTACTTTTGACCCGCGGGATCCGGTCCCGAGCCATCGCCCCTGTCACCAGCATTGAATCGCCGGCCCCGAATAGCTGGCCAAAGGCCTAATAATGCGATTGTTTTGATGCTGTTCCATAATGTGCGCGCACCAACCAGTGATTCTTGATGCAACAAATATTGGCGTGTATTGGGGAACCGGGATTCCCATGATGAAATAGGTCATTCCGCATGGGAAATCGACATTCGGATGGATCGCCTTGTCACGAAGCATGATCGCCTGAACTTCGTCGCCGATGTCAAACCACTTCTGCGCGCTTGGGCCTAGGTTCTTCGCCAACTTGAGCCCCCACGATCGCAGAATCGGGGCGCGATGATCGCCGTTCTTGTAGACACGGTGACCGAAACCCATCAACTTGCGCTTTTCGGCGAATGCACGCTTCATCCACGCTTGCACGTTCATCGCGCCTCCAGCGCAATCGCGATCGATGTCCTTGAGCATCTCCATCGCCATCTCGTTCGCACCTCCGTGCAGTGACCCTTTCAGTGCGCCTATGGCGCCACAAACTGCACTGTGCATATCTGCCTCAGTGCTCGCGATCACTCGCGCAGAGAAGGTGCTCGCATTGAAATCGTGTTCTGCATAGAGGACAAGACTGACATCCATGATCCGGGCCGCGATTTCGTTTGGGCGCTTTCCCGTGATGCACCACAAAAGGTTGGCCGCATGATCAAGCGAGGGGTCCGGAGCGACGGGATCCTTCCCCTCAAGTGCGTGCTGACAGACACCGATCACGGTCGGAATCTGCGCAAGCAATCGTTTCGACTTCCGAAGTTCTGCATCGGGCGCGAGGCCTTCGCACTCTGGATCGAGATGCGAAAGTAACGAAACACCTGTCCGAAGGATGCTCATCGGATGAGCATGCGGACTCTCTTTGCAAATGCGGATCACCGCATCCCGAACGCTCGTTGGAATTGCGCGTAGCTGTGATTGTTCGCGTTTGAAATCATCCAGTTCTTGCGCAGTCGGTTTGTGGCCGACCAAGAGCAGAAACGCGACTGCGTCAAACGTCGCATGCTCTGCGAGGTCGGCAATCTCGAAGCCCCGGTAAATCAATTGGGTCTGATTCACCTCGCAAATCGCAGTTTCTCCAATCGTCTGACCGGCCAACCCACGCGTATCTTGGACCTTGGCTCCTTGCGCATTTGCCGAACCCGGATTGGGTGCCGTCGTGTTCATTGGGAGAGTGATACTAGCGCACTCGACCAGTTGCGATCACAATGCGCGGATGATCAAGACTGCGCACTGTATCCGACAGATTTGCCTCACGTCCGTCGCCCTCCTTCTTTCGCAAGGCTGCGGTACCGAGACATCCGCGAAGATCGATCCCGCGCTCCCGTCGATGAATAGTCGGGAAGTCGGCACGGCGATGGCTGGGAATTACTCAAATGAGACGCAGGCGAAATCCGATGGGAAATTCGAATCGATCGTCTTGCACATTCGACCGATCTGGGTTGATCGACTCGACGGGCTTTGGTTGTATGTCGAGCAGTCCTTGGCCACGACCCCAGACAAACCATATCGGCAGCGCGTCTATCAAATCGTCGACGGGAACGATGCCGATTCGGTCGAGAACAGAATCTACGAGATACCGGGAGATCCCAGTCAGTACGCCGGCGCGTGGAAGAAGGACAAGCCACTCAATTCGCTGACAGCCGAACTGCTCTTGCCACGTGCGGGGTGCAACTTGACGCTCCGCCGCAATGCATCCGATGCGTGGATCGGATCGACCGAGCCCAATCAGTGCGCCGCGAGTAGCGACGGATCGTCATACTCGATGAGTTCTGTCACACTGACTCAGCAGGAGATCCAGTCGTGGGATCGCAGTTACGACTCCAAAGGGACTCAAGTGACCGGATCGACATCGGGACCATACGTTTTTGTCAAGACTTCCCGCTAAATCTTGCTGTCGGGAGAGAAAGTTCAACTCGTCCGCTTCAAGAGCGTGACACGTCCGATTGGAACCCACTCTGCGACCAAGATGTCGCCATTCGCAAGAAAAATCGCATCGTGCGGGTGGACGAATTTCCCGGGGATGAACTTGTCCCGCGGGGCACCGCGTAGCGACGATGGGTTGCCATCGCCGAGCGACACGACCGGCTTGTATTTCTCGTCGTAAATCGTGACGACACTTTCGAGGTCTGGCACGAGCATCAGTCCATCCCGGAACTTCATATCGCAAGGCATGCGAACTCCATCGGTATGGAACGCAACATGCTTCCCGTCAAGATCAAGCACTTGAATCCGACGATTCCCACGATCGGCGACCACAAGCGTCGGAGTTCCGCTCCGAGAGTCGATCCACATTCCATGCGGACACGAGGTTTCGCCAGCACCGCTCCCCGGACGAGAGATGATTTTCTTCCAGGCACCATCACTCCCGAAGAGATGAATGAATGATCGACCGTAGCCATCTCCAACAAAGAGATCTCCGTCCGGCGAAAAGGCGACATTCGTTGGGCACCATGCCTCGGGCTTTTCGTAGACACCGCTCTCCATCGGACAGGTCGCAGTCCAGAGCACTTTGCCATCGAGGTCTGTCTTTTCGACACACCGCCTTCCCGTGTCACAGTGGTAGAGGAATTCCTTTCCGTTCTCCTCGCGAAGGTCGAGTCCGTGCGCACCTCCGGCGAACTGGCTTCCCCATGAATTGAGGAACCCCCCCTTCGCGTCGAAAACACAAACGCCTGCGATGGTCGTGCTACCCGCGCCGACGGTGTGCGCGACATAAATCCGCCCCGTCTTGTCTTGCGTCAATCCATGCGTGTCGCCAAAGTTGATTCCGGATGGAGGTTTGATCCAGTCATTGATGCATTCAAATCGATTCGACCCGCTCCCGCACAGAATCGGTTGCGCCACCGAATCCTGGCTCCACGCGCGCGACACGATCGCAGGAAACATTCCGACCGTGGCGGAGACGCGCAAGAACGATCTTCGATCAATGTTCATCATGTGAGGGTATCTCTACACGCTGGCAGATTGTCACGATCCGTTCGGAAAATTCCACTGGGCATCGGGCGAATATCGCAAGAGCGAATAGAGATCCTGCCGAGTCTGCATACGGGGAAGCATCGCCTCGAACGAACCGTGCGCTTTCAAGTGGGAGAGACCGTCTTCGACCGCCGCCATTGCCATGCGCATTGTGGAGAGCGGGTAGAGGACGATCGAGTAGCCGAGCGCGGAGAATTCCGATGCCGTGATGTGCAGGGTCTTGCCAAACTCGGTCATATTGGCGAGCGATGGACCGGGCGACCCGTCTGCAAACGCCCGAAACTCCGCCGTGTCCGCAAGCCCTTCTGGGAAGATGACATCTGCGCCCGCTTCTCGATAAAGGTTCGCTCGGTGGATCGCGCGGTCGAGGCCTTCAACTGCCTTCGCGTCGGTCCTGGCGATAATGACGAAGTCGCGCGACAAGCGAGCACCCGCCATCGCCGAAACCTTGTCCGCCATCGCCTGTGCCGAAACCACTTCTTTGCCATCGAGATGACCGCAGCGCTTCGGAAAGACCTGATCTTCGACATGCAATGCGGCCGCTCCTGCACGTTCGTATTCGACAACAGTTCGAGTTGCGCATTCGACTTCTCCGAATCCAGTGTCCGCGTCGGCGATCACTGGCAGTCCGCTCGCATCCGCGACTTCTCGAATCGTGCGCGTCATCTCCGTCAATGTGATCAGACCGATATCGGGATAGCCCGACGAGTTGGCGGTCGCCGCTCCAGATACATAGCAGGCTGAAAAACCGGCACGAGCGACCGCGCGCCCAACGAGCGCATTGAATGCTCCTGGAACGACAACGATTCCCTGCCTCATGGACGCGCGCAGTCGCGCACCTGGATGATTCGGTGTGTGTTGATCGCTCATGGTGGGCACTCTAGTTTCATCGCTCGATCTCCCATACCCACAGGGCTTCGGGTTCGGGACGAGTCTTGACCCAAGTCAACTTGACCCGATCGACGGGGCAGTCCACTGTGACGATCGAAGCAGGTCGATCCGGCAGTTCCTTTGGAGGCGCTTCGAACTCGAAGCGACAAGACTTACTTCTTTTCGGGGGATTCTTCGTCGCCTGCTCGTATGGATCGATGGGAGTGAACACACTCGAGTTTGTGGAATCGACCTTGGAGAATCCTGGCCCCCACGCAATCGGCGAGGCAAACTTTCGGTCCTGCAGGGCAACGACGAGCGCCTCGAAGTCCGCGGGTCGACCGCCCTGCCCATCGAGCATGCGCATTCCTTCGCCGAAGTACGCGAGTCGCTCTCGCAGTGTTTCGACCGAACTCGACTTCTCGCTCTTGGCAAATGACCGCCACTGCTTGTCGAACGCCTCCCACCCACGATCGTCCCGCAATCCATAGACAGCCGAAAACGCCTCGAAGCTCTGGGTTCCTTCAGCGACCTGACGGAGAAAATTCTGAAAGTAACCCATGGCGGTCGAACCACTCGACCGGGTGAGAAAACGCACAACCGACGCCGCCTGCTCGCGTAATGCACCACTTGAATCTTTGGCAATCGCATCGTTCCACTCCTGCGTTGTCATCGACATGAGCTCGAACATCGAAAGCGCCGTCGCACTCGCGACAGACTTGCGGACGACTGCAGCACCGGCTTCCCCGATTCCACCGCCAGTGCCGTTCGCGTCGAGGCGAGCCAAATAGTCCAAGACTCCAGCGTGAAGTACTGGAGCGAGATCCGCGCCGCATGAGAGTCGGAGGTACTCGCCACCAACCGCAGCCGAAAGTCCGCGCGCGGCGACGGGCCTCGGCGTGTCTTCTGCACAGACCGCGATCCCTTGGCCGAGAGGAGAGAAGAAGGCAAATGCGCCACTCGGCGCATCGACGGCGAACTGCGAGCGCATGGTCTCGGCGAGATCCTCGTGGGTCGAAAAGAACAACGCTTGCTGGAGTCCGCGACTGCGCGGACGCAACTTTCCGAGCCCATCGTCAATCGAAAGCCAGAGTCGGTCAATTCCTTCGGCGGTCGTCCGTGTCACTAAAGGAGGAAGGTCGCTGCGAACTCTATGAGTTTCTGCCTGAGTAATGCGCTTCGCACTGCGATCCCACCAGCTTGATCGAGCAACCTGCTGAGACTCGGATGTGATCGAAAGCCACGACGAATCAAAGTGTCCCGCAACTTCCGATACATCCCAAAGAACGACGAGGAGTAGTAACCCACTCGAAAGCTTGAGATTATTGCCGTAATTATTGGACATCCACCGCTCGAGTCAGATCCAATGCAGAGTTTCGGAAGATTTATCTCAAAAAACTAGAGATGGGCGCATCAATTTTGTCAGGAGTAACGGATACTACGTGTGTCAGGATCGGAGTAGGGACCTTTCTTGACAGTTTGATGCGTGTCGGGATGGTGATGGGAGTTCGCAGTAATTAAAAGGGACAGCGAACAAACGGAACCGGAAAGTTTGCGATTGAGGGAAAAGGTTGGTTTGAGGGAAAAGGAAACTTCCTCTCGGAAGTGTTTTCAAGGGATTTGATTGAGAACTGTCCGCACACGCAGGTAGGGATATGAAAAGGGAGACCGGCCGCGACTCTGAAAAGGGCGCGGCCGAGTCTATTTTTGGACTCACTCATTCGCCAGCACCGAGACAAAAACCGTGCCTTCGTCCATCGCGCGGTTGACAGAGTCCGAGATCGATCTTCCAAGCGCCCGATCCGAGAGTCGTATACTCCGAATTCCCAAATGCGCACCTTTACCCCCCCGTCGTCGCGCCACCTCATCTGCCTGTTCGTCGCTGGATCACTGACGATCGGAATCGGCGCAACGCCCGAGTCTTTTGGATTTGATGCATCAGGTGCTGCGCCCGACCGACACTCTCAACCATCACCACCACCCACGGACGATCAACTCGAAGAGATGTTTATCGCCGGACCATCGGCGCTCGCATCTTTGGGATTGAAGACGATTTGGCAAGCGAATGTCGCAATTCCCGAACGAACCACTGCGATTGCTCTTTTTGCAACCGATGGCGACAGTGTGTTTGTAATGGATAGTGGCTTTCACTTCTCAAGAGTCTTGACACGAGATGGCACGACACTCTGGACGACCGCATTGGGACGATCGACAGATCGATGCATTGGGGTCAACCGCGTGAGATACGAACTCGACTTGCGAGTCGAGCAGCCCAAAGGGGAAGATCAACTCGTGTCGGAGCATCGATTCGTGAGGGAGTTGCTCGACGAAGTGCTCGTCCTCACCGATACAAAAATCATCGGAGTCGACGTCGCAACCGGAACCATCGCTCATGGACACACGGTCCGCCGAGTGCCGAGAACATCGGGTGTGACATTGGGGAAGCACCTCATCTTTGGAGCAAAGGGTGGGCAGGTCGTCTGGCACCAGTTTCCCCTCGGCTTCTTCTCGTTCGCGGGTGAGTTGGGAGGGACGATTGACCAATCGCCGATCCTCGTCGCGACCGAGCCCATGACCATCGTGGCGGCGAGTAGCAACGGAACTGTGGCATGTCTGCGCGCTGGAACATCACGCCAGGTCTGGCGCACCCAGCTCGGCGGTGGGATCGACCACCGGATCGCGGTCGGAGCGGACGGGATCTACGTGGCCTGCCAAGATCATTCGATCACCGCGCTCGAACTGACGACGGGAAATCTTCGGTGGCGCCACATGACCAACAAGCCACTCGTGAGTGATGTTTTCTGCGACGGGAGTTCCGTCTATTTGCAGGTATCGGGTGATGGACTCGTATCGCTCGTTGCAAACCCAAAGGCTGACGGATCTGGTTTCGCCCGCGATGGAGTCGTAAGGTGGAAGTGCGCGACAGCGTCCGGCAACCCCATTTGCCGGGTTGGCTCGCGAATTCTGCTTTGGGACTCGCCCGCAAAGACTTTGACCGCAGTCGAATCGACCAACGGTGTGGTCGTTGCGAAAGTCGCGATGCCCGAAGTTGCCCAGATGGTCATCACAGGCACGGTGGATCCAGAGGTGTACTTCATTCGTGCCGATGGCGCACTTCAACGATGCGCGTCAACGACACCAGCGGTGACGAGCGCCAACGCATCCACGCAAGCTGATTCTCGATCGGCCGATTCCAACCAACCATGAGCGAACTCGTACCGGTTCGGCGCGCGCTGCTCTCCGTCAGCGACAAACGCGATCTCGTTGCGTTTGCGCGCGCACTCGTCGAACACGGAATCGAGATCGTCTCGACCGGCGGGACCGCGACCGCATTAGCGGCACATGGAATTCCGGTCGTTCCGATCGAGAAACTGACGGGATTCCCGGAGATGATGGATGGGCGCCTCAAGACACTTCACCCGAGAGTGCATGGGGGGTTGCTCGGGCGTCGAGATTCCGCCAGCCATCTCGCGTCGATGGCTGAGCATGGAATCCAACCGATCGACTTGGTTTGCGTCAATCTCTATCCATTCGAGTCGACGATTCGGCGCGATGGCGTCACGGAAGAAATGGCTATTGAGAATATCGACATCGGCGGTCCGAGCATGATTCGGTCTGCCGCGAAGAACTTTTCGCACGTCTGCGTTGTCACAAGTCCTGATCAATACGACCGCGTTTGCGCCGATCTGCATAATCATCAGGGATCGACGACTGGCACGCTCCGGCGCGAACTCGCTGCGGCCGCCTTCGCACGCACCGCTGGATATGACAGCGCCATTAGCGCGTGGTTCGACTCTGCGAGCGATGGTGACTTTCCGAATGTGCTGACCGTAAACCTCGTCAAGTCCGCGGAGTTGCGCTACGGCGAGAATCCGCACCAGCGCGCAGCCGCATACATCCAACCTGGGTCGCGCGATTCCGCCGTTGTCGGCAGCGAATTGCTCCACGGCAAGCCACTCTCATACAACAACCTCTTGGACGCGAGCGCCGCACTGGAGATCGCCCAAGATCTGACAGACCTCGATGGAGATCAGTTTTCCTGCGCAATCGTCAAACACACAAATCCGTGTGGCGCCGCGATTGCCAAAAGTGCAACTGAGGCATTTCGAAACGCATATGGAGGCGATCCAACCGCGGCCTACGGAAGCATCGTCGCTTTCAACGGAAGGGTTGATGCCGGGACTGCGCAGTTGATGGTCGAGGGCGATCGTTTCCTCGAAGTGGTTATCGCGGAGCAGTTTGATGAGGAGGCGTTCGCGGCGCTTTCTCAGCGATGGAAAAATGTCCGTTTGCTCGCGCTGGGTTCGATTCGGCATCGAGTCGATCGACCAATCGCGCTCCGCTCGATTCCAGGTGGGATGCTCGCCCAGCAACGCGACACCTTGCCGATCCGCTTTGATTCCTTCTCGCATATCGCTGGACCAGTGCCAACCCCGGCGATCTTGGCAGACGCCGCATTCGCGTTCACGATCGCCAAGCACCTCAAGTCAAATGCCGTTTGCATCGCGAGCCACCAGATGCTGTGGGGCGCGGGGGCGGGGCAGATGGACCGTGTCGCCAGTTGCGCCATTGCTATCGAAAAAGCGAAGTCGCGACTCTCGTCTGCGAGTGGCACAATTCCCGTCGCGGGAAGCGATGCGTTTTTCCCTTTCTCGGATGGACCTGAACTGCTTATTCAAGCGGGCGTCAGGTGCATTGTTCATCCCGGCGGATCCAAGCGCGACGACGACACCACTGCATTGTGCGCCAAGCACGGCGTCACCTGCTTGCTGACTGGTTCGAGGCACTTCCGTCACTAGTTCAGCCCGAGTTCCACGGGCACGAGCACCAGCACCGATGGATCCGGGTGGATCGTGTGGGATCTCGCTAGGATAAAGCCATGACAGTCGCAGGAATCGAACACCCCTCGCTCTCGGCGATCAAGCGTGCTTTCCCGGGCATCCGGATGCAAGCCACGCAGTTTCGTGGCCAAACGACTCTTGTCGTTCCACCGTCGAAGTGTCATGAGATTCTCCGCTTTCTTCGTGATGACCCTGAGTGTGACTACAACATGCTCTTCGACCTCGGCGGAATCGACTATTTGGGATACCCATCCCCACAGGCGGGGCGATTCGCAGTGGTGTATCACCTGTTGAGCTATCGATTTAATCTTCGCCTGCGGGTCAAGGTGTATCTGGATCCCTCAATCGATACCGCGGGAATTGAAGAAGACCCAGCGCTCTACCTTGACTCGGTGACGGGTCTCTGGCCCGCCGCTGAGTGGGCGGAACGGGAAGTCTTTGACATGTTCGGGATCCGATTTCGTGGCCACCCCGACTTGCGACGAATCCTGATGTGGAAGGATTATCCAGCGCATCCGCTCCGCAAGGATTACCCGCTTCGGGGGCACGGCGAGCGAGAGCACTACCAGCAACTGACGCAAGCAAAGTAATGTTTTTCCGCAAAATATTGCGGTTTTGTTCAGTTATTGTTCACCTGCCACAACCGCGAAAGTGGCGGATTCCGCGACAAATTCCACGAATAATTGACCGCAAAATTTGACCGCAGGTAGATTCGTGACATACTCAAACTGTCATCGGTTCCGTTGCAATGTGTAGCGGGTTAACCTGATGTGTATGGGAGTCTCGAAAAGGTAGATCATCTAACTTTTTGGGCTTTGAAAAGGTGTTGGTGGATCCTTTCGCGGATTCCATACAACTGATGTAATTAGGGAGATAAGAAAAAAATGAAATCATTTGCACTACTGGGAGCCGTCGCGCTCATCACTTCATCCGCAAGCGCAACCTTTACAGGCTGGTCAGTTGTTGCATCCGTCTCGGGTGGCCGAGACGTCTATAAGGTTTACGCAAACTTCAACAACTCGACTGACATTGTGCTCAATGTGTTCGACTTCGGAAAGGCTGATGCGACCCCAGAAGGCAATCAAATTGCTGCTGGACGCATCGGCGCAATGGAGGCCGTCCACAATGACTATATGGTTGGCGATGTCGATCTCGATGGCGACGGCGTCATCGATATCTACAACAACCCAGGTACTTTCGAAGGCGGAACAGGCATCTTCACTTCGACGATGGCTGCTTCCGACTCGTATGTCACGATGCAAGGCATCTTGGGTGCATGGGGAACGGCTCTCGATCCGTCCTTCCAGAATCCACCATTCGGCACCGACCTCGCCACCACGGCGGGTTGGTACGACTCGACGCCAGGAACCGTGAATTCGGTTGGCGCGACCCAAAAGGTAATGTTGCTCCAAATCGCACGTGTCGCTGGAAACCTGTCCGCATTCACCGCGAACATGACGATGGGATACAAGGCTGTTGGAACGACGACTCCGCTCTTCGGATTCGGAAGTTTCACCATCCCAGTCCCAGCCCCAGGTGCGCTCGCGCTCCTCGGACTCGCAGCAGCATTCGGTCGTCGTCGACGCTGAATTGCGAATCGCAGAAACGTCAAGAGCATTCTTGACTGAACCCGGTCGCCGTCCTTGGTCTCCCCGAGGACGGCGACCTTTTCGTTTTTTGATTGACCCTTACCGGTGATCGAGTTTCCTCGCGGCAATTTCTCGTCACGGCATTGACTCGGGAGACGCAATTTTTACACGCGCGACCAAAGACTGACGGACGCATCATGGTTTGGCACCATCGCCGGGCACGCAGATCGGGCCAACGACTGCGGGGTCGAGTGATGCAGATTGTGCGCTCCGAGCGCGATGTCGTTGCTGGCGTTCGCCGGTATTGCGTGTCGCAGACGCGAAATGCCTCGTCGAAGTTTGTGCGAGGAATTGTCGAAAAATCAAGCAGATTAATTGAACCACGCTCGATCTGAAGTACTTTCAATGCGTCTCAGTTGGAGTGAGGCAATTGGAGTGGAAGAGTCGAAAAGGGACTCTTATAAAGGGATTCGTTGAAAAATCAGTTGCGCTAAGACGGTCGCACGGTTGTGTTCGTGATCGTCTGCGCGCCAGGTCGACATGGCACGATGGATCGTCGATACTGGGTTCGAATTTCCTTCCCATCCATCCCGCGACAACCCCCCTTCATCGGGGGGTTGTCGTTTTTGGAGGTCGCACGGAATGTCTTCCTACGCCCCGACGGAGTCTCTACTTCTTGTCCTCAGCTTCCGCATCCGCCATGCTCTTGTAGCGCAGGTATTGCAGACCGACGGAGGCTCCGGCCATCATCCCCTTCTGTCCGGTGACGTAGACCGCGACACCGTTGCTGTACGCGGCGACTGCAGACGTCCCTGCCACTCCACCGACCGCCGTGCCGCCTGCACTTCCAGCGAGCACATTCGCCTTGAATTCGTCAAATCTCTGCTTCGTTTGAAAGACGATCAACAATTGCAGTCCCTGACCGCCAAGTTGCAGCCCAACACTTGGATTGGTGACCGCAGCCCAACCCTCCTGCGTTCCATCTGGCGAAAAGACCGCACCTCGCCCGAACTGTCCACCGCCAAAGATGATTCCCCATTGACCGACTCCCGGAAAGACCGCATATCCAGCACTTTCCTTCAACTGCGCCGAGAGCGCGGGCAGTTCGCGTTCGAAGAGTGCGCGACTTTCGAGCGCCTCGCTCTTGAACGCCTGACGATCCGCGGCGCTCGGCGCAGTGCTACACGCTGTGAGTACTGAGAATGCTGCGAGAGAAACAGTCAACACGATTGAGCCTGGAATTTTCATCCCAAAATGCTACCTCAGTCGGTCACGCCTGTCCGACTTGCTCCGTCAACCACGCAGGCACAGCAGCAATGTTCATTCGCTCTTGTTGCTGGGTGTCGCGATGGCGAATCGTGACCATCTGCGCAGTGAGCGTGTCGGAGTCGATCGTGATACAGAATGGCGTTCCAGCTTCGTCCATGCGGGCGTAGCGCTTTCCGATCGTTTGCTTTGGGTCGTATTCGCAGTTGTGACGCTTGCGAAGTTCCTTGTAAAGTTTTTCGGCGATTTCGGGAAGGCCGTCCTTGTTGACGAGCGGGAAGATTCCCGCCTTGACCGGAGCCATCCGGGGATGGAACTTCATGTACACGCCACTCGGTCGGGTCTCGTCCTTGGTGTACGCCTCGCAGAGCAATGCGAGCGTGCCGCGATCGGCACCCGCCGAGGGTTCGATGACATGCGGAAAGTAGCGCTCGTTCTTCTCGGCGTCGAAGTACTTCATCTTGTCGTTGCGGCCCGAGTGCTTGGCATGCTGAGTGAGGTCATAGTCGCTTCGATGCGCGACTCCTTCGAGTTCGCCGAATCCAGGCGCTGAAAACGGAAATCGATATTCAATATCGCTTGTGCCCGCCCCAGTCTTTGCATAGTGCGCAAGTTCATCGCGATCATGTTCGCGCAACTGGAGGTTCGCGCCGGCGAGTCCGATCGACTGCCACCATGCGAACCGCTGATCGCGCCACCACGCGTACCACTCGTTGGCTTGGGAGGGATGGATGAAGAACTCGATTTCCATCTGCTCGAATTCGCGACTCCGAAAGGTGAAATTGCGAGGGGTGACCTCGTTGCGAAAGGCCTTGCCGATCTGCGCGATTCCAAAGGGAATTCGTACGCGCGTGCTGTTCACCACATTTTCGAAATTCGCAAAGATGCCCTGCGCAGTTTCCGGTCGCAGGTACGCGATGTTCGACGGATCCTCGACTGCGCCGACATTCGTCTTGAACATGAGATTGAACTGGCGCGGTTCTGTGAGCGTTCCAACTTCCTTCGCATCTGGACCGATGCAGCGCGCGCGATCTTCGGCAGTCAACTGCGTGAATGGCCGAAGAATATGACGCGCTGGATCGAGCACATCGCACTTCTCGTATTTCAGAAGTGTCTTGATGGCTTTGTCGCGTTGATCCGTGTCATTTTCGATGAAGGCGTACAAGCGTGCACTTGCATCCGCAGCGCCCAGAACAGTCAGATGATCGGCGCGATACCGAGCCTTGCTCTCCCGGCAATCAACCATCGGGTCGTTGAATCCACCGACATGGCCCGACGCCTCCCAGACCTTGGGATTCATGATGATCGTGCAATCAACACCGACGACATTGACGGACTCGCCATTGGGTCCACTGTTGTCTCCGCGCACGACATCGTGCCACCAGGCATCCTTGAGATTTCGCTTCAGCTCGGTGCCGAGCGGACCGTAATCCCAGAAGCCGTTGATGCCGCCATAAATTTCGGAGCTTTGAAAGATGAATCCGCGACGACGGCAGAGGGCGACGATTTCATCCATCGATTTGGTCGTTGCTTCGGACATAGGGGACGAAGTGTAGGGAGATTCTCTCAATGTTTGCGGGCGAGGCGCGCGATCGCTCGGTAGCGCGGGCATTCGACGAGGTGGTCGTTAACCATACCGACCGCCTGCATAAATGCGTAACAGATGGTCGGTCCGCAAAAGCCGAATCCAGCCTCCCGAAGTGTTCGTGACATCGATTCGCTCTGCGCGGTCGATGGAGGAATCTTCGAATCCGAACGAAACTCGTTCTTGACCGTGCGATGGTCGACGCACTGCCAGAGGAGATCTCGGAAGGCGCCTTTGCCTCCTGCATCCATCACTTCCATCCAGGCGCGTGCATTCTGAATCGCGCCATTGATCTTGGCGCGGCTTCGGATGATCGATTCGTCTTTCAAGAGTCGCGCCATATCGCGCTCGCCGAACTTCGCAACCTTGGCGGGATCGAATTTGCGAAACGCATGTTGAAAAGCTGGACGCTTTCGAAGCACGGTGATCCACGAGAGCCCCGCCTGAAATCCATCGAGCACGAGTTTTTCATAGAGGGCGCGGTCGTCAGTCACGGGAACTCCCCACTCTGTGTCGTGATAAGCAACATAGAGCGGATCGGTGCCACACCATGGACAGCGCACCGATGCTTTCGGAGTGGTGAGTCGCTTCGCCATGAGAGGATTCTCGCAGGATTTCGATCGATGAGAGCTTTCGTGGGATACATTGAAATGGAGTCGTCCCACACAATCTATGCTTGGATTCTCGATCATCCTCATTTCGGCGCTCTGCGCGAGCGACTCATCGACCAGGGCTATCGACTTCAATCGTGATGTGCGACCGATTCTGACAAGCAATTGCCTTCGTTGCCACGGTGGCGTGCGCGAGTTGGGCGGAGTGAATCTTGGAGACCGCGAGCGCGCGCTCTCGCCATCGAAAAATGGGAATCGACCGATCGTTCCAGGTAGCGCATCCTCGAGCGAGGTGATCCGGCGCATCATGCATACCGGCGACGATCGGATGCCACCGACTGGCGAGGCATTGACGGCGACGCAGATAGAGACACTGCGAAGTTGGATTGACCAGGGCGCGAAACACGATCCGTTTTGGTCGCTCGTCGCACCGCGTAGTGAGAGTGCACCGACCGTTTCTCACGGCGACTGGCCGAGATCGCCGCTCGATCGATTCACGCTCGCGCGGATGGAAGCAGCCGGAATCCTTCCAGCACAAGAAGCGGCGAAGGTCTCGCTCTTGCGACGAGTGTCGCTCGATCTCATCGGATTGCCGCCATCGCCCAAAGTGGTCGAAACATTCCTCGCAGACGATCGTCCCGACGCATACGAGCGCATCGTCGATGGATTGCTTCACAGCGAACATTTCGGCGAAAGATGGGCGCGCGTCTGGCTGGACTTGGCGCGGTACGCGGATACGCAGGGATACGAGAAGGACCAACGGCGATCGATCTGGCTCTGGCGCGATTGGTTGATCTCGGCATTGCAAGACGACATGCCGTACGACGAGTTCGTGACGCGCATGATCGCTGGCGACTTGCTGCCCAATGCGAATGAAGAGGATCAAATCGCGACTGCGTTTCACCGCAATACGCTGACGAATGCTGAAGGCGGGACCGATGACGAGGAATTCCGACTCGCGGCGGTCATCGATCGAGTCTCGGTGACATGGCAGGCGTTTATGGGAACAACATTTCAGTGCGCCCAGTGTCATTCACATCCTTACGATTCATTTGCGCACCGCGAGTACTACGAGTTTCTTGCGTTTTTCAATCAGTCTGAGGACTCTGATCAGAACGATGAACGACCGACCATCATGGTTCGTCCGCCGCACTGGCGCACACGTGCCCTCGATGCTGTGACGGCGATGAAGCGCAGTTCGATCGATGATGGTGCGTTCGCAACTTGGATTGAGCGTGTCACCGCCGACGAGGCATCTGCCGAAGTCCCAGAACATTTGCGCACGATTCTCTTGAAACCCGTGGATCAACGCGATGGATCTGAGCATGCGCTCCTCGTGCTGGCTTCGAAGAGAAGCGATCCAGTGATCGCGTCCGAACTTGCATCGCTCGCCCCTGCATCCGTACCAGTGATGCGCGAGTTGCGTGCTCAAGCGCGGCGAGAGACGCGAGTTCTCGACCGCGGGAGCTTGAAGTCGCCACTCGAAGTAGTCGAACCACGCACCCCCCGTGCGATGCATTCGTGGCCTGATGGCGCACCGAGGGATCGGCTCGGGCTCGCGCAGTGGATGACCCGTCGTGAAAATCCGCTCTTTGCGCGGGTCGCAGTCAATCGACTTTGGGAGACGCTCTTTGGGCGGGGCATCGTTGAGACCTGCGAAGATTTCGGATCACAGGGATCCGCGCCAACGGATCACGCATTGCTCGATCATCTCGCTGTGCGACTGCCCGAGGTCGGATGGTCGACGAAACGAATGCTGCGCGAGATCGTGCTCTCGGCGACATATCGACAGTCAGTCGTCGCGTCACCCGAGACACTCCGAGTCGATCCCGAGAATCGCCTTTGGTCTCGATCGCCGAGATATCGGCTCGAAGCGGAAGTGGTACGGGATTCGGTACTCGCCGTGTCGGAATTGCTCAGCCCGCGCAGATTTGGGCCGAGCGTGATGCCGCGTCAGCCCGACGGCATCTGGCAGGTGGTCTATAGCGGCGACGAGTGGACGACGAGCGCCGGTGACGATGCGTACCGCCGTAGCATTTACACATTTTGGAGACGATCGAGCCCCTACCCAGCGATGATTGCGTTCGACGCACCGAGTCGAGAAGTGTGCTCGGTTCGGAGGATTCGGACCAATACACCGATCGCAGCGCTCGCCTCGATGAACGATCCGGTCTGGATCGAAGCCGCGCGGTCGATGGCGAAGCGGGCGATGGCGTCAAGCGAAAGTGAAACCATGATCGCGACGCGCCTGCTGCAGCGGGCGCTCGCACGCGATCCTGAACGACGCGAAGTAGAACGGTTGCTCGCGCTTCACACAGCGGAACTCGCTCGCTTCGCGCAAGATCCCACCGCTGCCGTAGCAATCACCGGCGATCCAGCGGGCAATGCGGATTGGGCTGCGTGGACGACGGTGGCGAGCGCCATCTTGAACTTGGATGAATTCCTCACTCGTGGATGACTGAAAGCCATGGACCACAGGAAACTCGCTGAAATCCAATCGCTCACTCGACGATCGTTTCTTGGATCGGTCGGTCGCGGAGTTGGTGTCGGGCTCGGTTCGATCGCGCTCGCATCGATGACCAACTGCGAGTCGCACGTCGAAAGCGAAGCGCCACTGGTCGATCCACTCGCACCAAAGCCGACGCACTTCCCAGCGCGCGCGAAAGCGGTGATCTCTATTCATCTCGCGGGGGCACCGAGCCAGCACGAGCTGTGGGAAAATAAGCCGGCACTTACGAGATACAACGGACTTCCCTGTCCCGACGAGTACCTCAAGGGCGAACAATTCGCGTTCATCAAGGGGCATCCGACACTCTTGGGGTGTCAGTACCCATTCGCCAAGTATGGGCAGTCGGGGATCGAGATGACGCCACTCATCCCACACCTGGCGACCGTCGCAGACGAGCTCTGCCTCATGCGCGCGGTCAAGACCGATCAATTCAATCATGCGCCAGCTCAATTGATGCTGTGGACGGGTGAAGCGCGATTCGGACGTCCGTCGATGGGATCGTGGTTGCTCTATGGGCTCGGGAGTGAAGCGCGCGACCTGCCCGGATTCGTCACGCTTGTCAGTGGAGACAAGACACCCGATGCGGGCAAGTCCGTTTGGGGAAGTGGATTTCTGCCGACGGTCTTCCAAGGTGTGCAGTGCCGGTCGGCCGGTGAACCGGTGCTCTTCGCGCACGACCCCGCTGGAATCGACCGCGCTGGGAGGCGCAACATTCTCGATGCGATCAACGACTTGAATCGAATCGAAGCGGAGCGCACGAAAGATGCGGAGACACGAACGCGCATCGCACAATACGAACTCGCATTCCGAATGCAAATGTCCGTCCCCGAGGCAATGGGGATCGCGAGTGAACCACCCGAGACACTTGCGATGTATGGCGCGACACCGGGACGCGGTTCCTTCGCGAACAATTGCTTGCTCGCTCGGCGACTCGTCGAACGAGGGGTGCGATTCGTGCAATTATTCGACTGGGGATGGGACGGTCACGGCACTGGCGCAAGCGACGATCTGATCACGCAGCTTCCGAAGAAGTGTGACGAAATGGATCGACCGGTCGCCGCGCTGATCACCGACCTGAAGCGACGTGGATTGCTTGACGAGACACTCGTCGTCTGGGGAGGCGAATTCGGACGAACTCCCGTTGCGGAGTTCCGCGATGGGAAGAAGGACTTCTTGGGTCGAGATCATCATCCGCACGCATTCACGATGTTTATGGCGGGTGGTGGTTGCAAGCGTGGTTTCACATACGGCGAAACGGATGAGTTGGGGTATTTTGGAACGAAGGATGTCCTTCCGGTCCAGGACCTGCAGGCGACAATCTTGGCACTGCTTGGAATGGACCACGAGCGACTCACTTTCGCTCATGCCGGACTCGACCAACGGCTCACGGGCGTGACGAAACCCGTTCGCGTGCACCGCGAGTTGATTGCTTAGACCCTGCGACCGAGCCAGCGCGTGATCGATTTGTTTGAAGGATGTAAGAAGGGATCGCGCCGGTTGCCAAATAGTGCCTGCGCACGGCGGACGGAAGCCTGTCGAATCGCTCGACGACTCCCCTGCAGTTCGCCTCTCCGCAGTTGCATTCCATTCGCCAGATGTCGTCGGATCCAAGCAGCGTTGAGTAGTCATGAACGACTTCCTCGTTCGCCACAATCGTCCGACGCGCGCGCAAGAACAACTGCTCTCTTGATTTTGAGATCCAGGCATTTGGATTGCACGAATGATTGGCGAATGCGCCCAGTTCGTTCTGCGGATTGAGGTAGCGATCGTCGCAAAATCGAAAGCAATTGGCGGCGGCATCCGGATTGGACGACCAGAGATTCCACACCTGGTCGCTTGTCAGGATCGATCCTGTGATTTCGGTCACAACCTCGCCGGCGACGAAGGGTTTGAGCGCGACGATGCCACGACCATTGCGAACAATCTGAATGTCGAGGAATCGACTGTGGAGCATGGGATTAAGAAGAACGATATCAGTCGAGTCGGAGGTGACGACGAAGTGAGTGCGAGCGGCACTGAGGCGTGAATTTGTCTGGCACGGTGTCGACGATCCGTGATAGATTCTCTCTTGTCGGGCGATTAGCTCAGTTGGCTAGAGCACACGCATCACACGCGTGGGGTCGCTGGTTCGAATCCAGTATCGCCCATTTTTTATCTGTAGGGAAACACGGGGCGGCGCAAACTCTCGCACATGCCCCACCGAAAGGTCGTAAGGCGCGATG
>CAMBMO010000015.1 GCA_945868805.1 Singulisphaera sp. GP187
TCTGCGCTCGGCCCGAATTCGTACACGGTTGATGATCCCTTCGACGCAGGTTGACTTGCCACGCCAGCTCCGACGGTTCCCTCAAGTGTCAGCGGGAGGAGTTGCATCACTTCGGGGACCTGACGCGATGCCGAAACAAATCGCATGTAGGCGACATGCACTGCATCGATCTTGCCGGCTACAAAGTCGGCCATGTATCGATCCGCAAGCGCGGCGACACTCTCAAATGATGGTTTGTCACCGAACGAGTGCCTTTGCGCGATCTCCATCTTCTGAAAGCGGAAGAACGAAACGGCTTTCTTTCCCGCCGTCTCGACAATCATCTCTCGCTTCTCAGCGCGCCCCTTGCGAATCTCACTCATCGCAGTCCGCAGCACACTGCCGTTGTAGGCGCCACAGAGACCGCGATCAGAACAAACGACGAGAAGAACCTCTTTCCCGATGGACTTCTTACTGGACTTGCCACCCGAAAACTTACTACCCAAGAGGGGATTGTCGACATCTCCCGACGCGGCGGAAACTTCGGCGACGAGGGCACGAATCCGCTCGGTGTATGGGCGAGTCGCCTTGGATCTCTGCAGTGCCGCGGTGAACTTGGCGGTCGCGATCATCTGCATGGTCTTGGTGATGCGCTGAATGGTTCGCACTGCGACCATGCGCTTCTTGATTTCACGGATTTGCGCCATAAGGAGTTCGGGATATTAGCAAGGTGTTCGAGGCAAGCGCATCCCATCGAATCCAAGCGCCATTCCAGGGGGCAGACCGGGGTCGACATCGCAGTGGCGGACATCGTGCGACATATGGACAAAGACGGTCGTTTCGGCGGCGATTTCACGCGCGTGGGCCACCGCCTGCTCGACGGTGAAGTGCGTGGGATGAGCGCGAAATCGCAACATGTCGAGCACAAGGGTTCTCACCCCCCGCAAGTGGACATACGCCTCGGGAGGAAACCCCGAAACATCGGTGCAGTACGCGAGCGGAAAGAGACCGCTCCCTCCGCTCTCATCGGTGCCACTTCCGTCGCCACCGTCGACGGCGTCCATTCTCCACGCCAGTACCGGCTCGCGACCGTGAAGAACAGTGAACGGCGTCGCGCGGATTCCGTGCCGTTCAACGGCGACCCCAGCTTCGACGTGGAGCGGGATCACATCCGCGATGAACGAGCCACGCGCGTGCTTGTGTTTGTGAAAGATGTACTGATAGACGCGCTGCAAGTCGACCATCGTTTCGTGGTCGGCGAAGAGTTCGATCGGTGCCTGCATAAGCGCGTTGTATCGCCTGACTTCGTCCAGTCCCCACACATGATCCATATGCGAATGCGTCACGAAGATCCCATCGCAGCGCGCCAGACCACTGCGAAGTGCCTGCTCCCGGTGGTCGGGTGAGACATCCAGAAGCCAAACGCGCTCGATGCCGAGCGGGTCTCGAAATCGCAAGACCGCGCTCGTGCGCAGACGGCGATCGTGCGGGTCGGTCGATGTGCAAGTCGCACACTCACAACCGATCACCGGCACACCTGAACTGGTGCCAGTCCCGAGCAACTCGAGTTGCGCTTGGCTCACGCGACCCCCGGGCATGGACGTCTGCCTCACAAAAAGACCTCTCGGAGCGTGGCGACTTGTGCGCCGGGATCATCGGCGCCACAAACGCACGATGAGACCGCGACGCCAAGACAGCCAACCGCACGGAGCGCAGGTGCGTTGTGAGCGGTGATCCCTCCGATGGCGAGGTGAGGTTGCGATGGCCATTTCGATGCGAACTCGCGCATCCACTCTGGACCAGACGGCAGTTGATCGGGCTTCACGGTCGATGCAAACATCGCGCCGACACCGCAATAGTCAGCCCCTGCTTCGATCGCAGCCATCGCCTCGGCGCACGAATGCGCCGTCGCACCGACGATCAGGGCGCGACCCGCAATTCGGCGAGCGTCCGCGATCGAGAGGTCGGATACTCCCAAGTGAACGCCGTCTGCCTCGGCCGCAAGCGCGATATCAATGCGATCGTTCACGATCACCGCCGCGGCGCAGTCGTGCGCATCCGCGACCACCGTGCGCACATGGGCGACCAGTTGCGCGGTCGACCAAGTGCCTTCATCGAATTTCTCGCGAATCTGAATGCAATCGGCGCCGGCCGCCAACGCGGCGCGAAGCACGTCACGCCAAGGTCGCTTGCACAGAGACCTCGTCAACAACAAGCAGACTTTCCATTGCCGTGCTTCGCTCGTTCGCAGGGCGAGCACGACTTGCGCATTCAACTCGTATGCTCGGTATCGAAGTGACTGAATCGCCGATGCGCTCGAGTGATCCTGCGCGACCAGCTTCACCCCCTCTTCGAGACTTCGGAGTGCCTCGGTCAGTCGCGATGCGTTCGCCGCTGCGATATCCGCGACGCCATTTCGAATCGACTCGTTCGCTCCTTCGATGGTCGTTCCCACATCGCTGAGAAGATCTCGATTCGCTTCGCGCCAGCCGGACCTGAGCCCTGCGAGTGCGCAGACGATGTCGTGACGCAACGACTTGTATCCCTCGGTCAATGCGGAGTTCTCGACGCAGAACCTCGCGAGGTCCTCGAGCACTCGTGCGGCTTCGATTGCTCGATTTGCCGCCGCGTCGACCAGTCGAATCGGATGGCGCATCAGACGAGAATAGTGCCAGACGCGCTCGACATCGCTATCCTCTCCATCCCATGAACAAAGACGCCGCATCGCGCCGGGAATTTCTCGCTGGCGTGGCGGTCGTCGCGATCGCTGCAACGAATCGAACGGACATCGCTTTCGGAACGACCCTCAACAATTACGCCAACACGGAGAACCACATGCCATTCACTCTTCCTGAACTCCCATACGCAGAGAGCGCGCTTGAACCGACAATCGATGCGAAGACGATGGTCATTCATCGCACCAAGCACCATCAGGCGTATGTTGACAATCTCAACAAGGCACTCGATGGGCAAGCGGCATATGCGAATTGGACGATTGACGAAATCTGTCAGCAAATGGGTTCGATCCCTGAGACGATTCGCGTCGCCGTCCGCAACAACGGTGGTGGACATTGGAATCACTCGATGTTCTGGACCATCATGGCACCCAAGGGTCAAGGCGGATCGCCAAGCGCGGATCTCGCGGCGTCCATCGATAAGTCGTTCGGGTCAATGGACGCATTCAAGAAATCGCTCGCCGACGCTGGCATGAAGCGATTTGGATCCGGTTGGGCGTGGCTCATCGTCAAAGGCGATGGCTCGCTCGCGATCACTTCGACGCCAAATCAAGACAATCCGCTGATGAAGGGCTTCGTCGATGTTGTGGGTACTCCGCTCCTCGGGATCGATGTTTGGGAGCACGCCTACTACTTGAACTACCAGAACCGCCGCGCTGATTATCTCGGCGCATGGTGGGATGTCGTCAACTGGAACGAAGTCAACCGGCGATTCGATACCGCGAAAAAGTAATCGCCGCAGGCACCGCCCCACCGAGATCACTTTGACTCGCGAACGCCTGCGACCATCGCTTCGAAGTCATTCCGTGAGGCTTCGACCGTCGAGGCAGGTCCCACGAGTCGAATGAAGAGTGTCCCTGATGGCGCTTGGATAATCGCACCGAACTGCGCCATTCCCGGTCGAGGAGCTGCCTGCCCCATCCCCTGGTACTGACCAGCGAGCTCGATCCACTTCACCTTCATGCCATTGACGGTTCGATCTTCGATTTTTGCGACGGCTTCTGATCCGTCATCGGCGCGGAACTGACTGATCCAGCGTTTGACATTCATATCGATGGGACCGCCATCGCCAGCTGCAAAGACACTGAAGACCACTTCTGCCGCGCCTGCAGTTTCACCGGAACCAGGAACTGAATATTGCAAAGCACGAAACTGCATCGAAGGAGCTTCCCACTGCCACGTCACCGACTTGGGCATCACGAGCCCTGCGATTTCGACGATCGTCGGATCGCTTGCGGCGGTCGACAGACGCTGTGCAGCAGCATCGGCACGCGGAGTTGAAGTCGGCGCGCTCGCAGACCCGGTTGCGATCTGCGGCACCGCGATGTCGACGGGTTGTTGCGTCTGTGGCACTCTCGCGCTCGCGGAAGATTTCGTGATCGGCACTGGAGGCTTCGGAGCAGGTGTTGCATCGCCGCAAGCGACAACGGAAATCGCGGCGAGCACAGCAAAGAGATTCGACTTCATGGTTGGAGGATAGGGTACGGTCGTCGAGCGAGTACACATTCGCTCGATTGCCACGACTCGAGCGATTCTCAACTCGAAAATTGCGCCCTTCGCTTGACAACAACTGCCGCGCTTCCGAGAGTAACAACGAGGCGTTGCACTGACTCCGCCTCCAGCGGAAGGGCGAGTGTTGACGCCTCAGGCCCTCGGGCCAAAGGAGATTCAACATGGTCGGTTCTTTCACTGCCGGGGATTCAGCATCGTTGTTTTCGCGTCTTCTTTCAGTCCTTTCAATCGTCGTCGCACTCGGCGTCGGATTCGCCACGAATGGTGCATCCGCAAACGCTGAATTGCCACGCGTCGAATTTGGCGTCGCCAACTCTTGGTCCGGCGGATACACCGGGTATTGCCGCATTTACAACGGCACCACTGCCGCCATCGACGGATGGACATTGCGCTGGCAAGGCGGGCCAAAGATCACGAACGCATGGAACGCCCGTGTGACCGCAAACGGCACAATCGGTTCAGCACTCGATGACAGATGGAACCGGAAGATCGCGAAATCCAAATCGGTCGAATTCGGGTTCACAGCAACCGGACGACTTGAGAAGAATGTCACCGGATGCACGCTCAACGGTGTACCGATCACTGTCACATATTTCGGTGCGGTCGCTCCAACTCCCGCGCCAGTTCCTGCGCCAACACCGACACCAACACCAACACCAACTCCAACACCGGCAGCCAGCGTGAGCATCGGACTCGACAACGCATGGAACAACGGCTTCGTGGCGATAATCACTATTACCAACAAGCAAAGCACCGCGATCAACGGATGGAATATCGCGTGGGTCGGCGGGCCCTCCATCAGCGATCTTTGGAATGGAACGCGAACAACAATCGGGACAACGACGACGGTTCGCGATGCTGGATGGAATGCGCAAATCGCGCCTGGTGGCAGCATCACGATCGGTTTCACCGCAGCGGGGACCTTTGATCCTGCCAGATTCTCCTCGGTCAAAGTGAACGGTGTGGCAGTCACGCTGCTCTCGAATGCACCGACTCCAACTCCAACACCGACTCCAACACCGACTCCAACTCCAACACCGACTCCCGCGCCGACTCCCACTCCTGCGCCTACTCCCGCCGATGCGTGGCCCGATCACTTCTTCGCGCCCTACGCCGATATGACGAACTGGCCACTCATCGACCTCGCAGCGGTCGCCAAGTCAACAGGAATCCTCCACTACACCGGTGCGTTCGTCGTCGCACGGCAGGGAAGATTGTGCGACGGCGCATGGGGCGGATACGACCCATATGTTCCCGCGCAGGGTTTTCTCGTCTCGCAGATCGCGGCACTGCGCGCACTCGGTGGCGATGTCATGGCATCGTTTGGAGGTGCCGCTGGAACCGAACTCGCCGGCGCATGCGGAAGTGCGACGAGTGCCGCCGCTGCGTACCAAGCAATCATCGATGCGTACGGGTTCACGCGGATCGATTTCGACATCGAGGGTCACTGGGTCGCCGACCGAGTGAGCATCGAGCGTCGATCGCAAGCGATCCGCATGTTGCAAGACACGGCGCGTGCGAAGGGTCGCGAACTGCGAGTTTGGTACACACTGCCAGTTCTCCCGCAGGGGCTCACGCTCGATGGAGTTGCTGTTGTTCGCTCGGCACTTGCATGGGGAGTCGAGCTCGATGGTGTCAACATCATGACGATGGATTACGGCGCAGGTGCCGCTCCACCATCGCAGGCATCGATGGGGGTTTACGCCATTCGAGCAGCGGAGAGCCTCCACGCACAAATGCGCACGCTTTACAACGCTGCTGGTGATCCACGCACCGACGCTGCACTCTGGCTGATGATCGGGCTCACCCCGATGATCGGGCAAAACGATGTTGCCGGCGAAATCTTCACACTCGCCGACGCCGTTCGCGTCTCCGACTTTGCGCACTCGAAGGGCATCGGAATGCTCTCCATGTGGAGCGTGATGCGAGACACAGCCTGCGCGGGTGGACCGAGCCAATGGCCTTCGTCGTTCTGCTCGGGGATCAACCAACCCATCGGCGAATTCGCTCGCATTCTTGGAAGTGGGCGCAAATGAAAGCGTGACATTCTCCGACTGCTCGCGCGTTCGCTCCGACGAACGTGCGAGCAGTACCTTGATGGGATGCCGCTTCGCCATGTCACCGCCGCTCGCATTTGGACCAGCGATTCAAGCGCGCCTTGGGCGAAGTGCATGACGATCCAGAATGGTCGCATCGATGCACTCGATCACGAGGCACCCACGGCCGGCGAGACGCTCTGCCTCGACGGAGCGTGGATTCTTCCAGGGCTGATCGACTCGCACCTGCATCTTCTGATGGGAGGACTCTCGCTCTCGCGCCTCGATCTCTCGGGGGCGCGTAGTCGCAGCGAATTCGAACAACTTGTCGAAGCACGCGCGGCGACCCTCCCGCAAGGTCAGTGGCTCCAAGCGTGGGGATGGGATGAGTTGCACTGGGGCGGCGAGAAGCCGACTCTCGATTGGCTGCGCACATGCGGGACACGGCCTGCGATTGCATGGCGATGCGATCAACACTGCGTGCTCGTAAATCATGCGGTCGTCGCATTGCTTCAGACCCGCGGAGAATTGGTTCCACCAACGGGGCTCCTCTTCGAACAAGTTGCGTGGAACACTCTCGGACCGCACATCCCAAAAACCTCGCTTGCACTGCGCAAACAAGCCTGCGCCGAAGCGTGCGCGCATCTGCTCTCGGTGGGCGTCACAAGCGCTGGCGCGATGGAATACCTCGACGATATCGAGAACGTGCTCGTGCCCTGTCGCGATGGTGGCTCGCTGACCGTGCGAATCCGCGCAACCGCGCTCGACCGCGAACGCCCGCTTCCTTTCTCTCGCGCGGGCGCGATCTGCGGCGACGACACTCTGCGCGTCATTGGATTCAAGAGTTTCGCTGACGGCACGCTCGGCTCGTCGACGGCAAGCATGTTGGAAAACTATTGCGACTCGGGCGGATCTGGCGCACTCCTCGAGCACGCGCTCGACGGAACTCTCACCCCGTGGATGCGCGAGATTCTCGCCGCTGGATATTCGCCAAGCGTCCACGCCATCGGCGACAGAGCGCTCGCCGAAGTTCTCCGCGCCGCTCTCGAGTGCGATCCTGAAAAGCTCACCCGCTTCGAGCATGCGCAAACCATTCATCCAGAGACACTCGTGCACTACCGCGACCGAATCATCAGCATGCAACCATTTCACAAGGCGACAGATGCTCCACTGGCGCGCACGCGACTCGGCGCGCACCGCCAAAACCGGTTCTTCCAGTTTCGCGAGTTTCTCCGCAGTGGCGCATGCCTTGCATTCGGATCCGACTGGCCAATCGTCACCGCCGACCCGCTGGAAGGAATGCGTATTGCAATCACCGGGTGTGCGCTCGACGGCAAGATCCACGGCGCCGACCAGAATCTCACCCCAGGTGAAGCAATTACTGCATACACAACTGGCGCAGCGAAATGCCTCGGAGATTCCCGTTCGATGGGACGACTCTCGCCAGGATCGTTCGCGGACTTCGTCGCACTCGACCGCGATCCATTCGCGTGCGACTGGATGAACGAAGTGCCACAAGTCGTCATGACTGTCGTGGGAGGCGAAATTCGTCACGACGCGCGTGCGCACGAAATCCGACCGTAATCGCCACAAAATCCACTACTGCACAGCCGGCAGAATCGTGACGACCCAAGCGACGGCGACCACGGTTCCATGCTGAATCGATTCGACGACTCGGTCCATCACATTGGTCGAGAAGACGAGCATGAACACCGCAAGCAATCCAAACTGCTGAACGCCAGGCTTTGAGAAGAAGTTCAACGCCGTGTTCGAAAAGCCAGACAAGATGACCGATCCATCGAGAGGCGGAACAGGCAGCAGGTTGAAGATCATCAAGTACAGATTCAGCCACCCTCCGACAATCAGAAACAGGCGAAGATTTCCTGCGAGTGGTTCCGCTTGCGGACCGTATCGAATGGCAAGAGCGCAGAGCACGATGCAAAGGCCACTCAACAGCAGATTGACCGCCGGTCCCGCCGCCGCCACGATCGCCCATCCTCTGCGACCATTTCGAAATCGACTCGGATTGACCGGCATCAAGCCCCAAGCGATTCCCATAATCAATAACGCGACAAGGCTGAACCACCCCATGTGCACGATGGGATTGATTGTCATGTGCCCAGAATCGCGGGGGGTTGTGTCGCCTTCCCACATTGCAGCCCATCCGTGACCCAATTCATGCAACACGATGGCCGCGACGACCCAGAAAAGCCAGCTCATCAGAAGAACAGACTCGCCCGCTTGCCAGAGATCTCCAATCCACCATCCTGTCACAATTTCCATCCACTCATGAGGGGCTTGAGCGTATCGGAATCTTCGCTATCATCGAGAGCTCGCAACCCGCCTCCTTAAGATTCGTCGCACGGTTTCCAACGACTGGAACTCAACGACGAATCCGGTCGGTCCCGTCCAATCGGACGAACGGCTCACCGCAGGAAGCACGTCCAATCAGGGAGTCCCCCACATGGTCGTTCTTCGCCTCAAACGTTACGGTCGCACTCACTCGCCTTTCTATCGCCTCGCCGCCGCGGACAAGCGCTCCCCGAGCGATGGTCGCGTCATTGAGGAATTGGGTTGGTTCAGCCCCACAGCTCCGGAAGGTCAGCAGTGGAAGTTGAAGCCAGAGCGAGTCCTGCACTGGTTGAATGTTGGCGCACAGCCATCCGAAACAGTTGTGTCGCTCCTTCGACGCGCCGAGATCCAAAATACGGTCGGACCCAAGGGTGCCCCGTCACTCGCGGCCATTCGTCAGAAGGCTCGTCGCAACGCACCAAAGAAGGTCAAGGCAGAACCAGCGAAGGCATGATTCGCAAAATTTCGCATGGGCGAATTCCAAAGTAAGTCATGACGCTCCGCATCGACATCCTCACGCTCTTTCCCGATATGTTCGCGCCAGTTCTTGGCACCAGCATCGTCGGTCGTGCTGTTGCGCAGGGATTGATCGATGTCCAGGTGCATGACATTCGCCAATGGTCCACTGGTGGGCACAACAAAGTCGACGACCGACCATTCGGCGGAGGACCAGGAATGGTCTTCATGTGCGAACCACTTTGTGCGGCGGTCGAAGCGGTCGATGCTCAAGACCCGCGCCCTGCTCGCCGAATACTGCTCTCGCCATCCGGCGCGAGATTCACACAGTCTGAAGCGACGAAGATCGCGACAAGTGAACGGATCATGCTGGTCTGCGGTCATTACGAAGGCGTCGATCAGCGTGCGATCGATGAACTGAAGCTCGAGGAGATTTCGATCGGAGACTTTGTCCTCTCTGGTGGAGAATTGCCTGCGCTTGCCATTGTCGATGCGGTCGCGCGACTGATTCCCGGCGCACTCGGTCATGAGGATTCCGCGTCCGAAGATTCGTTTTCGATCAAGTCCGACGAGGGCAATCCCCTCCTCGACTGTCCGCACTACACCCGTCCGCGCGAATGGCGTGGACGAGTTGTTCCAGATGTACTGCTTTCTGGCGATCACCAAGCCATTGCTCGGTGGCGACGCGAAGAAAGCATCAACCGGACGCGTCAACGCCGTCCGGACCTCGACTTACTCCATGGGCAACCACTTGAGGACGAGGCCTCAACGTTGCATCGCTCCACCGGCCTGTTCGCAACAACATGCTGCAAGGGCACATTCACAACAGGGCAAATCGCCCACGAGAGGAATCACACATGAATCGAACCGCCATCATGGAGAGCGTGGAGGCCAAGCACTTGAAGCCCGCCGCAGATATCCCGACACTCCGAATCGGAGACACCGTCGACGTGCATTACCGCATCGTTGAAGGTGACAAGGAACGCGTCCAGGTCTTTCAGGGAATTCTGGTTTCCACAAAGGGACGCGGCATTAACCGTGTCATCACCATCCGTCGAATCGTCGCAAACGAAGGCGTTGAACGAGTATTCCCGTTGCACTCCGCACGTGTCGCGAAGGTGGAAGTCCTTCGTCACGCTGAAGTGCGGCGCGCGAAGTTGTACTACCTGCGTGGACTCACTGGTAAGGCGAGACGACTGAAAGAAATCCGCGCTGAGACCAGCAAGGGGACCCGCAAAGAACCCGGCACCGACACGCGAACCGACACGCGAACCGACACGCGAACCGACACCCCCGGGACGAAGTGACCGCAATGCTCGCCAATCCGCGCGTCGAATTGCGGATTGTCGATGAACGAAACCCCACCGACCCTCCCAGGCTGGGAGGGTCTTTTCTTTGGTTCGGCGGTAATCCACAATCCGAGAACTGGCTCTCGCCCGCGGACCATCCCTCTTCGACCAAGGCACTTGAGCAGATATCGCTCTGTTGGAGTGGAACATTCGCCGACGAACTATTCGCAGGCGATGTTCGGAACTGGACACGGACCGGCCACGCCGCGCTCGGGTCTTGGCTCGATCGAACTCTTCCGGGGTTCAGCGCGAAGGGACCTCTCGGAATCGTCCCGCATCACACGCACTTGCTGAGCGATGTCGCTGGGCAGATGCGCCTGTGGAGTGCTCGATCGGAACAAGGTCTCGCCACAGTTCTCTATCCATCGGGCTTGATCGCGCCATCCATGGTCGGCGACATCGAAGACCATCTCGTTCGATCAATCTCGATGCTCGGACCGCGCTGCTCATTGTGCATCCTCGAAGACATCGCTCCCATTGCGGGCGAAATCGACTCCCCGACGCACTTTAATCGTGTGCCTTGGGGAACGGGAATCATTCCCCGTGAGCTCGTCGATCAACTGCTTCTCGAGCACTTGCCATCCACGACGCCGTTATTCATCGCAAGCAACCCGCCCTTCTTTCGCTGAAGAACGAATGGCGATGATTCAATATGCGGATCTCGCGCCTCGGATTTGCCTGATCCGCCGATCGGTATAGACTTCCCTCATCGAAGCCAGACGGCTTCGCAGAGGAGATTGTGTTGACTTCGTTCGTAAGCGGTCTTGACTCGAAAGTGCTCGTCCTCAACAAGGTCTACACGGCTCTTCGTGTCGTCAGCGGGCGACGCGCGTTTACGTTGCTCGCCAACAATGTGGCAGAAGTCATCTCGGTCGAGGCGGGAAACTATGTCTCATACGATCTTGCGACTTGGTCGGACGCATCCGAATACCAACGAGCCCACGAGCACGAAGTACACGATTGGGTGACGACCACGCGCCTGATCATTGCCGTTCCGAAAATTGTCCGTCTGCTTGGATATGACAGATTCCCGCGCGAACAAGTGAAGTTGAATCGGCGCAATATTTACGCGCGCGATGGCAATCAGTGTCAGTACTGCGGGCTGTACTTCTCGACGCGGGAATTGACGCTTGATCATGTTGTTCCTCGCGTGCAGGGCGGCGAGAACTCATGGACGAATCTGGTCTGCGCGTGTGTCAAATGCAATGCACGCAAGGGAGGACGAACCCCGACCCAGGCGCGTCTGCGATTGATTCGGGCCGCGATCAAGCCCAAGCGCAATCCAGCGATCGCACTACGACTCGGCAGTCCGAAGTATCAAAGCTGGAAGGCATTCCTCGACGAGGCATACTGGACGATCGAGCTGGAGTAAGTCCGAAACCGGGGACGAACGGGGGACGTTCCGGCGGCGCGGAGAATCGCCCTCATCCGGTCAGCGCGATGTTCAATCCAACGATAAGGGCGTTGTTGATGGCGTGCCCAACCATCGACGGAATCAGAGTGCCTCGAAGCTCGCGTGCAAGACAGAACGCGACCGCCAATGCTCCCAAGATAGGGATGAAAACGATGCCTTGCGGGTGGATCGCAGCAAAGATAAGACTCGACGCAAGCGCCGAGATCAAGAACGAAAGTCCTCGTCCCCACTTGCGAGACATGTCGCGAAGGTGCATATAGAGCACTCCTCGAAAGACGATTTCCTCGACGATCGGTGCTGCAACGGCGGCGATGAACAAGAGCAAGAGTCGCTCGGTCGCATCGCCATCCGCGAGAGCTTTTTGAATGGGATGCCCTGCCTCGGAGAGGCCTTGTGGGACGATGAAGCTCAGTGCGATCGCGAAAACAGCTCCGACCATGACCAGTGGAACTGCCATCGCGTATGTCGTGAATCCAAATGCGATTTCGCGCCAGAATCCTGCGCCGCAGTGGAGTCCAACATCCTGACGGATCTGGGTCCAAGAAACCTTTCGCTCCGCACTTCCTACCCAAAGCGGGATTGCGAGTGCGAGGAGTGGCAGTGCCATCGCGCCGACCTGAACGAAGAGGGCGCCCAGCGACGACAATCGATCTTCGCGGCTTGCGAAAACCGCCACGCCCACCGCGATCGCCATGGTGAGAAGGAACCATCCAGCGAATGTCCACGCGAGCGCCGGCGCCGTCGTGATCGCGACGCGAAGCGGATCTGCGAGCACGTTTCTCGAATATCGCACGCCCACCACGATGAGCCACGTGATTCCACCAAGCCCTGCCAGGATCACGATGCAGAAAAATCCAAACAACGCCGCGATGAGTCGAACACCAGTCCGACCGCCAATCTCCTCGAAAACCGGGTCTGTCTTCGCTGTCGACAGCAACAACTCGCCGTACCAGCCCAGTGTGCTCTTGAGTGCTTGAGAGTCCTTCTCCGTTACTGGCGACACCAGCGACGGATCAGTTGAACTCGTCGCGAGTCCACCGATCAGACTTTTCACGATACGAGCAGTTGCCAGAAAGTCTGGAGGGGCGCAGGATGGTTCTGCTTCGACTCGACCGATCACTGCATCGACTTCCTCACCCGCTCTGGAATAATCGCCCGCCCGTGCGAGCAAAATCGCCCCGCAAAGATTTGAGACTGGCCTAGCGTCGGCCTTGAGCAGAGGTTCGACCTGAGCGATGATGGGGGCGCGCATGGACCCATTTGGATCGACCGCGAGAAGCGTGACCACCAATCGCCCGGTCAGCAGTTCCTTGATGTCGACAATCGAGGTCGCGCCCCCCTCATTACCCTCAACGCTCTGCGCCACGAGGTCATCGGGTGTATCTGCGTTGGTCGCTAACGAAACCAACCAATCCATCGACAGGTGAATCCCAATGCAGGCCGCGATCACGAACCAAGCGCCGAACAAGGATTTTCGAGAAATTGACATCGTGGGGACGGTATCAGGCGGACAATCCGAGAGGATTTCTGGGCGATCGCTCCCCTACCTTGCCCGAACCGGCGGGACCGCCAAAGCGCCATCGACAAGCCATTGCTTGACACTTTCTTCGATTTCGGTACGCTTTTCCATTCTCCAGTTTCGGACCTCAGAGCGACTTCGAAGGACAGACTCACCATGCCACGCCAAACAACATTCGTCAAGCCCGGCCAACTCCCACCCACCTGGCGCATCGTAGATGCCGATGGAAAAGTGCTCGGACGGTTGGCGACTCAAGTCGCGACCGCGCTCATGGGAAAGCATCGACCTGAGTACACCCCAAATGTCCTCTGTGGCGACTCGATCATCATCACCAACGCCGCGAAGATCGTCCTCACGGGCAAAAAAGGACAGCTCAAGACACTCCGCAAGTGGAGCGGTTATCCAGGTGGACTTCGGGTGCGAACATACGACACCCTGCTCAAGGATGACCCAACCACTTTGGTGACCGAAGCGATCATCCGAATGCTCCCTCGCGGTCGCCTCGGCCGGCGCATTCAGCGCAATCTGCGAGTCTTCGCAGGACCGCAGCACGACCACCAAGCACAACAACCAACCAAAATGAGCACCAAAATGAGCACCAAAATGAGCACCAAGATGAGCACCAAGGCCTAATCCATGATCACATCCACGACCATGAAAATCCCGACCGACATCGTCGTCGGTGCAAATGCAATCGGAACGACGAAGGCTTCACTCCACCGTATCGCCGATCCAAAGGGTTGGTTCTGGGGAACGGGTCGTCGCAAGACTGCAACTGCGCGGGTGCGCGTCAAGCCAGGATCTGGCGAGTTCCTCGTCAACGAAACTCCTCTTGAAGAATTCTTCGTCGAAGATCGCGATCGCAAGTCCCTCCTCAGCGTGATGGACAAGTGTTCGCTCAAGGGCAAGATGGATGTCCGAGTGACCGTTGCCGGAGGCGGTTTCACCGGGCAATCTGGTGCCGTCTTGATGGGTCTGGCGCGAAGCCTCTTCGCGTATGACGCCAACCTCGAACCTGTGCTTCGTTCGAACTCGTATCTCACGCGAGATTCGCGTAAGGTCGAACGCAAGAAGTACGGACAATCGGGTGCACGTCGCCGATTCCAGTTCTCCAAGCGCTGATCCGCTTCGCTATCCGCGAATCGTCCCTCCGATGGTCTGTCCGATCAGCCGGGCGACGGTGCTGATTGGTTTACGTTCTTCAATCGCCAGTTCTGCGACTGTCATCGGACACTCGCCGGTCCATCCAATTCGCTTCCAACAGAGCATTCGATTGGGATCGCTCGCACGAATGTGATCGATGCGGCGGGCGAGCTTTTCGAGTGCGCCCTGCCATGGCAGATGGGTGTCGATTGGGTCGGGCATCGGAATCGGTTCATGCAGAATTCGCTCGGGAAGCAGTTTGGGAACTGCGATCGAACTCAGCCGGCGCTCCAACGAGAGCGCCACAGCGCGATCGACGCGCACACGTGCGCTCGCAACATGAATCGGATCGGATTCGCGCAAGACTCCGATCAACGACTCGGCAGAAATTGCCAGGATCCGCCGAAGCGTCGCAGGTGGAATGCGCGTGGCGTCGCCGCCCCCCCACAGCTTCAGTCGCGTCACGATCGCAGGCATCGACCGCATCAAGAGCGTGCGTACCAGAAGTCGAGCCCAGCGCAGGTCTGTCTCGATGCGATCCAGCTTGCTCTCGCTCGCACGAGTCATTGGGAGTAGAAGTGCATCTTGACGCGCACGCCACCAGAGAAATCGCACCGCCATCAAACGCGCTGGGTCTGCAGATCCGTCCTGCGCATGTGCCGCCAACCAAAGGCGCCCATCGCGCATGGGGGCGGCGCTGGCGAGATTCGATCGAACCCATTCACTTCCGAGGATGACCTCGCGAGCATCTTCGCGCTCGAATGTCGTCGGAATCTTCACAGATGCAGGGCTGAATCGCTCGGCGTGCGTCTGTAACCACCGCCTTCGAAGCGCATGGATGAGTCGATCCGCCGACGGTTGCGAGCATCTCATTGCAAGTGCGATCTTCGCCGCCCCGAATCCTCTGCACCAGAGCGCGAACACCTTGGTCTCGCTCCCGGGATTGCGATCCTTGCGCCCCGCCAGACGCCCCCCAGTTGCCTCGGGAGTCTTGACAAGCAACGCGCGAACCGTCTCGGTGCTCACTCCAACTTCTTTCGCAATCGACCGGGAGGCGAGCGAGATTCGTCGCTCGCCACCAACCACCATGGCACCCGCTCGCCGCAGAATCGTGGCGCGCGTGAACGGCGTCACTCGCTTCACATGCGCGGCGCGCACGAGCGCATCTTCGTTGACCAAGCGGTACGCAACGGCGTCGACCTTGCGGATTGCCAGCATCAGCGACCCCGATCGATTCGACGAGGCGCGTCTCATCCAACAGGAGGGCAATCCACGATCTCGCAAGCGGTGGATCGTTCGCTCGCTCACACTCCACTCGCGCGCAAGTTGCGCCATAGACCACGCTTCTCCAAACTCTTCGGGTGCGCGACGACTGAGACGGAGCACGAGCTCACCGAGATCTCGGCGAAGTGTCTCCCCCACGACCCTCGGTTCACCCTGTCGCGCTTGCGATTGTTTCGTGCTTCGCTCGATACGGAACTGCGTGATCTTCCAGACAACATCGTTCCACCCGTAGAGTTCCTCTGCTTGAATCCGAACGAGCAGTTCTCGTGACGCGTTCAGTTGCCTGCGTGCGGCGACGGCGGGAATGAACGCCAACTGCTTCGCCAAGCTGCGCATTTCATCCAGGATGAAGGCACCTGATCTCGGCATCGATAAAGAATACGACTCACCCGGTCATCGCACTCGGCGATTGTCGATCAAGGCGTAGCGAATCAGAGGATGCAGTCCCGCTCGCCTCCCCGACATAACGACGCGGAATCTTGGGACTCATCCGGCAGAGCAATTCGTACGGATGGGCGCCGACCGCCTCCGCGATCCTCGGCAGAAAATTTCGGGCCGAGCGATCCGCCCCGTACAACTCTGCGGTCATGCCGATAAATCCATCGCCATAGGCCAGCGAAGGATCGACATCCGTGAGGTCGACGACGATTTGATCCATATTGACGGCACCGACGACAGGAACTTCCCACGATCGGATCCCCATGGGCGAATCGCACATCACACGAACCCAGCGAGTCTCGTCGACATTCGATGCCAAGGGATAGCCGTCGAAGTAACCGACCGGAACGACCCCGAGTCGGGTATCGCGCTGTGCCGTCCAGCGCGATCCATATCCAACTGAGGCGTTGGTCGCGACGCTCTTCGTGTGAACAATTGTTGAATCCCAACGAACGATGGACTCGAGCGCCGGAACCAGCAGATCCGTCCGAGTCGTTTCCAGCAACCCAGTCCATGCAAGCCCCGCACGCACCATTCGTCCATGAAAGCGCCCGCCGCGCAGGATCGCATGTGAATTCGCGACATGCACGATGGCGTCTTGCGGGATCTGATCCGAATTGTCCACGAGCAATCGATCGAACTCGTCCATCTGCGAATCGGTCCGCGCACCGTCGCTGCGACTATCCGAAAAATGCGTGAAGACCCCGACGAGTCGCAGCCGCCGATCGTCCGCGATGTATGCGAGTGTTCGCGCCGCTTCGCTGGAGATCACCCCACCGCGCGACATTCCCGTGTCGATTTCCAAGTGGACTGGTATCGCACCGCCACCGAGTTGATCCGCGATCGCGGCAAGATCGTGCGCATGAGAGATCCCGTGGACGACCAGATGCAGACGGCCAGCGAGCAGGAGTCGGTGGATCTCTCCCCCAAGTTCGATCTCACGAATCGGCATCAACACGAGTTGTGGGGTCGTAACGCCGGCAGCGGAAATCGCCTCTGCCTGCGCGAGGCAATAGACCGCGAGCATGCTGACACCACTTTCGCAGAGCTGCCGGGCGATTCTCGGCGCGCCGAGCCCGTACGCATCCGCCTTGACGACCCCGCAGACATCGCACTGAGGAGCAATCAGCTCTCGGATGGTTCTGACATTGCGATCAAGCGCTGCAAGGTCGATGTTGATACAGCTCGTGATTCGCATCCGTGCGGCTCTCTCCTTGTATCGGCTTCATGTTCTCGCTACCATCAAGGTTCGTGACAACTGATCAAAACTCACCCAGCGGTCCCGCTGGACGGTCCCAGGACATTTTCGCTGCGGATCGGACTTTCGCTTCTCTTGGGCTCTCAGAACCGATTCTCCGAGCGCTCAGCGATCGCGGTTTTACCCACCCGACACAGATTCAGGCTGACCTGATCCCCATCGTTCTCGCCGGCAAGGACTGCCTCGGACAGGCAAAGACGGGGACGGGAAAGACTGCGGCATTTGGACTCCCCGCGTTGCAATTGCTCTCGAAGGATGCGCCGCTCTCTGTGCTCATTCTGGTTCCCACACGCGAGCTCGCCATTCAGGTCGCGAAGGAGATTCACGATTTCGCCCGCCATACCGGTCACCATGTAGTGCCTATCTATGGCGGACAGCCGATTTCGACACAAGTGCAGAAACTTCAACGTGGACCCGCGATTATCGTTGGCACCCCGGGGAGGGTGATGGACATGCACGAACGCAGACTGCTCTCGTACGACCATGTGAAGTACGCGGTGCTCGATGAAGTCGACCGCATGCTCGATATCGGATTCCGCGAAGACATTCGCCGAATCCTCGGGTCGATGAAGCACCATCCCCAGACGGTCTTCGTTTCCGCAACGATTTCACCAGATATTGAAAAGCTCGCTCGGCAGTATCTGCGGGACCCTGAAAAGATCGTCACTTCGGCACGCAGTCTGACGGTTTCGCAGGTGCGCCAGTCCTATTTCGCGGTCGAAAGATGGGACAAGCGAAAGCTCCTCCTGCATCTGCTTCGCAAAGAAGAACCTGCTCTGACGCTCATCTTCTGTCGCATGAAGCGCACGGTCGACGAAGTCACTATGTTCCTCTCGAAGAATGGCATCGATGCGCACCAAATGCATGGCGACATGTACCAAACCAAGCGCGACAAGGTGATGGTGAAATTGCGCGAAGGAGAATTGTCAGTGCTCGTGGCGAGCGATCTGGCCTCGCGTGGGTTGGATGTCGACGACATCAGCCATGTCATCAACTACGACCTTCCAGAGGACCCTGAGATTTATGTGCATCGCATCGGACGCACCGCACGTGCGGGTCGAGAGGGCGTTGCTTGGAGCTTTGTTTGCCCAGATCAGGGCGACCTGTTGACCAGTATCGAGAGTCTCGCCAACATCGAGATTCCAGTTTCGACTTACGACGATTTCGTGCCTGGTGTAGTTCCCCAAGACATTCACGCGCAACGTGAACTCGACCAGGTCCGCAAGCAGAACTCGATGGAGTCGAAGTCTCGCAATCCGCTCGCCAACAAGCCCGATGCCACGGATGCACTTCGATTTCCCGGCGGGCTCGTGCCGACGCAGCCTCCACCGAAGCGTCTCGGCGGCCGGTTGACGTCCCGTCGTCGGTAATGCCAGAGGCGCATCGGGTGATGATCTCCCCTGCAATGCGCGCGCAACTGCCTTGGAGCACGACCGACGAAATTACGGAAGCGCTGAGGGGGAATCGACCAGTTGTCGCGTTGGAGTCAACCGTGCTCACGCATGGTCTCCCGCGCGCACCGCGGACGATGTCCGCGAAATTCACATCCGCGCACCCTTCTTGTGTTTCTCATTCTGGGATTTCTCATTCTGGGAATTCTGATCGACCCACGAATCTTGCGACGGCGACGGCGGTCGAGGCACAGGTGCGCGCGCACGGCGCGATTCCCGCGACCATCGCCGTGATTGACGGACAAATCCGAGTCGGGTTGACGAACACTCAGCTTGAGCAACTCTGCTCGAATCGCGACGCATCGAAAATTTCCACACGCGATTTGGGTTCGGCAATCGCGCGCAAGCGGACGGGTGGCACAACCGTCGCGTCAACGACTGCGATCGCCAACTTGGCTGGAATCTCGGTCTTTGCGACTGGTGGAATCGGCGGAGTCCATCGCGGATGGGGGCAAACGCTGGATATCTCGGCGGACTTGATGGCACTGGCAACGAACCCGACACTGGTCGTCTGTGCCGGGGCGAAGATTTTGCTCGATCTTCCGGCGACTCTTGAAGCACTCGAAACGCTCGGAGTCCCGATGATTGGGTTTCGAACCAAGTACCTTCCTCGATTCACCGTCCCCGCCGATGAGGCGATTCCACTGGCGGATTCGGTTGAGAGCGCTGTCGAAGTAGCCAGATTCATCGCGGCGCATTGGAGCATTGCGCCATCGTGCGGAGCACTTCTTGTTCAGGCATGTCCAGCAGAGTTCGCACTTCCCGCTGCTGAGATCGAAGGCGCCTTGGCGATTGCGTTGGCCGACGCAGTCGCGCTCGGAATTCGTGGCGCAGCAACGACACCGTTCCTTCTCGAACGACTCGCCACAGCCGTCGAAGGAGGAATGGTGATCGAGGCGAATATCGCACTTTTGATGGCCAATGCAGCCCTTGCGGCGGATGTTGCAGTTGCTCTTTCAAACCCTTGACATGAGAGTCCAATACTGCTCTACTCGCCCTGTCGATGTGAAAGACATTTCGTCTCGGTCGACAAACTCATGAATACAGTTCGAGGGATTCTCGAATGGGCCCCAGGCCCCGAGGGTCGAATAAGACAGTTCAATGATGGCTTGGTCGAAAGTCCAGACGACCCAGTGATGCCATCGGCTATGGGAAGCACATATGCGCTTCGCCCATGCTCAAGTGTGCTCGCGGAAGTAGTCCAGGTCGAGACCAAAACCCGTCGCGGTCGCTTTCGGCGAAATGTGGTCGAGCGCGTTGTCGAGATCGAGGGACTCGCCCCAGAACAATTCTCGGCACGCAAACAGTTCTCCGAACTCACCGCGCTTGACCCTGCGCCACGCCTGACGCTTGAGTACCCCGGATGCCCCCCTGCATGCCGATTGATCGATCTCTTCTGCCCGATTGGTTTCGGAACGCGCGGATTGATTGTTGCGCCTCCCAAGGCTGGCAAGACGATTCTCCTGCAGAATCTCGCGTATGGAATCAAACACAATCACCCAGATGTCGAATTGATCGCGCTTCTCATCGACGAAAGACCCGAAGAAGTCACCGACTTTAAGCGCAATGTGCCCGCTCAGGTGCTCGCATCGAGCAACGACCAAGATGTCGAACGCCACACGGCGCTCGGGATCCTGGCGATCGAGCGAGCGCGACGAATGGTCGAAGCTGGACGGAATGTCGTCGTACTCCTTGATTCAATCACCCGCCTCGGCCGAGCGTTTAATAATTCTCGCAAGTACGGTTCGGGCGGTCGGACGATGTCAGGTGGCCTTGACTCTCGCGCCCTCGAAGTCCCCAAGCAACTCTTCGGCGCCGCCCGTCGAGCAGAAGAAGGCGGGTCGTTGACGATCATTGCCAGTTGCCTCGTCGATACTGGAAGCCGCGCCGACCAAATCATCTTCGAGGAGTTCAAGGGCACCGGGAACATGGAACTGATTTTGGATCGTTCGATTTCTGAGAAGCGACTCTTCCCCGCAATCAATCTCGCCGCAAGTGGAACTCGCAAGGAGCATCTTCTACTTTCCGAACATGAGTTGAAGACGATCACGGCTCTGCGCCGACGACTCATCTCAATGCCTGCGCATGTGCAAATCGAACAATTGCTCGCTGCACTCAAACGATTCCCGACCAACGAGGCGCTCGTCGGAAGCTGACCGAGCCAAGAGTGGCAAATCCGCACACCCTCAGTCGCGGGTACCCTTGAATCATGAATGGAAGTTCGATCAAAACTGGGTTCTTCTTGCTCACAGGGGTTGTGCTCTTTGCGCTCGTTGGCCTCACGCTTGCAAAACTCGATTTGTTCGCAAAGACAACTCCCTATGTCGTCGAGTTTCAGGTCACCGACGGCATCTCCGGGCTCACCGCCGGAACCGAGGTGCTCGTGGGAGGGCTCCAACGAGGACGCGTGGAGTCGATCGATCCCCAGATTGGCGATCAAGGACAACTCACCGCAATTCATGTCAATATTGCGATGGACCCATCGCTCAAGATCTTTGCGGATGCCAAGGTCCTTCGAATGACATCTTTGCTTGGGACAACCTCGACTCTCAACTTCGTCGCTCTCGGATCAACCGGCGAACCCGTCCCGCCTCACTTCCAGTTTCAGGCGCTCGCAAGTAGCGGAGTTCTGGCGGCGTTGCTCGGACCGTACAACGCGACGAAGGCGAATCAAATCATCGATAACTTCGTCGAATTCAGCAAGTTCCTTGCAGATGTTCCAGCGGACTACCAGGCGAAAATCGTTCCGATGCTGGACAATGCAAGCACCGTCATGGGCGAGGTTCGGACGGACTATGGTGATTGGAGGACGAAGATCGGCGGATCCCTGACCTCGGCGCAGTCATCCATGCAAAAACTCGACTCGAGCCTGGCGGATGTCCAGCAACTCTTGGTTCGAAATGGACCAAAGATCGACTCTTCGATCGCGAATCTCGATGCGGCAGCGCTCGCGGCAAGAGACGCACTCAATCACCTGAATCAGGAGACGATTGGATTGCTCGATAGTGCGCTCCGCCACGCCGAGACGGCTGTTGATAGCTTCGGCAAGTCGATCGACATCGTCCACACTCTGCTCCTCGAACGATCTCCCGACATCACCGAGACGCTTTCCAATCTCCGCACGACAGCCGGACAACTCAAACTGGCATCGATGGAAATTCGGAGAAGCCCCTGGAAGATCCTCTATCAGCCGACGAGCGATCAGGTTGCGCACGAAAACCTCTACGAATCCGCGCGCAGTTTCGCCATGGCGGCGGGAGACTTGCGCGCAGCGGGCGATTCACTGCGACTGGTGATCGAGCGTGATCCCGGTCGATACGAGGCTGACATCAACTTCCGCGAAGCTGTCCAGACAATGGTTCTCGACGCCCTCGCGAAGTACGAGTTGGCTCAGCAGCAACTGAACAATGTGCTCATGGCGCCCGGACCCGCGGGCGAGTCGAAAGAGAAATAGTTCGTGATCGCTCGGCGCACGGTTCATCATGACATTCGGGTGGGAGCAATCGTCGTCGCGACCATTGCGATCGTCTTTTTAGGCGCCATCACCATTCCGAAATTGTTCGGACCACCGATGAACGATGTGACCGTCGAATTCCCATTCTCACAAGGCGTCGACGGTATCGGCGAGAACACGCCAATTTTCCTCGCTGGTCTCGAAATCGGACATGTTGTCGCAGTCGCATTCATCTCTGAGGCACCGAACTACCCCGCTCATTTCCGGGTTGATTGCTCAATCATTGCTTCGGTCTCGGTTCCCAGAACAGCCACGATACGGGTCAGCGAATCGGTCCTTGGCGCGGGCACCGCACTGATCGTGCAACTCCCTGTCGCTTCGGGCTCGAGTCGGGTCGGTCCGGATGATCATCTCATGGCAGCTCCGACTCAAACCACGATGGAAGTTCTTTTTGGAGAGATGCGCGCAAACGCCCTTTTGGCATCGATCAAATCGATTCGGGATCTCGACCTCAAGGACTCGATTCGCGATGGGGGGGAGCGATTCGCGACTTTGAAGGGCGACATCCACGCAGTGAATCTCGAAGTTCGCGCTGACTGGGATGCATGGCAACTGCAGGCCAACGCGATCGTGGATGGCTACGACTCTGCGCGCGTGCAGTTCGATGGGATCTACGCGCTCGTTGCCCCTGGGATGACGCTCGACCGCGAAAAGCTCGAGCCAGCCATTGATCGGATCCAGGCACACTTCTCAGAGAGCGTGGAAGTGATTTCGACGCTTCGCAAGAGGTGGCAAGAGCAGATACTCCCACCACTCTCGGATCTCATCGATCGCTTGAAAAAGGACTGCGCGATCATCGAGCGCGACTACACCTTGGCCGTCGAGATGCTCAAGGACTCCACCGATGCATTCGCGGCGAGCAAGGCAGACTTGCAGATCGCTGGAGGGCAACTCGATCGATCTGTGCGCGAGATCACCCTCATGCCATGGACACTCCTCGGTGGTGCATTCGAGGGCAAGGGCGAGGCGGCGCAATTCACCATGATTGCGCGAGAACTCGTCCGTAGCACGGCGGAACTTCATATGTCGGTCATCGTTGCTCGTGAACTGATGAAAAACGATCCCAAGCTCGCGGCTCGCTACCCCGAGTTGGTCGAACTGCTCAATCGGTGGATGGCTCAAGCAGCGGCATCCCAATCCGTTGCTGGAAAGGCAGTTCTGGACCGACTCATCGGATCCCCGACTCCCTGACTCGAGCGTTCCATGAGCCTGAAACAAGCTGGACTGCACGACGCGATTCGAATCGTGGATGAAAACGATCCGCGCATCGAGCACTTCCGCGCCGTTCGCGATGCGGACCTTCGAGGACGAGATGGACTCTTCTGCGTCGAGAGCCCACGCGTCGTCCGACGATTTCTTCACGCACTTCTCGCCCATCGTCGCGGAGCACCTGTCGCACCAACGGTGGTGCCACACTCGTTCTTCCTCACCGACGACAGCGCACTGTCGATGGCGCAGATGCTGAATGAATTGCGCGACATGGCAGAGATCGCACCAGTGCCGCTCTATCTCGCGGACCACGGCTTGATGTCAAAGGTCTCCGGCTACAAGATGCACATGGGTGCGCTCGCGCTAGGAACGCGCCCCTCGGAGTCGACATTCGACCAACTCCTCTCGGTGCTCCCCCCCGCCGACAACCTCGTCGTCGCCGATGGCGTCGTGCTCACCGACAACATCGGCGCAATCTTTCGGAACTCCGGCTCATTCGGTCGCGCGGGCGTCTTGCTCGGCCAAGGGTCGTCCGATCCTCTCCACCGCAAGGTCATCCGCGTCTCGTCAGGCAGAGTGTTCTCGGTGCCGTGGGGAATTTCGACCGACTTTCACCGCGATCTCGCACGCCTCCGCGAGGACCATGGATTCGCGCTCATCGCCGCCGAAGACACACTGCGTGCCACGCCACTGGAAGATGTCCTTCAAATTCCCGCGGTTCAGAACGCACGCCGAGTCGCAGTGATCCTGGGATCCGAAGGGTCGGGAGTCTCCGCAGAAATCCGAGCGCTCTGCGATGCCACCGTGGTCATCCCGATGGCACCACCAAACGCGCTCATGGAATCATCGGACCGTCCGAGTCTCAATGTCGCAATCGCGTCAGCCCTCTTCTTGCATCGACTGCGCTGCACCAGTCGCCATCCCGGCGCCAAGATTTGATGTCGCGTCCACGCCGACTGGCCGATCGCTCACGCGTTCTATCTTTGCCCCAAGACTCCGCAAGGTTTCTTCCATTCGTTGATAACCGCGATCAAGGTGATAGACACGATTGACCGTTGTTTCACCGTCGGCGACCAGGCCGGCGAGCACCAAGCTCGCTGACGCACGGAGGTCACTCGCCATCACTTCGGCTCCGACGAGGCGCGTGCCACCCGAGATCACGACCGTCGGACCATGGCGCAGGAGTTGCGCTCCCATGCGCGACAATTCAGGGACATGCATGAATCGCTCTGGATAGATCTTCTCGGTAATCACTGAATTGCCTTGCGCGTGACAGAGCAGTGCCATGAACTGCGCCTGCAGATCTGTCGGAAACCCAGGATGTGGCTGGGTCGTGATCACCGTTGGCTTCAACTGACGTTCGCTCGTAACTCGAACCGTGCAACATCGATCGTCGGCATCGGGGGTGATCTTGTGAATGTTGACTCCGATCAGTCCAAGTCGATCGACGACCGCAAGAAGCGAATCGAATGGGAAATCGTCAATGATGATCTCTCCATTTGTGATTGCTGCGGCAATTGCATATGTTCCTGCGACGATTCTGTCGGGCATCACACGGTGCTTGGTTCCCCCCAATTCGTCCACTCCATCGATCGTGATTCGAGGACCACCCGCGCCACGAATCTTCGCTCCCATCGAATTGAGAAGATCAGCGAGGTCCACGATCTCCGGCTCGCACGCCGCGCTCTCGATGACTGTCCGACCTTGCGCAAGCGTCGCTGCGCTCATCACATTTGCAGTTCCCAGCACGGTCGATCCGTACGGTCCTCCAAGAAAGACCGTCGCACCACGAAGTCGATCAGCACTCGCGTGGATGTTGCCATTGCGAAGTTCAATTTTCGCGCCAAGCTTCTCGAGTCCGCGCAGATGCAGGTCGACTGGGCGGTCGCCGAATGCGCAACCACCCGGCATCGAGATCACAGCCTTCTTCCGTCGAGCGAGCATCGGTCCAAGAATGGAGATCGACGCACGCATCGTGCGAACTTGTTCGTACGGCGCTTCGATCGCGTTCGGATCCTTGGTCTGCATGACAACTCGGTCGTCGCCAAGATGAACATCGACCCCGAGCGTGTTGAGCAACTTTCGCATGTTGGCGATGTCTGCAAGAGTCGCGACATTCGTCAATGTGACTTCACAATCCGTCAGGAGTGAAGTCGCCATCAATGGGAGCGACGCATTCTTTGCTCCCTCAACTCGAATGCGTCCGGAGAGTCTTTGACCGCCTTGAATGACGAACTTGTCCATGGCGATCCTCCTTGATCGCGTCGTGCAATTGAGCGAACACCGCCCGTGGCGCACGGCGTGCCAGGGAAGCGCGATCGTGGCGAGAACACACGCCACTTCGGTCAACATATTTCGGCGGTTCGACCCGCTCTGGCATACAAATCTCTCCAAGTTCCGTGGAACTCAATACGATTGCATTTCGATGACTGTGCACCCCAACGATCCACTCCTTCCCGAGGTCAAGATGCATGTCGTCCTACCAGGAAGTCCAGTCGCTGCGCGCATCGCCTCGAGCGAATCCTGCATCCGAGGGAAATCGGCGAGCTTCGTTCGGCACATCGGGGTGGATCTCGCAGGTACTCCGCTCGAAGGGACTTTTCGCGCGGGTCAATCATTTGGGATCGTTGTCCCAGGATTCGATCCGAAGGGTCGCCCACACAAGGTGCGGTTGTATTCCATCGCAAGTCCTTCTTATGGCGAAGATGGATTCGGACGAGTCATTTCCACGACTTGCAAGAGAACGATCGAAGAGATCCCGGACGAGAACGACCCCGCTCGATCCGATGGTCACCCGCTCATTTTGGGTGTCTGCAGCAACTGGCTTTGCGATCGGTCGGTCGGAAGCGAGATCAACGTCTCTGGTCCAAACGGAAAGCGCTTCGTGCTACCGGTCGACACCAGCGCACACGACTACCTCTTCACGGCGACAGGAACTGGCATCGCTCCCTTTCGGGGGATGCTTCATGAGTTGCTTGTCGGCCCCCCGCCAAAGTCGCCAGCGCATGCAAAGTGGAATGGTCCATGCAAGAGCCAGATCCACCTCGTGATGGGAACCCCCTATCGAACGGATCTCCTTTACGACTCGTGGATTCGTGCGCTTGCCAATGAACACAAGAATTTCACATATCACACGGTCATCAGTCGCGAGCCCCTCCCGCAACCTGGGCACGGCCCTCACACCCACCACTATGTCGCAACGCGTATGGAGTACTTCCGACCGCTCCTCGAATCGACTCGCACATTGATCTACGCCTGTGGATTGGCGGGAATGCAAGTCGGCATCTTCCAAGCACTCGCCGCCGCGGGACTGGGAAGCGCGTACCTCACCGTGCACGATGAAATCTCGGCGATAGCGCCGACCGAGTGGACGACCGAGCAGATCAAGCGCCGAGTTCGCCCCACGCATCGGTGCATGTTGGAGGTCTATTGATCGGTCGCCGGACCCCGATTTTTTTATCTGGCGCCAAGCGCTGGAAAGACTAGAATTCGTGGCTCCCATGCCAGACGACTCAAGCGAATGGACAAGTGCCGAGTCTCGCGTCGAACGCGCTCGTGGGTTGTTCCAATCTGGAAAACTTGACGAGGCGGCCGCGCAGCTTCGTCGCGCGCTCACGGTCGAACCAGACCGAGGCGATTGGCATCACAATCTCGCGGTCACTCTTGATGCCCTTGGGCGCCACCCTGAAGCGCTCGCGTCGTACGAGCGTGCGATCGAATTGCTCCCCAATCATGTGCACGCGCTAATGGGAGCCGCACAAGGATCGATTCGAGTTGGGCACCATGATCGATGCGTTCGATTCTGCGAACGCGCATCGAAGGCGGACCGAAATTTTGAACCTTCATATTCGCTGCGAATCATGGCGCTGGGGATGTTGAATCGGTTCGAAGAAGCAGAGTCAATCTATTTTCTCGCTCAGCAATACCTGAAGGAAATGCCACTCTGCTTGGCGGAGATGGCAAATGTCCTTGCGCAGCAAGGAAAGTTTGATCGCGCAATCTGGTGCTACCGCGAAGCAATGTCTCAGAATCCAAAGCTCGCCGCTGTCAAGACCCGACTCGGTGTCGTACTTCTGCGGTCTGGCCAGCTGGAATCCGCGCACCAAGTCCTGATGCAGGCGCTCCGCGAACAACCCGGAGATTCGAACACTCTGCTCGCGCTCGGTCGAACGCTTGAAGGATTGGGGCGCACACCCGAAGCGGAGGACAAGTACAGGCGAATCATCGAAATGGAGCCCGCCAATCATGCCGCGCACATCCGGCTTGGTGATATTGCCCTACGCGCGGGGCGATTGGACGAGGCGCGTGCCGCCTACTCGCTGGTCATCACCCTCGGCGTGACCGATGCCCAAGTGCGCCTGCGTCTCATCGAAGCCCTCTTTCGAATGGGACTGCGCGACGAGGCGGGCCGGCGACTCGAAGAACTCTTTGGACGAGGAAACATCCCGAAGAATTCACCCGTCGTTGAAGATCCATCGATCGCGCTCGGTGCGGCTGGTACATCGATCGAGTGCGGTCGCCCTGCGGTTGCGGCACGCATTCTCACGGCGGCGACGAACAGGCATCCGAAGGAGGAACGACTCTGGCGCAGACTCGCGCGCGCGCGATTCGAGAGTGCGGATCGTGTCGGCGGTCGACGCGCCGCGCTTCGATCGCTCGCGATCAATCGATCGTGTTCTGAAACACTGCACAACATCGCGCTCGACGCGCTGGCTCACGCGACCGCGCCGCGAGATCTTCACATCGCTGCGGCGGCGATTCGGCGAGGACTCCGCTCACACCCGAGCGACCATGGGCTCCGCAGAATTCGCCTGCAACTTTTCTGGATGCGTACGCGAAGTCTGCTGCGATCGTTCGCACAGTCGATCGTGACGCAATGCGTGTCATTGACCACGCGAATCTCCCGATTTTCGCCTCGTCGTCTATTGAGTTGGCCATCGAAGGCTCGCTAGATCGCTGTACGCCTGATCGTGTCAACAGCATCGATCGTCGGAACCCTAGCCTCTTGCGAATCAGTTTGCGGCGTTGGTAAACGGCAGCAGTGCCATGAATCGAGCGCGCTTTACGGCTTGCGCGAGCATCGATTGGTCTCCTGCGGACATCTCCAATCGCTTGCGCGAAAGCAACTTGCCGTTCTGTGTCATCGCGCGACGAAGCTCATCCACCTGCTTGTAATCGATGAAGAGTCGGCCCTTGGCATCTTTTTGGCGACGAATGACTGGAGGAGGAGGTGCTTGAAATTGGGACATGTTTGCTTTCCACGGCGAACTTCGCCGTCCGCTACTTGCTCCGACTGGGCGGTGCGGGACCGCTCCAAGAAGTTCGCCACGGACCCCACCGAGCGGGGGCTTCCAGAACATCTGGAAGCAGCGAGTCGGATAGGGTACCCAACTCCTCTTCTCATGCCTAGCCCCCGCCGCATCGACCAATGCCTCGAATCCTGATCCTGTCCGATATTCACTTGGGACTCGATGAATTCCCAAGTTTTCGCCCTGCGAGGACGGCGGAAAGTCTTGCCCCGTTGATCGCCGAAACCGACCAATTGGTCCTCAATGGCGACACCTCCCAACCCCACCATGTGCATCGCAGTGGCGCCTCGTCGAGATTGCTCGACGATCTGCTCGACCGAGCAAGTCGAGAACGCGTCTGCGTCGTTCTGATCAACGGCAACCATGACTTTTCGCCATCGCAACCTGACTTCCTCGAACTTTTCGAAGGCGCGATCTTTGTCACGCATGGGCATGCGTTTGGAGATTCGATGATTCCATGGACACATGCTCATTCGGTGGTGATGCGAGAACTCGCAATCGCACGCGCCCGAAATCCCGAAACGATGGAGGGAATCCTCCGCGCTGCAGGAGAGGCTTCAATGGCGCAGTGGTCCGCATCTGCGCCCTTTCGAGAACCCACATCGCTCCTCTCGATTGGGTTCAATCCAGTGCGGGTCGCTCGAGTGCTCTCGTGGTGGCGAACGTATCCGCGCAAGGCGGCAGAATTTCTGGATCGATTTCGTCGCGACTGCCAGATCCTCGTCTGTGGGCATTCGCACCGCTCTGGATCATGGCATGTCGCAGCGACGAAGGGTGGGACGCCGCATCATGTGTTGAACACCGGCTCATTCATGTTTCCAAGCTCTCCTCGCGCGGTCTGCGTCGACTCGACTGCAACCGATGTCGCAGTTGAATTGCGCGCGATCATCGGCGTCTCTGGACGCTATGCACTCGCGCCTCGAAGTCCTGCGAGTTGCTGGCGGATCCAGCGACCAACTTCGGCGACGCGTTGATAATCGAGTCCCGGATCGAAACCGGCGTCGATGATCGCCTTCGTCAGCGTCTCAGTCGCGACATTTCCAGGTGCTCCGGGCGCGTAGGGACATCCACCGATCCCGCCTGCGCTGGCATCAAACGAACGAACGCCGATTTCCAGTGCGCGGAGTGCCGTCGCAATCGCGTGGCCCGTCGTGTCGTGCAAGTGGAGTGTCGTATCGCCAGGCGCGACGATCGGGGAGAGCGCCTCGTAGAGCAAAGAGATGGAATCTGGATCTGCCACGCCGATGGTGTCTCCGAGGTCGAGCTCGCTGACACCGAGTTGAAGAAGTCTTGAGCAGAGTGTGCGGACCTGACTCGGATCGACTGGACCGTCGTATGGACATGCGATGACGCAACTCACATAACCGCGGACTGGCAAACTCTGCGATCGTGCGCGCGAAACCACTGGAGCGATCCGGGCCAAAACTTCTTCGATCGATCCATTCGTGTTTCGCTGGCTAAATCCTTCGGTTGCCGAGACGAAGATCGCAATCTTGTCGACCCCCGCCTGAAGCGCAGATTCGAGACCGCGTTCGTTCGGCACGAGCGCGGAGTAGATCGTCCTAGGTCTGCGGATGATTCCGCAAAGGACTTCCTCGGCATCGCCGAGTTGCGGAATCCACTTCGCGCTGACAAAGCTCGTCACTTCGATCTCGGGGATTCCGAGTTCCGAGAGGCGATCGACGAACTGAATCTTCGTCGCCACGGGAACAAGTTCTCTTTCGTTCTGCAATCCATCACGCGGACCGACCTCCGTGATGCGGACTGAATTCGATCGACTCCCCTGCGTCACTGATGGGAGTCCTTCGGCGATTCCCGCGCGTCACGCGCCTTGCGCTTCTCCTCACTCGCAGCGTGGAAAAAGAGCCAACTACCAAAGGCGATGACAATCACCGAGAGCAGAGCAGCGGCGATGAAGAGGATGACATCGGGAGTCCATCCCCACTCCGAATCGACGACCTCTTGAAACTTCACTCCTTCCTCCCCGGGCCTTGCGACTTTGTCCTGACACTTGTCCCGACACTTGTCCCGACGAAGGCGAGTTCCCCTTGAACCACTGCGCGCTCCGGGCTGCCATCTGCGCCGATGATCAGCTGCGTGCCAGGCGACGATGTTGCGAATCGAATCGTTGCGAATCCGATGCATGCTGCTCCGAGCATCGGACTCATCGTGCTGCTCGTGACGACGCCGATTGCATCGCCGATCGATCCATCGCTCCCGGACGCGAATACCTGAGTGCCCTCAACCGGAAGCGTGCTTGATTCCATGCGAAACGCGCGGACGATTTGCTTCGGCTTACCGAGACTGTGCATGCGAGCAACAATTTCTTGCCCGAGGTAGCAACCCTTGGTGAATGAGACCCGAAGATCGACGAGCCCTGTTTCGTGTGGCAGGCTGCTCGTTCCAAAGTCGATCTCGAACATCGGACTCCCGGCCTCGATCCTGGCCATATTGAATGCACTCCACCCACATGGGCGCCCGCGTCTGTGCCCACCCTGGAGCAGATCGTGTACCGCCAGAAGTGCGTTCCACATCGAAAGCACTTGATCTCGCGCAACGAAGATCTCGATCCCGCACTCGCCGCATCGATCGGCACGCGCAAGGATGCACGAAGATCCCGCAATCGCCGTCGAGACGCAGGTGTGTACTGCATTGAGCTTCTCGAGGTCGGTCGCATTGGCCCCCGCGAGTTCGAGCAACTTGATTGCATCGGGTCCATGGACCGCAATTCGATAGACGCGGGCGGTGGTGTTCTCGATCGCGACATCTTCGGCGAAGACAAATTGACTGAGCGTCGTGGCGATGTGATCAGCGACTGCGCCTGCACAATCGATGACGATTCGGTCGCCAAGTTCGCACACCAACAAATCGCCTTCGATCCGACCCTTGCGATTGAGCCAGAAAGATTCGCGGACCGATCCTGCCGAGAGTCCCTTCAGGTCTTGCGTCAGCATGCGTTGAAGAAACTCAACGCGGTCAACTCCGCGAACCTCAATCGTCGCACGCTGAGGTTGATCGCACAGCGCTGCACCCTTTCGAATCGCGGCGTACTCGGTCTCGACTCGATCAAACATCCCGACGATTTCCGCTGTTTCACCCCAAGGGATCCACAGGACTTCGGCGATGTGAGATCCTTCGGCGACACCTCGTCCCGCCTCGACGGTCGATGCCCGCCTCGCCGTTTCGCTCCGTGCGTACTCGTCGTGCCTTGCTCGAAGCGGCGACTCGACGCGGAAGGATGCGGAAGTCATTTCGCGATCATAGACTCGCGGAATGAACTACGGACTATTGCAACGACTCTGCGAGACAGCGGGAATTCCTGGACGAGAAGAGCGCGTGCGCGCACTCGTCCAACGAGAAATCAAGGGGCTCTTCGACACGGTCACGACCGACGCGATGGGATCGCTCATCTGCACCCGTCGCGCCACCCGCACGCGCAAGGGAACAACGCCCCGTCGCGTGCTCGTTGCAGCACATATGGATGAGATCGGCTTCTATGTCCGGCACATCGACGAGCAAGGATATCTCTGGCTCAACCCCGCTGGCGGTTTCGATCCTCGAAACCTCTTCTCGCGGCGCGTGATGGTCGTCACGGACGATGGCGATCTGTACGGAGTCTTGAATCCTGGTGGAAAACCGATCCACATTTCGAGCGAAGCCGATCGGAACAAAGTGCCGGGGACCGAGGAGTTTTTCGTCGATCTCGGTCGCGAAGGAGCGGAGGTCCGCAAACGTGTACAGGTCGGTGATTTCGTCGTGATGAATGAGCCATTCATGGAAACTCCTTTGAAAGTCGTCTCCAAGGCGCTCGACAATCGAATGGCGGTTTTTACTGCGATCGAGGCCGTGAGAAAGCTATCACGATCGAAGTCGGGACATTCGTGTGAACTCGTCGTCGCGTTCACGACACAGGAAGAGGTCGGACTTCGAGGAGCGCAAGTCGCCGCCAACAACGCAAGCGCCGAGATCGGCATCGGTCTTGATGTCAATCTCGCCTGCGACACGCCCGGAATTCCCGACAATCAACGCGTCACGAAGCAGGGTCTTGGCGTCGCCGTGATGATCCAGGATTCGTCGATGATTTCGGACATCGAACTCGTCCGCCAATCCTGCAAGCTGGCGAAGAAGCACGGCATCCCGCATCAGCGTGCGGTCCTGCCACGCGGTGGACAAGACGCGGGAGCGATTCAGCGATCCGGAAGTGGCGCACGGTGTGTCGCATTTGGCCCTGGAACTCGTTACATCCACACCGTAACCGAAATGGTTCATAAGAGCGATCTCGACTCGACGATCGAGTTGCTGGCGGTCTTGATCGGCGACTTGTAATTGCAACTACTCGCGCGGAGGGGAACAAATCGGTCCCCAATCATCGACGTAGCCGTGCTCGGTCATGACATGCAGAAACGACGGGACGAGTAACGAAAGCGCAAGAACGCTTCGATCCACCGCCGTTCGATTCTGGTTGCCACCATAGGTCGATGCGCCCAGTGCCAACTGTTGGACCGTCAGTCCCACGCGCTCCAAGAGTTCACTCAGGAACGCCGTTGGATCAATTGGCATCGCCGATGCGCGAGCGAGATAGGGATCGATCCACATCGCCGCAACGCTCGGTCGTAAGGTCTCGAAAGCGATCGGCAGGATGCCGTCTCGATCCCACTCCAGCATTTGTCGAGCGAATGACCCCACGGATTCCCGCTCGGCGAGTGGCGACGCGAGCAGTGCGCTCCATCTTGCGAAGAGCGCACCTGTCGCAGCCCACAATTCGATCAGTTTCGTGTCGGACTGCGAGGCTTCCCGCCCCTCCGCAACCGAAAGCCATGTCAGCGATCGATGCACTCGGATGCGGACATCTTTGTACAGGTGCGCTTGCGCGTATGTGTCGCGCCGGAGCTTCCAGAGTTTGCGCAGGAGCTCAGCGGTCATCGGAGCCAACGCCGAAGGCACGCCAAGATCTATGGGAGTATCGGATTTCGCATTCACGCTTTTAACTCGAAAGAACTCTCGCCTCATCCTGGGTGATGAAACACTCTCGACTCGGGAAGAGTCGAGATGCAATCCACCACCCGAGGATAGTCGCAGGTAATCCAAGTGCAATGTTGATCGCGCCGATCGATGCGCCCAACCACCACGACTCCCGTGTTGCAACCAACATCTCCACCGAGAGAGCGCTCATCGTCGTAAGCCCCCCGGCGAATCCGAAGATCAGCAGGCGTTCTGTGACAAGCCGTCGATTCGGCGAGTGCCGCGGAGCTCCCGCGATGTCCAGTGCGCAAAGCCAGCGAAAGACGAATCCGGCGAAACCTGCCCCCACTGCGTTGACCACGGCAGTCGCGGTCCATACTGGGAGACCAACGATCGGTGCGAGCAGATGCATCGAAACTCGGATTCCGCTTCCCAAGCAAGCTCCGATTGAAATGAAGGTCACGCCCGAAAAGTGGTGGACCATTCGACGACGGCCCGCTCTCGGTTCGCCCACCAGCGGGATCGTCGCAGTCGCGACCGTCGCAACCGCTACGACCGACGTGGCGATCGCTGCAATCACTGGACCGCCCAACATGGTTGCGGCGACAATCAATGCCGACGCTCGGCGCCTCAGTCCGACCCACTGAACGACGGCGTCGAGACACATCGAGCTAAACGTCGTGAATCCGCCAAGAAATCCAAGTGAGATCGCCGCCAACGACAACGGATCGGTCGGCAGACGCAGCGCAGCTCCCGCGAGCCCGCTCCCGACGAGATTGATCGACAAGATTGCCTTCCAACTCGCCACGCCACGCGCGATGCACTCGTCCCGTACGACGATGCGAATCCAGGCGCCAATTCCGCCACTGATCGATCCAACCAAGATGACTGTCGGTGCATCCACAACCCCAGTATCCACCATCTGTGGCATCTCGTCGAGGGATCAGGCTGAGAAGTATTTCGCCTGCGGATGGTGAACGATGATCGAGCTCGTCGATTGCTCTGGTTCGATCTGGAAGTTCTCCGTCAGCGTGCAGCCGATCCGCTCGGGATGAAGGAGCCGAAAAAGCTTTTCTTGGTCTGCAAGATCGGGGCACGCCGGATATCCAAACGAATATCGACTCCCGCGATAACGCTGCTGGAAGAGTCGCTCGACTTTCGGATCGTCTTCGTGCGAAAACCCAAGTTCAGCCCGAACACGCTTGTGCCACATCTCTGCGAGTGCCTCGGCGCACTCGACTCCAAGGCCGTGCATATAGAGGTATTCGGTGTACTCGTTGCGTTCGAAGAGCGATTTCGCTTGGATGCTGGCCTGCGAACCCATCGTGACACACGCGAGTGCGATGACATCGCGCGTCCCAGATTTGGCCGGCCGAAAGAAGTCGCAGATCGCGATTTTTCGTCCAGCTTTCTGTCTCGGGAACGAGAATCTCTCAACCTCTCGGTCGTGATCGACCGAGTCATAGACGACCAAGTCGTCGATGTCGCGATTGCACGGAAAGTATCCCCACACGACTGCGGGACGCAGAATTTTCTCTTGACGACATTCGACCTTGAGTCGCGCGAGGACTGGTTCGACTTCTTCGGCGAGATATCGCGCGTATTCAGCATCGCCGAGTTCACCGCGACGGAAACCCCACTGCCCTCGAAAGAGTGCGGTGCGATTGATGAACGGATAGATCATGTCGAGATCGAGCCGTTCGACGAACCGAGATCCCCAGAATGGCGGATCGGGGATCGGATTGTCATCTGCGATCGAAGTCTCGATAGCCGATCCGTCGCCAGCTGTATCTGGAAAGGCAGGATCAAATGTGCCAATCGCCCCGCCGACACCTGGCGCCGCACCGACAGAGGTGATCTCGCTTGCTCGGAGCGCGTTCGCTTTCACTTTGGCGTCGACGACGGCGCGCTTGGCGAGTCTCGCCTCGATGTCGCCATTGATCTTCGCCAGCGTGCCACCAGCCATCGCCTCGCAGACAGCGAGCCCCTCGAAGGCATCGCGACCGTAGTAGAGCTCTCCGCGGTAGGCACGGCGCAAGTGACCCTCGGCGTAGTGGCGCGTGAGCGCAGCTCCACCGAGCAGGACAGGCACGCGAATCTCTTGGCGATTCATCTCGCGCAGGTTTTCTTCCATGACGGTCACGCTCTTGACGAGCAATCCGCTCATCCCGATCGCGTCCGCCTTTGTCGTACGCCATGCATCGAGTATTTGCGTGAGGCTCTGCTTGATACCGATGTTGTGAATCTTGTACCCATTGTTCGAGAGAATGATGTCAACGAGATTCTTGCCAATGTCGTGCACATCCCCTGCGACCGTCGCAAGCACGATGGTGCCCTTCGGCTTTACGTCGACTCCTACCTTTTCCATGTGCGGCTGGAGGATCCCGACGGCTTTCTTCATGACAGACGCACTCTGCAACACGAACGGCAGTTGCATCCGACCAGATCCGAAGAGATCTCCCACCGTCTTCATCCCCGCAAGCAAGTGATCGTTGATAATCGCAAGCGGCGGATACTTCGCAAGCGCCTCAAGCAACGATGCCTCGAGCGATTTCTCATCTCCATCGACGATGTGCCGCTGCAAGCGCGCTTCGATTTCGAGCGTCTCCATCGCAGGCGCCTTCACCGTCGGTCCTCCGTCGGGAAAGAGCGAGATGAAGTAAAGAAGCGGATCGAACGATTCTGGTTGACCATCGGGTCTCTCGGCGCCGCGCCGATCGAAGACCAGCCACTGTGCCGCTTGCCAGTGCTCGGGCGGAATCTTGCTCTCGGGAAGGATGCGGGACGCGTGCAAGATCGCCGCGGTTAACCCTCGCGCCCGGGCCTCGTGCAGAAAGACACTATTCAGGACAGCGCGCGCGGCGGGCTTCAATCCGAACGAGATGTTCGAGAGCCCAAGGATGATCGAACAGCGCGGGAAGCGCTCTGAAATCAACCGAATCCCCTCAAGTGTTTCAAGTCCAAGTCGCCGATCATCCGCGTTTCCAGTCGCGATTGTGAATGTGAGCGGATCCCAGAAGAGATCGGTTTCGTCGAGCCCCCACTTGCGTGTGAAAAGGTCGTGAATGCGCTCGGCGATCGCCAACTTTCGATCGGCAGTCTTCGCCATTCCCGCCTGCGGATCCTCGTCGATGGTCAACGCGACACAGGCCGCGCCGTACTTCTTCAGGAGCGGACAGATCCGATTCATTCGCTCTTCGCCGTCCTCCAAGTTGATCGAATTCACAATGCACTTCCCCGGTGCGTGGCGCAATCCCGCTTCGATGACATCGGCCTGGGTCGAATCGATCATCAATGGCGCGTTCACTTGGCGAACGAATCGCGCAATTGTCTCGGACATATCCCTCACTCCATCACGACCGACGAAGTCGACGCACACATCCAACACATGGGATCCATCGCGCATTTCATCTTTCGCCATCGACGCGAGACCATCCCAATCTTCAGCATCGAGGAGGGTCTTGAATTTCTTCGAGCCATTCGCGTTGGTGCGCTCTGCGACGATGAGGAACGAATTGTCTTGGCGAAACTCTGTCTCCGCGTAGAGGCTCGAACACGCCGGGATGACTTCTGCCGTGGCTCGCGGCATCCGTACGCTCGACCAAGGGGCGAGCTCCCGCAGGGCGGCGATGTGCTCGGTCGTCGTCCCGCAACACCCGCCGATGATGTTCGCTCCGAATTCCTCAGTGAATCTGCGCATCGCAGTCGCGAAGTCTGCGGCACGGAGTGGATATTCGGTGCGTCCTTCAACCAGAATTGGCAACCCCGCATTGGGAATCACCGAGAACGGACGGTCCCAGTGGGACGTGATGTACGCCAGATGAGGCGTCATTTCGACTGGACCTGTCGCGCAGTTGAGCCCCAGCGATGCGATTGGAAATGGACGGAGCGCATTGACAACTGCGGCGATGTCTGATCCGAGCAGCATCGTCCCCGTCGTTTCCATCGTGACTGAGACGAGTATCGGCATATCGCGAACCGTTCGCCCCGCTGCCTCGAGCGCTTCCAAACATGCAGTTACCGCGCACTTGATCTGCAGAAGGTCTTGGCATGTCTCAATCATGAAGCAGTCTGCCCCACCATCGATCAGTCCACGAGCCTGCTCTCGGTATGAGTCGCACATCCCCACCCATGACGCTTGGCCGAGCGTGATGAGTTTGGTTCCTGGCCCCATCGATCCAGCGACAAATCTTGGTCGTGCGGGCTCCTCGTACCGATCGCACGCCGCTCGTGCAATCCGTGCTGCCCGAACATTCAAGTCATAGACCCAGCTCACCATCTCCGCATCGAAATCAGCAGCGACGAGTCGATTGGTTCCGAATGTGTCGGTCTCGACAACACTTGCGCCGGCGGCGAGAAACCCCTCGTGGATTCGCTGGATCACATCTGGACGCGAACGAACGAGAATGTCCGTGCAGTTGTCGCGACCGAGCCAATCCGCGGGCTTGCAATCGGTGCAGGCGTGAATCGAGGTCCCCATCGCGCCATCGAAGAGCAGGGTTTCGGTGTCGAGTTTTCCAAGAAGCGTTGGTCGCACGATGCAAGGGTATCGGCGTTTCACCCCAAGGACAATCATCCATCCGGATAAACGGATGGATACTGAATTCACCGCCACTCTTGGGCTCCAGATGCCATACTGCGACTCATGTCCTGCCACCCATTCGCGCGATTCGTCGCCTTCAGTCTTGCCATCTCCTTCGGTTCGGCGCAGCTCGGCGCGCAAACGGAGCCCGCGACATCATCGTCGCCTGCTCTGCCCCCTTCCCAAAGTTCGGATCACCCGGGCGAAGATTCACAGGCATTGCTCAATGGCATCGTCTTCGATCAAGTCTGGGTCATCATTCGCGATACCCATCCCGACCCGTCGATCAATCAGGGGCAGTGGAATGAAACGCGACTGCAACTTCGAGATCGGGCAGTCGCGGCCACGGATGCGGAGTCGCTCCGCTCGGTTCTGCGGGACATGCTCGACACACTCGGCGAGAGTCACTTTGCGATCATTCCAAATTCGGTCGCGGGTTCTCCCGGCGCAGTCGGTGGCTGGTCCGGAATGACGTTGCATGTGTTCGGCGACGAGGTGGTCGTGACGCGCATCGACCCGAGAAGTCCCGCAGAAGTCGCAGGCATCAAGCCTGGATGGGTATTCGTTTCGTCCGATGGCGACCCGATCGCCCCACTTCTCAAGGAGTTTGGCGCACCTCGAACATCGCTCGAACGACTTGCGCGCGACAGTGCAGTCGGCGCATTCATCGGCGGTCGACCTGGGATGAGTCCGAAGTATCTGCTCCGCGACCCCGCCGGAGTCGAACATGAAGTCGTCATCACCTTTGAGGATCTTCCGGGTGAACAAGTGAAGATGGGAAATCTCCCGCCCTTGGCTGCGCAGTCCAAGTGGGGATGGTTGACGATGGATGAAATGACCTCCGCCGGAGGAGATCCGACAAAGACTGGACGAGTCGGATACCTGACTTTTAGCGTCTGGATGACGGCACTCTCGACCATCATCGACGACGCGCTCACCGAGTTTCGTTCGGCCGACGCGGTCATCATCGACCTCCGCGGAAACCCGGGAGGCTTGGGCATGATGGCGACTGGCGTCGCTGGGCACTTTCTCGCCGAGCCAACATCCCTTGGGACGATGCAGGGGCGGGGAATGAAGCTCGACTTCAAGTCCAATCCACGCACCGTCGACCGGGCAGGGAAATCGATCGGTGTCTTCACAGGGCCTGTCGCGATTCTCATGGATGGCCACACGGGAAGCACCTCCGAGATATTCGCTGCGGGATTACTCGATGTTGGTCGTGCGCAACCATTCGGCCAGACTTCCGCAGGAGCAGCACTCCCCGCAACGACCCACAATCTGAAAAATGGCGATGTTCTCCTCCACGCAATCGGCGACTTCAAGACGCCATCTGGAATGCTGATCGAAGGGCGTGGCGTGAGCCAGCAGGTCGGATCCGCTCCCACTCGCATGGACTACACTTCGTGCTCGAATCCTGAACTTCGCGACGCGCTCCGTTGGATCGCCGACGAGCGGTCCAAGATTCAAGCTCGATTGCCAACTCCTCAACCAGCGAAACAAACCTCACCGTAAACCGAACCATGAAGCACACCGCACGATCGCACCGTTCTGTCGCCACACTCCTCGCAACCCTTTCGACGCTCTTTGCGTTCTCGGGCACTGCACTCGGTCAATCCAAGGGCACGAGCGGAGCACTATCGGCAACTCCCGCAGCACCGGCACCGAAGTCAAAGACGGATTCCGCGGCGAAATCGGCGACGGAAACCGCAGCTTTGCCGAGTGCTCAGGACATTTTCGCGAAGGCGATCGAAGCCGCGGGAGGCGCGGACCTGATTCGATCGCAGCGCTCGCGCACTCAAACCGGCACGATCGAAATGCCAGCAGCTTCTCTCAAGGGCGCGATCGTGACGAAGTCCGTCGATCCAGACATGCTTTTGGTCGAGACCGAGATTCCTGGATTTGGCAAGATTCGTCAGGGAATCAACGGGACCATTGGATGGTCAATCGATCCAATGCGGGGCGCGAGCCTCATGAACGCCGACGAGATCGCGCGAATTCTGCGAGAATCCAGTGCGGAATCAGAACTCAATCCCGCGCTTGGCTGTGAATCAGTCGAGGTCGTGGAGCGAACGAGTTTCAGTGGGGCTCCTTGCTACAAAGTCAAGTTCCTGCGCGGGGGCGACGGTTCGACTCGCTACTACAGCGTCGACTCTGGACACTTGGTTGGTTCGGCTGAGGTCGTGAAGTCGTCGATGGGTGAATTTGAAGTCACCACCACCTATAAAGATTTCGGCGATTTTTCTGGCAGGACTGTCGCAAAAACCCAAGAGAACGCAATGGCCGGACAGACCCAAGTGTTGAAGATAAGCGTCATCGATTTTGGACCGATCGATCCGACGAATTTCGCGCTGCCCGCCGAGATCCAGACACTGGTCGATGCGACGAAGACTCCGCCCGTAGCGCCACCAACCGCACCCGCATCCCCGACCGACAAGTCGGCGGCGAAGAAGTGAGCATCTCCCGGTGACTGAATCAAACGAGCCGGCGGTTGTATTGCGTGGCGTCGTGAAGCGCTTCGGCGCCGTGGACGCTGTCAAGAATCTCGATTTGAACGTTCCGCGCGGATCGCTCGTGGGGCTTCTCGGTCCCAATGGTGCGGGGAAATCGACCGCGATTCGAATGATCATGTCGCTTATTCGCCCGGACCGAGGCGAGTTGCTTGTCTTCGGTGGCGACGCGCTCGACGCGAAAGATCGCATCGGATATCTGCCCGAAGAGCGCGGCGTCTACCGCCGCATGCGCGTCGGAGAGTTTTTGATCTATCTGGGGCGACTGAAGGGGCTTCCACGACACGGTCTTTCGGCGCGTGTTGAAGGTTGGCTGGAACGGATCGAACTGCCTGGCGTTTTCCGATCGCGCTGTCAAGAACTGAGCAAAGGCATGCAGCAAAAGGTCCAATTTATTGGCGCCGTCCTGCACTCACCAGACCTCATCGTGCTCGACGAACCGTTTTCCGGACTTGACCCAGTCAATACGCGAGTGCTCATTTCGGCGGTGCAAGACCTTCACAAGGAAGGACGCACTCTTTTTCTCTCGACGCACCAGATGACCCAAGCCGAACAATTGTGCGAGCGCGTGATCTTGATCAATCGCGGCGAAAAGATCCTGGATGCATCGACACGTGAAGTCACAGAACGATTTTCGCCCCGGGCAATCGAGATCGAACCGCTCGTGAGGTCCGATGATGACCAAGATATTCTTGCAGCAATCGAGGGCGTCGAGTCCGTTCGACTGAGCGACGATCGACGATCGATCGTGATGACAATTGCGCCCGACCACGACCTGCAATTGGTGATGACCCAGGCTCTCACCCAGGTCCCAGCGCGGCGAACGGAGATCTCGCGCGTCTCGCTCGACGATGTGTTCGTCCGGCTCGTCACTGAGCACGGCGGTCATTCGCGCGTTCCGATTCGAGGTGCCGCATGAACGGGCCTAGGACTGGAAGTGGGTTTCGCTCCAGTCGCATCTGGATCGTCGCCGCGCGCGAGTTTCGTCAGACCGTCCTGACGAAGGGTTTCATTTTCGGAGCGATCATTTTCCCGCTCTTGATGTTCGCGGTCATTGCGGCAATCCCGTTTCTGATTTCGTCGACACCAGTTCCCGTCAGCGGAACGCTCCTCGTCGCCGACGAAGATGGCTCGATCGCAGCGGCGATGCAAAAGGCGTTCGACGATTACAAGGCGAATGGTTCCCAACCTGCGCCCGGATCGTTTGAGGATGCGATCGCAACACGGCCGACAGGTCCCGAAGGCGATTTGGCAGGGAATTTCGAGGATGCTCCGATCAGTGTCGAGGTCATCATCGAACGGGTACCGCTCGACTCGGATCTCTCCTCGGCACGACAACTGGTTCAAAGTGGAGAACGCCTCGGGCTCGTCGAAGTCCCGGCCGCACTTCTCGCCGCCGATCCGCCAAGGGATTTGGACATTTCTCTGCTTGTTCCGTCGGATTCTCCAGCGAAGACCACCGCGCTCTTCTCGCGCATCGCGCGACGCTCGACGGTCGTCGCTCGGGTCGAACGCAATGGATCGGATCTGCTCTCAGCGCAGGCACTCGTGCGCGAACCCAAGACCGAGACCGCACGACTGACGACTAACGGAGACGAGGCGAAGGAACTCTTGGAGTTGCGATTCCTTCTCCCCGGTGGATTCATGATGCTGATGTGGATCGCGGCATTTACGAGTGCCAATCAACTGCTCACGACGACGATCGAGGAAAAATCGAGCAAGGTCATCGAAGTCCTTCTCTCCGCGACGAGCCCGCTTGAACTTCTAGCGGGGAAGATCGTCGGTCAGGGACTCGTCAGTCTTCTCATGCTCTCAACGTACGGTGCCGCAGGCATGGCGGGATTGGCGTTCATGACGATGCTCGACATCATTGCGCCCACAACGATCCTCCTCTTCGTTCTCTGGTTCCTGCTCGCGTATTTCATGTCGGCATCGATCATGGCTGCAGTTGGAAGCGCGGTCAGCGATTTACGCGAAGCTCAGTCTCTGATTCAGCCTGCGATGATGGCGTTCATGATTCCGCTCCTGCTCTGGATGCCGATCACCGAGAATCCGACTGGATGGCTCGCGACGATCACGAGTTTCATCCCTCCCATCGGACCGTTCATCATGGTCCTTCGGACGACGGGCGCGATCGAGCCAATTCCAAACTGGCAGATCGGGCTCGCGCTTCTTGTCAACGGCGTGTCGACGGTCGGACTGGTCTGGCTGGCTTCGCGGGTCTTCCGCATCGGAGTGCTCATGCAGGGGAAACCTCCGAACCCCCTCGAACTCCTGCGTTGGGCTCGGACGCGATGACTCATCAGTCCCTCTGGGCACCGTGGCGGATGGCGTACTTGCGAGATCTTGAGTCGCGCGAAGCGGATGCTCGAGTTGCGGGCACGACCGTCGATGCAGATTTTCTGCGCGCGGCGTGGCTCGATGTCGCACACGACGAAGCGCATCATGTCGTCTTCCGCAATGATCACGGACTCGTCATGCTCAACCGCTACCCGTATGCGAATGGACATCTCTTGATCGCCCTCGGCGAAGCGCGTCCGACTTTGATGGATTACTCCGCCGACCAGCGTGCGCGACTCTGGGAACTCGTCGATGTCGCCGCAGACCTCGTCGAGCGCGCGTTTCATCCACAAGGAATCAATGTCGGTCTTAATCAGGGTCGCGCGGCTGGCGCAGGGCTCCCCGAGCACCTGCACGCGCATGTCGTACCGCGCTGGGGCGGTGACACGAATTTCATGGCGACCATCGGCGATGTGCGCGTCGTACCAGACTCGCTCGATGGAAGTTGGAAGACACTGCGCGCAGTCCAGAGATAGTCGCGTCCGCCCCCTGAGCTCAGAAACCCGCAGGTGAATCCCTCGGCTCAGGGCCTTTCGTGACGCATCACCCGCCCACGAACACATCGTGCGAAATCTCCCTACTCTTGAGGATCCCGAAACCCCACGTGCTCCTTCCTGTCGCCCAGTTCTTCATCACAAGACTCAACAACTTCGTCGCCGAGTTTCACCCACGCTCGCTTCCGCCGATGCTGCGTGCGAATTACGCGCGCGAACTCTTCTCGTGGATGCTCTTGCCCCTGATGCTCGGCGCGCTCGAAGGTGGCACGATGGCGATCATCGTCAAGAAGATGTTCGCTGGTGCGGATGGCGTCGGTTCAGCTGAACTTGACTTCGCGGTCGCGGCAGTCAGTGCCGCACCGAATGTCGCGAACCTGACCAGCTTCATTTGGGTCGCGCTCGCACACGGGCGCCAAAAAGTGAAGTTCATCAGCATCTTGCAAATCGTCACCTGCGGATGTGTTGCGATGGTCGCGTTCATCCCACTGAACTTCGCCGGACTCATCGCCCTGACGCTCCTCATCTTCGTCTCACGGGCCGCATGGACCGGGGTCATCACGGTGCGAACGGCGGTCTGGCGAAACAACTATCCCCGTGCGAATCGAGCACTCATTGCTGGAAAGATGGCGATGGTCCAAGCGGTCATGCTCGCATTGACTGGATTGCTCATCGGCGAAGCGATGGACTTCGCGCCAGGCAGTTTTCGCTATCTCTATCCCATTCTCGCACTCGCAGGGATCGCAGGAAACTCGATCTATCGCAAGGTCCGACTTCGCGGACAGCGCCGCCTCCAACGCGCGGAGCACGATGGTCGCGCAAGTGGCGAAGGGCGACTCGATCCTCGCAGACTTTGGGTTCTTCTTCGCGAGGATCGTTATTACGCACGGTTCATGTGGTGGTTGTCGGTCTTCGGCATGGGCAATCTCATGTTGGGACCTCCCCAGGTCATCGTCCTCAACGATCAGTTTCACACCTCATACCTCCAGGGAATCCTCGCCACAACCGTCATCCCGCTCCTCGTCATGCCACTCGCAATTCCAGCCTTCAGTCGTTTGATAACGCGAATGCATGTCGTGGAGTTTCGTTCGATTCACGGGTGGACATTTGTGCTGAGCGCTGCGGCGATGTGGCTGGCGACGCTCTTCCATTCGCTCGAATTGATGTACTTCTCCAGCGTCCTGCTCGGATTGGGATTCGCTGGCGGGTCTCTCGCATGGAATCTTGGTCACCATGACTTTGCTCCAGCTCACCGCGACAGCGACTACATGTCGCTTCATGTCACGCTCAATGGCATTCGAGGGGCGCTCGCGCCTTTTCTGGCGGTGGCGCTCTACTACCCGATGGCAAAGGCGGGGTGGGGCGCGTGGTTCTTCTTCGTCTGCTTTGTCGTAAACCTGATCGGGCTCTTGGGGTTCATGTCGATGAAACGCGACATTCCCGCTCGAATCGCCCACGAAACTTGATATATTCACCGACCCGCCACCGAGAACGTCTCGATGGCACCCCGCCTTGCGATCGAGCATTGTGCCCGATCGCGCATTTTGGAACGCACCCCCCACCATGGTTGATTACAACTTAATTGAAGACATCGGGCTCGATCAAGACGCCACCGCGAAATTGCTCCGTGAAGCATTCGGCGACAAGCCCATCGATGAGGACTTGACGGCGATTATGACCCGAGCCGGCGCCTCGATTGGATCCCCCAATAGTGTCATCAAAGGACGAATCGTCTCGATCAGCGGCGACTATGTGATCGTCGATGTCGGCCTCAAGAGCGAAGGACAGATCCTCAAGGAAGAATTCGACGACGCCGGCGGAGTATCGCCTGGCGATCAAGTCGATGTTCTCCTCGAAGAAATTGAAGACGAAGACGGCAACATCGTCCTCTCGAAGCGCAAGGCTGATCGTATTCGCGGTTGGGAACAGTTGCTTCAAACCAAAAAGGAAGGCGATGTCGTCGAAGGAAAGGTCCTCCGCAAGATCAAGGGTGGACTTCTCGTCGACATCGGCGTGCCAGTCTTCCTGCCAGCATCTCAAGTCGATGTTCGACGTCCGGGCGACGTCGGCGACTTTGTCGGGCGCACGATTCGTGCCGCGGTTCTTAAGATCGACCTCGAACGACGAAACATCGTGATCAGCCGTCGCAAGTTGATCGAGATCGAGCGCGAAGACGCTCGTCGAAACCTTCTGACTAAGGTCAAGGAAGGCGACATCGTCAAGGGAACCGTTACGAATATCGCAGAATTCGGGGCATTCGTAGATCTCGGCGGAATCGATGGACTTCTGCACATCACCGACATGTCGTGGGGACGTGTGGGACATCCATCCGAAGTTGTTCGCATCGGTCAGGAAATCGAAGTCAAGGTCCTCAACATCGACCGCGAGCGCGAGAAGATCGCTCTCGGACTGAAGCAACGCGAGCCAAGCCCATGGGAAGAAATCGAGAAGAAGTATCCCGTCGGCGCGCGCGTGCGTGGTGCCGTGGTCAGCCTCATGTCGTACGGCGCATTTGTTCGACTCGAGGATGGCATCGAAGGACTGGTGCATGTCAGCGAAATGTCTTGGACTCGCCGCGTGAATCATCCAAGCGAAATCGTTGCCGACAATCAAGAGATCGACGTTGTCGTGCTCGACTTCAACAAGGACAAGCTGGAGATCTCACTCGGCATGAAGCAATGCGAAGTGAATCCATGGGATCTCGTCGCTGAGCACTACCCGCTCGGTACGGTGATCACTGGGAAGGTTCGAAATCTTGCCAACTACGGTGCCTTCATCGAAATCGAAGCGGGCATCGACGGACTCTTGCATATCTCGGACATGTCCTGGACGAAGAAGATCGCGCATCCAAACGAAGCCTTTAAGAAGGGCGACGAGATCAAGTGCGTGGTCATCGAAGTCGACCAGGAAAAGCAGCGCGTCGGACTCGGAGTCAAGCAATTGACCGAAGATCCGTGGGTTGAAGCGATTCCAAGCGCATATCGCCCTGGAATGATCGTGAAGGGAACCATCACCAAGATCACCAACTTCGGCGTCTTTGTCGAACTCGAAGATGGTCTGGAAGGCCTCCTGCACATCTCCGAATTGAGCGACCAAAAGGTGGAGAACCCGATGGACATCGTGAAGGCAGGCCAAGAAGTCGACGTAAAGATTCTTCGCGTTGACACTGAAGATCGCAAGATCGGGCTCAGCCTCAAGCGTGCTCAATGGACTGCAGGAGCAGGTGGCGGACGCGATGAAACTCCGTCGACCGAAGACGATGCGTTCATTCTTCCAAAGAAGGCCAAGCCAACCAAGGGAGGCATGGACGATCACGGTGCACTCGGAACGGACAAGATCAAGCGCATTGAGGAGTGAGCACCGATTCGATCGCGTTCGGCCGCACGAGCGGTTGAACTGTCTGTTTCTCTGTCAGAGTGAACTCAGCGACTTCTTCGCGAAGTCCAATTCCAAAAGCAACGACGGCCTGCGAAATTTCGCAGGCCGTCGCGCTTTCCGGCACCCGTTGCACTTGCGTGCCCGGGCGTGTCTCCCCATCCGCCCCGCCGCCCCCCGTAGGGGGGTGACTGTGCCGAAAAAGGCGCTCGTATCAGAGGATTGCCAAGAATGACAATATTGTCAGCAACGCAAGGCGTTGTCGTGTGACCTCGTATGGAAGTATTCGGTGAATCAACATGGCAAATCGATTCCGCTCATATCTACAGACCATCCGCACAAGTAACGAACTCGTACACTTGGAAGATGTCCCGAAACTGGCGTCTTGCCAATGCAACCGTCGCCTTTCTTACAGTATTTGCCAATTTGGGGGGATCAGGAGCGATCCGCCCCCCGACCCCCCCGGGGGCTGAAATGGTTCTGGCCACTTGGTGGGAGTGCCGGAAACTCATCGATTCCCAAGGAAATGAAGCCATTCTTGAGCCAAAATCTGCTCCCGAGGTCTGGTCGGCGGTCGCCCTCCTGCGAAAAGATGGGCGTGTCATCGGAGTTGGGGGCTCCCACCAAGCAGATTCGGTCCGAAAGGCCCTTCAAACTGCACTCGCGGACGCCCGCCTGCGCGTCCAACAGGGTGGCGGTGATCCAGCGACAATTCGGTGGGAGCGAGTCACCCTGGAACTTGAACTCGGATCCAAACCGGAACCACTGATTGGTGGCACGTACTTGCTCGCGGCGCAGGAAGTCGCGCCCGCGCTCGATGGTCTCGCGGTTCGTCGCGGCAACGATTGGGCTATCGCGCATGCCGCGGTGTTGCAATCACTCAATGCGGCATCCGCTCCAGATCAAACGCTTCTCTCGCTGGTGATGCAACTCGGGTTACCCGCGCGAGAATTCAGCGAACTCCCTGCAACCGAGCGCGTCGGACTTTACAGATTTGAAGCAACACGAATCGTCCAACCAGAACCTCAAGCATCTCCGAAGTTGGTGCATCGTGGAGCGGTGCTCGAGCCGACACTTGCGGCAACGACGACCTGTCAACGGGCGCAATCCGCCGTTGAATCGCTCGTCGAGTGGTTTGAGCGGTCCATGATTCGTCCGAGCGCATCGGGTGGTCCGCAATCGGATGGCGAGAAGCGTGCATTGCAATCACTCGGATTGCGCGGCGATTACCTCCCTGCGGCGTGCGCTGACGAAACAATCAACGCTCCACCCGCTGAACAGGCTCTTGCCGCCTTCGCGTTGGCTCGGTGCGCCACACTGAATTCCGAAAACGCGTCGCTCGCGAAGCGCGCACGAACGCTCGCGCTCGAGATCCTCGCCCGATTGCAAGTTGTCGATGAGCTCGAACGCGATCCGCTCGCTGATCCCAAATCGATCGCGTGGATCGTGCTCAGTTCGCTCGAATTGGGCGAATCCCTCGGCGATTTGACCGCTGCGACGACGTTGAACTCGAATGCGAAAGGATTGATCGCAAAGATCTGCGCGTCGGGTCCGCAGGAAGGACTTCCACTTTCCGCGAACAATGGAATTCTTCGGGGCGATCCGCTCGAGCAGGCACTTCTCGCAGCAGCACTCGCCGCACTTGACCGCGCAGGAACACCAGTCGTCGATCGAGCGATGCTCGTCCAGTCGATCGATCAACTGTGGGGAGAGAATTCGCGCGGGCAGGTCGTTGGAATCCTGGGATGGCTTCTGTTGGCGGACCGCTACCTCGGAGGCGTCCCTGAGCGGCATGCTGCGATTGCTCGCGCCGCGCGCGTCGCACTCTCGCGTGCGCAACTTGGCGTTGAAGTCGATCAGACGAATCCTTCTACGGGGCGTCTCTCGCCCGATCTCGTTGGGGCGTTCTCGCTTTCCGGACTCGCGAGCAAGGGGGCGACCGCTCAGACCGCTCGACCCGGATATGCGCTTGCTCTCATGATGACCGACCCAACGCTTACGCCCGTTGGCGAGCAGTACCGAGCACGAGCGATGCAAATGGGTGTCGTGCGCTTTCTGCTCCAACTCACCTACGACGATGTCTCCTCTTACCTCGCCGAAAATCCCCAGCGGACAATTGGCGCACTCCGAACGGCCCCATGGGACAGCCGTGTTGCGGTTGCGGGCAATGCGATGGGGCTCCTGTGTCTCGAAGAGTCTGTTTTCTCGATCAATTCGCTGAATTCAGTGCTAGGATCTTCTAGCGAGCGATGACCAGAGGCGGCCCAATCCTTGATCAGGAGCGTCCACAATGCCTATGACATACCGACTGAAACTGACTTGGACAATTGCGATTGTCGCTTTGACATCTCCGGCGCTTTCCCAATCCCCTCCCCCCCTGCCTCCTAGCTCGGTCAAACCAAAGGTGGTTGCGGCTCCAAGGCCACCTCTCGCCCCCGCTCCAATTTCACCGAAAGCAAATGCACCGAAAGCGACTGCACCGAAACAGTCCGACGAATCGGCACCAGTGAGTGAGTTACTCACCGAAGAGCCAGACATGCTCTTCGCACTCATGCACACCGGCATCTCGATCGACTTTGACGAGACTCCAGCGAAGGATGCGATTGAATTCATCCAACGCATTGCCGGAGTCCAAATCTTGGCACGTTGGCGGACCGAAAAGAATCCCTCGGGGATGGACCCCGAAGAATTGATCACGCTCAAGCTGCCAAGTATCTGCGTACTCGACGCACTCGAAGCTGTGCTCCACGAACTCGCTACGGAATCCGATTGCACATGGCAACTTCGACGGGGCTTCACCGAAATCGGAACCAAAGAGAATCTCTCGCGACGAGGGACACGAGAAACCAAGCTCTATCCGATCAAGGACTTGCTCTACGAAGTGCCCTACTTTGACAATGCGCCAGATTTCAATATCGATGCTGCGCTCAACCAAGGAAGTGGTGGCGGATCTGGCGGTGGAGGTGGCGGTAGCGGCGGTGGCGGATTTGGTGGCAGTGGTGGAGGTGGCAGTGGCGGAGGTGGTGGCGGAGGTGGCGGTGGCGGGCTCTTCGGAAACGGGGGCGATAGTCCCGAGCGCGCGACGGATGCCGCCAAGGCTGCGCGACTGATCGGTCTGATCAAATCTATCGTCGAGCCTGAAGCCTGGGACAACGACTGGGCGACGATCGACTACACGCACGAATGCCTGATCGTTCGCGCTCCTGACTATGTTCACCGTGCACTTGGTGGGTACGCATTCTTGCCGCCATCGCGACTTGAACGACAACGAGGGGGCGGACGGTATGTCTCGATGACCGTCCCAATGACATTTTCGCAGCTGCAAGGATTCGCGCCGGCGACAATTGGCGGATCCGCCGGCGGCAATGGCATCGGTGGCGGCGGTGGTGGCAGTCCACGACCGTAACTGCCGATTCGCGGGGACCGGGCTTGCGAGAATTCGCCACAACCCGCGCAAGTGACAAATCGACTCTGAACGATCGGGTACACCTAGATCGTGCACACGAGATCTCGAAAATTGCGAGCGGACCTTGCTGCCTCGACCGGCGATGGGGTGACTTACTCGTTCATGGTGGGAGTTGGGGAGACCTACTTCATTCCATTCGTGCTCGCCATCGGCGTCGGCGAAGTGAGTGCTGGCCTTTACTTCACAATCCCATACCTCCTCGGCGCGATCCTTCAGTTGCTCGCGCCCTGGGGAGTATCTGCGCTGAAGAGTCCGCGAAAATGGGTGATCTGCTGCGCGATCGTGCAATGCGCGAGCTTCGTTCCGCTCGTCGATGGTGCAATTCGAGGCTCAATCCCCCCATGGGCTCTGTTCGCAGCATTTTCGTTTTACTGGGGCGCCGCCATCGGTGCTGGACCAGCGTGGAGTGCGTGGGTCGCGGCACTTATCCCGTCGCACATTCGACCGAAATACTTCGGCCGACGCAGTCGCATTTGCCAGTTGGCGACACTCGCCGGACTCGCGGTCGCTGGAAGCATCCTCTTCGCTGGCGAAGGACTGGATCGTGCTGCAGACGAATCTGGAACGATCGCGTGGCAACTCGTCGCCTTCGGGATGATCTTTGCACTCGGCAGTCTGAGCCGTGGCACATCGATCCCGTACTTGATTCGCCAGAGCGAACCACCCGCCGGTACGTGGGTGCACTCGCCGGTACCGCTTCGAACGCTCCTCATCCGACCGCTCATGGGAAACGAAAGACCGCTGGTTCTCTTCATCCTCCTCTTCCAATTGGCGGTTCAGATCTCCAGTCCATTTGTTGCCTCGTTCCTCATTGGTGAAGTCGGACTCAGCAACGGGATGTACTTCGCCGCGGCCGCAACGCTTTTTGCCACGAAAAGCGTTGCCGTATCCGCCTTTGGTTCGATCACATCTCGCCGCGGCGCGCGCTTCGTGCTGGTCTTGTGCGCGGCGATGCTGGTGGGGCACGCGGCACTCTTTGCGCTCCCACCACACCTTGTGACGATTTTCGCGTTGATGGCGATGTCCGGTGTGTGTTGGGCTGGTTTCGAACTTGCGACTTTCCTGTTGCTGCTCGATGTTTCCAAACCCGAAGAGCGAACGAGCACACTTTCTGCACTCAACTTCTTGAATGCAGTCGCGCTCGTCGTCGGATCGATTCTCGGAGGAACGCTCCTTCACTCGATGGGAGATGACCGAACGGCCTATTGCGTGCTCTTTCTGGTTTCGGCGGTCGCTCGACTTGCGACCCTCGCACTGCTGAGATCGGTCCCCGACACGCGCCCGCAAACGAGCGACGATCGATCGGGTCGAAGTAATCTGCGCGAGATCAGCATGGAAGAAGACGGATCATTCAATCGGCCTCCGGAATCGATCTTGTGAATCGCGTTGCGAAGGGCATCTGCCTCGTGCTGGCAGCCGCATTCGCCTCGCTCGCGCTCATCGAGAGTACGACCCTCGCGCGCTTCTTCACCCACGAGGCTCTTGCCCTTCGTGCCGGCGTGGAGATCCGACCAGTCACCCTTCAAGGGGCAGAATGGTTTCGCGCGATGTGCGTCGCTTCGGCGCTGGCGTGGATCGCGATTCCCTGGATTCTCGCGCGCGTCGACGCGTCCCGATCCACTGTGAATGATCCAATCGAGCGACTCGATGCCATCACTGGATCGAACTGGGCGACCCGCCTGCGAATCGCGCTCCTCTTCGTTCTCGTCATCGGCTTGGCCCTGCGGCTCTGGCGCATCGCTGAGAGTTTCTGGTTTGACGAGATCACGACGCTGATCGATTACGCCCAGTACGGTCCAGGACCAATCCTCGGGACGTACTTCGTCCAGTCCAATCATGTGCTCCACACATTGCTCTCATGGTGCGCCGTGACAATGGCGGGCGTCGTGAGCGAGCCCATCTTGCGCGCTCCGGCATTCTTCGCGGGGTTGGCGGCAATTGGCGCAATCGTTGTGCTCGTGCGCGAAGCTGCCCTTTGGCAGCAAGTCGCGACTCGCTCGCGGATGGCAGTCGGATGCGCGCTCGCGGCACTCTCGCCGATCATGGTGCTCGAGTCGGTCGAAGCGCGTGGCTACTCGATGATGATCCTCTTTTCGGCGCTCGCATCGGCCGTGCTTTTGCGGGGATTGGGCAGAGGCGGCGTGATTTCCTGGATTGGTTACGCCATGATTTGCGTTCTCGGAGTCTGGTCACACCTCGTCTTCGTGGTCGTTCCGTTCAGTCATGCTTTGGTTGCGATATGGGTTTCGCTACGACCTCGCTTGGGAACGCGCGATCGAAAGGGAGGACTCTCACTACTCCTGGCGATTGTTTTAGCCGCGATCACATCCGTCACGGTCCTCGCGCCGCTCTTTCCAGACCTCATGCAAATCCGTGGCGAGTTTCAAGCGCTCGACGGAAATGAACCATCAATTTTTTCGCGGGAAGGGTTCCATGTTCTCCTCGGTCTCGGAGGCGCGTGGAGTATCAAAGCATCGATTCTCCCACTTTTCATTGTTCTCGTCGGGATCGCCGGTCTCCGCATGGATTCCGCGCGACGAATTCCTCTCGCTGTGACTTTGCTCGGGCTTCCGATCTTGGCGCTCGGCACCGAGCTCGGTGGCGGTTGGATGTACGCAAGGTTCGCTCTCTTCGCATTACCGGGAATTTTTCTGGCGATGACCATGGGCGCATTCGACTCTGCACATTTCTTGATACACAGGAGAGTCGATGCGACTCGCGTGCGAGCTTTGACCGCTGGTGGAGCAATTCTGATCGCAGCATTCTGGGTTGACTCGCTCTACAAGCTCCCGGCGAAGCAACCCATCCGCGATGCAGTGCTCTTCGCACAGGAGCAAAGCAATCCGGGCGACAAGATTGCAAGCGTTGGACTTGCGGACAATGTCGTTGCTTACTACGCCCTCGCTGCGGGTCTCGAGATCCACGATGCAGGGATGGGCGGGTCGGAGATTGACTCAATTCCTCCAGACATTCATTGGTTGATCGCGATTTATCCTCGATCCGTCACTGACGCCGGCAATCGATCTCTTGACGAATCGTGGACGTTGGTCCGGACATTTCCGGGATGGGTCGACTGGGACAACGGCGATGTACTTGTGTATCGGCGCGATCGCCAAGCGCAACCCCAGTAGGACGCTGAAGAACTTCGAATTCTCGAGAGAATCAAAAAAACTCTGACGTGGATTATTGATAGGACTTCGCCTTTGCGGCGTCGCGGGCGGGCGCGCGACAAATCCACTGCGACATCCACGGCGACCTTTCATGTCGCGCTTGTCACACCTGCCAGAGCGGTGGATTGCAGTCATAGCCCGACATCGGATCGTCAAGCCACGGCTCGAAGATAAATTGGTCGCGCTCGAAGTGCCCGCCACCGATTCTCCCATCGGCGGCCCCGTACTTGGTGCGATGCGAACTCCATGATTGCACATTCCACTCACCCACTCGTCTACGCCCCCAGAGCCAACATGCCGCAAGATGCGCTCGATGATTGGAGTCGGGTGGGGATGCGCAAGTCACGGCAGTCGCCACCCCAGCCATTCTCAGAAATTCGCGAACGCCCAAAACTGAGAGACCACGGGCAGCATGTCCTCGCCATGCTGCGACCGAAGCCCTTGTTGCATCGCTTGCTGGTCGACGAGCAAACGCACGGAATCTTCGACGGGCACGACGCACGCTCGCTTGCCGAAGAACCGTCACCGATGGATGGACATTGAAACCAACCCACGGGACGCCTTGGGATGTTTGAAAAATATGCGTCTTGCGCGCAGACTCGACCAGTCTGAGTGACGAAAGAGCATTCTTCATCTCGCTGTGTACAGCGTGCAGCTCTTCGACCGAGCGAGAAAACACCACAATGTCATCGCAATATCTCGCATACGGTCGAATGCGAAGTCGATCCTTCACCGAGTGATCCACGGGGTCGAGCACGATGTTGGAAAGAAACTGCGATGTCAGGTTTCCCATCGGAAGACCTCGACCTCGCACCGCAGGATCGAAGAGATCGTCACCTTCGAACCACCTCAGTGGCGCCTCGCGACTGGACCAACTTGCCAGTATCAGAGAAAGCATCGACAAAGTTCGCCGGCAGGAGACACGACGCTTTACGAGCTGAAGTGCAATTTTATGGTCGACCGACGGGAAATACTTTTCGACATCAAGTTTCAACACCCACGGATATTGATGCGCCCACCGCTCGACGCGAGAGAGTGCTGCGTGCGTTCCCTTGCCGATCCGGCATGAATATGAGTCCGCGATGAACCCGCGTTCAAATGCAGGCTCGATCACTTGGACGAGCGCTTGATGGACGACGCGGTCACAAAATGGAGCGGCACAAATCGTCCGAATCTTTGGCTCTCGAATTTCGAAGACGCGGTACTCGCTCGGTCGCCAACTGCCGGCTCGCAATTCATCCGACAGTCGCTGACAATGCGATTCCGCACGCATCAGAAATTCCGTGGTTGACGCACGGTATCGCTTGCCTCTGGCCGCGATTCGTGATGCAATATAAAGATTCTCAAACGAAGAAATCCGCTCGAACAAAGCGCTCAAAGCAAATTGCGACGCCAGCCGCCGACTTGCTTTCCGACCTCGTCCAAGAGACGGGTCGCGTGTTCGACCTGACCGATCGAAACAAGTTTCAGCGAGAATGCGATGCGAAAATTGTGGCGCAGCACTTCGAGTGTGATGTTGGCATCATCAAGGAACGAAACTTTGTACACCCGATCGGCGTATGCCGCACGAACGAGTTGTTCAAGGACTGCGTAGACCTGCGTCTCGATCCGAGTGCCGAGCGAATAACGATGATGCTTTGGAAAATGCGCGACGACCGGCAATATCCATGCGATCAAAGCGTGAGTTCGTTCGACCACTTCGATACGACCTTTGGCGACCAGCGTTTCTGATACAGGAACAACGCCCCCCGCCGCCGCCCGCGATCGATTTGATCCATCGGGAGACGACGGGGCGCAAGACTCGTTCGGCTCGACGATGACGGAGGAAACTCCGCTCTCGCCGCGCTCAGGACGCGATCCGGGACTACCGACCTTGGCACGCTCGTGAGCGGCGGAGTTCATCCGCGGCTCACAATTCTGGCTAAGGTAGTGCTCGCGAAACGGCAACCGATATTGTTGTTCTGGTTGCCTGGGGCGTTGTTGTTGCGGTTCGAGGCACGGCAGTTGTTGGCGTTGTTGTTCCACCCCCCGCCGCGCAGCACGCGCGCCCCCTCGCTTACGATCGCTGCCCTTTCAATGACCGCCGGCCTCGCGCTTGTGCGCTCGGCCCACAGTATTTGAAGTTCAGAATTTCTGAGTCTTTGAATGTTTGTTTTCAATTCGGAAGTCCATCTCGGTGTTGGACAGAAAACAGAATACGGAAAAAGTTAAAAGGGAAAAAGGATAAAGGGTAAAAGGGATAAAGGGAAAAGGGTTAATCGGCAGTCCTCGCGAAACGGCAACCGAGGATGCCGACCTGGCAGCCCGGGGCGTCGTAGAGGCGGCGCGAGGCACGGCAGCTGAAGGCGCCGAAGCTCCACCCCCCGCCGCGCAGGACGCGCGCCCCGCTATTACTCCGCGCTGGACCCGTTGGATCAACCACGCCGTCTGCGCAGGATTTGTAATAGTCGCCCTCATACCAATCTTGGCACCACTCATTGACATTTCCGATCATGTCGTAGAAGCCAAGTGCGTTGGGTGCCTTCTGACCGACCGAATGTGTCGTCAATTTAGCATTGGTTTCGTTCCATGAGATCTGATCAAGTTCGCCGTAAGTCGCTTGGTCGACGCCCGCTCGGCAGGCATACTCCCACTGCGCTTCAGTTGGAAGAATCATTCCCGTCTTGGCGCAGAACTTCTGACAGTCAGTCCAGGAAATCATTTCGACTGGATTCACTGCCTTTGCCGCCTTTGCCGTTGACTCTGCCAAATTTTTCGCTTCATCAGCAGTGGAGATTTTGATTTGCAATTCTTGATGAAGTATAGAATGAACCTCAGCGATCAACTTCGCATTTGATTGCTGGAACAAACTTGGATTCACTCCCATCACCTTCATCCACTGTTCTTGCGTCACTTCGGTGCGACAAAGATAGAACGCCTTGGTGATCGTGACCTCATGCTGAGGAACCTCGTCTTGAAGGTTGTCAACGAAATGGAATGTATCGCCCGAGCTCATACCCATCATGAACTTACCCGGAGGAACCAAGAGCATTTCCATGCCAGTCGCCTTGTCCCGCACATGCCATGGCAGGCCAGTCGCCGCGATGCGTCTGCGTAAATCGGTATCAACGACAATTTTGGGGTCAGGTTCACGCGCCAACACCTCACCCCATAGAACCTCGATCGGCTCGACCAACTTCAACTGGAAGGTGTCAGGCAATTGCTCATCAAGGGCTGTTGTCGTTGCTTCAAGATTGTTTTCCAACATCCACTTGCCTTTACCCATATAACCGGCAACACTTTTTATGCCGCCGGCATTCGTAAACTCAAAGAAATTGCGATCGCTTGACTCTTCTCGACGAATCAACGTATTGATCGCCTTCATCGCATCTCTCAGAGTCACGCTCTTACCGCCAAATTTGCGAGCGATTCTCCATGCGATTGACCCTCCACCAGTTCGCACAACGAATAGTGCATCCTTGGAATTCAGCACAGCAAGCAGCGGAATGAGGTCTGGTCCGCCACCCTTCTTATAAATCTTCATCGCTGTTTTCTCCAGGTTGATCGCTGGACTTTCACCAAGCTCAAGAAGATTCGCGAGCCGTAAATTGCTAGTATCGGTGAGTTGGGCGACGAATTTTATTGGGACCCCTTCTGGCCGCTCCGCTGGAATTTCAACCTCTTGTCGACGTTCGTATGTTTCCGCTTGGGCATCGGCGCAATGGTCGCCATTCACCATTAGCGGAATCGTGTCAAGTTTCACGACGAGCGGCGTGGATCCAAAGTTATATAGGTTGACAGAAAACGTAATCTTGCTCTGCCCAACAACAGTCTTTCTGCATTGTTCAAAATAAATCTCTTTAATCTTCTTTTCCTCACTTGCAGATCGGCTCTGACGGTTGACCGATGCACTTGCTGTCGCAGTCGCACTGAATTTAAACATTTTAAGAGGGTTTGGTCCTACCTGGATACCCGCTTCGACTCGGCTGTCTGCACCTACCTCCCAACTGAACGTATCAGACTTTGTTTTTGAATTTGTGTTTGCTTCACGGCTTCCAGATTTGGACTCTGACTGAGTCGATATGTCATAGGCCAAACTCAATATCCCAACATCCCACTTAAGACTTGGATAATTTGCAATGATTGGATCGAGATCATTCGCATCTGGCACTCCGTCCCAATCAGAATCAGCCAACTTGGCGGCTTGCGGTTGGTCCTCTCCTCCAACCCCAACCATTCCAACGACAAGCGTGGCAAGCACCATGAACATTGGTTTTTTCCCGAAATTAGACATGATGTCGAGTATAGGTTTGATCTACGGCATTGAACAGGCGCGCTCTTTATCAAGCCTCATAGCGAAGGTAGTCGATCAATTTGCCACCCCGCGGCGAAGGCCGCGGAATAAATCAAAAGTTAAAAGGGATAAAGGGAAATTGAATAGGTTTAGAGGACAGTCCGAGGTTGGAATCTGATCACGTGGTGTGTCGCCGCAATTTCCCAAGAAAAGTGCCATTTCTGCACTGTCGAGGATGGCACGCCCCCTGAACAACGGTGGTTGCCATCGGTTCACAATATCATCGTTCTCTGGACGTCGATTAGCAGCATCAAATGTTGCTTATGATTCTTGCCTTTATGGTTTCGAATTCAGAGTCATTGATTAGATTTCTGTCCAGCATATCTTTTGCTTTTTGGAGTTGCTCTGTCGGATCTCCGACATTACTGGTTTGATGTTGCGGGAGATTTGTGCCCGCCACGGATGCGCCGATTTGGATTCCCCCAGACCTGGAGCGAAGTTCCTCAAGTTCACGGAGTCGGCGTTTCTCGCGCCAAGCCTGCTCTTGTGCCTGGCAAATCCTGTAGATTGCTTGAGTTTCGTCCTTTCGAAGCCCACGAAAAATAATGGTTTGAATTCGCCCATTACTCGCAAAGTCTGAGCTCTCGAGAGCTTGAACGGTCAGTTCCGCCCCGAAAGCACCTGCTCGGACACGAGCATCCTTCACATCCTGCCAACGCACATCATGTGGAGTAAATCCTCCGAAGAGACCGCGTGAGACACCAATCAAACGACCGGAAGTGGCGAAAAGCAAGCAGCGTCGATGACTGAGGGCAAACAGGCGTCGCTGGACTGCATACGCAAGCAGGGTTTCATTCGGAACGAGTAAGGAGAATAGGTAAGCAAGTGCTTTACTTACACGAGGTTCTTCCGCCACAGGAATGGCTTTCAGTTCTTGTTGTTTTTGCGGCTGTGCAGTGGCTGGCGGCGACACATTTAACCGAGGGGTGGCAGGCGAGTTGGATTGGGGGGTTGGGACTTTACTTGAGCCTTTGCAGTTGGGGCAATTGATTGTCTTGCCGCAAGACTCAGGACGCACCCTAAGTGACTTCTGGCAATATGGGCAGTTGAATCTAAAATCAGACATGTGAAGTTCCAATCTTACACTAAAGACAGCGGCTATCCAAAGTAAATCAACACACTCCTAGCGGCGGTGGTTTGGACTACCCCACCTTCAGTGGACACAAAATCATACTAACCAACTCTCCCTCGAGCAGAACCTAATCGCGCACCTAGCAGCACGGTTTCGAAGACCGATGCTCTAGTGACAGAATCTC
>CAMBMO010000016.1 GCA_945868805.1 Singulisphaera sp. GP187
AGCAGTTTCACCCAGTCATTCGATTTCGTCGCATTCACTGGCACTTCGATCTCGCTCTTCGGGGGACGAATTTATACGGCGGTGCTCTTCTCCAACGCGCTTGATCCTCAAAACCAGGCGTACTTCATCAAGGGTGGATCGGACTCCCCGCTTTCGTTGGTCGATGTAAATGGCAATCCCACGGGTAATGGCGGATCAATCATCCCTCCCGTTCCCGCACCGGGAGCGCTTGCCGTAATGCTCCTCGCAGGATTCGCGCGCAAGCGCAGACGGTAAGGCTTCGCACTTCACGAACCACGCCATCGCGCTCGGCGAGGTGACCCAGTTGCAGTAATGACCCGCACCGCATCGACAGGTGGTCATCTTTCCGACCTGTCGCGGACCCACCACAAGCGCCACCTGCCGATGCGCCGCCAGATGCCCCAGGAGGATGGTGTCGTAGAGTCGTTTGAGCGATGCCGTGGTCTGACCATTACCGCATGTGTCGGAGAATAGTCAGGACCATTTTTCGATGTTCGCGAGAGTAGTCACGGCACTCGATCCCTCTTTCGCGCCTCGGAGGCATTGGACTAGCATTGCGCATGTCTCGTACGTCTCTCGTCCCTCACACTTTTCCCGGAGAACCAAATCATGCAGAAGCAACTCAGTCGATTGCCGTTCCTCGCGGTCATCATCGCCACGCTGACCCTCACACTTTCCCACGTAGGCGGGGCGAACATCGCGCCTACAAAACCTGACGTCAAGAAAATATTCGGCAGGATTCAGTATGTGACGGTGTTCCCCGACTACAAGGTCGAAATTGTCTCTGCGTTCGAGGACCTTCGAGTGCAGGAGGTCACGGCGCTCGCCAATTCTGCCGGAAAGTGGCAGATCGTCACCGCACTTCCAGACTTCAAGATTCAAAAGGTCACCGCATTCGCCGATTTCAAGATCCGCTTCGTCAATGCGTTGCCAGGAACTCCGTGAGCCGATGATTCGGAGAGCCTTTCATGACTCTCATGAGACCTGCGGCGTTTGAACCATCAGCGCAGTTGCGGTGTGTTCCGACCGCGTCTGTTACGGAGGCTCCGTCTGCCACGAGTTCGGGTTTGCCCCAGGTGCCGAAGTAATGGAACTTGCTGCCGACTCGGCAGTAGGCGAGGTTCTTTGATCGGTGCAAGCACAGGCGTAGCGACACAGGGACTCCATATCCCTACCTTGGTACACACTTGGTACACACTTGGTACGGGTACACACTTTCGCCGTCTGGCTAGGTCCCCAAACCCAAACCCCATTGCTTCTCTTTTTGGTCGAGAAACAATGGGGTTCTTATCCAATGGACCTGATCGGGCTCGAACCGACGACCTCTTCCATGCCATGGAAGCGCTCTCCCAATTGAGCTACAGGCCCCGCAAACTGAATCGTATCAGATGTGCCCGTCACATCGCCGAATCAAGCGCGCCGGCGAGCACGCTCTTCGAAACGAGTCCGACAAACTTCTTGTGCATCGCGCCGTTCTTCATCACGAGAATTGTTGGAATCGACTGAATGCCGAACTTCAGCGCCACTTCGCGGCTGTTGTCGACGTTGACTTTGCCGATCTTGGCCTTGCCTTGATAGTCGTTGGCCAATTCATCGATGGCTGGGCTAAGCGCGCGGCACGGTCCACACCATTCCGCCCAGAAATCTACGAGGACTGGAACCGTTGATTCCAGGACATCGGTTTGAAAGTTTCCATCAGTGAATTCAAGCGTGTTCTGACCAGCCATCGGGTGACTCCAAAGAGTGTGCGTGTGAAATGAGAGGGCAAATACTATCAGCGTGGGATCGTGCAAGTGCGCGAGTTTGCCTCGCAATTTTCACCTTGTTTTTCGCCCCGAATCGAACATCCAACCCGGAATGCGTCAGCATGTGCCCGCACGTCATGCGCCCGCACAACGGCGACACCCGCTCGCGCCATCTCTATCGCCACAGCCACGCTTGCGGCGACGCGCGACGAAGGCACGGACTCCCCCGTGGCAATCCCGAGAAACGATTTGCGACTCGCTGAGACAACGACGGAGTATCCGAGCGCCACGACTTCGTTCATACGCGCAATGAGCGCGAAGTTTTGCTCGACACTCTTTCCAAATCCAAGCCCGGGGTCGAGCGCGATCGAATCACGTGCGATGCCTGCGCGCTCGGCCGCTTGTGCACGGTCGCTCAGCCACTCGCAGACATCTGTGACAACGTCGGAATACTCGGGCGCTCGTGCATATCGATCGCTGTATGAATCTGCACTCGGCGCACAAAGCCTGTGCATCAATACATAACCACACTTTCGCCGAGCAACCAGTGGCCACATCGCATCATCGTCTTGCCCGGCACTGACATCATTGATGATCGTGGCACCCGCATCGAGAGCGGCTTCAGCAACACCTGCTCTGGTCGTGTCGATCGAGATTGTGCACTGCGTCGCCAATCGTTCGATCACTGGTCGAGTGCGTGCGATCTGCAATTCGACCGCCACAGGCGTCGCCCCTGGCCTCGTGCTCTCGCCGCCAATATCCAGAATGCCCGCTCCATCTTCGCGACAGCTTCGCGCGAACGCACACGCGGATTCGACATCAGCGTGCTGACCTCCATCCGAAAATGAATCGGGCGTCACATTCACGATCGCCATAATCGTGGGCATGCTGGACTTGCTCGTCATGCGTGTCTTGCTGGTCAACCCGCGCCACGACCACTGCTCGCTCATTCGTTCGGTGCTTCCATAGGCGTGTCCTTCATCGACTCTGGAGGCGGTTCACTCGGCGGTCGCTCACCACCGCGCCTTCCTCCCATCGCGCCACTCATGACTTGGTCATAGACCGCCGCGAGCGTCGCCGTCGGAATCATCGCTGAAGCTTCAGTCGCAGTTGGATTGACTCGAAACGCAAACGCCACTGGCGGACTTCGCGTCGGGATCGTCGGCAACTGCATCTGGCCTCCGCCAAAGGTCGATGCGAGTTGACGCACGACCTTCAAGATCTGCCCGACCGATATAAACGCCTCGCACTGCGCACCTGGAACGAGCCACGGCCGCATCGCGACGATCACACTGTCATCCTTGAGCGATTCCCCACCCGCCGCCGCCGTAAGTGCACGATCAAGAACATCTGGTCGCTGACTAAAAGTAATGACAACCGCGCTAGGCAGGACCTGGACAAATCCATGCATGCCGCGACTTCCAAAGATCGCTTGGCGCATCATCTGGCGCATCGTCACGCCACTGAGATCAACTCCCTGCGCCTCGCTCGGGCCAAGCGGAAATTCCTTCAGTTCAAATGCATCGACGACTGTTCCGTTTTTCAGTACGCGCCCATCCTCCCATGCTGGTTCTCGCCGCACACCTTCCGCGTTCCCGGTCTGCGCCATCAGCGATGACTTGAAGAGATCGCGGATCGCCTGTGGTTGACTTGTCTCGATCAGACACGCGCAGTCGTTCAAGAATCCCCCTGCGATCAATCCCAACTTTGATGGATAGCACGCGAATCGAATGCTCCGCACTCCCTCCTTCGCCTGCGAGAGCCACGCAGGAACCAAGTCGGAAACACCCAACGCACTCGTCAACGCATCCAGCTTGCTCGCGCCTCCGAGTGCTTGTGCATCGAGCGCGACTGCGCAGTAAAACGGTGCCTTCGGAAGCCCCGCAAGTGTCATCGCACCCTCGCCCGCGACGGGCTTAGCGTCGAGCGCGAGTTGACCGAGTTGACTTCCCGAGGAATATGTTCCGTACGCACGCAGCGAGAGCCCCAGCGCATCGGCATCCACGACCAAGAGTCCGTCCGCCATGCCCGCAAAGAGCTCGCGAAATCGATCGGTGCTCCCCGCGACACCAGCGAGAATCCCACCGAGCGCCTCTCCTTCAGCATTCGGGCGTCCAGGAGTCGCGGATTGCGATTCTTTCAGCGCATCTGCTCCAGCCCACGCAATCAGATCGCCACCGCGTGCGAGTGTCATCCCACGATCGCCGACTCTCTTTGCGAAGTCCGCGCCGATTCCGCCGGATGGGTCGTATTCATCGATCGCAGATTTCGAAATTGAAACCAACACATGCTTCGCGAGGGCACGTGCGTGTACCTTTTCTCCGCGGAATTCGCCGATTCCTTCGGAATTCGGCGCGATATTTGCTGTCACGAATGCAGCGGGGTCTTCGCTCGGCACAAGCAGCACCCACGCGCGCGCCACCGGCTGTCCATCGGAACCTACAACGGAAACACCACCCACCGTCCACGCCGCCATCGATCCGCGCTCGTCAAATCCCTCTTTGATGCCGAGCATGCCGCGAAGTTGATCGACTGGCCTGCCGGCAATCGCCGTTTCTTTGCGATCCATCCCCGCGATGCAAGCGTCGACATCTCTCGACAACTTCGCGAGGCTTGGGATCGCGATCATGCTCGCTGAATCTTTCGGGACAAGCGTCAAAACATCGTCAAGCGCATCTGCGCATGCGACGCTGGCGACGCACATGACGAGCCCCACTTGAATCGCGCTTCCCATCAGTTGAGCTCTCATGGCTTTGCCAGTGCCGCTTCGATGCACTTCAGAAGTTCAGGGCTGTCTGGCTTGACGGCACTCGCGAAGAATTCGATGGGATGACCATCCTTCCCGATCACGTACTTTGAAAAATTCCACGCAGGCAACTTGCCAGTGCGCGCCGCGAGATATTCGAAGAGCACCGACTGCCCTTCGCCCGCTTTCGTCTGCGATTTTTCCAGCATCGGAAACGTCACCCCATAGTTCTTGTCGCAGAACGACTGGATCTCTTTGGGTGTTCCAGGTTCCTGCGCGCCGAAGTCATTGCTCGGAACGCCGATGACCACGACACCTTTGCCTTTCATGTCGTCGTACAACTTCTGCAAACCCGCATACTGCGGTGTGTATCCGCACTTGCTTGCGACATTCACGACCACAAGCACCTTGCCCTTAAACTGAGCGAAATCGACGGGCTTACCGTCGAGACCTTTGATTTGCACATCGGCTGCGATTTCGTACATCGATTTCCCTTTCCATTTCTGCGACTGTTCTGGCGTCGCCGTCTCGACTTGCTGAGTCGGTTGCGCTCCGACCTGCGCGACCACCAACGCCGTGACAACGGCAGTCGCAATCGAGACCGTGATCAGGAGCGACCAGATCATTCGACCGTCACGCTCTTAGCCAAGTTTCTCGGCTTGTCGACATCTTTCCCTCGCAAGACAGCTGCGTGGTAGGCGAGCAATTGCAACGGAATCACCGACACCAGTGGTTGCAATTGCTCGATGACATCAGGCACATAGAAAACTTCTTCGGAAACTGTGCGAATGTGATCGTCGCCTTCCGTCGCGACGGCGATGACATGACCGCCACGACTGCGCACCTCAGAGATATTTGCGAGGACCTTTTCGTACTGCGAGTTGCGCGTCGCCACAAAGACGACTGGCATTCCTTTGTCGATGAGCGCGATCGGTCCGTGCTTCATCTCTGCGGCTGGCATTCCTTCGGCGTGGATGTACGAGATTTCCTTTAACTTGAGCGCACCTTCGAGCGCGACTGGATAGTTGACACCGCGACCGAGGAAGAGCCAGTTCTCGCGCTCGACATACTTCGCCGTCGCCTTACAGATCGCGTCGCTCGTTTCGAGCACGCGCTGGATCTTGTCTGGGATGCCGGACATCTCCTTGATGAACGAAGTGACATAGTCCTGACTGAGGTACCGCCGTCGACCGATATACAGCGACAGCATCGAGAGCGCGAGGATCTGCCCTGTAAACGCCTTCGTGCTCGCGACGCCGATCTCAGGTCCGACCCGCAAGTACACACCCGCATCAGATTCGCGCGCAATCGTCGAGCCGACCACGTTGACAACTCCGAGCGCAAGCGCGCCTCGCTGCTTCGCCTCTTGCAGTGCAGCAAGCGTGTCAGCGGTCTCGCCCGATTGACTGACCGCGATAACACATGTCCCGAAATCGACGATCGGATTTCGATACCGAAACTCGCTGGCGAAGTCATGCTCGGACGCAATCTTCGCAAGATCCTCCATCAGATATCTGCCGACCATGCTCGCGTGTAGCGCGGTCCCCTGCCCGACCATCACGATTCGCTTGGCGTTGGCGAGAGTACGGGCGTGCTCGGCAATACCACCCAGCACGATCGACCCAGTGCGCGCATCGATACGACCCTGCATCGTCATTCGCAATGACCGTGGCTGCTCGAAGATCTCCTTCAGCATGTAGTGGTCGTACGGACCGAGGTCGATTTCTGCCAATTCGAATTCCAACTCCCGAACCTCGGTCGTGATCGGAACGTCGTCGATCGTCGCGGTACGAAACGCGTCGCGCGTCAGTTTGGCGACCGTGAAGTCTGGAAGCGTGAACGCCTGGGTGGTGTGAGCGACGATCGCACTCGAATCGCTTGCGACGATGTACTCGCCGTTGCCGACGCCGACCATCAGCGGCGATCCCTTTCGGGCGACAACGAGCGTGTCCGGCTCCTCGACACAGAGCACCGCGATTGCATACGCCCCGGTGACCTCGCGGAGTGCGGCCTGGACTGCTTTCTCTAGGTCGCCGTGGTAGAGCTCGCCGATGAGGTGGGAAAGCACTTCAGTGTCGGTCTCGCTATGGAACTTATGTCCCTTTTCCTCCAAATACTTCTTTAAAACGGAGTAATTCTCGATGATCCCGTTGTGGATCACCGCGATCCCATGCCCTGACTCAAGATCATCTTGGTGAGGATGCGCGTTTGCCTCGGTCACTCCACCGTGAGTCGCCCAACGAGTGTGCGCGATGCCGATCGTGCCAGCCAAGCCTTCGACAGTCCGGATCTTCTCTTCAAGAACGCGCACTCGACCGACTGCCCTACAGATCTTGAGACCGTCGTTGAGCAATCCGATTCCTGCCGAGTCGTAACCGCGGTACTCCAGACGCTTCAATCCCTCCAACAGGATTGGCATGGCTTGTTTGCGACCGATGTAAGCGACGATTCCACACATTGATGACGACTCCTTAAGAGGACGAGGACTCACGGAAACCGAACCGTAAGGTATCTTACGCACGCAATAGGCGACACGCATCGTGCGGTCGCTCGGCAGGACGCCTTTCTCGAGGAATCGGACGCATGGATGCGTCGCACAACCCTCTCGACATCTCCCATCGCAAAAATGCGATCCGAAATGAAATGCGGACGCGCCTCAGCTCACTTGAGGTGGCGCAGCGGATCGAGTGGTCGACTGCCGCGTGCGCTCGGCTGATTCGATCTGATGCGTTTGCCAACGCCAGTCGCATCATGCTTTACATGCCAATGCGGAGCGAAGTCGACGTGATTTCCGTTGCGCTCGAGGCTTTTCGACTTGGGAAGTCTGTCTGCGTCCCTCGAGTCGAAACCGGTCGCAAGTCGATGCATGCTGTCGAAATGACGACATTCGATGATGAGTCGCTGGATTCCGATGCGCTGGGAGTTCGCACGCCGAAGACCGGGCAGGTCTTTCCCCATGACGCGATCGACATGATCGTCGTCCCTGGCGTGGCGTTCGACATACGCGGATTTCGACTCGGGCGAGGCGGAGGGTATTACGACCGATACCTCGATCGCGTGCCCCACCGGATCGCCACCATCGGCGTTTGTTTCGACTTTCAATTCGTCGACCAGATCCCCATCGAACCAACTGACATCGCCGTTCAAGCGGTCGTGAGCGATCGTCGCGCCGTCCAGCGCGATCCTCTTCGGGCACTGCTCGCGGCCCAGGATCGAATCATCCCACAGCCATAACCAGACACTCCAATACTCCAGGAACCAATCACATGACCCTCGACAGTCAGTTACCCAGATCATCTTTCGCCGCAGCTTCTTTGTTCGGATCCAACCGTCGCAAGATGATTCCAATTGCACTTGCGATCGTGGGTGCAGCGAGTGTCGCCTGCGCAACATTTTATTTCACTCAGGTCGACGAAACTCCGACGGCCGCTCGAGTCCCAATCAATGCCGTGCCAGAAGTTGTCGTCGCGGCACCCGAAGCGCCTAGGAAACCCCAAGAAAAGCAAGCGATTCCTTCGCCTGGCGGTCCCAAGCAGGTCGCGATGACAGTGCCCGCGCCAATCGTGTCGCCCGCACGCGCCGTGACCCCAAGTGCGACAGTCCCCGCCGAAGCGCTCCCTGCAAGAACTGCTTCCGCGCCCGCCACGATGAATCTTGCGACCGCGATGGCGATGACACAGGCCGATCCTGTCGGAGCACGACTCGCGCTCACGCGCTTGATCGATCGCCGCGAAATCGCTCCAGCCGATCTCCCCGCCGTGATGAACGCGATTCGAGAAGTCAACGCACAACTCTTTTTCTCACCAACCGTCGTTGCGGGCGACCCAGTCACACGCTCCTACACAGTGAAATCGGGCGACACACTCTCAAGAATTGCCAAGCGCAACGATGTGCAAACCGACTGGCGAGTCATCCAACGTATCAATGGAATGAAGAGCGAGAAGTCGCTGAGGGTCGGACAGAATTTGAAGATCCCCGTGGGAGCGTTTCACGCCGAAATTTCGAAGAGCGATTATCAAATGCGCATTTACGCTGGTGAAGGATCCGCGCGAGTGATTGTCGCGATCCTCCAAGTCGGATTGGGCGAACTGAATTCAACTCCAACTGGGGCGTTCATGGTGCGACCAAAGAGCAAGCTCATCAACCCAGAATGGAACAACCCCCGCACGGGCGAGCACTTCGCGAGCGACGATCCGAAGAATCCGATTGGCGAACACTGGATCGGTTTGATTGGAGTTGAAGCGCACAACCAAGGATTCAAGGGGTACGGAATTCATGGGACGATCGATGCGGGATCGATCGGCAATCAGGCATCCATGGGATGCGTTCGAATGAATGACCCTGATGTCGAATTGGTGTACGAACTTCTCACCGAACCAAACAGCACGATCGTGATCGCGCCGTGATGGCGAGTCAGGCAATTTAAGTTTTTGCCAGCATGACCGACTGCCAAGCCATTTGTTCTGCTTGCGACAGCTTGGAGAACCCCGCGTCCTTCGTCCTCGCAAAGTCCGTCTCATGACGCTTGCAGGTGTTCTCGTACCACTGCTTGCTCACCTCGAGCCACTCGGGGTGAGCGTCAAGAATGCGTTTCACCTGGAACCATGAGATCCTGATTTCATTTGTTGCCCATGTCCACTCGAATGCTCCCTCGCTTCTAGCTCTCTGCAAGGCGCGTGAGAGCGAAGTAGGGCACGATCTGCCTGCGAACGAGCAGTTTTCCGCAGCCTGCTAGGGCTCGTGCTCTACAAACATCACCCCGTCCAAGGGCCGCTCGACGACCATTCGCCACGCGCGGGACCATCTGGGTGATTGCCGATGTTTCGGGATGCACCTGAACTTCGCGGAGCTCGCGCCAATTTCGCCGCCAGCAACATCGCCTCGCGCATTGCTCCCGCGTCAGCCTTTCCCTCGCCTGCAATTCCGAATGCCGTCCCGTGATCGGGGCTGGTGCGCACGATGGGAATACCAAGGGTCACATTGACTGCAGATTCGAATGCCACCATCTTGAGCGGGATGAGCCCTTGATCGTGATACATCGCGACGACCAAGTCATATCTCCCGCTGAGCGCGTCGCGGAAAATCGTGTCCGCTGGCCACGGACCCGATGCATCAATGCCCGCACTACACGCCATTTCGATCGCCGGACGAATGATGCGGTCCTCCTCGTCGCCGAAGAGCCCGCGCTCGCCAGCATGTGGATTGAGTCCGCAAACTGCAATTCTCGGCTCGCTGACTCCCATGTCCTTGCAGAATCGGCACCCCAGATCGATCGGGTCAAAGACTCGACCAATCGTCAGCAAATCCCGAATCGTCATGAGTGGCACATGCGTCGTCGCGAGCGCGACGCGCAACTTTGACGCAGAAAAAGCCATGCAATGTCGGCGTGCACGAGTACGAAAGGCGAAGAGTTCGGTGTGCCCGGGCCACCGATAACCGGCGAGCGACCAGGATTCCTTACTGATCGGTGCAGTCACAACCGCATCGACACGGCGAGGGTCGCCCTGTGGGCGCATGGCATCGACGATTGCAGTTTCGACATATGCCTTGCTGACGGTTCCGCCAATCTTTGAAGGCTCGCGTCGATCGAACAGCCCGAGGACTTGCCCATGATCGAAGACGACATAGTCCGAATCGATTTCAAACTGTGCGCGCTCGCTCTCGACCGCCACCCGAAGCCAATCGACTGGAATTCCGCTTCGTTCGGCAGCGACGTGCATGAGATGGTTGGAACCATGCACCACCCAACGAGCCGCCCGGCGCACGACGGGGTCGGCGAGTGCCTTCACCGCGACCTCGGCGCCGATGCCGCACGGATCGCCGAGCGAGATCGCGACTGTGGGGCGGTCAGTGTTCATACGAAGAATGCTAGCGACCCAAATGTGAAGATTTCAGGTCGTTCCGTCCGATTCGGGGGGGTAGATTGATCTGTTCGGCGGCATGCCCATGACCTCACAAACATCGCGGACATCACAACTTTCCAACAGCGAGCCCGATCCTCGATGCTGTCCACACATGGAAACCAACGACCATCGCTGCACCTCAAGGTTTGCCCTCGGCGAGGTCGAGCAGCTCTTCGCATACTGCTGTGGCGGGTTCCACGGCTGCGCCCTCTTTCACCGGATCAACATGGAAGTGCGGTTTCGTGAAACCGTGGGCGATCGGAACAGAGGCGTCTTGCAACCCAATCGATCTCCCGCCCTGATGAATCCCACAGTCCATGGAATCGCCTCCCGTAGCTACAAAAAAGCGCCGTGACTTTCTGGCCTTCTGCCAGATCGAATGCGGACTCGCGAAGCTGACTCTCGAGGCGTACGGGCGAGACCTAGACCTCCTAGCGTGCTATCTGCGCCAGCGTGGCAACGACGATCTATCGACCGCGACGATGCACGATCTGACGAATCACATCCAGTGGCTCTCGCGCGAACGAGAGTACGCACCGACAACCATCACCCGTCATCTTGCGACCATTCGGGTTTTCTTTCGCTGGCTCCATGCGACGGGATCGATCGCGAGGGACCCGGCGAGATTGCTCGAGCGACCGACAGCGTGGAAGCGACTCCCTGGAGCCATGACCGCAAAGCAGATGAAGGCGCTCGTCGAGACCCCTTCGCCTGAGTCTGGTCCGCTCTGGTTACGAGACCGCGCAATGCTCGAACTGCTCTACGGCGGTGGACTGCGAGCGAGCGAAGTCTGCACAGTGAAGGTGAACGACTTTCACGAAACACTTGGAGCGCTCGCGGTGACGGGAAAGGGTGGCAAGCAGCGCATCGTGCCGATCGGAGTTCCCGCGATCAAATGGACAATGCGGTATCTCGAGGAGTGCCGACCGGGGCTCGCCGCCGTCAGCGCTGGGCGCGACGCGTTTCGATTATTGCTCTCGTTTTCGGGCCGTCCCCTCGACCGAGTGGCGATCTGGCAGTTGGTGAAGAAGAACGCGGCGCGCGCAGGTCTTAAGGATGTCCACCCACACACACTTCGGCACTCCTTCGCGACCCATCTCGTCAATGGCGGGGCGGATTTGCGTGTTGTGCAAGAACTGCTTGGTCACTCGAGCATCACGACGACTCAGGTCTACACGCATGTCACACGCGATCACCTGAGGGAAGTCATCGCGAATTGCCATCCTCGAGAGATGAAAATGAAAAAGGTGACGCCGATCGTGGCAGTCAAGCGTCAACCGATCGTCAGTCGCCGCGGGAAGTAGGCCAATTTCGTCGCGTCCTTCACCATCGCGAGCGTCTCTTCCGCGACTTGGTTCGCGCGAATGCAACCATCCTTCAGAATGTCGATGATCGCACGATCGTCGCCTTCAAACTGACGCCGTCTCTCTCGCATGGGCTCAAGCATCTTGTTGAGCGCCTCCGCGACTTCTTGTTTGATATGGCCGTCACCGATATTGTCCCCTCTTGAATAGCGATCCTTCAGTTCGGCGACACGGGGCGGATCGAGAATAAACGCATCAACATATTGAAAGAGCGCATTCGTGATGTCGCCAGGCTCGGTTGGACTCTGACGACCGGTAAAGATCTTGCCGACCTTCTTCTGCACTTCCTTTGGAGTATCGGCAATGAAGATCGCATTCCCGAGACTCTTGCTCATCTTGTTGATGCCGTCAATTCCCACAAGCCGACCGACCGCTCCGACATCCGCGTGTGGAATGGGAAAGGTCCCCCCGAGCTTCTCGTGGTCCGAGTCTTCGGCGTGCTCTGAGACCTTGCAGAAAATCTGGTTGAATCTGCGTGCGACTTCGCGAGTCATCTCTAAGTGCGGCACTTGATCTTCGCCCACGGGAACTCCCGACGGACGAAAGGCGAGAATGTCCGCGGTCTGCCCGACCGCGTAGAGCGGAAATCCAAACGAGTATGTCTCGCCGAGATTCTTGATCTTGATCTCGTCCTTCAGAGTTGGATTTCGCATCACCCGGTTGAATGGCAACAGCATCGCAAAGAGAAACGTCAATTCGGCGATCGCGGGAACTTCGCTCTGCAGAAAGATCGCAGACTGCTTTGGGTCGATTCCCATCGCCAAATAGTCGCGGACGATCTCGATCGAGTCGCGGCGAATCTCGGCGGAGAGGTCGACGCGCGTCGTGAATGCGTGCATGTTCGCGACCAAGAAATAGCACTCGTGTGTCGATTGCAGTTCGACGCGTCGCTTGACGCTCCCAACCCAGTGGCCGAGGTGCAATGCCCCGGTCGGCGTGTCACCCGTCAATATGCGTGGCCTGCCGTTTCGGGTGACTTGCGGGTTCATGCTGGGGATGATCCTACGAAACTCCCGAATCCTCGGTCGAACTCATCCCCACCAGAACCACATCAGATTGCAGAGGTTGAAGAGCGCATGTGCCGTGATCGGCGCGGCGATCCGCCCTGTGCGTTCCATCAACCATCCAAGCACGACCGCGAGCATGAAGAGCGTCGCAATGCCCGATGCTTCCGCTCCCGCGACGAGCACCGGAATATGAACACCAGCGAAGAGCGCACTGGTGATCCAAATGCGCCACCACCTCGAAACACGGAGCCCTCTGAGTCCCATCTGAAATCCGCCACGAAATGCGAATTCTTCGGTCAGTGGTGCGCAGACGACGACGACGAGCACCATCGCCGCCTTCCAAATCATCACGTCGCTCGCACGAAGTAGTTCGAAGGTGGAGTGCCCTTCGGTCGGAGCCACCGCCCCGCCAAAGTAAAGCTGTATCGACGCAACAATCGAGCCCACCGACTGCAGTGGAAGCCACGCGACCAGAAAAACCACAACGCCAAACCCGACCGATCGCCAGAACTTCCATGGTTGCAGTGCCCCCCCTTCGGCAATGCTCGCAAGACCCGGCACTCGGACTCGAAAGATAATCAGCGCGATCGCCACGAATTGAGCCACGAACGATCCGGCTGCCACGATCACCTTCGCCTGAATCGTTTCACTGCCCGGTTCCACGCCAGCGATTGCTTTCGCCAAACCGCCACCCGACGATCCCAAGATGTACAGGGCAACGAAAAGCAAGAACGATCGAGTGAAGTCCCAATTCCATGCGTTTCGCGGAGCGTCCCGCAATCGCATCGCTCGCGTAATCGCGATCGCCGCAAGGATTGCGAATCCGAGCACGAGCGAGATGATGGGCCAGGATGACGCGTCGCCAGAGAAAGACGAATCTCCAGCTTCGGATCTAACCTCTCTTGCCAGAACGCCGACGGCCAAGATGAACGACATGCTCAAGACCATCATTCGGCGCAAGCGCAAGGAAGTCGCCGTGGCACAGAAAGCAGTGCCAATCGAGGTCCTTCGAGAGCGCATTTCCGAGCTCGGCCGAACCCGCAATTTCTTCCAGAAGGTCGTCGACCATGGAAACACGACGCGAACACGACTCATCGCCGAAGTCGAGCGCAAGAGTCCATCCGCTGGCGTCATTTGTGAAGTCTTCGATCCCGTCGCCATCGCTCGAAAGTATCACGCAGGAGGCGCGACCGCGATCTCCTGCCAGACGGACGGTCCAGATTTCGGCGGAAGTTTGGAACACATCCACGCCATTCGCGATGCGATTCCCCTTCCCGTCCTTCGACGGGACTTCATCATCGATCCATATCAGATCTGGGAGTCGCGTGCGGCGGGTGCGGATGCCGTCCTCCTGATCGCGGAGTGCCTGCGCGAGAGCGAAGTTATCGACTTTCAGATTCTCTCGGTCGAACTTGGAATGACAATATTGCTGGAAGCGCACGATGCTGAAAACATCTGTCGCGTGCTCTCACATGTCGGGTTTCCTCATCCAGGGTATTCGCTCCTTGGCATCAACAACCGCAACCTGCGAACAAAGAAGACCGACATCAATCATTCATTGCGCATGGCGGATCTCGTGGAGGATCCCCACACGCTCGTCAGTGATTCGGGCATCGAATCACCAGATGATTTACGCCGACTCCGCACTCATGGAATCAACATCGTGATCGTCGGAGAGCACCTTCTGCGTCAGGGAAACCTAGAACAAGCGACCAGAGACCTGCTCAAGTAGCGCGTGTCGCGGCGAGACGCGTCGCGATCAACTCGGCGATGCGCCATCCCGTCAGTGCGGCACCGATGCGGATCTGATCCCCCGCCACAAACATTTGAAGTCCCATTCCAGGATCGAGACTCCAGTCCGCGCGAATTCTCCCGACGAGCACCGGATCTCGACCAGCGGCCTGGAGGGGTTCTGGGAATCGATTATTCACGCGATCGTCGACGATTTCGACTCCGGGAGCACTCGCGAGGATCTCACGTGCGCGTGCTTCAGAAAGTGCAGTTTCGAATTCCAGTCCGATCGCCTCTGCGTGAGCCCTGAGCACGGGTACGCGAACGCACGTCGCCGTGACACGTACATCTGGGTCGTCCCAAATCTTGCGCGTCTCGTGAAGGAGCTTCGCCTCTTCCTCGTTGTAACCGTCCGCGCCGATCGCACTGTTGTGGCTAAAGCAGTTGAAGAGGTACTGCCTCCCGAAAATATCGGTCTTCATCGGCCGGCTCGCCACGTGATCGTGCACCTGAGCTTCGAGTTCGCGCATCGCGGCCGCTCCCGCACCGCTCGCTGCTTGGTATGTCGCGACTGTCATCCGACGAACCCGAGCGACGCGGTGGAGTGGCGTCGCCGCGACGAGCGCAACGATGGTCGAACAGTTCGGCACTGCGACGATGGACGGTCCATCGCACGCATCGATCGCATCTGGATTGACTTCCGGAATCACGAGCGGAACTGCGGGGTCCATGCGAAAGCAACTCGAGTTATCGACAACCCACGCTCCCGACGCTATGGCTTGCGGAGCCCAGGTCTTCGAGATTCCTTTTCCCGCCGAGAAAAAAGCAATCGTGACCCCCGCGAAACAGCCAGGGCGAAGTGCTTCGACAGTGACAGGGCGACCGCCGACTTCGATCACTCGTCCAGCCGATCTTTCGCTCGCGAACAAACGCACTCGTTGGGGATCAACCCCGTTCGACTGAAGCAGTTCGATGAACTCCGACCCGACCGCACCCGTTGCTCCGACCACTGCGAAAGCCAGATCTCGTCGTCTCGCAATAGTTTTCATCGAAAATCCACCTCTTCATTTGCCATTTTGGGAATGTATCGTACGGTGTTCCTGTTCTTGAAGTCTCGATCGTGTTGATCGATACCACGAGCAACTCTGAGGAGATTCAATGTCACCGAAGCCAGCGAAACCGTCCAAGACGCCAAAGACCAATACGAAGTCCGTGAAACTGTCCGACGCTGAACTGGAGAAAGCAAGCGGAGGCGGTTCAAGCCGCGTCGCTCGCAACTCTTCTTCTGCTCGAAGAGCCCGGACGCCGAAGCGCTAATTCAGCGTCGTCTGCGCCAGACGATCGACCGCACAGGTGATCGAATGCCTCGAAGCCAACGACCGTTCTTGCTCCTGAACGGCCGTTGGCTGTTTTAGTATTCGCCTGTTTTAGTATTCGCCTGTTTTAGTTTCGGTGATCGATCTTCAGATCAGCGAGTCTTCAGATCACCGAGTCATCCTTCGAATCGATCATCTGTCGTTTGGCAAGTTCCTTGAACGGTCCTTCGACCCCGATCAATTCGCTGTAGCTGCCTGACTGGACGACTTTCCCCGAATCCATCACATAGATCTTCTTCACTGTCCGAACGGTGCTCAGGCGATGCGCCACGATGATTCGAGTCGCATTGAGCCGCTCAAGGCTTCGCACAACTTGAGACTGCGAAATCTCGTCGAGTGCGCTTGTCGCTTCGTCAAAAATCAAGATGCGCGGACGGGTCACCAACGCGCGCGCGATCATAAGTTTTTGGACTTGCCCACCCGAAAGTGTCTGATCGGTGACATATGTGTGGACCCCCATTGGCATTTGGCCGACTTCCGCGTCGAAGCCGGCGGCCTCGATCGCCGCTTCCGCATGCTTGGCCGTGAAGAGCGTGCTCCCGACGATGTTTTCCAGGATCGTCCCCGGTATGACGCGCGTGTTCTGAACGACCGCTCCGATTTGACGACGAACCGAGACGAGGTCGATTCGATCGAGCGCCTTGCCGTCATACATCACGCCACCGGAAGTCGGCATCCTCAGACCGAGCAGCAACTGCAAGAGCGTCGATTTCCCACTTCCACTCGGACCGACGATCGCGACGCTCTCGCCCGCTTCGACTCGAATACTCACCCCCGTCAGCACTTCGTTGGCAGTTCCCGGATATGTGAACCGCGCGTCGGTGATCTCGACCTGACCAGAGAGCGTTCCAGGTTGTTCGCGCTCGCCCATTCGCTCGATGGGTGCTTCGAGAATGGGATCGATTCGTCGAAGCATAGATCGCAGGGTCGCGAGATCCCCAAGGCGTTCCCCAAGTTCCAGCACCGCGTAGAGCGCTGTCACAAACGCGCTATTGAAGACGAGATAGGCGGCGACTCGCTCGGGAGTCGCGAGTGCCTGTCCTTCCAAGAATCGGCCCGAATCCCCAACTGGCAAAAACATCGCCCAGAAGATCATCATGCACGCCATCGGAAACGCCGCTGCAAAGACATCGAACGCGCGATCGAGTGCACGGATCTGCGAGATCGAACCTCGGATTTCTCGAAAGCTGCGGAACCAGCGCATCGTCGCGAACTGCTCCGCAGATGCTCCCCGAATTGTGTCGATGCCACCAATGAACTCGAGAACCATGCTCGACAATCGGCCTTGACCCTCCATGATCTTGGATGTCAATTGCGCCCGACCCGCGCTCATAAGCGCGCTTGCGAGGATCGCGACGAGAAGAAGCCCTGCGCCGACGAGCCCAGCGGACGGGTTCACCGCGAGCATGACCGCCAGATAAACCATCGAGAAGACGCCCGCCATGATTGATGCGATGCCGGCACCAGAAATCACCGACTGCAAGTCGCCGACGGCAAGTATTCGATCGGCCAAGTCACCGCTCGAAAATTGACGGAAGGCGTGCACGGGCATGCGAAGACAGCGATCCAAGACTCCCCCAAGAGCGCGCGTTCCCATTCGCGTCTCGGTGCGCAGGAGCAAGTTCGATACGACGAATCCGCACGCGGATGAAGACAAGGTCGTTCCCAGCAGCACGAGTCCAAGGAAGACAAGCGCGAGCTGATTGTCGCCTGGTAGGACTTTGATGACGAGCACGCCGGTCGCGATCGGAATCGCGAGATTGACGATTGTGCCGAGTCCCGAGATCAGCAATGCACGCACGAAGTCATTCTCCGAACCGTGCATCGTGAATCGAATGAATTGTCGCCGCGTCGTCGCTCGATGTGGGAGAGTCGCATGAAACTGCGACGCCGTTGGCGAGAGGCCCCGAGCGAACTCTGCGTCGACTTCGATCGGGCCAATCGTCGCGCCAGCCGAGTGAACGAACGCAGCGAAGCCGGCGCGCCTCGGCAGAATCGCCACGGGCGACTGATCGTCCGCGCGGAATGCGAGGAGCGCGTCCACCCCGCTCTTCCACCATCCCGGATCGAGAAAGACTGGGCGTATACCCAACGCCGCGACGTGCGCGAAAATCTGCTCTGGGCGTCTGGTCGTGTCTCTGGGGATCCGCGTTGGGATCGAATCTGGATCGCAACCCACCGCAATTGCGACTTGCGTGCAAGCTCGAATAATCGGAGCCAATCGATCATCGGGGAGATCGCGTCCAGCGATCCGCTTGCGACTGCGAAGCAAAGTCTGAAGTCGCTGATCGAACGAGAGTGCCGCGCTCGCGGTGCTTACAAGTCTGCGCAGGTGTCGCGAGAATGCGTTTTCACAGACGATCTCGCCGCGGCGACCCATTTCACTTGCGCATCGCTGGCAAGCCGAGGCGAGCGCGCCACTGGGAGCCTGATGCGTGGAAAGCGAGCTTCCGCACGCCGCCAGCGCTTCACCGATTCCCCGCACAAGGGCGATTTCTGTCGCGGAGCCACTCTGAATCGCCGCGATGCGCTCGATCGGGATCCGCACAACTTCGATGTCGCTGACTGGGACGATTTCGAGGTTCGCGTTTGATCCGACAAAGACATGTCCCTGCAAGAACACTCCAACCTTGTGCCGTCTTGAGTGGTCGTCACGGTGCGCAAATACAACTGCGCTTCCCTTCGTCAAAACAAACAGATCGAGGAGTTGATCGCCCCGGATGCTCTGGCGTCGATCGAAAAAGACCGAGTGTCCTCCAGCGCCAAGCGCAAGCGTCGCAACATCGCCTGGCGAAGCGTTCAACTTGTCGCCTCCCCCGCGACCAGATCGCAGTAGACGCCACCAAGTGCGAGAAGTTGATCGTGCGTTCCACGCTCGACGACTGAACCCGATTCCACGACGACGATTTCGTCCGCGTCTCGAATCGTGCTCAACCGATGCGCGACGATGAGGCAGGTGATTCCACGACGCCTCAGAGCGGCATCAAGCGCAAGTTCGGTCACAGGATCGAGCGCACTCGTCGCCTCGTCCATAATCAAGAGCGCCGGCCTCCTCGAAAGCGCTCGGGCAATATCGATTCGCTGCGCCTCGCCACCGGAGAAATTTCCGCCACCTTCCGATACCGGCTGATCAAGCCCACCTCGAGCTGCGATGATGTCGGTCAATTGCGCATCGTCGAGTGCCTCAACCATCCACTGATCAGAGAGATCCGGATTCCAGAGCGACAGATTTTCTCTGAGAGATCCTTCGAAAAATGTTGCGCGCTGGAAGACTGTCGCGATGCTCGTCGCTCGCACATGACGCGGAATCTCTCCAAGCGGTTGTCCATCGAGCAAGACCTCGCCCTGCCATGGATCGAGGAGCCCCGCCGCGATCCGCGCGACCGTCGATTTTCCCGATCCAGTTCCTCCGACAATCGCCACGCGCCCACCCGATCGCACACTCAGCGAGAAATCTTCCAGGAGCGGTCGTTGCCCATGTCCATATCCGAAAGTGATGCCACGCAGCTCAAGTGCCCCCGCTGCGTACTCGGTGACTTGCAGATTGTCGAGACCACTATCCATCGCGAGGCGGTCCACCGCATGGCAATTGACATCGTCGAGTCGCCCGAGATCCGCGCGCACAACTTGAATCTCCTTGAGAAGTTCGGCAAGCTGAGTGACTGGGGTCATGAAGCCCAGGAGCAGGATCTGCAACCCAAGCAGAGTGCCGATCGACATCGACCCTTCCATGACTTGCCATCCACCGAATGAAAGTACGAGCACCGAAACGACGACCGACTGAAGCCACGATGGAATGATGCTGACTGCATTCGAAAGCAAGCTCGCCCGTTGCTGCGCTGCGCTGACCCGTGCCACAAACCCCATCGAGCGACCGAAGAAGTCCGCTTCGCGACCGCCAGCCTTGAGCGACTCGAGCGTCAGTAGCCCCGCAACGATCGCGCCCTGCTTCATCCCTTCCTGCTGTGAAAGCGACTGCGCCTGATCGACACGAGCGCGCGCGACGAAGACGAGCATCGAAAGTGTCGCAAGGACCGCTACCAACGCGATGATTGCCATCGGAATATTGATGTAGGCGATCGCCCCGAGAAAAACGATCAGCGTGAAAACTTGGACGATTGCAGGTGCGAACTTCGATGCCAGCAGTGATGCGACCGAATCGTTCGACTGGACTCGCTCGGCGATATCTCCTGGATAACGCTGCGCGAAAAATGTCGTGGGCAGACGGAAGAGCTGTTGAACAAAGCTCACGCTTCGCTCGAGCGCGAGTTGGTGTTCCAATCGTGCGAGCGCTGTCTGCTGGATGAACAAGAGCCCAGCTTCAAGCACAAGCGCGACGATGGCTCCGAAGACGATCCATCCCATCCAACCGTCGCGTCCCTGCGCGAGCACCGTGTCAACATATGCCGCGGCCATTCCTGGGATCGCCACCATCGGCACCGCTAATAGAAGCCCCACAATCACGGTCAGTCCCACGGCAACATCGGATCCGCGCATCCACTGCGTCACGAGGCTCAATGAAGATGGAGCGCTCCCAGTCGCCACAAAATCTTCGGCTGGTTCCATCACAAGCACGACTCCCGAAAACTGTTGATCGAATTCTTCAGGAGTGACGACTCTGCGACCAACAGCTGGATCCATCACTCGGAATCCGCTGCGATTCCACCCCTCTAGTACGACGAAGTGGTTCAGTCCCCAGAAGACAATTGCGGGGAGTGCGATCTCTTCCAGATCCTCGACTTCGCACTTGATCCCTTCGGTTGCGAGCCCGAAGTACCGAGCAGCACGTGCGATGCGCAGCGCATTCGAACCATCACGATCAACTCCCACAGCTTCGCGCACTTCTTCAAGCGGGCGATAGGCGTTGTGATATGCCAACACGCTTGCAAGACTCGCCGCACCGCACTCGGCCGCGACGACCTGCATGACCGTTGGAACTCGAACACTTCGTGCCTTTCCGCCCGGAAGGAGCGGCGCAATCTCCTCGTCGTCGGCAACTTGCTCGACCGCTTCCGCATCACTCATGGCGATCGCGAGTCTGGGAATCCAACTCCGGCATGATCAATGCGACGGGTCGAATCTCGCCGATGGTGATTTCGATATCACACGGAGCGCCGTCGATAAGTAGCCCCGCCGCGCCCTTCCCCGAATTCCACTTCACTCCGCCACCTCCCGCTGGGTCTGCGTCGAGCAAGACCGTGACGGCCATCACGGGGCCGTACTGCTGGCGAATCGCGTCGACGAATGTCGGGTTTGGTACTCGACCGTGCATTTTTTCTTCGCTCGTTATGAAACTGTCGACATAATCCACGTGACCAACGGCTTGGGCGGCGCCAAGGGCATCGGCTGTTGAAAATTCCAATCGAACTGGCATTCCGACGACAACGCACTTTCCTTCGCTCAGGGGGATGAACGCGATGCATCTGGGAGCGTCCGATCCCGATGCGATGACAGCGACAACTCGACCCGAGGTGACGAAATCGCCCACTTCCACTTCGATCGAGACGACTCGACCCGAGACTGGCGAAAGCGCTTCCGTTGGCTGTCCATCAGAGTCGGACGGTCCGGCCGCGACGATCGCGATGCATTCTCCCGCTTGAACACGGTCGCCCTCGCGCTTGCGAACTTCACTGACATGCCCCTGCGCGAAAGTGTTGCATGTATCCATCCGTTCGCCACGAAGGAAGATGCCAGTGCCTATCACCGTGATCGGAATGCGACCCATGAATCCCCATGCCACGATGGTCGCGAGCAGAAATGCGAGTGCGCTCGTCAGCACCCACAGCCGAGGCGAGATGATCGGGCTGAGCGCATGGAGTCGATTTCCACCCCCTGCAGCCGCGAGGGCACCGGCTCGAAAAATCTTTTTGTCTCCATCGACTTCGGGTGACATCGTTCAGCACAAGCGTACTCGCTGCGTCGATGGTGCGAGGAGTTCGCTCACCTCGGGGCGCGACTCAATCGGCTCTTCGCTCTGACGGGTTCAGCTCGATTTCGTCGCCAAGTAAAATCGCGCGACCTGGGCCTCGACTGTCGATCCATCCTCACGATCGAAGATGAAGTGCCCTTCCATCGTTCCCCACGGTGTCGGGAGAATGCAGTAGCTCGAGTACTCAAAGGTCTCGCCCGGCGCGAGGTTTGGAAACTTCCCCACGACTCCAGGGCCGATCACTTCGTTTCGAGTTCCATCGGCGTCGACGATGTGCCACCTGCGACTATTCAGACGGATGGGATCGCTCCCCTCATTGGTCATCTGGACTTTGTATGAGAAGACGAATCGCCCCTTCTCTGCGTCCGAGTGCGAATCCACGAAATCTGGCTCCGCTCGAACGCGAATTCCGTTGGTGGTGGTTTCTGAACTCAGCGACTTTGCGGCGGTGCCGATCATGGGACAAGCGTAGGCGATCATTTCCGATCGAGGGCAATCTGGATGGGGCGTTTCGTGCCGAGCGACTGCCAACACAAGACCTGCCGACGTGCGCGGAATCTTTCCCCCGACACGCTCACGACAATCTGATCCATGTCCGGCACCAGAACCTCGGGAGTGCAACCATTCGCGTCGGTTTTCACCGACCATCCATTGGGATCCCTCGCGATACCGTCGAATTGCTTCCCGAGTTCGACTGTTGCGTTTGCGATCGGCGCGCCGGAATTGCCATCGATCGCCCGAAGAATGGCGGGCTTGCTCGCGACACGAGCGAGTGTCACATCGAGTCGCTCGTTGCCATCCAGTCGATCGAGTGCGATGCGCTGGGTCGCTCGTCCCACCATCCGAACATAAAGATAGTTTCGAAGCCCTCGGTGAGCCGTCACCACGACACACCCTGTCGCATCCGTTTCGAGTCGCTGAATCGGTGGTCGACCCCACTCGCTCTCGGTTCCATCCTTTGGGAGAAAAAGGCCCGTCTCGACAATTGCCTCCGCGGCAGGAAGTGCGGCTCCTGCCTCGTCTCGAACGCACAGACGAAGTTGCCATGGGACGATGCGATTCAATCGCACATCGATCACGGCATGATCGGCGAGTCGCTCGAAGTCGATAGAGTTTTCGGGCGAGACATCAACCTTCAAAAGCGGTGGCTCGAGCGACTTGGCACTTCCCTTCGGCTCGGGAACGATTGAGAGTCCAGTCGGAACATAGCCAGGTCGCAGAAGCGCCAGACTCGTTCCCCGCGCATTCAGCACGAGGTCGATCCGTCCGTCGCCATCAGTCTTTGGCGCGTCGCCCTTGCGCGGGATGAACTGAAAGAAGCGGGCTCCGTGCTGTCGGACATCGACATCGGCGATGGGGTTTCCCGTTGCGCTATCGAGGACGTGAAGTTGGACTGGCTTCGAGACGCATCCGCCTGCGAAAGCAAGCAGAATTCCCACGAAAACCGCGCATGACGGGCGAACCGTCGAACAAATGTGGCGGGAGATCATGGAAATGAGAACTGTGATACGGGGCGGACTTCGCTACTATGAAAACCCAGTCACTTTGGGGATTGGTGTAACGGTAGCACAACTGACTCTGACTCAGTTTGTCCTAGTTCGAATCTAGGATCCCCAGTTTCCGATTCCGCGATCCCCAGTTTCCGATTCCGCGATCCCCAGTTTCCGATTCCGCGATCCCCAGTTTCCCAAGCTCTTTCCGGTCACGACGTCCAGGCCGAGAGCAATGTCGCGATGTCGGAACCATCGACCAATCCATCGTCATTGATGTCTGCCGGACAATTCATGCATGGTCCCCAGGCACTGAGTACGAACGATAGATCAGCTCCGTTGACACTTCCATCACCGTTGACATCGGACGGATTGGGAAGTCCGGCTGTGCCTTCAACAGTCAAGGTCAATGCCGCACCGAATCCGCCCGCCTGCCAGACACCGCTTGGCAGTGACGTCGCGCTGAAGGTATTGCCGACCGACGCAAAATTCCAGACTGGATCTGATCCACCCGACGCTGTCGATTCCGCGACGACCCAATACTTCACTCCCGAATGAAGTGCAACCCCACCCGTGGAGAGCACGACCTCTTGAATTGGACTCCACCCGAGTGCCTGAACATTGAATATCCACTGCTCAATCACGGTGTTGCTTGGCGTACTGACCGTTCCTGCCGACTGATCGGTTCGCAAGGTGATTCTGACTGTGGGATGCGCTGACGAACTGTTGTTCATGAACCAAATCTTGATCGAGGTCAGGGTGAAGTCACCGTTTGGAATGAACCGAGCACCCACGGATTGCTGGTTTGACACATCCGCGCCCCACAGACCGAAGAACCCGCCAAAGGGACCTGCAGTCGTATGGATGATCGCCGCGAATGCGCTCCCCGCGATTGCGATGGCGAGGACGGTCGCTGGGATCTTGTGGCGCAGGGCAAGCATTTCAAGTGAATTGTGACACAAGAGGTAACGAAGTCAAGGCGGATTGGAGCGCTTGGAACTAGTTTCTCGCTCATGCGAATCGTCAGTCTTCTTCCATCTGCCACCGAGATTCTTTGCCGAATCGGCGGCGAGAAATTGTTGGTCGGGCGAAGTCATGAATGCGATTGGCCACGGGAGATTCTCGACCGTCCGGTTTTGACTGGACAACGCACTCCTTCGCCCACCGGCATCGGCGCAAGTGCGGCGATCGATGCCGCGGTTCGATCCGCGATGGGGAGCGAACAGTCGCTCTACACAATCGACGCGGATCGACTGCGAGGCCTTCGTCCAGACCTGATTCTCACGCAGGACTTGTGTGATGTCTGCTCGATCGACCTGAATACCGTGCGTGCTATCGCGGCGACGATGAATCCCGCGCCCGTAATCCTGAGTCTGAATCCCAAGTCGATCTGGGACGTGCTTGATGATTGCCTGCGAATCGGCGAAGCGACTGATCGCACGGCGAGTGCGACACAAGCGATGGTCGAACTCCGCGAAGGATGGTGGACCGCGGTCGATCATGTGAATCCCTACACCGAGGGACCCGAAGTTCTTTTCCTTGAATGGATGGACCCACCATTTGCAGGCGGACACTGGACGCCGGAGTTGATCGTCGCCGCCGGGGGGCGGCACTCGCTGAATCCCGCTGGATCGAAGAGTCGACAAGTCACGCCAGAAGAGATTCTTGAATCATCGCCGCAGCGGATCATTGTCTGCCCGTGTGGCTATGGACTGCCCGCGATCCGCGCCGAGATGGCGACACTTCGTTCGCAAAAGTGGTGGCCCCTGCTTCCTGCCAATTTGGACGGCGGTGGGCACGTAGCGCTTGTCGATGGCAACCAAATGTTCAATAGACCCGGACCCCGGCTCGTTGATGCCTTTCGTTGGCTCGTGGGATGGCTCAATGATCGTCCTGAGCTGATTCCAGAGGGGTTTCCTATCGAAAGAGCATGATCTGATCCTCGCTCCTCTTCTCGGCACGGAGATTGCTACAGAAACGAACCTATGAACTTCGAGAAATTCACAACACTTGCTCAGCAAGCCCTTTCGCAGGCACAGTCCACAGCCGTTCGTGATCAGCACGGCGAAGTCAGTTCATTGCATTTGCTCGCGGCGTTACTCAGCGAGAAGAACGGTCCAGCCAATGGAGTACTCGCAAAGGCGGGTCTCGATCCAGCACAGATCGCAGCGACCGCCACAGCGCAACTTTCGCGTCAGCCCCGCGTGCAGGGGTCGACACCGACAGTCGGTCGAGAATTGACAGAGATCATCGGCGCGGCTGAACGGCTCGCGCAGAAGATGAAAGATTCGTACGTGTCCAGCGACCACTTGCTTATCGCGATCGCGCAGTCGAAGGGATCTGGGCAGGATGTTCTCAACGCGGTCGGTGCGCACGCCAAAGAACTCGAAACCGCCGCACGCGAGATTCGCAAAGCAAGTGGCGTGCAAGGCATTCACGACCCTGGCGCAGAGAACACCTTCGAAGCACTCAAAAAGTACGGCAAGGATCTTAACGAACTCGCTGCCAGCGGAAAGCTCGATCCAGTGATCGGCCGCGACGAAGAGATTCGCCGTTGCATGCAAGTGCTCTCGCGACGCACAAAGAATAATCCCGTACTGATCGGCGAGCCCGGCGTTGGCAAGACCGCGATTGCTGAAGGGCTCGCCCAGCGCATTCTGAATGGCGACTGCCCAGAGTCGATGCGAAGTTCGCGGATCATCGCGCTTGATGTTGGGCAATTGCTCGCGGGCGCGAAATTCCGCGGCGAATTCGAAGAACGGCTGAAGGCTGTCCTGCGAGAAGTCGCGGCGAGCGAAGGACGGATCATCCTCTTCATCGACGAACTGCACACGATCGTCGGCGCGGGTCAAGGCGAGGGCGCGGTCGGTGCCGGACAACTGCTCAAGCCTGCGCTCGCGCGCGGCGAATTGCACTGCATTGGGGCAACGACGCTCGACGAGTACCGCAAGCATGTCGAGAAAGACGCGGCATTCGAGCGGCGCTTCAGTCCCGTCTATGTCGGCGAGCCAGGTGTCGAGGACACGATCGCGATCCTTCGAGGGCTGAAGGAGAAGTACCAAGCACATCACGGCGTGCGCATCCAAGATGCCGCACTCGTCGCAGCGGCACATCTTTCCGACCGATACATCAGCGATCGGTTCTTGCCGGATAAGGCGATCGACCTGCTCGACGAGGCAGCGAGTCGTCTTCGCATCGAGAACGATTCGATGCCGGTGGAACTGGACGAAATCCGCAGGCTGATCACCAAGCTCGAAATCGAGAAAGCAGCACTACAAATAGAGAAAGACCCGCAGAGTGCGAAGCGAAGAGCGGGCGTCGATCAGGAACTCGCAGGCGAGCGAGAGAAGGATCGGACGATGACTGCGCAGTGGACGATCGAGAAGAAGGAGCTCGATGCGATTAAAGAGATCGACCGTGCAATCGAGGCTCGCAAGGTCGAATTTGACCAAGCACAGCGACGAGGGGACTTCGAGCGCGCGGCACGTATTCAGCACGGAGAAATCCGCGACCTCGAACTTCGTCGCGGTGAGGCAGAACTCGCCCTGCGCAAGCGCATCGAATCCGGCACTGCGCTCGTGAAGGAAGAGGTCGATCCCGAAGCCGTGGCGGAAGTCGTCGCGAAGTGGACTGGCATTCCGATGTCCAAGTTGATCGAAAGCGAACGCGAGAAGCTCTTGCACATTGAGGATGCGCTTCGGCAGCGCGTCGTCGGTCAGAGCGAAGCGGTACGCGCGGTCGCTGAAGCGGTGCGGCGCAATCGCGCTGGCCTTGGCGAGCCCAATCGACCGATTGGTTCGTTCCTCTTTCTCGGTCCGACTGGTGTCGGAAAGACTGAACTTTGCAAGGCACTCGCCGAATTGCTCTTCGATTCTCAGGATGCGATGGTGCGCATCGACATGAGCGAATACATGGAACGACATTCAGTCGCGCGGCTGATCGGCGCGCCTCCGGGGTATGTCGGTTTTGAAGAGGGAGGACGACTGACCGAGGCGGTGAGACGCCGGCCATACAGCGTCGTGCTCTTCGACGAATTCGAGAAGGCGCACCCCGATGTCAGCAATGTGTTGCTCCAGGTGCTCGACGATGGACGACTGACGGACGGTCAGGGTCGCACGGTCAACTTCGCCAACACGCTGATTGTGATGACCAGCAATATCGGTTCGAATGCGATCTTGGAAATGACCGAAGCGCATCAGCCCGAAGAAATGATCCAAGCGCACATCCGCGGATTGCTCAAGGCGCAACTGCGGCCGGAACTTCTCAACCGCATTGACGAAACAATCATCTTTCACCAACTTGACCGCGAGCAACTCGGGAAGATCGCGGAGATCCAGGTCGGACAATTGCGAAGAAGACTCGTCCAGCGCGGACTCGGGCTCGAAGTCTCCCCCACCGCCATAGACGCGCTCTCAGCGGAAGGATTCGATCCACAGTTCGGCGCACGACCGCTCAAACGCGTCATTCAACAGCGCCTTGAAAACCCGATCGCATCCGGAATCCTTGGCGGGACTTTCAAGGATGGCGACACCGTGCGGGTCGACTACAAGGGAAAATCGTTCACGTTTACGACTGACGCGAAGAAGAAGCAAACGGCCTAGGGGGTGCTGTTCCACCGGTCGACAATTCATCGGCAATAGATCCATCACTCCATCGAGCACGCGCTTCGCAATATCGAGCGCATGTAAGGCATCTGCTCTTGAAACTGAAGCGGCGTCGCCTGGAGAGCGAAATCGCCAAGCGAATTCGGACATCAGTAAAGCAGTACGCATCAACTCTGCCATCGGAGGAAGGAGCCTCGCGACGGCGCCACCGAGCTCCGTCAAACTGTCTGTCTTTCGAGAAGCCTGTTCGCGGTGAACGAGGTACGCCTTTATCGATTTTTCCGCGCATTGCTGTGCATGGAAAGCAGCATCGTTGAGAAGTGGCGCAACGGCGGTCGGGTCATGCGCACTGGCGCACAAATCTTCCGTCGCACGGAGGAGCCAACCACGCACTTCGAGAGTGCGAATGTCTGCCGACTCCCCCGCCATGCAACAATTGCCCCTCGCGTTCGATTATCCAAGGTAGCGATGCAACGACTCTCCGACGGGTCGCGAATTCCGTTTCGGTGAAGACATCGGCACCTCGCTCGAGCCCCCACAGGACTTCGGCCGCAGTTCGTGGACTTCGACGCGACTCATCCCCCCTATATCCCCGACGATCACGGCGAGATCGATATTGCTGTCACTCGTCGCATCGAATACATCAGAGGTGCGGTCACGAATGAGACCGCAAGCAACCAGCAGACCACGATGCCAAGCGCAGGACCCATCAACGGGAAGAGCCAGATACCGAGGAGCGCGAACAAACCAACGCTCGTCGCTCCCAGGATCATCGGCGCGACCGCGCCGATCGGCACCTCGTGTCCTTGCGCGATCCAAGTGCCGATCATCGTCGTCAAGAATATTGCTGGGAAGGCACTGACAAGTCCGCCGAAGACCGGCATGCCATTCGCTGCGATCGTGAGTGCGACGCCATTTGCAATCGCGGACGCGGCGCCGCGCAACAACAACTGACTCGTTGGTACTCGTCGATGTCCCTTCAGCGCCGGAATGTTCTGGCGTGAAAGCAACAAGCCCATCGCGAGTGTCACGAGGAGCGCGACGACTCCCCAAACGACTGCAGCTCCGGACGCGGCGCCAGGCGCAGGATTCGTTGCGCGCTGAACATCCGCGATCACAACAGCGCAGGCGATCCAGATGACGATCGAAAAGATCGTTGTCACCAGAAGTCTTGACGCCGAACTCAACGCATGCAATCGGTGTGGCAGTACTCGCCAAATTGCAAGCACTCCTGTCGAAAGCAGCATCCCAACGGGTATTGCCGCCATCGACTTCACGAAATTCTCGCCCTGATCGACTTGGTAGAGCCCCCACGACGCGAACACAATCGTTGACGGCATCGTCGCGAGTGCGCCGCCTCTGCGTCCGCCGAATCGCTCGATCGCTGCACTTGCGAGAATGGCGATGACCCCCGCACCCGCCGCCACGATGACGATCGCATCGCGCGAAGCTGGTTCCATCAGGAGGCGCGGTCCTTCGGTGTCGCCGAATCGATCATGCGTGCAATCGTGCGACCGCACTCCAAAAGCGAGACAGTCTCGACTGGCGAATATTCTCGTGGCGCGAACGTAGCGACGCCGAGAACGGCGACAATCGTGCCACCATTTGCTCCTCCGAAACACGGAACCGTGATTGCCCCCTCCATTCCAGTTGCACGTGCACCCGGACGCGCATCGCCCGAGGTGTCGGTCTGCAAGTTGCAAACGGTGACAGGTCCGCGTCGCTCGACGGCGAGTCCTGCCAAGCCCTTACCAACTGGAATCGTCCGAATCGCATCCATGACAGGCAGCGGAAACTTGCCGACGATGGCGGTCAAGTGGAGTTGGCCATCGGCACCCATGCTGTGAAGAGTTCCCGTATCAGCGGCGAAGTGCGCGACGATCGAATTGAGCGCCAACTGCAAATCATTCAACTTTGCAAGCTCTGCGTGCCACTCGATATTCAATGCGCTCATCGAGTTGAGAATAGGCTTATCTTGATTGGATGCATGCGCTACGCACGATGACTGCCCAGGAAATCATCAAGGCCTTGAATCTCGCACCCCATCCAGAAGGTGGATGGTTTCGCGAAACGCACCGAGCGACCGTTGATGGTTCGGGGCGAAGCGACACCCTCAGTCGGCCTGCGTGCACAGCGATCTACTTCTTGATCGAGCGGAGCCAGTCGAATCGCTGGCACAAAGTCGACGCCGTCGAGTTGTGGCTCTGGCACGCGGGATCTGATCTTGAACTCTCGGTCGCTTCGGGCAACGAAGGCGCGCTCTCAGTGAAAGTGACCAAGCTAGGAACGAGCATCGATCGATCGATCGAGCCCCAGGGAATAGTTCCAGCGAGAGTTTGGCAATCGGTACGAACGCTCGGTGAATGGACGCTCGTCTCATGCGTTGTTGCACCAGGATTCGAGTGGTCGGGATTCACTCTCGCCCCAGAAGGCTGGACGCCAGTTTCGACTTCGACCTGAGCTCGATGATCAATTCGGTAAGCGATTCGATCGCGCCGCATTCCACGACTGAAACATCAGCACCGCCCAGATGAGATGCCGATCGATCTCGCGCCCAGCAAGAAACGCTTCCCAACGCGCGCGTGTCTCTTTCGGGTGGAAAAATCCATCGCGTGCGAGACGGCGTTCATCGAGCAAGTCTTCGGCCCAGTCGCGCAGATCTGTCCGCAACCAAGCGGCGATGGGAACTCCAAAGCCCAGCTTCGGTTGATTCGGAAATCCCCCTGGGACAAGTCGATTTGCAAGTTGATATGAAATCCACTTGCCACGTCCGCCGCGAATCTTTGCAGACATCGGCACTCGCCACGACCACTCGACAAACTCGCGGTCGAGATATGGAGATCGCACTTCAAGACCCACCGACATCGACGCCCGATCGACCTTGACCAGTAAATCGTCGACGAGATACGAAACGAAGTCGCGGTGCATCATCTTCGAAGCGATCGACTGCGCATCGCCGTGCCATCTCTTCAAGTGCGACTCCTGCTCGCCCCCCGCTCCGATGACGAGAATCTCCGCCCCTTCCCCACTGCTCGAAAGCGCACGGTAGACAGACTCGAAATCCGAGAGTGCGATGATCGACGCGACACGGTCAAGCTTCTCATGCAAGCGACTGCCGCTCCTCCCCGCGACCATCGACAAGCAATTCGCCATGAATCTGCGAATGAACATGGGCTGGAAGCGCAGCTTCGCAAACATCCTCGGAGCGACGAGATACCGGTCGTATCCACCGAGCAACTCGTCGGCGCCATCACCAGATAGAGCGACGGTCACCTTCGACCGTGTGAGTTCGCTCAACATCACTGTCGGAATCTGACTGCTGTCTGCGAAGGGCTCGTCGTAGATGTTGCAGAGCCGCGGAATGATCGCCATCGCATCGCGAGCGGTGGCGACGACTTCGGTGTGATCCGTCCCGAGCGCCCTCGCCGTCGCGCGCGCACGAGCGGATTCGTCGTACGCGGCATTGTCGAATCCGATCGTGAAAGTCTTGATGCGCGAACTGCTCGCTCGTGACATCAGAGCGACGACGAGCGCACTATCCACCCCACCCGAAAGAAACGCCCCAAGTGGCACGTCAGAGATCATGCGTCGAGAGACTGCGCTGTGCAAATGTGTTTGCAGTTGATCAATGAGCGCAGAGTCCGTTTCGACGAGTAGATGCGCTTCGCACGCCTGCGCACGATCATTCGCGCTCCAGAAAGTTGCAATCGTTGGTTGCGTGCCGCACTCCGCCCTCACTTGCATCGACGCGATCTGCCCAGCGGGCAACTTGCGCAAGTTTGGATGGATGCACTGCGATCCCGGCACATGCCCCAAGCGCAAGTACGCCGCGAGTGCACTGCGATCGACATCGAGCGCGCCTGATGAAACGGGCGCGATCCCCTTCAGTTCGCTCGCAAACGCGAAGACCCTTCCAATCCAGCCGTAGTAGAGCGGCTTCTTGCCCATCGGGTCGCGCACGAGATGCAGCGTCTGCGCCTGTTTGTCCCAAACCGCAAACGCAAACATCCCGTTGAACTTTCGTGCGGCTTCCGCCACTCCCCATGCGTCGATTGCTTCGAGCATCATTTCGGTATCGCTGCGACCGCGCCAGGCAATTCGCACACGAGCATCGAGTTCCCCACGCAGTTCGCCCGCGTTATAGATCTCTCCGTTGAACACGATCGTGAAGCGCCCCGATGCACTGACCATCGGCTGGTGCCCCGCAGACGTGAGATCGATGATCGACAGGCGACGATGCGAGAATCCGACGCGCAGGTGCTCGTCCCACCAGACACCACTGTCGTCGGGTCCGCGGTGCGAAAGGCTCGAAGCCATCGCTTCGAGCGTCGTGCGCGGATCACTCAACTGACCGCGCGGATCGATGAATCCCGCAATGCCGCACATCGCTCGATCATAGGACGATCCAGTTTCGTCAAGGTATCCTCGCAAAATGAACACACTTCGAACTGGGCAGTCCACTCGCATGAAATCGACCTTCGTAAGAATCGTGCTTTCCACAGCAACGCTTACGCTCGCCGCGTGCGGAGTCTCGGACACTTTCCCCATCGAGACCGTGGGCCCTTCGACGGCGGGAATTCTGCGCATTTCCACCTCTGGAGTGGGTATCAAGGAAATCCAGCAGAGCGCAGATGCGCTTGCGACGATCATGTCAAAGTCCAAGATTCCGCAGGTCGTGCAAGCTTCTGGATTGCTTCAACTTCAAGCGGCGGGACTCGACGCGAACCCCAGCCTGAAGAAGCTGGATGAAACGATGGCATCGCTCAGGCAAATCGGAGCGAAGGCGGTCTATATTGTCGCTGACAAAATTGCCGCGGAGAGCATGACGGACGCTCTGACCGACGAACTTCCAATCGGCGCAGACGGAGTGATCTTTCTCGTTCAGACTGACAGTGTTTTTTCGACGTCGGATATCGAGTCCGTCGCCGCGAAGGCGTTCAACGCCTCGGTCATCGTTGAATCAATCGGCAAGGGCTGGTATTGGTTGAAGTCCGACGCCAACGAGTCTCTCCCGACGATCACCGACGCAGCAATCGACGTGGAATTCAACCATTCGCTGAATGCGCTCTCTGGATCTGCGATCACATTCGGAATGCGAATGACGGCTGAGATGCGCGCGACAATCGACGAATCGATGGCGGAGGACGCTGGGCCACTCGCGGCGTTCACGGCTGGATTTACGGAACCGCTCAAGTCGCTCAATTCGCTTTCGGCATCGATTGACTTCGGACCAAATCCGACTCTGCGCGTTGCGATGACATTTGCAACGAAGGAATCAGCCGGAGAATTCAACGATGTCTGGAGCACGACAACACGCAGTATCGGGACGATGGCAGGCATGATGATGGCAGGTGGCGGCGAAGATGGCGAGGGCGGCATCGACCCGAAGGCATTCGGCCAGATCGCGGAAGCACTCGACATGAAGCAGGCTGAATCACAACTCACACTCACACTCGATGACGCAGGCTGGAAGAAGTTGATTCCGTGATTGGGTGAGACGGTTCTTAGCGGGCAGAAAGGCACGCCGATACAGCACGTTTTGCCCCCCAAGCGTGCGAATGTGCAGGCTGCTCGCCGCGCCATCCTCCCCAAACCAATCCCCCTACAACCCTCTTGCAACCGCCAGAAACCCATCGTAATTCGCGCGCATTTCTTTCAGCGAATCACCGCCGAATTTTTCACGCAGGGCGCGCGCGATCTCGAACGCGACGACATTTTCCATCACCACGCTCGCCGCAGCGATCGCGCTGATGTCCGATCGCTCGTACTGGCTCTGCGTCGCCTCGTGCGTACGAAGGTCGACGCTGGGCATTCCCCGCAGGAGCGTCGAGATCGGTTTCATCGCTCCACGCACGACGACTGGCATTCCGTTGGTCATTCCCCCTTCGATACCGCCAGCGTTGTTCGACGGACGTGTGTATCCCAAGTGCGATTCGCCTCGCCGATTGTCATCAAAGACAATCGGATCATGCACTTGACTGCCGGTCCTGCGTGCAGCTTCACTGCCAAGCCCGATCTCGACTGCCTTGAAAGCTTGAATCCCCATGACCGCTCCAGCAAGGCGCGAATCGAGCCGCGAATCCCAACTTTCGCAGGATCCCAAACCTGGCACCACTCCAAAGATATGCACTTCGCAGATGCCTCCGACGGTGTCCTTGTCCACTTTCGCTTGATGGATCGCCGCAACGATTGCCGCTGATGCCACGGTGTCCGGGCAGTAGACCTCGCTTGCGTTGCGGGCGTCACGCAGACTCGCCAGCGCTTGCTCACTCGGCTCGACCGCGCTCGTCGTCGTAAGCGCCCCGCGCACGAATCCAAAACATTCGATGCCGAATGCCCGCAGCAAACACCTTGCAATCGCTCCCGCAGCAGTTCGTGCGGCAGTCTCGCGTGCGCTCGCTCTTTCAAGTGTCCCACGACAATCTGTCGTCAACCATTTGATGCTTCCCGCAAGATCCGCGTGTCCAGGGCGCGGACGAAAGACGGGCGGGGTCTTCACCGCGTCGTCGATGCGCGAATCCGTATTGGCAATCTGCACGGCGATGGGCGATCCAATCGTGAGACCACCACGCACTCCCGCCAAGAAAACCGCACGGTCGGATTCGATGCGCTGGCGTGCGCTGCGGCCATACCCGCCTTGTCTACGGTGCAGTTCGTTGTCGATGAATGCGGCGTCGATCTCGACTCCAGACGGCATCCCTTCGACGAGCGCGATCATCGCGGGCCCGTGCGACTCGCCTGCTGTTGTGTACTTCAAGTGCGCCACGAGTGCGATCCTATCTCGACTGCTTGGCTGTCGACGGTGGCGAACCAGTCCAAATCGCGAACTGCGCGCGAGCCTGTGCGATAAACATCTGCGATCCCTCAACAACTCGCGCGCCGCGAGATTTTGCATACTTCAGAAACGGAGTCTGCGCCGGCAAGTACACCGCATCAAGCACGGCGGTCCGCTGGTCAATCACGATGCCTTCGGGCAGAGGATTTCCATCTGGCAGTGGACCGCCCTCCATGCCAACACTGGTGCAGTTCACGATGAAGTCGAAGTGCTGGCCCGAAAGTTTCGCGAGCTCGCTCGCGCTCACATCGAGATCCGACCCGCCACTTGCCTTCGAGAATTCCGCCGCAATACGCGTCGCTCGATCCGCCGTGCGATTGACGATCACGACCTTTGCGCCCGCATTCGCGATTCCATACGCCGCGGCACGCGCGGCACCACCCGCACCGAGCACGAGTGCGCGCTTGCCATCCATCGCTCGACTCGCCGTCTCGCGGCCCGATGTTTCCCCAAGCGCATCGACGAACGCGCCCGCGTCTGTGTTATCTGCGATGAGTGTTCCGTCGCTCAGGCGTGCGATCGTGTTTGCCGCGCCGATTCGGCGAGCGCCGCCCGTGATCACTCCACCTGATTCTTGAACGAATCGGATCGCATGCGCCTTGTGTGGCATCGTGATCGACGCGCCGGAAAAGTCCAGTGGTGCGTACGCGAGCAGTTCGCCCAACGTCGCCTTGAATGACTCCCACGAGGGCGCAACCTCGATGGCAAAGAGGCGCGCATTGACCTTCGCTTGGCGGAACCACCCATTGTGGGTCGCAGGCGACCGCGAGTGGGCAACTGGCGACCCAAGCACTCCGTAGATGCGGGTCCGCGCATCGATCGAGCGGAAACCCCAATCGCTCTGCAACTCCGCGGTGGTCGGCTGTCCCGGGGCCGTCCCCTGCTCGTCACTTCGTGCATAGGTCAGGAACCCCCCAAACTTCGGCGCAAGCACTCGGCTCATGAGTCCGTGTTCTCCCATGCAAAGTGCAATCGTTGGCTTGACCCGCGTCGCAAGCAACTCAAACGCCTCGATGTTGTCGCGTGCGGTGCGCGCAGTCCACACGACCTTTGCGATTGTGCCCACAGGCTCGTTCCAGATTTCCGCGACTCGCGAGGAAAGACCCGAAGGTCGCCCAGCCAAGTCATGAAACGAGAGGATGACTCGTGGCGCGTCCATCCCCGACTGCCCCGCTATCCGAGCCATTTCCCGCACCGAATCGCCTAGGACTGACCGCGATCGGATCGTGGCGAGCTCAACATCGACGTACGCGGCGGATGGCTTCGCGCTCGACGCCGCCGACCACGCCGCTTGTCGCTCGTCATCGCTTCCCGAAAACGCGCCGCCCTGGCTCTCGTCCCGCACCGTGACGATGCAAGGCATCGGCGATTCTTGTACCAGTCTCGCAATCCCGCCCGCACCGCTGGGCTCTTGTGCGAGCGAATCCACGCGCCACTCGACGAGATCCGCGCCCTGACTCTTGGCGAGTCGCGCGGAATCGAGCGCACGGCCGATCGCATCGGTTCGCTCGACAGAAATAGCGACAGCGATCAGTGTCACGACCCGAGCGTACGCCACCCATGCGACGCTGTCGTGTCGCTGTCGTTGCGCTGGATATCGATCGCTAGAATCCTCTTCAATGGAATCAGAACCAGATATCGAGCAGGAAGCGTACGAATGGCTTCGCGGACACCTTTCTGGCTTTCTTCGATTCGACGGCGAGCGCATTCCTCTCAAGATCGCCCCGCTACCCGATGGTCGATTCGTTGCGCCCGTCATGGTGGCGATGCAAATCGCAGCAGATACGGTGCTCGAACTTCCAGACGATGGCGACGGCGATCTGCATCTGATGGTGTCGCTTGAGAAGTTCGACGAACGCACTGAAACTGGAGGATCCGCAGATCGCTGGCGGATCTATCACGGCGATCCGCCGGATGTGAACTGGGCGTTTATCACCATCGACGCATCCAAGTACCACGGCTACTTCATTGATGGAGAAGTCTTCCTCAGACCCAACACACTCGACAATGGCGGTGCACCGATCTGTCGAACACTCAATCAGACGCAGATCGCCGAAGTTCGCGCTGCGATCTACACGCAGTTTCGAGCCGATTCGGAGGCGCCTGTCGTCGTTGGTGTCGATCAGGGTGGCTTCGATGTACGCAGGCAATTCGACCTCATTCGATTGACCGCGCCGAAAGGTGTTGTGATCACAGACCAAGCGAGCGCGGTGGCCACATTGGCGACGCTCGCGAAGAACGCATAGCGCCACTTTCCCTCCCGTTGGAGAGCGGAAGAAAAACCCCCTAGACTCAAGTAAGGAGACTCTCATGGGACAACACGACGGCAAACAGAAGTTCTCAGGCAGTTTGAACAGCGCGATGATCGATGGACCCGAAGGCGTCGCTGCGCAGGAGTACGCCAACAACTTCGGCGCTCCTGGATACGACGATATCTCGCGGATCTACATCACCCAGCGGTACGAGGGCTATTCCGCCGAGAATCAGGAATCCTGGCGGACTCTCTACGACCGACAGATGTCGTACTTGGAATCCCACGCATCGGATGTCTATCTGACCGGAGCGCGTTCGATCCGCCTCGTGCGCGATCACATCCCACATCTTGATGGTCCAGAGTCAATCAACATCTATCTGAAAAAATTGACTGGCTGGCAGAGTTGTGGCGTGCCCGGCTATCTGCCTGCGAAAGCGTTCTTCGCCTGCCTCGCGCGTCGCGAATTCCCAACGACAGTCGTGCTTCGTCCGAAGGAATCGCTGGACTATCTGCCCGAGCCCGATGTTTTTCACGACATCTTCGGACATGTCCCATTGCACGCGGACCCGATATTCGCTGACTTCCTTCAGACCTACGGCAAGGCGGCATCGACGACAAACGACCCATTCCACATTGAACGACTCGCGCGCCTCTTCTGGTTCACGGTCGAGTTCGGCCTGATTCGCGAAGGCGGTCGGGTGAAGCTCTATGGATCTGGTTTGATTTCCAGCCCTGGCGAAAGTCGCCACGCCCTCGACAGTCCCGATGTCGAGCGCCGTCCCTTCGACATGGAAACCGTCTGTTCGACGAGTTTCGAGATTGATCACTTTCAGCCGATTCTGTTTGTGCTGGAGAGCTTCGACCAACTGCGCGAAGCGATGAATTCCTATGCACAGCGCATTCTCAATTCACCTGCGACCGCTCACGTCGAGGGATGACCATTTGGACCCAGCCATGAAGAAAGTCAAGAGGGCGTCCATCGCAACGATATCCAGCGCGGAATTCACGGCACGTCGAGATCGAGTTCTGCGTGCACTCGCACGCGATGGCAATGCAATCGGACTCGTCCTTGCGGGCGATGCTGATGCGTCGCTCTCGCACGCTTGGCGCCCAAATCCTAACTTTGAATACCTCACCGGGATTACCGATGAGCCGGGCGCGATGCTGCTCCTTGATCCCAATCACCCCGTGATCGCACGGCGTACGCAGCTCTTTCTGCGTCCACTTAATCCGGAACTCGAACGTTGGGATGGCTTGCGCGAATCCGTCGGCGCGCAACTCAAGGATCGATACGGCATCGCAACCATCATGCGCACGACCGCCCTCGCGCGCTTTTTGCTCGAGAGTGCCAAGCGAGCGAAGCGATTCGCTTGCCTGCATCCACTCGCTGCGCACAATGCACCCAACTCCCCCGACCTCACGATCTTCAAGGAGAGCGCCTCCCGAATTCCGAGCGCGACAATCTCAGACCTCTCACACATTCTTCCCGCGCTTCGCGCAGTGAAGAGCACGGCCGAAGTCGCCTGCGTCCAACACGCCGCGGATATCACGGCGATTGGATTTCAAGCAGCCCTCGCCACAGCAAAGCCTGGCAAGACCGAATTCAATGTCCAAGAAGCGGTCGAACACGCTTACAAATCCGCAGGTGCGCGCGAGACCGCGTATCGCACGATCGCAGGCACTGGATTCAACGCGACCGTTCTGCATTACCACGCCAACTCAAGAGCGATCCAAGCGGGCGAACTGCTCGTCCTTGATTCCGGAGCAAGCTTTGGCGGATATGCGGCGGATGTCACACGAACATTTGCGGTCTCGGGGACATTTACGCCGCGACAGAAACTCGTCTACGACACCGTACTGAAAGCCCAACTCGCGTCGATTCGTGCGTGCCGCCCCGGTGCGACGATGTCCCAAGTCGACGCTGCCGCACGCAAGGTGATCACTGCGGCTGGATTCGCTGACAATTTCATCCACGGCATCGGACACCATCTCGGATTGGAAGTGCACGATGCCGATCCCGGCAGCGCGCTCGAACCTGGCATGATTGTCACGATCGAGCCTGGCATCTACATCCAAGAAGAATCGCTGGGAGTTCGCATCGAAGACGACATCTTGATCACGCGTGGCGGTGCGAAAGTGCTGACATCCGCGATCCCAAAGTAACCCAACGCGATCACATCTCTGGCGGCATCATCCAGTGATAGAAGAGCAACGCTCCTGAGTAAATGACAGGCGCGGACGAGACGATCAGGGCGAACCAGATAAGGAACTTTCCGACAGATAACTTGTCGCGCGATATCCATTCGCACGCGAGAATCACGAAGAGAACCAAACTGAACTTGAATCCGATCGCCCCCCAGAGTCCCCATGCATCGATAACGATCTTGGCGACGGGATTTAACTCGAGACCCTGGTGGCGCTCGAGGATGTACCAGGTCAGCATGACGTCCATGCCCGCCAGAAAGATGAGCCAGACGTACTCGTCCTGATATCGAAGCGCTGGCATCGAGAAGAAACGAGGTCGGTGACTGGCGCGATTGTGCTTCGGATCAGTCATGCGTGGTCGCGATATCGATCGCTTTTCCAATGATAATGCGTGTGAAAACTGGGGCTTTTCGGCGTGGATTTGCAGTGCATCGAACTTAAATCACCGAATCGTGCACCGACAAGTTGTGCGCCGGTGCCGTGTTCAGCTGAACCAGTTTCTCGCCTTGCACACTCTTGGCTGTTTCAGGATCGACATAGTCACTGTGACATGACCCCTTCGCAACATCCGCACCGACCGCCGACTTCGTCTTCGACGCCAGCTTATGAATCTCATCCGGCGAGAGCACACCGCGCTTCGCCAAGATCTCCTGCTGTTCCTCGTTTAACGCGCCGCTTCGAACGGGCTTGCCCCGTTGATACTCCTCTTCCTTGCCACTCGCAAACTCCTGGATCTCCTTACTGATGCGAACACTGCACCAGTCGTGCCCACACATTGCGCAAAAGTCCGTATCGACATCCAGGTCTTCGTCGTGGTACGCCCGTGCCGTGTCGGGATCAAACGACAATTCGAAGTGCTTCTCCCAGTTCAGCGCGGCTCGCGCCTTTGTGAGTTCGTCGTCGCGGTCGCGCGTTCCCGGAATTCCAAGCGCAACATCCGCGGCGTGCGCCGCAATCTTGTAAGCGATGCACCCCTGCTTCACATCGTCTTTTTTCGGCAGGCCGAGGTGCTCCTTTGGCGTCACATAACAAAGCATGCTCGCGCCGTGATACCCCGCCGCCGTCGCGCCGATACAACTGGTGATGTGGTCGTATCCGGGAAAAATGTCCGTGACGAGCGGTCCAAGCACATAAAACGGCGCGCCGTGACAAAGCGTGCGCTGCAGTTTCATGTTGTATTCAATCTGATCGAATGGAACATGGCCGGGACCTTCCACCATCACCTGCACTCCCTTGCGCCAGGCACGCTCGGTCAATTCTCCAATCGTGGCAAGTTCGGCGAGCTGTGCAGCGTCGGTCGCGTCGGCGAGACCTCCAGGACGCAGTCCATCACCGATGGAAAATGTCACGTCATATTCGCGCATCACATCGCAAATACTCTCCCATCCCGTGTACATCAGGTTCTGACGATTGTTGACCAACATCCATTTCGCCAACAGACTTCCACCACGACTAACGATTCCGATGAGTCGCTTGCGAATAAGCGGCAGATGCTCCTTCAGCACTCCGGCATGGATAGTGAAGTAGTCCACACCTTGCTTCGCTTGATGCGCCAGAGTTTCGAGCACGATCGTTTCATCCAACTCCTCTAGCTTCTTTCCGATGATCATCGAATAGATCGGTACTGTGCCGATCGGCACCGTGCTGTTAAGGATGATCGCCTCGCGACACGCGTCTAAGTCGCCGCCAGTCGAGAGATCCATGACCGTGTCCGCACCCCAACGCTCCGCCCACTTCAACTTTTCGACTTCCTCGTCGGTTCCAGAACTGACGGGACTCGCGCCCATATTCGCGTTGATCTTGGTCTTCGACGCGCGGCCGATCGCCATCGGGTCGAGTTTGTGTTCGAGGTGCACGCGATTGGCAGGGATCACCATGCGGCCCGCTGCGATTTCATCGCGAACTTGCAGAGCAGTCAAGTGCCCTTCGCGCTCGGCCACTCGCTTCATTTGCGCAGTCACGATTCCTAGGCGTGCATGTTCGAGCTGCGTGATCGGCACGAATCCACGCGGAGCGACTGCACGGATGAACGATCCCACTGCGACGCGAGCATGAGCAGCACAACCTTCTTCGTGCGACGGCACCGCTTCGAGCGTCCATTCACGGGGAAGGAAATCCCAGGCGGTCAGTTTGCTCGGAGCGGGCATCCCCGGCGTATCCGGGGAGCTGAACGCGAGTGTGCCACCGACATCGGGTGCGTTGGCAAAGCTTCCTGGCGTCGTTCCCGCCGATGTAGAAGAAGGATCCATGGCACCTCGGAGCGGGAGCTCAATCGGCGGGGAAATGCGGGCTGGGATGGCTGAAGCGGCTTTTTTTGTTTGGATGGTCATATGGATGCTCTAATCAGCGAAAACGGAGGGGACTTCTCAGCTCAACGAGTGGCAGACGCGCTGAGCGACGAGGTGCAAGTATACGCCTGCAGAACGAGCTGAAGCGATACCATCCGCTTTCACATTCCAGGTTTCATTTTCAGGACAGTCGGTTTGGTTGCTTGCGACCGCTTCGACCATCGCATGCAACGAACGCTTCGCACCGCGAGGAACTTGCTCTGCTCGAAACCATGTTTCCAACTCGACCCGAGTGCAAACGCATAGCCAGCGCTATCGATCGATCATGGCTAGAGATCCTCCGCGCCGATGGACGACAGATCGGTCGGTTCTTCGCCGAGCGATCTGACGTCTCAGATGCCACGGTCAGTCGCCGTCTTTCGATCATGAAAGAGTCGTCACTCGTTGATGTTCGCGGATACCTCAGCCCGTTCGACGCAGGAGTCGGCGCAATCTCGATGGTTCGCTTCAAAACCGCCACATCACCAGATCAATTCGCGACTGCGCTCGCGGGACTCTCCTGCTGTTATCGAGTCGCGACCATCTTCGGCCAATCACTGGTCGTCGCTCTCATGGCGGGCGAATGCGACTTGTCCCTCCTCGCCAATGTCGACTCGATCCTCGGCGATCACCCCTCTGTCTCGATCGAAAACGCATGCCCGGTCCTTCGGATCATCCCGCCCCGAGAAGCTCGTCAACCTGCGAACCACCGAAAGACAATCGAATTGGACCGGCCGACGGATCGACAGCGACTGATTCAAGCGAGGCTGATCCAAGCCATCCAGAAGGATTTCCGGGCGACTGTCGCGTCGATCGCGACGACGGTCGGGGTATCCGCGCCATCGGTCGCAGCATTGATCGCACGCATGACCGAGCAGGGGGAAATTCGCCACATTGTCGATACGGATCCACGATTCTTAAATCGCCCGCTCTGCGCGCAATTGCGGATCACCGTCCGAAAAAACATTCAGACAACAGCACAGGCGATCGCCGAACAGCTCGACCCTGACTGGGTTTTCCTCTGCCTCGGACACGAGCACATCGTCGCCGAGATCGCCGTGCACGACGAAGCTGAACTGCTTCGCTGGCAACACAATGTTGAGAGGATGCCAGATGTTCAGTTCGTCACACCAGAACCATTTGCAGCGGTCTACAAGCGATCCTTTGACTGGTTTTTCGATTCCCAGAATTCGCATCAATCCTGATTCGTCGTCGACTCTATCCTTCGACCCATGACGGAATTCGCCGCGAATCTTTCGGACATTCAAGCCGCCGCCCTACGTATCGCCCCGTGGATACACCGAACACCCGTCATGCGATGCGCCCACCTCGACGCGCTCGCCGATCGCCCGCTGCACTTCAAGTGCGAGATTTTTCAGCGAACGGGGTCATTCAAATTTCGGGGCGCGTGTAACGCGGTCATGTCGCTCACGGATGAGCAGGCCAAACGCGGAGTCGTCACTCATTCGTCGGGGAATCACGCACAGGCACTCGCGCTTGCTGCGAAACTGCGTGGCATCGCGGCGTATGTCGTTATGCCACACGACTCGGCACGAACCAAGGTTGCAGCGGTAGAGGGATACGGCGGACGGGTGATCTACTGCGAGCCTACGGTTGCCGCACGTGCTGCCGCCGCGCAGGAAGTCATCGCGCAAACTGGCGGAGCATTCATCCCGCCCTACGACCATCCCATGGTGATTGCAGGACAGGGAACGATCGCGATCGAACTGCTCGACCAAGTCAAAATCCTCGACGCCATCATCGTTCCACTCGGGGGTGGCGGAATGATCTCGGGGATCACGATCGCCGCACGCGCTCTTCGCCCGAACATCAAGATCATCGGCGCAGAACCCGAAACGGTCGGAGATGCGGCACTCTCGAAGCGACTTGGATCGCGTCAGCCAGCGACAGGTGCCGTCACTGTCGCTGATGGCCTGCGGACTTCGCTCGGCGATCTCACATGGCCGGTCGTTCGAGATCTCGTCGACTCGGTGGTGACTGTCTCGGAAGCAGAGATCAAGTCGGCGCTTCGGCTGGTCTATGAACGCATGAAGGTTGTGATCGAACCCAGCGCGGCGGTCGGAATCGCGACCGCTCTTGGTGTTCTTCGCGATCGCCGAGACTTCCAGAGCGCCGGTGTCATCCTCTGCGGTGGAAACATCGATCTCGACTCACTCAGCGAGCTGATCGCGTAGCTGCACCCAGACCGAATCCCTATCTGGGTTCGGACTGTTTCGCGGGCTCCGCTTGCTCGGCGAAGTCTGCAACCTTTGCGAGTTCGTCGGGGGTGGCGTGGATGTACAGGACGGACTTCTCGATCGACATCACATAATCGCGGTTCAAGTTGAACCCGTACGTGCGTGCCGCCGCGGCATTCGCATCATTGAGTTGCTTCTGACTCAGATCCAACTGCCCTTGCGCGTAGTTTTTTGCGGTCTCGTCCTTCGCCGAGTCGACCTCAACCCTCAGCGCGATCGCCTTCTGGCGCATCTCTTGAAGTTTTTGAACCGTCGACTGAAACGCCGCGTTCGATTGCGGGTCATTCAGCGAGCAAACGAGGAGGGATTTCGCCTGAGCACTCCCATCCGTAGGAACCGGTTGCTGCGCAATCTCATCCGCCGTCAGGACGAGAAAGACTTCGCTCTTCTCTGGGACACGGGTGTAGTTGCGCAGGAGCGAGTACCCGTACGACTTCGCCATTACTCGATTGTCCGCATCCAGTTTCTTCACCGTCGCAACGATCTGTTCCTGCAACGCCTCGCGATCTTTGCCAGCGTGAACCGTCGCCATCCCCTGGGTCAGCCGTACAACTTCTTGGCGCTGCGCCTGCAGTACTTGAACATTGCGCGTGAACTCGTCGTTGGCGGCCTTGCCTTCAATCGTCGCGAGCTTGACGAGCTCTGACACAGGCGGAGCTGGTATCGCGACTGCACTCGGGGGGGCAGGCCCGACTGGCGTGCTCGGTTCGTTCGGTGCGGTGACTGTGACCGATGGTGCGCCCTCTGTGGCGGGAGCAATGCTCGCATCGCCCGGTCCACACGAGGCGACGAACAAGAGCACTCCAACGATGACTGAAAGTTTCTGAATATCTAAGTTCATGGGGATCCCCTTCCTAAAGCAAACTGGTCGCCCTACGCGATTCCCTTCGTTGGATGGACAGTTGGATGGACAGTTGGATTGACCCCGGGAGACCCGGGAGACCCGGGAGACCCTGGAGACCCTGGAGAATTGGGATCATCCGGCGATTCGGGAGTTCCGTCCTCGGTCGAATCAGCCTCGTCGTCATCGAGCGTTTCGCCCGTCCCCAGCAGTCCAATCGCCGGAATGATCGACATCGCTTGTGGGATGACCGTCGCGGGGTTACTGAATGAGACGCTATTGGCAACGCTCAAGTCGAGAATCTGCCCGGAAAGCGAGAGCAGTTGCTCATTGACCGCAAAGAGGTAAGTCGTCGTCAGGTATCCACCGAGCGTGCCCGATCCGTCGACATTGGCAGTCGGACTGGAGAAAATCGCGGACCCACCCGATCCAGACATGATTGGCGCAGTACTAAAGAACACCTGTCCGCCGACGATAAAGTCGACCGTTCGATCTGTCACAGTGCCACCAGAATTCGTCAGGATCGAACCAGACGATCGTGCGAGCAATGTGATCGACCCCGCCGTCACTCGAAGATCCCCCACTGCGTTGACATCGCCGAGGGTCACAGCCGCAGGCACATTGCCTCCCTCGATCACGATATCGCCGAGCGAGGTGAGCTTGTGATTTTGCCCCATCGTGAAGACGTCGGTCGCGAATTCGATGTCGCCCATCGCGACAATCGTCGCCACGGTCGCTGGAGCATTGAGCGTGCTATTGGTGTTGAGCAGGATGCCACCAAACGCAGAAACACTTCCAACTCCGCTTCCGAACGTGATGACCTCTCCCACGCCAGTTCCGCAGTCGATTGTCAGAACTCCAGGCGTCGCCATCGTGATCGCGCCATTGACGTTGACATTACCGCCCGCGAGGATCGTCATGCTCGTGTGATTCGGTCCACCACCGTAGAGCAATGCTCCAACAGTAATGTCGCCGGCGGTCGCGGTCAGATGAACACCCGCGATGCCGTTAAAGACCACCTGGCTCGAAATGGAGATGCTTCCGCTTGTGCTTGTCACATCTCCGAAGATGATGTTTGCGCCATCGCCACTCTGCGTGAAATTGCCTCCGATCACCAGTATGGCGTCTGTCGAGAGGGTGAATCCACCTGCATTCTCGATCGTCATTATCCCATCGACGAAGTTTTCATCTGCAAACGCGACATCCAAGTTCGCGCCAGTGAAACTGAAGTTCCCGCTCAAGTCCAGGATCTGATTCAACGAGGTCGTGCCTGTGCCCGCGAGCTGCGTAAATGTCGCCGCGATGAGCGCGCCATCAATCGTCACATCGTTGGCACTCGTGACCGTCAGAGCGCCGAGCGCGTTACCGATCGTCCCTGCCCCAAAGAGCAGCGCGATGTCGCCACCACCTGCATCGAGCGTCAGTGCAAAGGTTCCCGCTCCGTCCGTGATCGAACCACCGAATGTGATGTCGTCCCCCACACCGCCACTCGTCCGCAGGTCGGCGTTTGTCGTCAGGGTCGTGTCATCCCCGAGATTGAACGACTGCGCGGTGAGCGATGTCCCACCTCCCGCAATCGTGCTCAGAGAGACTCCAGAAGAGTTGCTTGCCACAAGATTCCCCGAGATCTCGCCACTGATAGCCAACGAGATTTCGTCGGTATCAGGGGCAATTCCATCGCCACCCATCGTCAAGTCGGCAAGAAAAAGGTCGTCGACGACATCGTCGGTGAAGGTGGCGGTCAGAGTGATCGACGCATCGGCCGACGTTGTCACAAGCGTCAGATTGGTGTCAGCAACATCCGCCGATATTCCCGCAGCGAAACCGGTCGTATTGATCACGATCCCGCCAACCCCAGTGGCAGTCAGCGTGCGGGTGACACCACCCTGCACCACGACCGCGTCATTGATATCGATGGAACCCTGCGTGATGTCTGCGTTGATGAACGTGGTTCCACCAGAACCATCAACTGTCAAGCTTCCAGATCCTGTGATATCGCCGTTGACCTGGAACGAACCAAAGTCGCCTGTGTCGCCACCTGCGAGAAATTGAATCGTCGCATCGAGGTTGTTGACCCAATCTCCACCCACAGTGACTGTGCCCGTGTACGAAGAACTGTCACCAATGATGACCACGCCGACCGTCGTGCCGTCGATGAGAATCCACTCGAGTTGCGAAAGATTGAATGCTGAAACTCCCTCGATCGAAATGTCGGCTGTCGAATCGATGTTGCGAATCGTGAGTGTCGAGAGATCGGAGATGATGTCGGTGATCTCGATCGCGCCTGCGGCGAGCGTCAGCGCGAACCCGCCACCAGCGATCGTCCCGAGCGTCAGGGTTCCGTTGCATTCAAAGATCGTCGCTTCCGTGAGGGTGACCGCGCCCACATCGAGATTCCCTGCAACGTAGACATTTCCTGCGAAACTGGTACTTGAAGCTGTCACTGTCAATCCGGAGAGACGGTCCTCTGGCGCTCCGACATCCCCACCAAAGGAGGCTCCCGCAGACCCCGCATTCACTTCAAGAGTCTCGCTGTCATCGTCCGCGACCACGACCGCGGCGTCGAATTGAACGCTGTCACCGACCAATCCCCCCGATGTGATCGTCGTTGTTCCTGCGCCGGTCAGTGTCACCACGCCGGCAAATTCGATCGATCCACCAGCGTTGATAAAGACACTATTGATCGTTGCGAGACCGTCCACGACCAGATCGTTATCGAATGTCGACCCCGCGCCCGTGAAAATCACTCCGTCACCTTCCGCGCCGAGGGTCGTCGTACCGTCGATCGAACCGCCACCGAGCAGGCCGTTCACGGTCACACTTCCGAGTGCGCCAGACGCGGTGATCTTCAAGCCCCCAGTCGTATCAATGAAAGCCAGTTCGGCGTTGCCGAGGATCAAGTCGCCCGCGACTCCTCCAATCCCCACGAAAATATCCACATCCACATTGGCGACGAAGCTCACCGATCCATCGACAACGAGCGCGGCCGCGATGTCGATCCCACTCGCGAGCACGACCAACGAGTTGGCAAACGTGGAGGCGTTGTTCACAAACGAGACCTCGTCGGTCGCTGTGAGAGTCGTCGCTCCATGGATGTCTGCGCCACCTGTGACATTGTCCACCACAATGTCCGCATCCAATCCGGTCGCCGCAATCGACAGAGCGCCCGAGCTGATGAAGGCGAGTTCGGCATCGTCAAGATTGAGACCCGCGCCCGCTGCCCCGAGAAAAATGTCAACACCAGAATCGCCCGCGATCCGGACGAGCCCCGTCACCTCCATGGCCGCGCCAACGACGATGTCCCCTGCCGACACGATCGTGATCGAAGCGAGGTCCGCGCTGTCGCCGACGGCTCCACCGAAAGTGACTGTTGCACCACCCGCAGTCAGTGTCAACGCCTGCGCGCCATTCAGCGCGTCGGAAAATGTGATGTCGCTCCCACCCGAATCAATCATGACCGCACCGGTCGTCAATTCGACCGTACCGCCAAAGGTGATTTCACCACCAACCGTCGAAATGTTTACCCCTGCGATCGTCGTCTCGCCGAGCACAGTCAGTGCGTTGTCGAAGCTGGACGACGCGGTGATGAAAGTCACGCCCTCGACATCCGAAGAGAGGGTTGTCAGTCCAGTGATCTGACCGCCACCAGTAATGCCGTTGACGGTCACACTCGACCCAACACCAGTCGCCGAAATCACCATCGAATCCGCAGTGAGCCTGCTCCACTCTGCGTTCGTCAAGCTCATTCCCGCGCCCGCCACGCCGAGAAAGAGATCGACGCCATCATTGCCTGAAAATGTCAGTTCGTCTCCAACATTAACCGCGACATTGATCGCAACATCGTTGGCCAGGACCGCGAGCGAGTTATCGAAGTTCGAAGCGACTGTTGCGAATGTCACGATGCCATCGGTCGAAACGATTGTTGCCGTATCCGCAATCGAACCCCCGATCGAAAGAGCATTCACCGTGACATTCGCGCCCACACCCGTCGCCGTCACCGACAAGAATTGGGCGGTGATCAGGTCGATTTCCCCGTCTGTCAAGCTTAAGTCGCCCGCATCGCCCGCAACTCCGAGGAAGACATCGACACCTTCGGTTCCCGTAAAGGTGACAGATCCTGCCACGCCGAGCGCTCCGCCGATGGCGATGTCATTGGTGGTCACAATCAGATCGCCACCGATCGTCGCGACTCCGTCAAACGAGACTGAACTCCCCCCGCCCTGTGAGATCGTCAAGTTGCCGTCGAAGTCGAATCCCGAAGCGATATCGACTGTGCCGATCTCGAATCCTGAGAGGTCAAAGCCGAGCTGAATCGTCCCGACAGTCGAGATGAACCCGAGAGCGTTGTCGTCGATGGAGAGCGCTCCAGCCGCGCCGGTTCCAAGGCCGACGGTCGGACTTCCCGTCAATCCATAAATCGTCAGTACTGTGACCCCAGTGACGTTGCCAGTGAACGCAATCGATGAATCCGCGACGAGCGCGAGATCGTCGTTGTCGGCGATCACCGCTCCGATACTCAAGTTGTCCGCGCCGAGCGTGACATTGCCGTCCAAGGTGATCGTGCCATTGACAGTCATGGACTGCCCGGCGCCAGTGATCGTGATGAGCGAATTCGCCCCCATCGCCAGATTCGTAAAGACGATGCTGTTTGCGATCTCAACGGATCCACTGGCGACGATCGCGAGATCGGCGATCAACCCCGTCATCGTGTCGACTCCCGCCACCTGATTGAGCGCGTAGTCCACCGAGTTTGTCAGGTCGACCGTGTCGGCGTTCTCGAAACTCAGCGACGATCCCGAAAAGTCATTTGCTTGGTTCAGCGTGATGCTGACACCATCGGCCGCCGTGAATGATGCGGTTGCGGCGTTACTCAGAGTGATCGCACCACTTTGGGTGATTGCGCCCGAGGCAACCACTGTCAGTGATCCGTCGATTGTCACACTGCCCAACTGGAGGGCATCGGAATCTGTCAGGCTCACGTTGCCACCGCTCACAATCGAAAGATCCCCACCGAAATTGTTGGCGCTGCCGATGAGGGCGACATCGTTGCCTCCGGCGGTAATCGTGGTCGTTCCACCGATCATCAGCACGGAATCCGCGCTCTGCGTGATCGCCCCGCCCGCCGTCATTGCGAGCAAGCCACCCTGCGTGTTGATCGCCGCGGTTCCCTGCAAGTCGATCGTGCTCGTTGCGTTGAGTAGGAGATTGAGCGCGAATGCGTCGCTCGTCGTGATCGTGACGCCGTCGTTTATCTGAATGCCGCCAGCTGAATTCACTGTGAGTGTCCGACCTGCGCCCGCCGTTGAATTTATCCACGCCGCGAATGTGACGAGACCAGTTCCTGCGAATCCATCGCCTGCATTTGTTTGGATCACCACGTCGCCGGTGTTCAGTGCAGCAACGAGTGTCGCAATATCAAGAACCGCTGCTGTAGCTGTCGGCTCGAATGGACTCGCCCCAGTCACGTTGGCGTCCATAGCGTTGTCGATCGTCAGGTTCGCCGGATCGAGCAACCATGTGCCACCTGCACCGAGCGCGCTCCCAGCATTCACACTTCCAAACGCCTGCAGATTGTTGTGCGAGCTTGTTTCGATGAATCCGCCCTTGCCGCTCCCTGCGGCCGAGACATCGATCGATCCGAAAAAGCCCGTGTACTCGTCCGACCAGACGATCACCCGACCGCCGTTGCCAGTCTGAGTCGCCTTCGCTTCGATCTGTGCACCCTCATCGATATATGTTCGATTGGCATGAGGCGCGTTCGC
>CAMBMO010000017.1 GCA_945868805.1 Singulisphaera sp. GP187
CCAGCCTTCGGAGCTGCTCCCTGCGGCGGAGCCCACTTCGAAACATTCGCAACCACAGCTTTCCCAGGCATCGAACGGCAAATCGTGACGGCGTCGATCGCATCTCCGAGCGCGCTGTAGGCGAGCGTTGTCCTGCGAGCCGCATCTTCGACAGCCGCGGATAGATCCTGAAATTTTCCCGGAGTGAACTTCGAGCTCGGAGGATCGAATGGACCATCGAGCCAACTCAAGACTTGGCCACGACCTGCTGCCAGCGCGACTGCCGCCGTCCACGCTGGATCACTCATGCTCGCGAGCACCAATCCAATTGGCTCGAATCGCACCGATGCGAACGCCTCCGCAGGAGATTGGGGGTGAACCGTGCTCCCTGGAACGGTCCATGCTTGAGTTATCGCATGACGTGCGAGTGCTTGACGATCGGCCTCCGCGACAGGAAATGCTCCAACCGAGGATCGACGAATCACCTTGCTCGGCTTGAAGGCACGGATGAACATCGGTGCGTAGAAACCGTCTTCGATCAAGACGGGCCAGCGACCGCGCAGAGTCCAGCGGGAAATCTCGTCCAGATAGGTCGCAACATCTGGAACGAGGACAACCTTGTCCACGACCAGAATTCGCATTTCAACTTGAAACGAGCGCAGTCCCATCTGCTCTTTCCAAGAGACCGGCATGGGCTGTCTCGCCACGGGACTGGGCGATTCGGGCTGCACTTGCGCTGGCTGCACTTGCGCTGGCTGCTCCGCAGTGGAGTGTGCCCATTCGCATGGCAACCCACACACGGTGAATCCGACGACAAATGCCGTAGTGCAAAAAGCGTTCATAGATCGAAATGTACTTCGAAGCCGGCGCTTCACGGCGACAACTGATATCCCGTGGCGATCGCCTTGAAAGTCGCGGCATCCTTTGATGCCCACTGCGCGTCTCGTCCCAGCTCAGACGCAAGGTTGGTCGCGACCGAGTCGGCACTCTCGGATGCGGCCTTCGCATCGAGCAGCAAACTGCGGGTGCGCCGTGCGAGCACATCGTCCACACTTCTCGCCATCTCGTGGCGCGCGGCGTACGCGACAACCCCCATCGGATATGGCAGGCGGGGATGGATCGACTCGCGCCACTCGGGTCGCTCTGCGCAGACTGCAAGCACAGCGGGCGCATCGCTGCCATAGACGCGCAACCAGTCGTCGCTCGGCATCGCTGGATCGCCACGCGCGATCCAACCGTGCACTCTGAGCGACTCGGTTCCACAGGGGCGGCGATCGAGTTGTCCGACATCGATCACTCGTGCCATCGTGTCCTCGGCCATGCGCCGATAGGTCGTCCACTTCCCGCCCATGATCGACACCATTCCGCTCGCACTCACCACCACCTTGTGCGAACGAGAAAGCGACTTGGATGGCGAATCAACTCCGCTTTCGTGCACGAGTGGACGCATGCCCGCATAGACCGAACGCACATCGGCGCGGGTCGGATCGCGTTCCAGATATCGCCCCGCGTTTCGCAGAATGAATTCGATCTCGTCCGGGAGCGCACGTGGTTCGATTTCCGCCTTCTTCATCGGAGTATCCGTCGTTCCGACGACAATTCGGTCGTGCCACGGAATCACGAACAGCACACGTCCATCGTCGGTATGCGGAACCATGATCGCTCGTGCGCTCGGTTGAAGTGACTTGTCGAAGACGAGATGGACACCCTGCGCGGGCTCGATCATTCGCGGAGCCTTCCCATCGTCGAGCAGGCGAAGTTCATCGCCAAAGATCCCGCACGCATTCACAACGACGGTCGCGCGGATCTCCATCGCTCGACCGCTCTCGCCGTCGGTGGCACAGACGCCATGAACAGCATCCACTCCACCGCTGGAATCCTTCAGCAACCCGGTCACGCGGCATTGATTCAGCACGACCGCTCCCAAATCCGCTGCTGTGCGCGCAAGTGTCAACGCCATCCGCGCGTCGTCGAATTGTCCGTCGTGGTATTCAATGCTCCCAAGCAATCCCTCGCGTGCGACATTCGGGATCGCCTCGATCGTCTCGGCAGTCGACAAAAACTTGCTTGGAGCAAGATTGCGCTTCCCCGCAAGCAGGTCGTACAACTTCAATCCCGCTCCGAAGAACGGCCCTTCCCACCACGTGTAGCGAGGAACGAGGAACGCAAGATCATGAACGAGGTGGGGCGCGTTCTGGTGCATCAATCCGCGCTCGTGAAGCGCTTCCATCACCAATGCGATGTCGAGTTGTTCGAGGTAACGCACACCCCCGTGAACGAGTTTCGTACTGCGACTCGATGTCCCCTTCGCGAAGTCGTGCGCTTCCACCAGACATGTCGAAAAGCCGCGCTGCGCAGCATCGACTGCGACGCCCAGCCCTGTCGCGCCACCACCCACGACGAGCACATCGAATGACTTGCCATCGGCGCGTCCGAGCATCTCATCGCGCGAGAAACGATTCATGTGATTTCCTCCCAGCTGTTCTCGTCGCAGCCTCGTGACTTGTCGATTGCCTTACGCCACTGCTTGAGTTTGGTCGCGCGTCGCGGTTGTGTCGTTGTCGCAACAAAGAGACGGTCGACACTCCTGAGACCTTCAAGATCGGCGAGAGACTTCCAGACACCCGTTGCAAGTCCGGCAAAGTGCGCCGCGCCGAGCACCGTCGACTCGAGCACTGAGGGGCGTTCGATCGGAATCCCAAGCGCATCCGCTTGCATCTGCATGAGCAAGTCGCTCGCGCACGCCCCGCCATCGACACGCATGACATCGATCGTTGTTCCTCGGTCGACGTTCATGGCATCAAGCACCTCCACGACTTGCATGGCGATTCCTTCGAGCGTCGCTCGTGCGATGTGGGCGGCGGTTGTTCCTCTCGTCAAGCCCAGGATCGCACCGCGCGCCGATGCATCCCAGTGTGGCGCCCCAAGTCCAGTGAATGCGGGCACGACCACGACACCGGCGGTATCCGCGACGGACCCCGCAAGCACGTTCACGTCAGCGGCGCTTCGAATAATGCCAAGTCCATCTCGGAGCCACTGGATGGACGCGCCGCCCATGAAGACGCTTCCTTCGAGCGCGTACACCGCGGGCGATCCCCTCAGCCTCCACGCAACAGTCGTGAGGAGTCTCGACCGACTTCGAACGACTTCTGTGCCCGTGTTCGCGAGCAAGAAGCACCCCGTTCCAAATGTCGTCTTCGCCATTCCCGGACGCACGCACGACTGTCCGAAAAGTGCGCACTGCTGATCGCCCCCGATACCCGCGATCGGAATCGATGCGCCAAAGATTTCGCGATCGGTTTCACCACAGACGCCACTACTGTCGACAATTTGCGGCAGCATCTCGCGCGGGATCTCGAAGAGTTTCAGCAACCACTCATCCCATTCGAGCGTGCGCAAATCCATGAGCATCGTTCGCGAGGCGTTGGAAACATCAGTGACATGCACTCGACCACCAGTCAAATTCCAAATGAGCCACGTGTCGATCGTTCCTGCGGCGAGCTCTCCTCGACGAGCACGATCCGCTGCTCCCGGAACCGTGCGAAGTATCCACGCCAATTTCGAAGCGCTAAAATACGGATCGAGGAGCAATCCAGTGCGCTGCGAGACTTCATCCTCGACGCCTCGCTCTCGCAATCGAGTCATATCGCCAGCGGTTCGGCGATCCTGCCAGACAAGCGCATTGCAAATGGGCTGACCACTCTTGCGGTCCCACACGACGATCGTCTCGCGTTGGTTGGTGATTCCGATTCCGGCAAACTCTCCTGCCGCAACCCCGGATTCTCGCATCACCTGCTGAGCAGTCGCCAACTGCGCCGACCAGATCTCCGACGCATCATGCTCGACCCAGCCCGGCTGCGGAAAGTGCTGCCCAAACTCGCGCTGTGCGGCACAGACGATGCCCCCATCGGCATTGACGACAACGGAACGGAGACTGCTCGTCCCTTCGTCCAGCGCAAGTATGTGTCTTCGACTCATCGCCGGGACGAATCTACTTGAAACTCACTTCAGGCTCGCTGCTCGAAGTTGTTCGACAGTCAATGTGTGTTGAAGTCGGAGATACAACTTGTCACGGCTGGCATTGCGGGCGAAGGCGTAGCGGGCTACTTCTTGTGCCGCTTCCTGGATGCGAATCATTCGACGCGTGACTGCATCGATTTCAGCCCGATCCGCATTGGCCACGATTTTCGTGATGATCGTCAACGGAGGCGCCTGCGTCTTCATGTGCTTCATCATGCCTTCGATCGCAGCATCGCGTTCCAGAGTGAACTCATCCCGAGCGACCGTCAGCGCGCTCCTCTGCGATTGTGTCAAGTCGCCCAGCGCAAGCGCCGATTTGATCCATGACTCGACTGGCTCGGTTTCGTGGAAGGCATCGAAGAATGCCTCGCGCAAGTACGCACGCCGAACCGCCTTCCCCTTTGCTGGGGAGAGGACCGCGATGATTGAATCGATGACTTCGCGTTGCACCAGCGCCTTCGCGTAGGCCGCTCTCCATCCCGCCAAGGTGCTCGCGTTTTCCTTATCCCCCATCGCCCTGGAATACTCAACAAACCCACCCCAGAGGGGATCCTTGCGGACTTCCAGCCACGCCACAAGCTCCGAGGCCTGCGTCCGACCGTGCTCGATGGTCGCGCTGTTCAGGTCGTCCGAGACCTTGACGATTTCGGCAAGCCTGACCGCGACTGCCTCGGCGACGAGCTTGCATTCGACAGCAGAAAGATCGCCTCCAGTCGCTGCGAAGAGTGCATTGCCACTCTCCTCGCCCCCCGCGAGGAGATCGAACAGGGTGTCCACCCCCGAAACGCGCTCTCCGCAGATTCGTGCAACCCGAAGCATTTGAACGACTGACTTGCTCGCAGGTTCCGCGACAGCTCCTGCGACATCCTCGAAAAATCGATCTTCGATTTCTCGGCGCACTCGTTCCAAGTCGGTGTATCGGGATACCCACTTCGCAACATCCGCCTCCGTTCGGACGATGTTTTCAGTCACAGCATCCGCAGGTGCGTTGGGAGAAATATGAAGTGTGCCGAAGGCACCAATCTGCGGTTTGATCCGTGCATCCCACTCCTTCCAGTAATCCTCCATCAGCGCACGCAAGGTCGCGCTCGCTGCGTCATCGCACCCGAGCGCCATCTCGATTCGCTCGGCCCAGTCGATTTCCATTCGACGTGCAACCCACATTCCTGTGAAACCCATCCAATCATTCGCCCAGCCCACGGGATCAACCGATTCGTCCTCTGCAACTGCTCCATCGACGACTCCAGCGCCTGCGACATCCAGCGACACTCGGCTCTCTGGAAAGAATATCGCTGCCTCTTCGTCGCTCCCGAACTTCGCCAATGCCTTACCCCATTCGACACCGATCGCTGAATTGATCGCATCGAGCGCCTTGACTGCTTCAGCGTCGCGCTTGGCTTCCATCGAGTCGATCTCAAGCTGGTTGCTCTGGTCGAATGCGTCGCCGTTGAGCCAGACGCCTTCCCCTTTCCCGTGTTCCTTGTCGAGCAACACCATCAACTCGTCCATGATCCGATCGTCGCGATCAGACCACGAAGCGTGGATCGACCGAATCATCGAACGCTGATCGTCTGTCAGCGCCCGCGTTCGAAGCGCCAGGAGCGCGTGCTTCTGGACGGCGACATGGACCGGGTCGACGTAAGGGTAGGACTCCACGAAGTATTGCCGACAAAAAATCCTTGCGAGCTTTGCGTCGCGCTCCTTCAATACATCGCGCACCGCACGATAGGCACGTGCATTGCTCGCTCGCAGTGGCTTCTGCGATTCGATCACCGGCGCGATTGCGTTCTTGTACGCCACCTCGGCCGCGACCATCCGCTCTTGAAGTTGAAGATGGTCCAGATTCAGAACCTCTCCGTGCTCAATGCCTGCGGTCCCGGCCGAGAGTTCGAGTGACATCTTCATCGTCGCCATCACATGCGCTCGCAGAAGTCGATCTTGGCGAGTATCAAAGTCACCGAGCGCGTTTTCGCATGCGACGCGCAGTTCAGTGATATGCGGCACTGAGCGCCAATCGCCGGACCCATCGGCAGACCAAGGCAAGTTGCGAAGAATCACTGGCACATCAACATTGATCGCATTCGTCGCGTCTTGGTTTGGAGTCGTCCGCCACACAGTGCGAATCCTGGACGCCGCGGCGCGGGAAACGCCCGCATGATCTGCCTCAGGGAGCGCGGTGCGTAATGCGTCGAAGAGTGACTCGTCGAGTGCCACGGTCTTGCGGAGGATTCCTAAATACTGGTCCATCGTGCGCTTCGCCTTTTCGACGTCGGGTTCACGTCCGGAAGCTTCGATGATGTCGATGCCCTTCTTGAACCGTTCGAAATCTCCAGAGCGAAGCTCTGCGCAAGCCGCGAGGTACTTCACATGCGCTGCTTCGACCGCCGGATAAGACGGCTTATAGTCGATGCCGTTTTTCTCTAAAAGTACCGTCAACTCGACGAGCCCGATGGGGGGAGCGACCATTCCCATCGTTCCTTGCCCATGCGCAGGAATGGACAGCCCAGCGAAAACGACGACGAACGAAATGAAGCGGGCAACTGCACCACAAACGACCCAACAAATCCGCCCCACCCCCGTTGGCGCGGTTACGCTCGTCACATCGCAGATCCCAAGCCCATGACTCTGCGCCACGCACTGATTTGCCCCAAGTGCATCATGTTGTGTGCGAGCGACATGAACGAAACCATCCCACCCACTGTCGGAAGTCGTTCGATCATCTGTTCCATCGGATTGGGCTGACTCAACCGAGCGTCATCGACTGTCGCAAGGAGCTCCGCGACTTTGGACCAACCGCCGACGAAATGTCCGATCAGCTCCGCCTTTGACGGATAGTGACCCGGTGTCGCAATGCAAGGCGCGCCATTCTTAAAGAGGTCCTGATAGTGCGCCGGAGTTTCGATGCCTTCGGCAGAGCCGATCATCCCAGCCACCATTGGCGCGTAGATCGCCAAGTGCCCGATACAGAATGCTGGACTATTCAAGTCCGCGCGTGGCATCGCAGCAAACTGATCCGCCGGAATCGACTGGATCAACTTGTCGGCATAGCCGAGTGTCATTTTCAATGGACCCGAGATCATCGACCCGACATTCGTACCCGTCATCATGGTGGTGCTCATGATGCAAGCGTACCAATCACTAAGCCCAATCACCAAGCAAAGTGTGCGAACGCCTTATTGGCGTCGGCCATACGGTGCGTGTTTTCACGCGTCGTGACCGCCTTGCCTTCGTTCTTTGCGGCGTCGAAGAGCTCTTTCGCCAATCGGAGTGCGATCGGCTTGCCCTTCTCGGATCGGATCGCCTCGAGAATCCAGCGGAAGGTCAGGCTCTGCGCGCGACGACGATTCAGCGGCATCGGAACTTGGTAGTTCGCTCCACCCACTCGCTTCGAGCGGACTTCGACTGATGGTCGAACATTGTCAATGGCTCGGTGAAAGAGCTCGATCGCGGTCTTTGGGAGCGCGTCCGACTTCTCCTTGTCGAGTCTGTTCTGAACCATGTCGAAGGCTTCGTACACCGCACGCTGAGCGGTCGCTTTTTTGCCTCCGTACATGATGCAATTGATGAACTTCGCCACGATGAGATCCTGATATCGAGGATCGGGCTTGAGTTGCGATTCGCTGGCTGTGAACTGCTTTGGCATAACTGAAACTCCTTTGGGGCTTGCCTTCTGGGCCAACACGCGAAATGCGTGTCTTCAATTTCACCGCGACGCTGGAGGTTGGACATCTCCGGAGAAATGCGTCGCGATTACTGCCTTGCGAGCGGAACATCCGTCTCGCATCCGGATTCGAGGGAACCGGCGACCTGAACTGCTTTGCGCTTTCGCGCGATTATTTCTTCTTCGCTATGACTGCCTTGCGCTTCACGCCGTACAGCGAGCGACCCTTCTTACGACCGTCAACTCCGAGGCAATCGAGCGTTCCACGCACAACGTGGTACCGAACTCCGGGGAGGTCACGCACACGACCGCCGCGCACGAGCACGATCGAATGCTCTTGAAGATTGTGGCCTTCACCACCGATATATGCGGTGACTTCGCGACCGTTCGAGAGTCGAATTCGAGCAACCTTGCGCAACGCCGAATTCGGCTTCTTTGGCGTGACGGTCTTGACCTGCAAGCAGACGCCACGACGCTGCGGGCATGCGGCAAGATCATTGACCTTACTCTTGGTAGTTGGGTCGCGACGAGGCTTTCGAACGAGTTGATTGATGGTCGGCATGTGGAAGTTCGCTCTGGAATGTCGTTCTGTGGCGGGTTGGGAAATATACCGAGGATCGTCCCGCGAGGCAACCGTTGGACCGCGATCCTTGACAGATCAAGATGGTCAGTTAGACTAACCCCCCGCCCCACTGCCGGGGCTCACGAGGTCAATTTCCATGAATCCCGTAATGAAAACATCGCCTGGTCGGACGCGTCGGCGCCGGAATCACCAGGCTCTCCGAGCAGCACACACTGTCACCTGCCCCAATTGTGGCGCCACCAGACGCCCTCACCATGCGTGCTCCTCATGCGGCTACGTCCGCCCTGGACTGCAATTGAAGGGCTTCCAGGCCAGCGCCTGATAACGACCGATGCGCATAGGCATCGATGTCATGGGCGGCGACAACGCCCCAGATGAGATCTTGAAGGGTTGCTTCGCGGCGATCGCGAGTCTCCGAGCGAACGATCAAATCGTTCTTATCGGAGATGCGGCACTGATCAATGAAGCGATCGCAGAGCGTGCGATTGATCGCACTCAACTCGAAGTCGTCGGGACAACCGAAGTGATTGGGATGGACGAACCCCCCGTCGATGCGGTTCGCGCGAAGAAAGATTCATCGATCGTCGTCATGGCGCGGATGGCTTCTCCCAAGTTGCCGAACCGACTCGCCGCCATCATTTCCGCTGGAAACACAGGCGCGTGCGTCGCCGCGGCCCAACTTCATATGCGTCGCCTCGATGGCGTGATTCGACCCGGAATCGCCGTCACTGTGCCGACATTTGCGGGGCCGATCGTGCTGATCGATGTCGGCGCCAACATCGAACCCAAGGCGGCGCATCTGGCTCAGTATGGTGTCATGGGTGACATCTACGCACAGCGCGTCCTCGGCATTGCGAATCCGCGCGTCGCTCTCATGAATGTTGGAGGTGAAGAACAAAAGGGAACGCAGGAGGTGCGCGATGCTCGCGATCTTCTTCGAGCCACTGAAGGACTGAATTTCACGGGATTCGTCGAAGGACGAGGCGTATTCAATGGGGACGCAGATGTCGTGATCACCGATGGAATCGTCGGAAATGTCATGCTCAAGATGGCCGAAGGACTCTCCTCAGGGATCTTCAAGGCCCTCGCGAAAGAGGTCTTCGCGATCGACCCCACGCTCGCGTCTCGACTTGAACCCGTGGTCAAGAGTCTTTATTCAAAATACGACTATCACGAGTACGGCGGCGCGCCGCTCCTGGGAGTCAATGGCGTCTGCTTGATTTCGCACGGATCCAGCGTCGCACGCACGATCACCAACGCGATCCGACGCGCTCACAACTTCGTCGATCTCGGCGTCAACGAGACAATCGTTGAACGCCTCGCTGCGGCGACCCATCTCATCGCATGAACGAGGTCGCACCTGCGTTTGGAGTCCGCATTCGCGGCACGGGTTCTTGCGTACCCGATCGCGTTCTGACAAATGACGACTTGTCCAAGATCATGGACACGACAGACGAGTGGATCTTTCAACGAACTGGTATCCGAGAGCGACGCGTCTGCGATCCAAATGTCGAGGGGACCTTCACGATGGCGCGTGACGCGCTGAAGAACGCACTCGATGCGGCAGAGATGAAGGGATCGGACCTCGATCTCATCATCGTCGGCACGGTCACTGCAGAGATGACATGCCCCTCGGTTGCAGCTCGTGTCGGAGCGGCACTCGGCGCAGTCCCGGCTGCTGCATTCGACCTCTCGGCCGCGTGCTGCGGATTTGTCTACAGCATCAATCTTGCGCAAGCGTTGATTCGATCTGGGCAATTCCGATCGATTGGGGTGGTCGGATCTGAGGCAATGAGCACCATCGTCGATTACAACGATCGAACGGTGTCAATCCTCTTCGGCGACTCGGCAGGCGCGGCGGTTTTGACTCGCGATCCCGACCCAAGAATCGGATGCATTTATCAAACGATGGGATCGGACGGCAGTGGTTGGCACTCGCTCTACTTGCCTCGGCGCGATCAGGAAGTGCCTGCGGCCGACAAGGATAACCCGATCCGACTTGGCAATCTTCGTATGAATGGGAAAGAGGTTTTTCGATTCGCCGTGACGAAGTTCAAGGAGGTCATCGAGGACGCGATGTCCAAAACTGCTTTGACTCCGGAAACAGTTGGTCAGGTCATCTGCCACCAGTCGAACATCCGCATCATTGAAGCTGCCCGCGAGAAGCTGGGCCTTCCTCATGAAAAGGTCTATATCAACATCGACAAATTCGGGAACAGTTCGGCGGGGAGCGTCGGTCTCTGTCTCGATCAACTCTGGCGCGCTGGAAAAATTGAATCGGAACGACCGTTCGTAATGGTCGCGTTCGGCGGTGGGCTGACCTGGGCGAGTGGCGTTTGGCGCGTTTGATCGCTTCCGTGCGATCGATGGACACTGGAGCAACTGCAATGACGAAATCCATGGTCTTTCTTTGTCCAGGACAAGGCGCGCAATCCATCGGCATGGGAAAGTCTTGGTGTGAATCGGGCGGAGCAGGAGCCGATATCTTCGCCCGAGCGGATCGAACGATCGAACTCGCATCGGTCGGAGCGTCGCTCTCAACACTCTGCTTCAATGGACCAGCCGAGTCGCTCAATCGAACTGATGTTTGTCAGCCCGCCCTCTACACCTGCGCAGTCGCCAGCTTTCATTCGTTGCAGGACGAATTCGACCGGCCAACGGTCGTTGCGCTCGCAGGGCTTTCACTCGGTGAGTACACCGCCCTCCATCTCGCGGGCGCGTTCTCTTTCGAAGACGGACTGCGACTTGTCGCGATCCGCGGGCGACTGATGCAAGAAGCCGCGCAAGCCAGCAAGGGGGGAATGGTTGCATTGATCGGCGCTGACGAAGCTCAGGCACAAGCGGTCTGCGACAGCGCTGCGCCATCGGGATCTGGCGAAGTACTCGTCTGCGCGAATTTCAATGCGCCTGGCCAAATCGTCCTCTCTGGACATGCGACTGCGTGCGACCGTGCCCTCGAACTCGCTTCGACTGTGGGTTGTCGTGCGGCGAAACTTCAAGTTGCAGGAGCATTTCACTCCCCGCTCATGGCACCCGCGGCAGAGTCGATGCGAAGGGCTCTCGAGAATGTGCAATTTCAGCCGCTCAAGTATCGGGTTTGGAGCAACGTGACAGCCCAACCGCATGCCGCCAACGATGCCGCGACATTGAAGAAACTCCTTGTCGATCAGATAGTTTGCCCCGTAAGATGGAGCGAGAGCATGTCGTCGTTGATTGCGGAGTTTCCCGCTGGCGACAACTGCCCCGCGTTCCATGAATTGGCGCCGGGTAGCGTGCTGAAGGGACTGATGCGTCGGATTGACAAGAATTGCGAGATCATGAGCCATGACAAACCAGACAAACCAGACAAACCAGACAAACCAGACAAACCAAACAAACCAAACAATCATGACACCGCACCCAAATCAGACGATCCAAGGCAGTTGGAATCTCCGCGCTCATAGCATTTTCGCGCTCTCGGCTTCGGTCTGCATCATTGCCTCCGCCGCGCTCATCTCTTGCGGCGAAGAAGAAGCTCCACCTCCACCCATCGTGAGAGCAGAACCACCACCGCCACCGCCGCCACCTGAACCGACCGTCAAGTCGATTGCTGAGCTCATGACGGAATACGACATCGACTCCAGGATCGACTTGCCCGAAACATTGGCACCTGACACCAACGAAAAGCGCATCGCTGTACTGAAGTTCTGGAACGCCTTCGCCAAGGGCGACGATCAGTACGCATCGGGCCGTATGGCCGAACTCGATCGGAAAGTCCTGAACGACCTTGTGAAGAGTGGTTCTTGGAAGACGACGACGGGCGCCATCACATCGATCGAAGTTCAGTGCAAGGATGATGAAGGTGGCTTTGCAACCTTTGGTCTCATCACTGCTGGTGGCGCTGAACAAGCCATGCTCTGGGATGCGGTTCAGTCCGGCGATGATTCGGTCTTTACGGCGTTTCCAGGGACCCACGACATCCTCGCGCATCTTTCGGGCGAAGATTCCATCGGCTCATGGAAGATCTATATCAATGGACTTTTCGAGAAGTACTCGAATCTGCCAGACGAGCAGGTTGAGATTCCTCAAAGCGATGTTCAACTCGCTGAAGGATCCGATTCTGGAGTTGGTGGCGGTGGCGAAACTCCGGCCCCACCCGATGGTGGCGGTGGTGGCGGTTCGGGTGGCGGAGTGCTCAAAAAGAAGCCTCACGCTCCGCTTCCTTGATTTTGCGGGCGGACGTACCGCGTCGATCATCCAATTCGTTACAAGCTGGCTCTGCGATCGTGGCTTTACATCGCTAGGCCGCCGTCAATCGACAGCACCTGCCCGGTGAGGTATCCCGCTCCGTCAGATGAAACATACGAGACCCCAGCTGCGATATCGCTTCCGGTCCCGAATCGCTTCAGTGGAATCGCTGGCAGGACAGCTTCGCGAAGCGCCGCTGGAAGGACGCTCGTCATGTCCGTCTCGATGAATCCAGGAGCGATCACATTCGCTGTGATTCCCTTGCCGCCAAGCTCCTTTGCGATCGACTTTGTCAGCCCGATGATGCCCGCTTTCGCGGCGGCGTAATTCGCCTGTCCCGCGTTCCCCGTGATTCCTGAAACCGATCCGATATTGACGATGCGTCCGAAACGGCCACGCATCATCGGACGCGCCGCCGTCCGGCAAGCAACGAACGCCGACCTCAGATTCACGCGCAGGACATCGTCGAAGTCCTCATCACTCATGCGTAGGATCAAACCGTCCTTTGTGATTCCGGCATTGTTGACCATGATGTCCAAACGTCCGTGGCGCTCGGCGACCGCTTCGATCGCCGCGGCAAATCCCGCGCCGTCCCCGACATCGCACGATTGCATCTCGCACGATCCACCCGCACCCTTGATCTCCGCCTCAAGCGAAGTCAGTTGCTCTGCATTGCGCGCAAACCCCACGACATGGCGACCATCCGCTGCGAGCCGGATCGCGATCGCTCGACCGATGCCTCGACTCGCTCCTGTGACAATGGCTACTCGCTTTTCGATGGTGGACTCCTTCTGTGCTCTGTGCTGGAGGGCTTCGGGGCGGGGATCATAACCTCGTGGCTCAGCGATTCGCTTTTGGCATCACCGGGCGAGACCACGGTCGCCCATCAAAGCCGATTCTCGTTATCATCCGAATCATCGGCATTTGCCGATACGATTGTCCCGTCTGATTCAGTCCATTCGATCATTTGCCAATAATGAGGAGCTAACCCGTGACAGAAGCTGAGATTCAAGAAAAGGTCATCGCCATCGTCGCCGAGCAGATGGGTGTCGACAAGGCTGAAATCAAGCGAGAAACCAGTTTTACGAACGATCTCAACGCCGACAGCCTTGACATTGTCGAATTGGTTATGGAATTCGAGGATCAATTCGGAACCTCCATTCCGGACGATCAGGGCGACAAGATCCAGACCGTTGGATCGGCGATCGATTACATCAAGACGAACTTCGGCGCGGGTCCAAAGGGCGATGCGGCGAAGTCCGCGAGCTGACCGCTCTCGTGATTCAATTGTGCCTCCAAGTCGGTGATCCTGCGGACAATCGAAAGCTTTGCGGACAATAACGCTCCGAAGAGTCGTTGTGACGGGCTTGGGTGCGATCACTCCGGTCGGTAATAGCGTTGCCCAAACTTGGGACGGGATGGTGAACGGTCGATCTGGGATCGACTCGATCACGCTTTTCAATGCGGACGAAGACTGGGGAGTTCGCTTTGCGGGCGAGGTTCGAGGGCTGGATACAACTTCGATCTTGGACGCTCGCGAAATTCGTCGGTTCGACCGATTCGCCGTGTTCGCACTTGCGGCGGCCACCGAAGCGGCACGAGACTCGGGGTTTAACCCCCAAGTTGGCGATCCCTACCGGCACGGAGTTGCGATCGGTTCGGGTATCGGTGGCGTCGGAACGATCGAGACTGGTGTCCGAAGTCTGATTTCCAGCGGGAGCAGAAAGATCGGACCGTTCACGGTCCCCCGCTTGATGGTCAACGCCGGTGCTGGGCAGGTTTCGATTCGGTTCAATCTTCGTGGAGCCAACATCGCGACCGCGACCGCGTGCGCGACTGGATCCCACGCCATCGGCGCTGCATTCCAACTCATCCAACGCGGGGATGCCGATGTCATGTTCGCTGGGGGCGCCGAAGCTGCTGTCACTCCGCTCTGTATCGGATCGTTTGCATCGATGAAGGCGCTCTCGACGCGCAACGATGCGCCGAAGTTGGCATCGAGACCATTCGACAAGGACCGCGACGGATTCGTTCTCTCGGAAGGCGCAGCGGTGCTCGTGCTCGAGGAATACGAGCAAGCAAAAAAACGGGGCGCGCATATTTACGCTGAAGTACTTGGATTTGGATCTTCGGGAGATGCGTTCCACATCGCGGCTCCGGAAGAACATGGAGCCGGAGCGCACCGCGCGATGCTCAACGCACTTGGAGATGCCGAGGTCTCGATCGACCGCGTCGGGTACATCAACGCGCACGGAACCAGTACGCCGCTCGGCGACGCCGCTGAGGTCTCGGCTGTGAAGAAACTTTTCGGGGATCGAGCGCGTTTGCTCGCGATGAGCTCCACAAAGTCGGTGACCGGCCATGCGCTCGGAGCGGCTGGTGGCATCGAAAGCATCGCGACGATTCTCGCGCTTCAGACGGGAATCCTTCCTCCAACGATCAATCTCGATTGCCCTGATGAGGGATTCGACCTCGACTTTGTCGCCCACACCGCGCAGGAACGACCGATTCAAGTCGCCCTGAACAACTCGTTCGGATTCGGCGGACACAACACGTCGCTCGTCTTCGGCCGATTTCAAAGCTGATCGCGAGCCCATGCCGCGCAACCTTCCTGTCGGCAACGGAGAAATGCTCGTTGCATTCGACGACCTCTATCGAGTTCGTGACTTGTACTGGCCGCACGTTGGCATGCCGAACCACACGTGCGGGCACCTCCAGCGATTCGGCGTCTGGGCTGACGGACAATTCGCGTGGATCGAGAGTCCAGGCTGGTCCCGCGAATTGAACTATGTCCAAGATTCGCTCGTGACGGATGTCCGGCTTCGAAACGACCGACTGGGAATCGAACTGCACTGCAAGGACGCCGTGGACTACTGGAGCCCCGTCTATTTCAAGTCCGTTCAAGTGACCGATTTGCACAATCGCCCACGCGATGTGCGACTTTTCTTTCATCAAGATCTCTCGATCGGCGAGAGTGCCATTGGCGACACTGTGAATTACGACCCGCAAACAGGCGGGCTCATCCATTACAAGGACGACACGTACTTTCTCTTCAATGGATCGGGCGCGCGCTCCTACGGCGTCGATACATGGTCGACGGGACAGAAGCGCATCCGAGATGCGGAGGGAACTTGGCGCGACGCCGAGGATGGCCTCTTGTCCCGCAACACGATCGCGCAAGGGTCGGTCGATTCGACGGTCGGATTCTCGCTGATGCTGCTTCCGGGCGGATCGTCGACCGTCACCTACTGGACGTGCGCAGGGCGCAACTACGCAGATGTAAAGGCGCTCGACGACAAGGTTCGCAACAAGACCCCGCAGCGCATGATGTTGCGTACGGAGGCGTATTGGCGCCTTTGGGCGACGAAAGAAGGATTCGACTTTTCGCCACTCTCCAAGTCTGTGCGCGATCTCTTCATCCGCAGCGAGTTAATCGTGCGCACGCAGATTGATCACGATGGCGCGATTATCGCGGCGAACGACTACGACATCACGCGATTCGCCGGCGACACCTATTCGTACATGTGGCCTCGTGACGGGGCACTCGTCTCGCATGCACTGGTCCTGTCCGGACAAAGCGAGCTCTCGCAGGAATTCTTTCGATTCGCACAACGGGTCATCGAGAAGAGCGGGTACTTCCTCCACAAGTACAACCCCACTGGGACTCTCGCGTCGAGCTGGCATCCGTGGACACTTGATGGCAAGCGAATCCTGCCCATTCAGCAAGATGAGACTGCGCTCGTCGTCTGGGCACTCCGACGGCATTTCTGCACATTCCGCGATGTCGAATTCATTCGCGATCTTTACAACCCGCTGATCGTCGACCCTGCGAGTTGGATGATTCGCTACCGCGATCCCAACGGTTTGCCCATGCCATCGTGGGATCTCTGGGAGGAGCGTCGCGGAGTTCATCTCTTCACGGTCGCGGCGACCATTGGCGCGTTGAAGGCAGCTGCTTCATTCGCCCACGAGGTTGGCGCGCTCGATCGCGCGATCGAGTTCGAGCAAGGGGCAGAGCGGATGCGGGATGCGATGTTTCGCCATATGTGGAGTCCAGAACGAAACATGTTCGCGCGGATGGCGACACCGCTTCCAGATGGCGGGTACGAGTTGGACTTCACCGCCGACGCGAGCGCGTGCGGGCTTTTTGCATTTGGCGCAGTCGACGCCAACGACCCGCGCGTCGTCGCGCACATGCAGATGCTGCGCGAGAAGTTGTGGGTTCACACAAATATCGGCGGTATGGCGCGATACGAGCGTGATCCATACCACCAAGTGGAGAGATTCGATACGGGACGGGTTCCGGGAAACCCGTGGATCATCACAACACTTTGGTACGCGCAGTGGTTGATCGAACGTGCGCACACAGAAGAGGAACTTGCCGAAGCACAACCACTCCTCAAGTGGACCTGTGATCGAGCATCCCCATCGGGCGTCCTCGCGGAACAATTCGACCCCTACTCGGGAGCGCACCTTTCCGTGAGTCCGCTGACATGGTCGCATGCGGCGTTTATGACGACGGTGCTGAAGTACTTGCAGCGTCACACGCAACTCACCGGCGTCCAGCACGGCGTATCGGCACGAGCATGACGAACGCACGTGCCTCGCGGCGACGAGCGCAAATCGTGATGGTCTGTGCCATCACCGCCATCATCACACTGGTCGCGACTCGGGATGCACCTGAACCAATCCTGCCCTCGGCCGATCCGGGCGCGTTCGACGGGATCCGCGCGAGTGAAGAACTCCGCAGATTTGTCGCAGATGGAACTCCTCGAGCGGTGGCGACCCCAGGGCATGATGCCGCGCGAGAGCGACTGCGAACACGACTGACGGAAATCGGATCTGGCGGAACTGCTTTATTCACTGAGCAGACTTTCTTCGCACGTGGCTGGAATCGCACTGCGGTCGAGATGACCAACATCTTGGTGCGGGTACTCGGAGTCAGTGCCGAACACCGTCCACCCTTCGTTTTGCTGAGCGCGCACTACGACTGCGTCCCGATGGGTCCGGGCGCGGGCGACAATGGCGCTGGCGTTGCATGTGCGCTCGAAATCATCCGTGCACTGACAGCCGTACCGCCACCCAACGATGTGTTTGTGCTCTTCTGTGATGGCGAGGAGACAGGATTGCAAGGAGCGCGAGCATTCGGACTCGAGCATCCTGTTTGGCCGAGCATTGGAGCCGTCGTCAACCTCGACGCGCGCGGAAGCGATGGTCCTGTCTATGTTTTCGAAGTCGGCGCGGATGGACCGGCTCACGCAGCGCTATTGTCAGCGCTCAACACACCAGCTCGCACCACCAGTCTCGCCGCCGAGGCATACCGCCGAATGCCAAATGGCACCGATTTCACCGTGTATTTGCGCGGTGGCAGGCCTGGTTTCAACCTCGCGTTCGTGGGCTCTCCTCGCAATTATCACACGGCAGAGGACACAATCGCGAACCTCGATCCCCGCACCATGAATCAGATGGGTTTGAGCGCGCTCGCGTTCGTCCGTGCGCTCTCGGGTGGACAATCGCCGATGCCGACGCCCTCGGAATTCGCGCAGTGGTCCACACCCCAAACCGCGCCGCCGATTCAATCAGCCGTGTGGTTCGATCTCTTCGGGTTTTTCATCGTGAGATGGCCCGCTTGGTTGAGCAACGTCGCGATCATCGGATCATTCGTCGCGATGGCGATCACGCTTCGTTCGCTTCGTCGCGCAAGCGTCGCATCGTTGATCGGATCGATCGTCGGTTCGGCGGGAGCCGTGGTCGGTCTGATCGTCGCCGCAGCAGCTGGCACGTTCATATCGTTCGCACTTAATCGCCTCAACCTAGTCGAAATGCCATGGCCAATTCAGAGCATCTGGTGGGGAGACGTTTCGCTCCTTCTCGTCGGCTTCGCCGCCGTCGTCATTCCTTCTCGCGTCATCGCCCGACACCGTATCACTCGAAGGTTCAGCCCGTGCGCGAGTTGGGATGGATGGTTCGGCGGCTGGTTCGTGATGATCGCGCTCGTTGCGGTGATTGCGTGGTTCGCCCCTGGTGCCGTTCATCCATTGCTCGTGCCGATAGTCGTCGCGGTCGCTCTGACACTTCTCGCCCTGCGCAGAAGATCGCTTTCACCAGACTGGTGCGCTGTTGGAAGTGGTATCGCCGCGGTCGCGATGTGGGCGCCACTCGAACCAGCATTCGCAGATGCGTTTGGACTTTCGCTTGGTGGCTTCACGGCTGTCCGTGGAGCGCTCGTGATGATCGCCTGTCGACCGCTGTGCGATCCAATCGAGTAAGCCCTCGCCTCAGCTACTTCCCTCACGCATGCGATCGACGCCTGCAGGAAATGGATAGCGAGCGAAGACACCGGTTCGTGGCGTATCCCACGCCGAAACTGGCGGATAGAAATCGCCTTGAAAACCCGCGTCATACATGGCCTTCAAGACCGCCTCGCTGCTCGGTTCTTCGCCGGTTGGATCGAATCTGTGATCAAGCAGGCGATTGCTCTTCGCTCCGAGAAACGAAATAGACGCAACGGGACGACGATCGGCCCGACCCTCAAGCATTTGAGTGACCGTTCGAAAGCCTCGATAGATGTCTTCGAGCGTAAAGAAATCTCGTCCACTCGGCCTAAGTAATGCGAGCACGAGGATCCGGTCGAGATCGAACTTCAAGATGTAAGGCTCGCGATCTTCCTTGGCGTGGATGTTGACCGCCGTTCGAAAGACTTTCGCGTAACTCGTCGCCGAAGCAAGCGTCCACTGGCTCGTGGGAACGAGCTTAAATATCTCTCCCAATATTCCGTGCGTATTGTCTACGTCGTTGACCCCGCACACCAGCGTGCGGTAGTGACCCTCCACCAAATCGTCGAGCAAGTGTTGCCCCCACAGCACTCGAATGTGGCGCTTCGGATCTGCCGTACGCGGATCTCCAGACGGAAGGATCGTGACTTTCGGTCCTGCGGAAGGAACCTCGACAAGTCGGTCGCCATCACCCTCGTAGATTTTCGAGGTTGTCGATCCCAGAGGAGATTTGCCTTGCTTTGCGTGGAGTGCCATGGCGCGAATTATCGCCAATCGCCCACGCGAGCGCTACTGCGCCCTGACAAATTCGTCCGAGATTATTTCGGCGCGTCGATCGGTGGAGGCGACTGCGTACCTGGAACGACAGTGTTCGACTCAAAGAGCGGTTTCAGATGCCCCCCCTTCCACGTTGGCATCTTGAAAACCCATCCCGACCACTTCTCCGCGAATTTCGCCAGTTTCTCATTCGGTTCACCCGCGCAGTCGCCAATCGCGAATCGAATCCAGATGGCGTCACCTTCTTTCCAGAGCTGCACATCGACGGAATGATTCTCGTCCAGTCGAAGGATCGCGGCAATCTGATCAGGGTGCGCAAGGTCATCGGCTCGCTCGCGACGGACATCTTCCGGTTGAAATCCGGAGAGCAAGTAGGGAAGCGTCCCTTTCATCGCCTCGTGCTTGGGATTCTGCGCCGGGGTCACTTCGGAAGTCGGGCCAGCCGAAACAACCGACCACTGACCTTCCTTGCTCGTCATCGTCATCCCGTCGAAGTCGACCTGCTGAATCTCGTCCGCAGAAATGTCCGCGACTGGACCGGCCAACCAAGCACCTGGATCCGACATCGGACCCAGTGTGCCTACACAACGCCACGTTTGATCTTCGGCGTTGTTGCGAACATAGACACCCGCAGGCGATTGGACCGCACGTCCGACGACGATATCAACGATCGGATCCGTCGAGTTCTCGACGAAGATCCGGACACGACGCGCCTCGTTTCCCTCGCCTGTCGCTGGCCAAGCTAATCCCAACTCGGCGTGTCGATCTGGCTTCGCGGTCATGCGCTGAGATTTTTTCAGCGAGATGAGTCCTCGGACGAGATCCTGAATCGTCTCGTCCTTCGCAGGAAACTGGTCGCGAGTGGCGATCACCCAGCCACTTGGACCGCGCTCGGCTCGCAACGAATCCGCACCAAACTGAAACTCGACACCATTGATTTTCTGCGCCACGTCCGAAAGATCGACCATCGAATCACCGATTCCAGTTCGATCGGTTGAGTTCGGTCCTGCGAGGCGCATGAAGACCGCGAGAGCCACCACCACGAACACAACGATGATCAACACTCGAATCATCTTGCCCGCATTCACGCTGCCACCTTTCCCGCCGTGGACTTTCTCGGCGTGAAATTGCGACGAAGCCCGAATCCAACCGCGATGACTGCAACCAAGATCGGCCATGCAACCACATTGAGCAACATGAGACGGTGCCCGAGAGATTCGACCTCTTCACGCAGGCTGAACTGGACTTGGCGGAGCTCTTTTCGCGCCGCGACGATTTCACTTTGCGCTGCTTCGAGTTGCACTTGCTGTTCGCCGGTGAGAATCAGCATTTGATCGGGAGACTTTTGCTTCTGAAGCTCGTTGACGCGCGCTTGCGTCTGCGCGATCCGCGCCTTCAGCTCCTCTTCTCTCGTCCGATATCGATCCTCAGCTTGACGCTGCAATTCTCGTACGACATCGAATGGACGTTGACTGCCGCTGCGCGATCGCAACGAGAGGAGCGCTGAATTGCCACAGAGCTGCTCGACGCAATTGACGAGTAACGACCCATTGTCAGCGAATGTTCGCCATCCCAAGCTGATTGATCCGAGACGCTCTTCCTGAATCCACGCCTCATTGCGGAGCAGGTCCGCGTCGGCGACAACGAGAATCGTGGCGGGCATCGTCGCGGTCGATGCTGGCGAAGCCGAGGCGGGGTACGCGCTTTTCACCTTTCCGACGAAACGCGCGCCGATGACGTGTTTCTGATTGTCCGACTTGAATTCGCGCAGGAGCGCGGCAGGATCCGCGAAGGCGCCGAGCTTTGATCCATCGATCATCATCGAGTCAGCCGAACTTTCGATCAGCGGAGTCATCTCGAGACCCGATCCCGCCGCATTCTCGATCGACCCTGCCGAGAGCATCACGAGCGTCTGGAGCACACCAACGGCAGGATCGCCTTTTAAGATCGCGTCATTGGTCAGGAGTAGCCATGCGAGATAGTCAATCGTCGCGAGTCCACCCTCCGACCTCGCACGCACGCGCTGTGGATAGGTGCGGTCCGCGACCACCCGCCCAGGATTCCAATCGATTCCCCATGCTTTCGGAAGCGGACCGAGATCGCTCGCTCCACCGCCCGCCCCAAATCCACCAGGACCCGCGGCCTGTGCATCGGATTCGCAGTATGGATCAAGGAAAAGCAACATCCGTCCCCCACCGACTGCGTATGCGTCAATTGCTTTGAGGAGTGGCTCGCCCACTCCCTTGGGATGGGCAATCAAGAGCATGTCGAATCGATCTGGCAGTTTCTCCGCGGTCGGGGCAACCACCTCGACATCGAAGAGCGTCCGAAGCTGCGCGAGCACCTGCCACGGTGGCGCCATCTGCTGTGAGCGAGGGTCAAAACTCGAATCCATCGGCATGCTTGTGACGAGCGCCACGCGCGCACGTGTCTGACGCGAGACACTCACAATCGCCCTCGAAATGTCGTACTCCAAGTACGCCTCTTCCGCTGGGTTGAGATATGGAATTCCCTCGCGTCGATCAGTTGCGCCGGACACCACGAGTCCGAGCATCAATTGACGACCAGCTCCATCGGCCGTAATCGGCGCGATCCCCGCCGACTTCGCAGCATCTTCACCTTCGGAATAGGGTTGGGGATCGATCACCTCGACTTCGACCCGACCATCCGATGCGCGAGAAATCTCGTCGAGAAATTCCTGAACACGCAGTGCGTGATTGCGGATCACCGGGATGTCCTTCGCCGCGTCTTCCGAGTAATAGAAATCGATATGCACTGGCTCATCCAATGATGCCAGCATCGCACGAACTCCAGGAGAAAGCGTGTAAAGCGATCCTTCAGTGAAGTCGGCGCGGATCGGAATCTGAACGCTTGAAAGAATCGCATTCAGAGCAATCCATCCCACGAGCAGGAGGGCACTTCCGACGATTGCCAGAGATCGCTTGTTCGCTCGGCGCATGTCAGGCACTCTTTCTCCAGTCGACGACGAGCGCGGTCGCGACGAGTGCGCCGACGATGCCCGACGCGAAGTAGACGAGATCGCGCAATTCGATAACTCCGCGCATGAGGCTATTGAAGTGTGTCAAGACGCTGACACTCGCGATGGCGTCGATCGCGCCGGAACCCATCCAACCTCGGAAGAAATTCAAGACAAGCGGGAACCCGGAAAGCAGAACGAGAAAACACGCGACGATCGCGACGATGAACGCGATCACTTGATTCTTTGTGATTGCCGAAACAAATCCGCCGATGGCAAGAAAGATTCCTGCGACCAACGCCGCCGCGATGTAACCGGCAATGATCGCCCCCTGATCTGGATCTCCGAGCCACGACACGGTGATCCAAAGCGGTGCAGTGAGCGCCAGTGCCAGTATCGAAAAGAGCCACGCCGCGAGAAACTTGCCAACGACGGCGTGCCAGATCGGAACGGGGAGTGTCGTGAGGATCTCGATTGTGCCGAGTCGCCGTTCTTCCGCCCACAATCTCATCGAGATTGCTGGTGCGAGGAAGAGATAGAGCCACGGCACGAATTGAAAGAACGATCGCAGATCGGCTTGCCCGCGCTCATAGAGGCCGCCAAGTGAAAAGGCGAAGATTCCAGATGAAAACAGAAAGACAACCAGAAAAACAGCGGCGAGCGGCGTCGCAAAGTACGAGCGGAATTCGCGCCGAAGGATCGTCCGCCAGGGACTCATCGCTCCAGAAGCAATCATGTCGAGGCCTCCACTCCGGATCCTGTCATCACTCGAAAGACATGATCCATGCGATTGCGTGTGACACTCGATGGCGCCTTCGCCTCGAATTCCGATGGAGTTCCGTCGAACACCACTCGCCCATTGGCGATCACAATCGCGCGCGTACACACCGCCTCGACCTCTTCCAGAATGTGCGTTGAGAGGACAATTGCCTTCGTCGATCCCATCGTTCGGATGAGCTCGCGAACCTCGTGCTTCTGATTCGGGTCGAGTCCATCGGTCGGTTCGTCCATAATGAGGATCGGCGGGTCGTGGATGATCGCCTGCGCAATGCCGACACGACGCTTGAAACCCTTCGACAACGTCTCGATGACTTGATCGAGCACGCCCCGCAGATGGACGCGCGTAGCGACGCCCTCGACCGCTGTGGCGATATCTCGGCGAGGCATGCCTCGCGCCCGAGCGATGAAGTGCAAGTACTCGCGAACCGTCATGTCGGGATACGCGGGCGCTCCCTCGGGCAGATACCCGAAGGTGCGACGTGCGCCGATTGGGTCCTCGGCGATCGAAATCCCGTTCAGTAAGACCACGCCATCGTTTGGGTCGAGAAAGCCAGTCAGGATGCGCATCGTCGTCGTCTTGCCGGCACCGTTTGGGCCCAAGAAACCAACAACTTCCCCGGCATTCACGCGAAGGTTGACACCGTGAACGGCGCGCAACGAGCCGAACGACTTCTGAAGGTTGCTCGCTGAAATCAACTCTCCCATGGATGACATCCGAGGCGCAAGTATAGTTGAGCCTCGAAATCGAAGCGGATCGCGTCGGCTCGTTCGGGATCAGACCTTTCGCTTCTCCACTACATTGCGTGGTCCCTCACAGGTGGCTGCAAATGATCCGACTCAACGAACTCCGACTCCCGCTTGAACATCCCGAGGGAGCGCTACGCCGTGCGATCATCAATCGTCTGGGGATCCAATCGGAGGATCTCGCCCACTTTCAGATCGTTCGGCGTTCGGTCGACGCCCGCGATCGCGACGCATTCCTCTTCGTCTACACCATTGATGTCAAAGTTCGCGAGCAGTCGAAGCTCCTCGCTCGAGTCAAGGGCGATCGGCGGATTAGTCTGGCGCCTGATTCGAGTTACAGATTCGTGGCGAACGCGCCTGACACAATGTCAGGACGCCCCATCGTGATCGGCATGGGACCCGCCGGCCTCTTCGCCGGACTCATACTCGCTCAATCTGGATTTCGCCCATTGATTCTGGAGCGTGGCAAGGCCATGCGCGATCGGACCAAAGACACATTCCGCATGTGGCAACACGGCGACCTCGATCCCGAATCGAACACCCAGTTCGGCGAGGGCGGGGCAGGGACCTTTTCGGATGGCAAGCTCTATAGCCAAGTCAAAGATCCAAAGCACTACGGACGAAAGGTGCTCGACGAATTCGTGAAGGCGGGAGCACCAGAGGAGATCCTCTTCGTCAATCGACCCCACATCGGCACCTTCCGACTCGTCAAGGTTGTCGAGCAAATGCGCGCAAAGATTATCGAACTCGGCGGAGAAGTTCGCTTCGAAAGTCGCGTGACGGGCATCGAAATCGATCGCGACCCGGTGGATCAAGCCCGAGGCAAAACGACTGGAGTGACGCTCGCGAGCGGTGAACGCATCGCGGCAGACCACGTCATCCTCGCGATCGGCCACAGTGCGCGCGACACATTTGAGATGCTCGATGCTCGTGGAGTCCATCTCGAAGCCAAGCCATTCTCGATCGGATTCCGTGTTGAACACCCGCAGTCACTCATCAACGAGTGTCGGTTCGGCGAGAAGGCGAGCAATCCCCTGCTTGGCGCGGCGGAGTACCAGCTCGTTCACCATGCGAGTAATGGACGGTCGGTCTATACATTTTGCATGTGCCCCGGCGGAACAGTGATCGCAGCAACATCTGAAGTCGGTCGAGTCGTCACGAATGGAATGAGCCAGTATTCGCGCAACGAGCGCAACGCCAACGCGGGAATCGTTGTCGGCATCACCCCCGAGACCGATTATCCCGGCGGGCGACTCGCAGGTGTGGAATTTCAACGCTTCTGGGAGTCGCGCGCATTCGAACTCGGAGGTGGTGGATACAAAGCCCCTGCCCAGCTGGTCGGTGACTTCCTCGCCGGTCGACCATCGTCCGCCTTCGGAACAGTTGTGCCGTCGTACACACCGGGCGTTCACCTCTGCGATCTCGCGACTGCGCTCCCGGACTATGCGATCACTGCGATCCGCGAAGCGATTCCGGCGTTTGCTCGACAGATAAAGGGTTTCGACCTCAGCGACGCGATCTTGACTGCTGTTGAGTCCCGAACCTCATCACCCATTCGAATCACCCGCGACCGCGAGATGCAGAGCGTCAACACAACCGGGCTTTACCCAACGGGCGAGGGCGCGGGTTATGCGGGTGGAATATTGTCCGCCGCGATGGATGGAATCAAGGTTGCTGAAGCTGTCGCGACAAGCCTGGCGGGACCAGTGGAAACTCAACGTCAATTTTAGCCGTATATGCCTACAAAATAGGCACTTATGTATCAATTGGTCGACTGGCAACACCCGTCTTGATCGTTGCCGTGTCGCTGCCAATTGCGAGCCTCCTCAGCACCACGTTTTCCGCACCCTGCAAACAATTGTGTCGAGAAAAGCCTCGCCCTGCCGATAACCAATTGAGGGACTTCGCAATGTGCGAAGTCCCGTGATCAGAATCCACAGGAGATACAAAATGCAGGCATTTACTTGGGTCAAAGGTTGGGCTCGTGAGTTAATGGACATCATGCTTCTTTTCATCGGACTCGGGGTTCTCGTGCAGATCATCTTTGGATCGAACAATGTCGGATTCTTCGGTGGGATCACTGCCAATCTCATGAAATTCGTCGAGCAACTCGGTGGCGGCGGATTCGTCGGACTCATCGCGCTACTCGTCATCATTGCTGTGTTCACACGCAAGGCATCAACGACCTGATTGGGAAAGTCGGGAGTTGAGGGTGAAGCAATAAGGAAGCGGTTCTAGGACTGGTTTCTGATCCGATTCTCGGATCACCCACGATTCATCAAGATCGGAGGCTCGGCAGTAACCGAGTGCTCCGATCTTTTCTTTTGTCCGGGTTCAACATTTCGCAACTAGCGGATGAGCATCGTGGCGAGCCCCAAAAACACTCCCATGCTCGCGACATCCGTCGCGGTGGTCAGAAAGATGCTCGAGGCGGTGCATGGATCTGCTCCAAGCCTCTTAAGGATCAACGGAATGAACGCCCCTGAAAGTCCACTAATCATGCAACTTGCTGTCATCGCGACGAAAGTCACAAACGCAAGTATGAGCGCTCGATCTCCAGCCCAAAGCACGAGTGGATCCACTGGCTTTGCTTGAACGCTCGCGAAGATGTACATCCCGATCCCTGCGGAGATCCCAACCAGCGCCCCATTCGCAACGCCGAGAAGCGCCTCCTTGATGACGAGCGCCCTCTCCTTCCCTGCCTTCAATTCACCAAGCGTCATTGCGCGCAGGGCGATTGCCAGTGCCTGGCACCCAGTGTTGCCTGACTGTCCAGCGAGAACCGGAAGGAAGACAGCAAGGATGACGAGCCGCTCCAGCGTCGATTCGAAGCACGCCACCACCCCCGCTGCGATGAAGGCGGTCAAGAGATTGAGTTGCAACCAAGGGTGTCGATACATGAGGCTCGTGATCCAAGGAGTCGAGAGACGCTCCTCCTTTGTCACACCCACCATCGATCCCGCTTGAGCACTGATCTCGATCGCCTGGGCCTCGAACATTTCGGCGCCTCGGATCAGCCCTACGAGCTTGCCGTCCGCTTCACAGACCGGGTAGATCGGATAGTGCCGATTCAGCACGAGTTTCATCGCGTCCATAAGCTTCGCCGTAGGAAGAAGCGAGAACGGATTTCGGATCATGATCTGTTCGAGTTTGGTCTCTGGGGTCGCTAGGAGCAAGTCTCGCATAGCCAGAATGCCGACGAGTCGATCTTGATCATCGACGACGAATCCATATGTGACGAAGGTCACTTTCACGATCTCGCGGATCTCGGATACTGCTTCCGCCACTGTCTGGGAAGGCCTCAAGATCGCGTGGGTCGGCTCCATCATGTCCGCGATGGTGACGACCGAATAGTCGCGAGTCAGGTCATCGACTGGAGCTGGACTTGAATGATCGGGCTTGCTGGCAGTCACGGCGCACCCGATGAGATACCATATCGATCAAGGAGTTGCCACCGATGTCAGGATTTTCAAAGCGCGAAGAAGGGTTTGAAGGAAAGCTTGCGTTCGATGCTGAGAAGCGATTCAAGGCGGAGGCACGCCGCAACAAGTTGCTTGCTCAGTGGGTCGGGGGGCTGACGAAGATGGACTCGCAGGCGATCGCGCAGTACTCGATTGAATTAATCCAACACGATTTGAAGAAACCTGGAGACGATGATGTGCTGCAGAAATTGCTCGCCGATCTCAAGAGCCGTGGCGTGACGGTCTCTCCCGCCGAAGCACGAGCCGAAATGGAACGGTGCAGTGAAGTCGCATATGAGCAGACATCGCGAGACGGCTGATTCGTTCGTCCGACTCAACCCCAGTTTGCAAAGAGCGTCGTCAAGTCTGCGCCGTCGACAATTCCACTCTCGTCGAAATCTGCGGGACCCGGCACTCCCCATCCACTGAGTAACGCAGAGAGGTCATTGCCATCGACATGCCCATCTCCGTTCAGATCACCTTCGATCGCGATTGGCATAAAGCTCGCGCGATAGTGCAAGCCGAAGAATCCAGGTTCGAAGGGAGGATCCTTGGGATCGGGTGGTGGGGCATCTGGATCGGCGACATCGCAGGGAAACGCGCTCCGCATTGGACGATCAACGTTTCCCGCGGAGATCACAAGCCATGTCGATGGCGACGACTCGATGGCGATCGTCGTGACCGAGCATGGTTGGGCTTCGAAAGCGCCACGAACTTCGAGTGGACCCTCGCATGAACCAGCGACGACGAGCGCCAGAAGCGGAAACTCCCCGTGAAGGCGCACCGCCACGCGTTCGCATCCAAGATCGTCCAGTCGATACCAGTCGGTGTCGCGCGGCACATCGCTCGTGATCGTCGATTCGTACATGACGCCACAGACCGCATCGATCGATCCGCGAAGTGCGCTGTTGCAACCATCATCGATTCGCTCGTAGCAGATCTCGGCAAGTTCGACCGCACGAGGATCGTGACCAATCGAACACGCACTCGATCCGCAATACTCGGTCGACTCGCGCGCACAGACTTCGTCCCAGATCGAGTAGCAACAGAACGGATCCAATTCGCAAAGGAATCCGCAGCATCCCTCGTCGTCGCAGCCTGGTCCGACATGGAACGCGCCACATGCTCCCGCACTCGGGCAGTTGTAGTCATCGCAAAGTTCATCTTCAGCGTCGACGCACCCCTGATCCCACTCGAGATCGCAGCAGAGTGGATTGAATTCGCAAACTGCCTCGCAGCACAAGGTCCGCACGCATCCGGGCGTCTCATGTGGCTCTTCGCACAATCCCGCGCCCGCGCCACACACGACAGGCGTCTCGCCCGCGATCGATCCCTCAACGCCTTCCCACTGCGCGAGCCACTGCGAAGCCGCACGCCCATCCCTGAATTTCGGGTGATCTCCCGAAGGCGGTAGAGGTGGCGGATCTCCTGCGACGCCGCCCGTGACATTGCGGTAGATCATGACAGTGTGCGCGGCGATATCAACCGCGACGACATCACGGTCGCCATCACTGTCGATGTCGACGACAGTCATGTCACGGAGAAAACTTCCTCCCATCTTGGTCGCGAGGCTTATGAACTCGCCACCAGCGGCGCCATCAACTTCAGCGATCGTCAATCGTCCCGGGAGCGCAGAACCCATCAACACATCATCGTCGCCATCGCCGTCCAAATCGGCGGCATTGACCGTCCACGAATATCCTTCTGCTCCCGCGGATCGAATGACCGTATCGCCGAATCCGCCCTTCCCATCGTTGACCCACACGACGGTCGCATTCGGCGAGTTGAGCAGCAACCCGTTTGAAATGATGTCAACATCATTGTCTGCATCGATGTCGGATGCAGCGATGTTGGCGATCGAGACGGTCTCTTTCCCAACCAGCGGCGCACGCCACGACCGTCCCTGCGAGAAGAGTCCGGAACCGTCATTGCGCAGAACTGCCATGGATGAACCCCCGATCGACGCACTTGCGATATCTAGGTCTGCGTCGCCATCGAAGTCGGCGCAGATGAGGCTGAAGGGATAGGAGTAACCCGCAGTCCACTGTTGCGTCGTGATGATTTGCGATAGGTGAAACTGCAATGCGCTTGCGCCCATCCAGATCTCCACCGAACCGCTGACATAATTCACAAGCGCAACGTCAACGTCGCCATCGCCATCGAGGTCGCGTACGATCATCCCCGCAGGATTCCGCTGCGCGAGGATCATGACCGGGAGGGCGAACTGGCCGCCCCCGAGACCCTTGAGCACAGCGAGTCGTCCGTACCCCGACCTCACCGATGCGAGCAAGTCTTTCACGCCATCCCCATCAAGGTCTCGAATTTCGACCCAATCGGTCTGCGCACCAACTTCGATCGGCTGGTGTGGTGCAAACGCTCCGCCACCGAGCCCACGCAGGAGTGCGATCTTCCCAGTCGCGTCCCTCAAACTGACCACGACATCGACGACACCATCGCCGTCGACATCCGCGACCGCAGCGTGGGTGGGATAAAGGAGCGGAGCAAGCGGTAGTGTCGTCGGCCCGATGAGCGTGATCGCACCGTTCGTCGCGGTTGCGATCGATCCACAAAGGAACCCAGCGAGCAGACAGATGCGCTTCACCCCAACAGGGTATGCCTGCCCTCGTGAAATTCCACTCCGAGAGTCGATTACACTTCCCACAGTGATGCTCTCGATCCAACGCGCGATTGTGCTAGCGATCATCGCGACGAGTTGCTCGCTCGGGGCATCCCAATCGATTCCTCCCGAGGATTACAACAAAAAGTTCGATGCGTGGCTTAAGACTCCCAACGCCCCCGCAACGGTCAATCAAAAGACAGTCAAGCGATCATTCGAGTGGCTCGACGCGACACCTTCCATCACGTACCGCGATGGCGTGAAGTATCGAGACCCGTCCATCGCCCCTTGGAGCTTTTCCATCGTCGCGTCGATCGACGAGGCGCGTGCGCAGGCGATCGAGAAGCACTTCGGGGTTCCGATGGACGCAATTCAGTTCGGATATTCGAGCCCCGAAGAGAAGGAACGCTGTCAACGCCTCGAACAGGAAAAGCTGGCGCATCACGGGATGAAAGTGACAGCGACATCCGATGGGACCGCCGACCTGCTCGAAGTGAGTTACCAGTGGCTTGTCGATGGCTGCAAGAGTCAGGTGCAACCGATAGCGGAAAGCATTCTGCGCGAGACAGATCGGGTCCTGAAGGAGAGTTCTGCACCTCGGGTCGCAACTTCACGAGACAAAGTCTCCGCGATCTTCCGTTTCATCCAGAGCATTCCTTATGAATCGATTCCAGATCTTCCCGATGGCAAGGATCGCTGCGGAATGCGAACTCCACTCCTGACACTGCTGAAAGGCGGTGATTGCGATTCGAAGTCCGCGCTGATGGCCGCGCTCATCCGATCCAAGAAGCTTGCCGATGTCGTGATTGTGACACTCAAAATGAAGGACGGAACTGGTCACGCAATCCTTGGAGTACATGTCGACACGCACTCGGGAGATCGAACGATTACACACGAGGGGAAGCGGTATGTGCTCGCGGAGGCGGCGAGTACTGATGTCGCCCATGACGGAAACCTCGCAGACTTGGGCGAGGTCGCCGACGAGTGGCGCGACTTCCAATCACGCCCGCACGATGTGACAGCTGTTCGCTAGATCCTAAAAACACAACTGCATCTGCAGACGCGCCACAACCTGGCCGTTCGCATCGTTGGTCTCATCAGCGCGGTAGTCCGCCCCGATGATGTTCGAACCGTAGAGTCCGTTCTGGAAGAGGATCGCGCCCGCGACATACCCAACATCTCCAGAGATCTTCAGTGTGTTTTTGCTGATGTAGTAGTTCGCGCCGATCGTGTAGATCGAAAAGTGCTGGGCGTTGATCGCCGATGCATGCCCTGCCACTGGCGGAATGCCCGATGGGGTTGAGACATCCGTCGTGCCTCCGCTCACATTCATCCACTCCCATCGAGCCACGACTTCGACATCGTCGGTCAGGAAGTATCCGCCTTCGATGAGCGCTCCGTACGAGTCGACGGCCGCCGCTCCACTGGGTCGGTCGTAGAAACTATTCCCAAGGAACGCCGCGGTGATACTTGCTCCATTGAACCGAGCCGACACATCAGTCGTGTACGAGATGTTCATTCCAGGACTATTGCCGATCATTGCGGGATTCAATGCGTTGAGAGCGCCACCGCGTTGCCAGTTGTATGCGAGACCGAGTTGAACTCCGTCATCGCTTCCACGGAAGGACATGATCTCCTTGAATTGCTTCCACTCACCCAGAAGTTTCCAGTCGACGCGACCCGAGGTCGCCCACTCAACCGCGTTGCCGTGGTCGAGATCGGCTCCCGAGCTGGATGTGTTCGCACCGATCGCAGCGATGTTGCGATTCCCGCCACCATCGTTGTAGTTGACGAGAGCGCGCCAATCGGACGTCTCGTACTGCAGTTCGATCCCCTGGATGAAGTCGGTCTTGAAATAGGTATTGATGACCGACCGCTCGACAAGTTGCTGAGCTTTCGAGCTGGCGATTTCTTCGATGTTGTAGTGCGCCTTCCACTGCCCCGCGCGAATTGCGAATCCATTCCCGAAATCCTTCCGAATGAACGCATCCTCGAGTGCCGGAGTGTTGGTCGTTGTGATCGACGACGAATTGGTCTGTTCCACCAGTCCATTCTGATTGAAGGCGATCTTGACCATGTAGGTCCAGCTTGGATCCACCACATTGCCTGTAAAAACGAGTTCGGCTCGACGAATCTCAAATCCGTACTCGCTCGACTCTTCATCATCCGACGCGACCCGGCTCTCATTGGACTGATAGTTGTAGACCGCGCGCCCTTGGGAAAGCGCGGTGATCACTAGCTTGAAATTGCCATCGGCGCTCGCAATAAAAAACCCGCTCTTGTAGCCCGACGATGCTCCATCGTCGGCGAGACTGTTCCGCGTCTCGGAATCCGCCAAGACATCCTTGACGACCTCGCGGATCTCTTCGGCGCGCTGTTGGGTGAGCCACTTGTCGCCATTCTCGTTACGAAGGGCCGTCATCTCGGCATCATGGCGACTTTCCATCGCGGACATCCGCTGCTTGAGTTGTTCGATCTCACTCATGGATTGTGTGGAAGGTGGCGTGTCATCCGCACGCAGCTCTCCGCTTGCCAGCAAACTGACTGCGAGAACTCCGAGTTGGGTCGTTCGATTCATTATGTGGTCTCTCCTCATTTGCAAAACAGTCGATCCGATGCGCCAATGGGATACCCGAACGAATTGCTCCCGTGAAGCTCTGGACCGAAAACAAACAGAATGCAAACATTTCAATCTCGAATGTCAAGGATCTGTTCAGATTCCCCCGGTCCGGCCTGGACGATTACGCTGTCGCAACGGCATTGCCATCAACGGGTTAGCAGGGTCGAAACCGCGCTCGTCGAATCAGGGCGTCCGCGCGACCCGAAACCCGTAGTCGGTGATGCGCGGGTCTCCCGTGAAGTGATTGAGTCGGAATGACGCTCTGCAATTTTTCCCATCGTGATCCCAAGATCCGCCCCGCAGAACTCGAAATGGATTGCGCGCATTCCCCGTGGGATCAGTCGCGCCATTTTCGCACGACTTGTAATAGTCCGCGCCGTACCAGTCATTCGTCCACTCCAAGACATTTCCGATCATGTCGTAAAACCCGAGCCCATTGGGCGACTTCGATCCGACTGGATGCGTGCGCCCGACTGAGTTACCCGCATGCCATGCGATTTGATCCAGTGCTCCGTGACAAGGAGCGGCGGAACCAGCTCTGCATGCGTACTCCCACTCCGCTTCCGAAGGCAGCCGCAATCCGCATTTGGCGAGGAATGGCTGAACCTCTTCCCAAGTCAGAGTCTCCACAGGCCATGTCGCAGTCACCACGACCTCCATAATCGCCACGCCGAGCTTCGCCTCCGCTTGTTGGCTCGTGTAACCCGCTTCGAGAAGCTCTGCAATCTTTGCGGTGCGATCCGCTTGTGGAATCACCTGAAAATTGATGTCCTGGAAGTAGCTCTGGTTCGATCCCATGAGCCGAGTCCACTGCTCCTGTGTCACTTCCGTTCGCCCGAGGTAGAACGGCCTCGTCAAGATGACCTCATGCGATGGCCTTTCGTCACTCGTCGCATCCGCATCGCCGACGCTCATTCCCATCGTGTACTTCCCCGCTGGAACGAGGAGCATCTCGATGCCACTGACACGATCTCGAACACGCCATGGCAATCCCGTTGCTTGAATCTGCGAACGCATCGTGGCATCAGTCACGACCAATGGATCGGGCGCGCTTTCGACGAGGTCAGCCCAGTTCATCCTCGATGCGGCTTCCTCACCCCAACCGTGGGGAGTAACCGTCGCAGGAACTCCCTGGGCTACGGGAACTGGCTGAGAAGCTTGCTCCTCCGGGCTGAGAGGGGTAGCTCCTAACGGAGCCGAAGCGACGGAGATTCCGACGAGCAAAAGGCGCGCGCTCGTGAAACGGACGGATCTGTTCATTCGGTTCATCGTTTCGTTCAAGGTTGAGTCGCCTTTCAATTCTTGCATTCGATCCTATGGATTCCGCGCGACCCGAAATCCAAAGTCGGTGATTCGGGGATCAGGCATGAAGTGGTTCTCGCGAAACGAAGCTCGGCAGTTCTTGTCCACGTGATCCCATGATCCACCACGAGCAACTCCAAACTCGCTCTCCGCCGGCCCAGTCGGATTCGTCGCACCGTTCTCGCATGACGCGTAGTAGTCCGAGCCATACCAGTCCGAAACCCACTCCCATACATTTCCGATCATGTCGTAAAACCCCAGTGCATTCGGCGCCTTCTGACCGACCGGGTGCGTCCTTTGCTGCGAGTTTCCCGAGTACCAAGCGATGTCGTCGAGCGCGCCATATCTCGCGTCACGCACTCCCGCACGACACGCAAACTCCCACTCCGCTTCGCTCGGCAAGCGCAACTTCGTCTTGCGGAGAAAAGGCGCCATCTCGTCTGGCGTGAGTGTTTCCACCGGCCATGTGGCGGAGGGCACTTCGACGAGTTCGCCGATCCCTGCTTCGGCACGCGCTTCGTCTTTGGTCATCCCCGATTTCATGAGCGATGAGACTCGCTCGTCCGATGCAATCGCTGGTTCAATCTTGAAATAGGCTTCCTGAAAATAGCTCGGGTTGTATCCCATCACCTGTATCCACTCGCCCTGCGTGACTTCATTGCGACCGAGGTAAAACGGATTCGTGAGAACGACTTCGTGAGCCGGACGCTCGTCGTCCATCGCAAGCAAATCGCGTGGGCTCATCCCCATCACGAACTCACCAGGCGGAACGAGCAACATTTCGATGCCACTCGCCGAATCTCGCACTCGCCAAGGAAGTCCAGTGGCTCGGATTGCCGCCAGCATTGAAGGATCGGTCACAACCCGCGGATCGGGATCACGCTCGAGCACCTGCGCCCACCCCATCGACGACCCGTCGGAGCTCTTCAGGGGCTTTCCGACTTTCGTCGTCGCGCAACCTGCAACGATCGCTACGAAAACCAGACAGAAACACTTGATTGACCCCAACTGCTTCATGAAGGAGAAGGATACTAACTCTCGAATCGGCTGGTCGCGCGGAACAAGTCATGGATTTCGCGCGACTCGAAATCCGTAGGCGGGAACTCCCGAGGCTGCGCCGATTCGATACGAGGAACGGCAGGTCTTCGGAAGACTCAGCCAATTTCCCCCGCGCACGACACTCGCTTCGCCCGACGATGGACCCGTTGGATCGACAACACCGGCCTTAGATGCGACGAATGAATCGACAGCGAATCGGTCCGAGCACCACTCCCAGACATTTCCGAGCATGTCGTGCAAACCGAATGCGTTCGCTGCGAGGGTTCCGACTGGATGTGTGTGCTCGTGTGAATTGGGTCCGCACCACGCGATCGCATCGAGCGGCCCGTACGTCGGCGACTTCGATCCCGCGCGACAGGCGTACTCCCACTGTGCTTCGGTTGGGAGTTGCAAGTTGGACTTCTGAAGAAACACCTTCAGATCTGCGAGCGACATCGAATCGACCGGAAAGTTCGTCGTGTCATCGATGATCGCACGCTCCGCCCCGAGCTTGCGCTGCGCCTCGCGCCGAGTGAACCCCTCGAGCAGAAGAGTCTGAAGCTCCGCCTCGCGCGACTCAACCGCGATGGTCCGAAACGTGCTCTCTTGAAATCGGCTGGGATTGGACTTCATTGCCTTCACCCACTGCTGTTGAGTGACTTCCGTGCGCGAGAGGTAGAAAGGCTTTGTAATCGTGACTTCATGCGCCGGCTGCTCCGCCACAACCGCGTCCATATCCCCGGCGCTCGCTCCCATTGTGAATGTGCCAGCCGGAACGAGCAACATCTCGATGCCACAGCTCGCCTCCCGCACTCGCCATGGCAATCCAGTTGCGGCAATTCGAAGTCGAATCGCCGGATCAGCGATTACTGTCGGATCGGGAGCGGCATCTAGAACCGTTGCCCAACTGAGCGAACCAACTTGCGACGAATGGGTCGACGCCAAGCGGGCCTCAGCACCGAAGCAAAGCGACCCGACTTGCCACGCAAGGAGAAGTCCGACGCTGGTGCCGATCAATCGTCGAGAACGTGAGATCACGCGCCCATCCTAACTTGGCTCGGGCCGAGATGGGAGAGTGAGACAAGGTCCATATGCTCTCCCAATGCGAGCGCGACCCAGATTCGACTTGATATGCGCGGGAGCAACGATCGCCCTCCTCTTCGCGTGTGATACTCGGCGCGATGCGCCTGCGACTGTCCCTCTCACCGACGACTCAGCGCCGTCCAACGTCTATGAGGATGGACCGCCGACCGCAGACGGAATCGGCCGACGCTATTTCGGACGCGAGATCGCGCAGGTGATGGGGCACCCCGCGATCTACTGGCTCCAACGGAACACCCGCGAGGCCGAAGAGCGCACCGACTTGCTGATGACAGCGTTGCAATTGCGCGATGGACTCGATGTCGCGGACATCGGATCGGGGAGCGGTTACTTCACCATTCCACTTGCTCGCGCCATCGGCCCGAGCGGAACTGCCTACGGCGTCGACATCCAACCCGAAATGATCGAGTTTCTCTCCGCCCGCGCACGAGTGGACGGCATTGGCAACATCTCCCCGATCCTGAGCAGAGTGGATGATGTCTGCCTCGCGCAGAGCAGTGTTGATCTCATTCTCCTCGTCGACGCGTACCATGAATTCGATCATCCGCACGAAATGCTGCAGTCGATTGTGCGTTCGCTACGCCATGATGGGCGGGTTGCGCTTGTCGAGTATCGAGGCGAAGATCCCGAAGTCCCTATCAAACCCCTCCACAAGATGACCGAAGCGCAAGCGCGCATCGAACTCGAAGCGGCGGGGCTGGTCTTCGAACGAAACGACTCGGTCCTTCCCCTCCAACACCTCCTCTGGTTCCGAAAGCCCTCACCGTGAATACAAGTCTTTCAATCGTCGCATGCCTTCTCCTCGCTCCCCTCGCTACCGCGGATGACAGCGGGATCACTCCCTTCAATGGCACAACGCTTGACGGATGGGAGGGAGACAATTCGTACTGGAGCGTTGATGATGGATCCATCGTCGGTCGTTCGACCCTCGAGCATCCCTTGACGACGAGCACCTACCTCGTGTGGTCGGGGGACATGCCGCAAGATTTCGACCTTCGCTGCAAGATCAAACTCAACGGCGGAAACAGCGGAATTCACTATCGCAGTTCCCGCGCGGACGGACAGCACGACTTGCGTGGATTTCAAGCAGACTTCGACGCGAACAATAGCTACTCGGGCGTGCTCTATGAAGGTGTCGGAAGGGAATTGATGAGCGCGCGAGGTGAGCAAGTGGAATACTCGCCAGCGGGCAAGCGGGTCATCGCGCAATTCGCGCCGGACGAGGTCTTGCGCAAGTCGATCCGCACTGGCGAATGGAACGACTATCGAATCGAAGCGCGGGGCACGCGTGTCCGTCACTGGATCAACGATGTGCTGATGTGCGATGTGACCGACGGCGATGCATCGCGATTTCGCCGCGACGGATTGCTGGCGTTTCAACTCCATCAGGGGCCGCCGATGGAAGTCCGTTTTCGCGATCTGACAGTCCAGCCTCTTCTCTCCGCTCCGCCAGTCGCGTCGCTGACAATTGCCGCAGGATTTTCCGCCGAACTTCTCGCGAGTGCGCAAGCGGGACAAGGCAGTTGGGTCTGCATGACATTCGATGCCCTCGGGCGTGCAGTGATCTCGCCCCAAGATGGGGGATTCGTGGTCGCGTGGATCCCAGGTATCAGTTGCAATGACGATGGAAGTATCTGGACTGGTCGATCGATCGAAGTTCGTCCATTCGAGACGCCGATTCGTGGCGCGCAGGGTCTTTGTTTCGTCGATGGCGCACTCTGGGCGAATGGAATCGGTCCCGACGGAAAAACCGGTCTGTGGCGAGTGCGCGACTTGGATGGAAACTCGACATTTGAAGATGCAACATGCATCGTTCCTTACGAAGGCGATGCGGGTGAGCATGGTCCGCACGCAGTTGTGCGAGGTCCCGATGGCGCTCTCTATATCGCGCTCGGAAATCACACAAAAGTTGCGCCTTCGATCGTGCAGTATTCCACTGACGAGACGCCGGGGCGCGCGACGGGTTCTCCGCACGATCACTTCGGCGAGGATCGAATCGATGCTCGCATGTGGGATCCGCGCGGACACGCGGTCGGGGTCTATTCGCCGGGCGCAATCGTGCTTCGGGTTGACCCATCCAAAGATCCCACCCACGAAGCACCAACCGTCTTCGCCGGCGGATTCCGAAATGCATACGACCACTGCTTCAACGCCGATGGCGAACTCTTCACCTACGACAGCGACATGGAATGGGATATCGGCGCACCCTGGTATCGCGCGCCACGAGTCGTTCACGTCGTGAAAGGCGGCGATTATGGATGGCGCAGCGGAAGTGCCGCTATGCCTGATTGGTATCCAGACACTCTCCCGCCCGCGTGCGAGACGGACTCTGCTTCCCCCACTGGGATGCTTGCAGGATGCGATGGCGGGTTTCCCGCCCCATGGAATGAAATGATCTTCGCGGCGGACTGGACATATGGGCGCATTCTCGCGGTGACAGTGACACCCAGCGGATCGACCTACTCCGCGCAGTGGCAACCATTCATTTCGGGTCGACCGATGCCCGTTGCGGACATGGCATGGGGCCCTGACGGAGCGATGTACATCGTGACCGGCGGACGAGGAACCCAAAGCGGGCTTTATCGCGTGCGCGCGAACGCGCCAACGACAGCGGTCGCCACAGCAACTCCTCAGAGCCCGATGAGCGTCAATCTGCGTGCGAAACGAAACTCGATGGCAACGCAGTCGGTGCCCACTCTCATAGATGGTCTCGGTCATCCAGATCGATTCATTCAGGATGCCGCACGCGTCGCGCTCGAACACCACCCCATCGATTCGTGGCGCGAGCTGGTCGCGACGATTCCCTCGCGGCGTGCGAAACTCGCAGGCGCGCTCGCGCTCGTGCGAGTGGGCGGTCTTGACGACGCAAAGGTCGCATGCAGGATCGCCGCAGAGTCTGGACCAGAGTCGGACGACGATGCGATCGTTTCAATGCGTGTTGCCGAGGTCGCAGTCGCTCGACACCGCGAACTCGCGACGGATCCAAACGTTCTCGCAATCGCGAAACTCGGGCTCGAACGAGTGGCACAATCGCCAACGCGAGATGGTCCCGCGTCATGGATTGCTCTCGAACTCGGCGGTGCCCTAGGTATGCCCGCAACGATTCCGCTCGCGATGGCTGCGCTTGAACGCGCACCCAATCGAAGCGAAGCGCTGCGATATGTGTCGCTCCTTCGACATGTGAAGGAAGGCTGGACGACCGATCAGCGGGCGCGGTACTGGCAGTGGCTCACTGGTGCGAACGACCGTGCCGGTGGATTCAGCCTTCGCGGATTCATCGAGCATGTCAAGAGTGATGCGAGAGCGTCGGTGGGCGAACCGCCAGCGACTGCGACAAGCACCAGCGATGGGCGACCCGCGACTGTGCTGCCCCCCGCATTCGCGACGACCAACTCGACACTGCATGACTGGAAAGTCGCAGAGTTCGCAGACGTACTCCATTCATCAAGCGCCGGCGACCCGGCACGCGACATCGCGCGTGGTGCCCGCATCTTTCGCGAGGCGACCTGCATTCTCTGTCATCAGTTCGCGGGCGATGGATCGACGGTTGGACCTGACCTTTCCGGTCTCGCCGGTCGATTCTCGCGGCAGGACATCTTGACCGCGATCCTGGATCCTTCGGTAGTCGTCTCTGACCAGTACAAAGACACGCTGATCGAGTTGAACGACGGATCGATCGTCGTCGGACGAATTGTCGGCGACTCGGCTGGCTTTCTCAAAGTGCGGACGAATCCGCTGAGCGAAGATACTGAGCAAGTTGCGAAGAATTCGATTGGAAAACTCTCGCTGATCTCAACCTCGAACATGCCCCCCGGACTCGTGAGTTCGAGAACTCGCGACGAAATCCTCGACCTGCTGGCCTACCTCGAATCGGGCGTTCCCTCTGCACAACCGCTGAAGAAGTGACAAGTGGTTTGTCCCGACGGGACATACCGTGCAGGAATTGCCATTCGCGTCCATCGCCAACGGGTATGGATACCGCGATGTCTTTGGTGTCTTCCAGCAACTCGGCGGAACATGTTCATTGAATCCAGCGTGCTACCCAGCGTGGCTCAACGAATCGAATGCCACATGCAAACTGACATTTACGAGCGGGGGCGGCGGCTATTTCTGCTCGACCCAGTTGATCGCGACGACTTCCGCGGACGAAACCCCCTATTTCTCGACTGCGAATCATTGCATCAGCTCTGCTGCAGAAGCCACCAGCGCTCAATTCGTCTTCTTCAATCGTTCTGCCTGCACTGGCGGAAATTCTGCGGGAACGACCGTGTCGGCCGCAGACGTCACGGCAACTTCGGCAACGAGCGACTGCACCCTGCTGATGGCTCACGGCGCGCTTCCGACGGGCGTTTACTGGGCGGGTTGGACCAACACGAACCCGGCAACGGGGACCGCATCGACGGGGCTTCACCACCCGAGCGGTACTGCTCAGGCAATCTCGTTCGGGTCGAAGAACTCTGGATCGTTGAACTGCGGGTCGCCGCAAAGCAACTGGAATTCGCTCACTTGGAACAGTGGCATCACCGAGGGCGGTTCGTCCGGGAGCGCGATCTATCGGAACTCCGATCACAAGATGTACGGCGTGCTGACATGTGGCGCGAGCTCGTGCTCGAACCCTGGGGGTGACGATGGATACGGACGGTGGGATGTCGCCGCCAACTCGGCAGCCTTCTCGACTCTCCTTGTCGCAGGAAGCGACGACTGTGACGCCGACGCTTCCCGCATCGTGCAACGAAGGTGGCGGAGTCGCCATCAACAAGGATGTCTGGTTCAAGTACACCGCCGCATGCTCGGGCACTGTCACAGCGAGTACCTGCGGCAGTGCTACGTTCGACACGCGCATCGCGGTCTACAGTGGAACGATCTGCCCGAGCACGACGACCGTCGTCAGCGCATGCTCGGACAATGCTGCTGGATGTGCGAGCTCTACGAGCAAGGCGACCTGGACTGCGATTGCCGGAAGCGTCTGGTATGTGCGAGTCGGTTCGCCTGGATCGACGAGTGGAACCGGATCACTTTCGCTGAGCTGTGCCGTGACTTGCACCGCCGATGTCAACGGCGATCTCTACGTCGATGGCGCAGACCTGGGCATCGTGCTGGGTGCTTGGGGAAGCTGTCCGTAACGCACTCGCAGAATCGATGACGGGTTGGACGCGATTGTTACTAGGATCTCGCTACTCGGATCATGCTGGATCATGCTGGATCATGCTTGTCTGGTGATGGGTTCTTAACACGAAGGAATACGCGATGAAACTGACCTCGGCAACAATTGGAGCGCTCGCACTTTCTGGTTGTGCTTTCGTGCTCGGACACTACGGAGCAACGCTGGAGAGCCCAGCCCATGCGTTGCCAGGTGATGGCGGCGTCGCGGGCGCGGGCACCGATTGCAATAGTGCACCTTCCGCGCTCATCGGAACAAACTCCTTCAACACGGCGTCTGCAACTGCATCGCTCGTCGTGACTGCTGGGGCTGGGTGCAGCACACACACGATCTACAAGGTGAACTACTTCACATTCACCGCCCTCGAGACGGGCAACCACACCTTTTCGACTTGCGACCAAGAGACCTGGGATACGCGCATCGCCGTCCTTGCGACATGCGGAGCGAATCAGGTTCCGGTCGCTTGTAATGACGACGCGTGCAATTACCAAAGTACTGCGACGGGATCCCTCGTCGCCAATACCACCTATCGGATCGCAATTGGCGGTTACGGCAGCGGCGACGCCGGAGTCGGCGCACTCGTGATCTCCTTTGGTGGTTCGGGTGGTGGTGGTGGCGGTGGTGGCATTGGTCCAGATGTCATCGTGGGCGCAATTCCGGATGTATCGAAGTATGGCAGTGTCGTTGTCAGCGGCCAAACAATCATGGCGTATGCGATCGGGACGACGAGTTGCAACATCGGCGACGCATTGCTCGATTGGTTCGCATCACCGAGCAACCTTCACCCATTCATCCCTCAGAACTTCTACCGCATCAAGGGTGGCCGTTGCGAGCAAATTGGAATGGGGTGGGGAAAGCATGGTTTCACTGCGCTCCAAGGCTCGCTCTGCGGAGCATGCACGCCCTCATCGAGTGGAACATGGCTCGGTATCGGATGTTCCGATCCCTATAGTTCTGGGCTCAATGGGAGCCAGAGTGGTCTTGGTTGTCGATCAGAAGTCAACGCGGCGACTGGGGTCTTTCCCGGACAGATCAATCAAGGGATGCCAGGCGCAGCTGCGACGATTGGACGACGAATCCAAGTGAATGGGAACGACTTGAACCCTGCGATGAATGCCGGTGCCACCTATTTCGCGGAAGCCCAGTACATCCATCCGGGCGATGCCGCCGCGGGCAACGACAACAACAATGGATCATGGCGCGCATTCACAGTCGGCGCACTTACGAGCGGGGCTTACGCAGTGACAATGTCGGGAGCGACGATCCAACAGCAGCCAGCGATCGCTGCGTGGCGTTCGTACACCCCTGCGGTCACACTCGTCAACGCTGATGTCGACGCCGACGGGCGGTTCATTGTGGGATATCTCGTGACCGTCAATACGAATGGAACTTGGCACTACGAGTACGCGATCCAAAATATCAGCAGTCACCGCAGTGGTCGCTCCTTCAGCGTTCCGGTTCCAACGGGAACAACGATCACCAATGCCGGATTCAAGGACATCGATTATCACTCGGGCGATCCGTTCTCGGGAACAAATTGGACGACGGCGGTCGCAGCTGGATCAGTGACATGGACAGGTGGCGATTACGCGGTCAGTGCCAACGGAAACGCACTCCGCTTCGGCACGATGTACAACTTCTGGTTCGACGCCAACCAACCACCGACCGCTGCCACCGGAACAATCGGACTCTTCCGTCCAGGGACGAACCCAACGGTCGCACTCGCGATTCAGGGACCGAGTGGAACTCCCACCAATCCAGCCGATCTTAATGGCGACGGACTCGTTGACTCAGCGGATCTCGGACTCCTGCTCGCCGCGTGGGGAAGCTCGGGCCCAGGAGATATCGACAACAACGGAACCGTGAACGCGCCAGACCTCGCGGCGCTTCTCAGTGCGTGGAGCTGACGCTAGCGAATCTCGCTGGCACCAGTCAGTTCCCACCGCTCGCTCTTGGCACTCTTGAGGATCGCCGCGCACACCTTTCCAGTCTCATGCGCTTCGCGAAATGTCGGATGCGCAGGTGCGCCGGACTCGAGAGATTTCAAGAAGTCCGCGACATGATGGATGAATGAGTGTTCGTATCCGATGGCGAGACCGGGCACCCACCACTGCTTCATGTATGGATGATCACCATCGGTGACATGGATTGATCGCCAACCGCGCAGGCTGCTTTGGTCACGGTGATCGAAGTACTCCAGTCGATGCAGATCGTGCAGATCCCACGCAATCGACGCGTTCTCGCCATTGATCTCGAAGGAGTACTTCGCCTTGTGGCCGCGGGCGTATCGAGTGGATTCGAAGTTGCCAAGAGATCCATTTTCGAAGTCGCAGATGAACTCACACGCGTCGTCGATACCGACCGGCTCCATCTTGCCCGACAGTATGTGCACGCGCTCTTTGACAAATGTTTCAGTGCGCGCGACGACGCGCGAGATCGGACCATTGAGCCACTGCGCGGTGTCGATGCAGTGCGCGAGCAGGTCGCCAGTCACTCCAGAACCAGCGGCGCTCGCGTCGAGCCGCCAGAGCCCCGCACCTCCCTGTGGCAGGTCCGCACTGATCGTCCAATCCTGCAGAAACTGCGCTCGAAAATGAAATATTTTCCCCAGTCGCCCCTCGCCGATAAGTTGCTTCGCCATCGTGACCGCAGGGATGCGCCGATAGTTGTACCAAACGGTGTTTGCGACGCCTGCAGATTCGATCGCCCGCACCATTCGCTCGCCTTCTTCGACATCCATCGAAAGTGGCTTCTCGCAGAGCACCATCTTCCCTGCCTTCGCGGCAGCGATGGCGATCTCTGCATGGGAGTTGTTCGGTGTGCAAATGTCCACTGCATCGACATCATCGCGCGCGATCACCTCGCGCCAGTCAGTCACGACATGCTTGTAACCCCAAGCCTGAGCAAATGCCTTTGCCTTCGCCTCATCGCGGCCGCAGAGCACTTGCAAGACTGGTTGAAATCGTGACGGAAAAAACTGACCGACTTGGCGATAGGCGTTGGAGTGCGCCTTCCCCATGAATCCGTATCCAATCATCGCAATGCGCAGTTCCTTCGTCATTTCGCTCACCATGCCTGCCCATGTGCATCGCGCACTTCGATCATCACCGTCAGGATGTCGTGCCATGTCTTTGGCTTCGCCATCACGGCATTTGAGAACATGCAACCATCCCAACAAATGTGACCGAATCGCGCGAGCGGACGATCGCTCTCGGTAAGCCAGTACCCCGCGGCCTTGACGATGTCGAGCTTGCCTTTGGGATCAAAGGGCAGACAGTGTCGCCCCGTCTTGTCGTGCGTGCCAGATCCGTGCACGGTGCCGTCGTTCTGTGCGATATGAAAATCGATCGTCCACGGACGGAGCGCATCGGTCAGAGCCTTGTACGCGACCCAGAACTGCGCCTGAGTGTGGCGTGGCTGCAGGAGCGCCTGCGTTGGCGCGTTGTGTCCGAGCAAGTACAGATAGGTATGCGCCATATCAGCTTGAAATCCAAGCGTTTCGGGCATGCCAACGCCTTCGAGCACATCGAGCATCGACTTCCATCCGTGCGTGCCGCCCCAGCAGATTTCGCCCTCGGCCGCGAGTCGTTCACCCTGCCCCTGCGCAATCTTTGCGGCCTCCTTAAATGTGGCGATCACCTTCTTTGTATTGCCCCTCGGATCTGCGTTCCAGTTGGCCGGCGAATCTGCCGAGTCGATACGAACGACACCATAGTGACGCACACCGAAATCTCGAAACTTCCCCGCGATGCGGCATGCCTTCTTGACTTGCCCCAAGAACTTCTTGCGATCTGATGTCGATCCCATCGCAGATCCCCCGCCCGTCGGAGTCCAGACCGGTGCGACGAGAGAACCGATGACGAGGTCTCGATTGGCGACCTTCGCCGCGACACGCTTCAGCTCATCGTCGCTTGAGTCAATGCCGATATGCGGATCAAAGAGAAAGACGTCGACACCGTCGAACTTGACTCCGCCGACGGATGCGCGTGCGGTGTAATCAAGCATCCGGTCGAATGAAATGATCGGCTCAGACCCCGGCGATCCCTTGCCAACGATCCCTGGCCAAAGTGCGTTGTGAAGATTGGGAAGTTGATGGGATGGATTCTTCATAAGTTGGGTGCCTGTGGGTTGACCTCTGGACCGAAGTATCGCAGAACGACCAAGTCCTCAGTCTCGCTCGTGTTTTCGTATCGAACTCCCGCACGTGCCGCTGGGTCCGCCACAAAGACCTCATCCTCTGTCATCTCGCCAAAGCGAATCAGTTTGGGGCAGTGCAATCGCATCGAGTTGATTCGTCCCGTCCCTTGCACGACGATGATTGAATTCGCGCCGCGATCCTTGATCGTCACATTCGCCCCTGGTTTCACGGTCAATTCCTTCGCCGAAAACAATTGTGCCCCCTCGATGCGACCATAGACGATCCACTTGTCGCAGTGCGCGTCATCCTGCGTGTCGATGACTGGTCGCAAGAAGTGATTCGATTTAAAGTTCGGGTCGACATTTCCATTCCAGTCGAGTTGGTCGACGATGAAGTCGATGTCATCGTGCTTGTTCGCTGGCATGTCCTTCACGAGCAGTTGTCTTGGCACTTCCCGACCCTCGACGAGATTCTGATACATCGCAAAGACATCGCTCCCCCACTGCGGTTCGTAGGTGCACAGAGATCCTGGCGCATGCAAGATCGAAGGCGGTATCAGCCACCCCGTTGCGAGTTCCAGTTCGTACGCCCGACTGAGTGCGGTGATCTTGTTATCGCCCTTGTTCCAGTTGCTGATGCACCTGCGCACATCATCGCGCGTCGTGCCAGGCTCCAACCCCATGAAGGTGTACGGGAAGTTGTTGCCGACGTTGTTATGCTGGGGCGGGAAGTAGTACGCCTCAGGCTTACCTTCAAGACCAACCAATTTCGCCTGCGCATCGCTCTGGTGCATGTGATGCGGGATCGGCCCCATGTTGTCGAAGAATTTCGAATAGACCGGCCACTTGCCATACTTCTTCCAGATGTCTTGGCCAACAATCTCTGAGCCGATTTCAGCGACAACGTCGCGAAGCAGGAACCTGTGTTTCTCGTGGACCACCCAACTCAGTCCCTCGTCTGGAGCCTTGTTGTCGTTGGCCGCTTCAGTTGTCGATCCAAACCACCTCTCATCAATCCCGCCTCGATTTAAACCAAGAGCGTAAAGGTCATTAGGGTGAAGTTTGAGTCGCCTTCCGGGTTGTAAGAACGATCTTGGCACCCAGGTGGGAGCGAGGCGAAGAAGCCCTTGTCCGGCGTCAAAAGCGGTCCGGGCAGTCGAACGAAGCCGTGCTTCGGCGTGATTTTCAGCCATGGGTTGAATCTAACATCCACGCCAATTTGTCGCTCCCGCTTGCTTTTGTATCGGGATGTGGCAAACTGAACCGGTGCGCGGGGTTGCGTGTGCAATTCCGCCAGTCCGTTGGTTGGTCCCTTATTCGTGGAGCAAATATGAATCCCCTCAATCGACTCGAATCACACTTCGTTGCCTGTGCCG